>CAUWLU010000047.1:0-16780 GCA_963559705.1 uncultured Acutalibacter sp.
GCATAAAAATAATGGTAGGCACTTTCGTGTCTACCATTATTTTATCACTTCAGCAGTAAGATGCAGCGGCCCTTTCTATTCTTTACAGCTCCTGCACTGCCCGCTGGCGGGACGCTTCATAGAGCATCACCGTGGCGGCACAGGCCACATTGAAGGAGGACGCATAGGAGGTCTCGGCCATGGGGATGGTGACCAGCTTATCGCAGTACTCCTTGAACGCATGGCACAGACCCTGCGTCTCATTGCCCACCATCAGCAGCAGGGGGCCTGTGAGATCCTGGCGGTAGATGGGATACTCCTTGTGTGCGGTGGTGCCCAGCACCTGAAAACCGGGATACCGCTCCCGCAGGCCCTCAAGATAGCGGAACACCGTATCGTTGTCCTCCGCACGAACGGCGGGCACCCGGAAAAAGGAGCCCATGGAGGAGACAATCACCTCGGGGTCGTACAAATCCACGGCGTGCCCCGTGAGGATCAGCCCATCGGCCCCCAGGGCGTCGCAGGAGCGCAGAATCGTCCCCAGGTTCCCACGATTGGAGGCCCGGTCAAACAGCACCAGGCAGGGGTTTTCCGACAGGGGCAGCAGCGACAGCTCGTCCGGGCGCATACGCACTACCGCCATCAGCTCAGAGGTATCCACCTTCCCGCTGAGCTCCCCCATCAGCTCCGGTGTGAGCTGGCAGTTCTTCTCCGTGGGCACGGTGGCCAAAAGCTCCTCTGCCCAACGGGACAGGGGTTTCCCTCCGGCGTAGAGGAAGTAGGAGATCTCCCAGCCGCCCTCCACAGCCCCGTTAATGTTGCGCACGCCTTCCACAAAGAACTCCCCGTACTTGTGGCGTTTGTTCCGATTGGTTTTCAGCACCTGAAATTTCTGGAACTCGGCGCTTCTGCTGAAAAGCTTAACCGTCATCCTCGCTCTCCCCTTTCTCATCGAGCCGCTTCCTCCCGTTCCAGGAAAAGGGAGCGGTCCTTTGATACCCTTCTCCCATCACCACTTCCATGGTGCGCCAGTAGCGCTCTCGATTGACAAACTCATCGCTGCCCATCAAATAGGCAAAAAACAGATCCGCCATCACCAGCACTGGGAACTGGGGAGAAATCCGAAAGCCGGCAGAGAGCATCTCGCCGCTGGCCACCCGCAGGGTCTCATCCCCTAAGCCCAGCACCTCCGGGTCCTGGCTGGAAGTCATCAGCACCACCTTGGCCCCCCGCCGGCGAGCCTCCTTCGCTCCCCAAAGCACCTCCTGGGTGGTACCCGACAGGGTGATGGCCACCATGGTGGCGGTTTCATCGGCCAGCACCGCATTCATGCGGATCATGTGGCTGTCCGTGATGGCCTCTGCCAGCATACCGGTCCGCATCAGCCGCAGAGCCAGCTCTCTGGCTGCAAAGCCCGAGCTGCCCATGCCATAAACATACACTCGGCTGCTGTTGGCCAGCAGCTGAGAGACCCGGCGCATCTGCCCCTCATCCACCAGTGTGGAGCTGGCGTCCAGCATATCCTGATAGTGGGCCAGGACCTCCTGCGTCACCTGGCTGAAGCTTAAAAAGCGGTTCCCCTGCTGGAACATCCGCCGGTATTCATAGATAAATTCCCGATAGCCCTTGTATCCGCACTTTTGGGCAAAGCGGGAGAGGGAAGCCTCTGAGATATAAAGCCGCGCCGCCACTGCCTTTGAGGAAAGATCCCCTTTTTCCCGATTGTGCAGAAAAAAATCGGCCGCGGTCTGCTCCGCGGCAGTCAGCTTGGGATAAGCGCTGCGGATCGCCGAAAAGACTTTGCTCTGTTCCATATCCTCACTCCTGTCCGCTGATAGCGTCCACAAACCGCCGGGTGATGTCCCTGGGGCGCGTGATGGCAGTGCCGATCACCGCCGCATGCACAGGCGTGCAAAATACCTGCTGCAATTGGTCCCGCTCCCAAATTCCTCCCTCGGCGATGATGGGCAGAGCAAGCTCCTGCGTCAAGCGCTCAAGCAAGGCGATATCAGGAAGCTGCACACCCTTGGTGTCCTCCGTGTAGCCCCGCAGGGTGGTGGCGGCCAAATCAAAGCCCAGGCGCTGGGCGTTCTCGCACTCCTCAAAGGCAGCGCAGTCCGCCATGAACAGCTGGTCCGGATACTTCTCCCGCAGGGGCAGGAAAAAGGATTCCAGATCCATGTCCCCCGGCCTGGTCCGCAGCGTGGCGTCCATAGCGATCACCTCCACCCCTTCTTGGATCAAAGCCTCCACCTCTTTCCAAGTGGGGGTGATATAAACCGGGCTGCCGGGATACTCCGCTTTGATAATGCCGATCACCGGCAGGTCCACCTCTTTCCGGATGGCGCGGATATCCGAAACCCCGTTGGCACGGATCCCTCCAGCGCCGCCCTCTTTTGCGGCCCTGGCCATAACCGCCATATTCTGGGCGCCGAAGAGGGGCTCCCCGGGCAGAGCCTGACAGGAAACGATCAATTTGCGATGCAGCCGCTTTAAAATTTCTTCCTTCAACACGGGCCTTCCTCCCCATAAACAAGCCGTTTCACTCTTTTTCATTATAGCCAAATTGCCCCTCCTGGTCAAGCACGGTCCTTGCAGATCCGCTGAGGAGCTGGTATAATACAATCATTTCTGTGGGGGAGGCAGCCAGCGCATGGAATACGGCATCGTGGAAAAAGGAATCTTTCTCAAGCGCCCCAACCGGTTTATCGCCCATGTAGAAACGGCCCAGGGGGAGCAGATCTGCCATGTAAAAAACACCGGCCGCTGCAAGGAGCTGCTGGTCCCCGGGGCTGCCGTCTACTTGGAGAAGTCCCCCAACCCCAACCGCAAAACCCAGTATGATTTGATCGCAGTGGAAAAGGGCGGTCTGCTCATCAATATGGACAGCCAGGCGCCCAACCGGGTGGCAGAGGAATACCTCCCCCGCCTGCTGCCCGGCCTGACTGCCTTTCGCCGGGAGCGGACTTGGGGGAACTCCCGCTTTGACTTTTACGCCGAAGCCGTCGGGGAACGCTGGTTCATCGAGGTCAAGGGCGTCACGCTGGAGGTGGACGGCAGAGCTCTTTTCCCGGACGCGCCCACCCAACGGGGGGTCAAGCACCTGCAAGAGCTGGCACGCTGTCAGACAGAGGGCTATCGCGCCTGCATCCTCTTTGTGGTGCAGATGGCGGGGATGCGGTATATTGCTCCCAACCGGGCGACTCACCCGGAATTCGCCCAGGCCCTGGAAGCTGCCGCCGCGCAAGGCGTTCGGGTGGAGGCGGTGAGTTGTCGGGTCACTCCCTCCACACTGGAAGCCGACGCACCCCTGGAGGTCCGCCTCCACGAATAGCAGGCAAGGGCCGCCGGGAGCTTCCCAGCGGCCCTTATTCTAATAGAAATCCGGCATTCCCGCTCCCGCCGTTTACCACGCCAGGTAGCCGGACTCGTCAATGGTGCGAAAGACCTCTGCCGCTTCCTCATAGCGGGCGGCATCCGAGGAACACCCCAAAACGCACACCAAGAACGCCTTGCCGTGCTGCTCGTAAAGAGTCACCAGGTTGTAGCTCTCCTCCAGTGAACCCGTCTTTACGCCCTTTACCCTGGCATCATAGCTGGGAGAAGCTGTGCTTAAAAACTCATTGGTGTTCTCCCAGGTTTGGGACGTGCCATCGGGCAGGGCTGCCGTATAGGCGCTCTGCGAGACGATCTCTCGGAACCAGGGGTACGCCAGCAGCGCGGCCGTTACCTGATAGAGGTCTTTCGCCGTTGTCCGCGCTTGCAGGTCAAAGCCGCTGGGGTCATAGAGTGCGGTGCCGGTGTACCCCCGCTTCTCCAAATGCACCGCCAAAGCGGACATGAACGCATCCACCCGCTCCTGGCCCGGGGCGCTCTGGGGGGAGATCAGCCCTCCGCAGTAGTCGGCCACCGCATAGGAGGCATCGTTGCCGGAGGGCACCAGCATCGCGGCAAACAGATCCTTTAAGCAGTAGTCCGCCCCTTGGATCCACGCCATGGAGGAGCCCTCCTTCACCAAAGACAGGGACTCCGCTGAAACAGGGACCACGGTGGACGGATCTGCCAATGTAACGGCATACTCCACTACAAAAAGCTTTGCCAGGCTGGCAGGAAGCACGGGTTCCGTTTCTCCCCTTGAGGCAACCACGCTGCCGCTGGAGAGATCTGCCAGCAGCATGGCCTCCCCCTGAAAAGCGTCCTCCTGAAGAATGCCGTAAAGGGTGGACTGCAGCCAGTTTTTCTGTGGCCGAAGGTTATCCGGCTGCATTGCCCAGGGCGCCGCTGCCGCCAGGCAAACTGCCGCCACCAGCAGCACAACTGCAATTTTTTTACCGCGGGACCTGCCGGACTTGGCCCGCCTGCGCCTTCGAGAGGAGCTCCAAAGTTCCTGCTCCCGTCCCCGGCTTTGAGAAGCATGCCGACCCATATATTCAGCCCCCTATGAGGAAATCCAGCACGTTCATCCCAGTGGAGGACTCTGCTTTATACAGCTCCGTATATCCGCACTGGGTGCAGCTGATGGCGATGAATCGCTTATTCTGCACGTCAAACAGCTTGGCGAAATGCCCGCCCGTCACTTGGATCTGGTCGCTCTCATACTGCATACAGCCGCATTTTGGGCATAGATATTGTCTACCTTCCATCAAAGCACTCCCTTTCTCTGTTGGCCATAGCATACCACAGGGCTTATGACAGTTTTACCGGGGTTTTCCTTACAGCTTTCTTAAGCAGGCTTTCCCCGTAAAAGACGGGCAACCCTCATGCATTCCTCATTTTTTCTTGAAAATACGGAGAGTTTTTATTGACTTTTTTATTTTTTTACCTATGATTAGAATTAGAGACGGGTACGCGATTGAGGAAATTTTGGCGCATGGGAGGCGCAACATGAATAACCCCTATTTCAGACTCACCAAGAGTGAGAACGAGATCATGGACCTCCTGTGGAGAGAAGGCCGTCCCCTCTCCCGCTCGGAGATCATCGAACTCACCCCGGAACGCTCTTGGAAACCGACTTCCATTCATATCCTGCTCAACTCCATGCTGGATAAGGGAGCCATCTGCGTTGCCGGATTCGTCCAAAGCACCAAGAACTACGCACGTACCTTTACCCCAACTCTGACTGCCGATGAATACGTCCTACTGCAGTTCAAGCACAGCTGCGCGTTCAACGAACAGTCTGTTATCCACCTTGTCTCCGCGCTGGCGGAGGACATCCAGGACCAGGGCACCTTGGACCAACTGGTTCAAATCTTGGAAAAGCGGAAGCTGCAGTTGGGCTGACGTCTCTCCCAAATGCATTCCCTCACAAAGATGTGGACCACCCAAAAGCGGACAGCAGCAACATCCCCCCTGATGCAGAAGCTTACGACTGCATCAGGGGGTATTGCTATGAGAAGCTGCGGGGAAGCAGCCCCTCCCCCGCATTTCTCACCACAGGGCACCCGACAAAAAAAGAGAGGCACACTGATGCTGTGCCTCTCCGATCAAAATGCGATTTTTCCCACAGCTTTAGATGGACAGCACCGCGGACACACGGTAAAGTCTCTCATCAAAGGTACGGGGCATTTTCAAAGCTTCCGTGATATCATAATCCACGATGGATTCGCCCTTCAAGGCCACTACGCGATTGCCGATTCCCTGATTCAGCAGGTCCACAGCATGGTATCCCAGACGGCTGGCCACCACGCGGTCCCGCAGGGTGGGGGAGCCGCCGCGCTGCACATGGCCCAGAATCGTAGCGCGGCTCTCAATGCCGGTCTCCTTCTGGATGCGGGCAGCAATCTCCTCGGTGTGGCCCACGCCCTCTGCCACCACGATGATGTAATGGCGCTTGCCGGTCTTTTGGGCCATGCGGATGCGGCCGAGGATGTCCTTTTCAAAATCGAAGGGGACCTCCGGGACCAAAGTGGCGATGGCGCCGGCTGCCACACCCACGTTCAGGGCGATGTCACCGCAGCGGCGGCCCATGACCTCCACCACGCTGCACCGGTCGTGGGACTCCGTGGTGTCGCGAATGCGGTCGATCATCTCCATGGCGGTGTTCAGCGCCGTGTCATAGCCGATTGTGTAATCCGTGCAAGCAATATCATTGTCAATGGTGCCGGGCACGCCGATGGTCAGGATTCCCTCGCCGGTCAAGTCCCGCGCGCCCCGGAAGGAGCCGTCCCCGCCGATGACAACCAAGCCCTCGATCCCCATCTGACGGCAGGTATCAGCAGCCTTCTTCACACCCTCGGGAGTACTGAACTCAGGGCTGCGGGCAGTAAACAGCGCCGTGCCGCCGTGCTGCATGATATCGGACACGCTGCGCATATTCATCTCCTTCAGATCGCCGCCCAGCAAGCCGTTGTAACCGCGCATCACGCCATAGACCTTCATACCGAAATTGATGCCCGTGCGGACAACCGCGCGCACAGCCGCGTTCATGCCCGGAGCATCACCGCCGCTGGTCAATACTGCAATATTCTTCGCACTCATTGCTAATTCCTCCAACATATAACATATTAAAATGGGACATATCTATCCCTTCGATAGCTGTCTACCCCTTATTATACCAAAGGACGGGGAATTATCAAGGGGCTATGGCAAGTTTTTACACCATCCGCCCAGGTTTTCAGCCCTTGGGACCGTAATAGACCACATTCCCCTCGCCCAACAATTTTTCCAAAGCCCGGATCAGCGGGCGGTTGATCTCCACCCGATTTTTCGGCGCCGTCCGCAAGACCTTCCCCGTGTCGGCGAATTTCAGATACAGGTCCGTAACGCCGCCCTCAAACACCGCGGCATACTTCATGGCCTTCTCATAACGGGGGTCCTCCTGGGAGAGAAACCGCAGATACAGCCCCGGGCGCACGTGCTTTTGGTGCCCTTCCCCGCCTTGATGCGTCTCCTGCGGACGGGACACCTCACTGCAGATCAGCTCCGGCTCCTTGTTCTCCACGTAATTCAGCTTTCCGGTGACTTCAATGACCGTGCCGCCGGCCAACAGATTTCCGTACTGCTCCAAAGCTTTGAAGAAAACGACCACATTCAGCGAGGCGTACATATCCTCCAGCACCACCACTGCCATGGGAGCGTTCTGCCGGGTGGTCCTCCTCCGGACGCTGGTCACCATGCCCAGCACCCGCACCCATTGCCCATCCTGATAGCCGCCGTCCTCCTCCCCGCTTTGGAGGATCTGGTCCATACGGGCATACTGGCCCTCCTGATACAGTCCGGCATAGGCGGACATGGGATGCCCGGACAGATACATCCCCGTGACCTCCCTCTCCATGGCCAGCTTGTCTGCCTGGGAGAAATCCTCCGTCCGCTCCAGCACAGGCTCCCCGCTCTGAGCAGCGCCCAGGGCGTCAAAGAACCCCAGCTGTCCCTCTATATTCCTGCGCTTGTCCGCCTCCAGGGAATCCATCACCATGTCCAGATTCAACAGCATCTCCCGGCGATTGTTCCCCAGGCCGTCCAACGCACCGCATTTCACCAGGCTTTCCACAGCCCGGCGATTCAGCTCCCTGCTGGCCATACGCTTGCAGAAATTGTAAAAGGAGGTGAATTCTCCCTGCATCCGGCGCTCCTCCACCAACCGGGCGATGACGCCGCGGCCCAGGTTCTTCACCGCCAGCAGCCCAAAGCGGATATCCTTGCCCGCCACGGTAAACCCCGCTCCGCTGGAATTGACATGGGGCGGCAGAACCTGGATCTCCATCCGGGAACATTCCTCAGAGTACTCCGCCACCTTTGCGGCCTGGCCCAGCACGCTGGAAAGCAGCGCGGCCAGATATTCCCGGGGATAATGGCACTTCAGATAGGCGGTCTCGTAGGCCAGCACCGCATAACCTGCCGCATGGGATTTGTTGAAAGCGTATTCAGCGAATTTCTCGATTTCCGCGAACAGCTCCCGGGCGATTCCCAAATCCACGCCCCGGCGCTGACAGCCCTCCACCAGCACCGTGCCATCCGCAGCAGTCTCCCCGTGGAGGAACACCTCCCGCTCCTGCTCCAACACATCCTGCTTCTTTTTGGCCATGGCCCGGCGCACGATGTCGGCGCGGCCCAGGGAGTAGCCTGCCAGGTCCCGGAAAATCTGCATCACCTGCTCCTGATAGATGATACAGCCTCCCGTGGACTCTAAAATGGGCCTGAGCAGCGGGTGACGGTACCGCACTGACTTGGGGTCCCGACGGCCTTCCACATACTGGGCGATGAACTGCATCGGCCCCGGGCGGTACAGGGAGATCACCGTCATCAGGTCCTCAAAGCACGCCGGCTGGGATTGAATCAGCAGCCGCTTCATCCCCCCGGATTCCAGCTGAAACACCCCTTCGGAATTCCCCTCCCCCAGCATCTCGAACACCTGGGGATCGTCCTGGGGGATCGTCTCCATGGAGAAATCCGGCCGGGACTGCCGCACCATCTCCTCAGCGTGGGCGATTACAGACAGATTGCGCAGGCCCAGGAAATCCATCTTCAATAGGCCAAGCTGCTCAATGGACGTCCAGGTGTACTGGGTGACAATGGCTTCGTCATTTTTGGACAGGGGCACATAATCCATCACCGGCTTGTCCGTGATGACCACGCCCGCCGCATGGGTGGAGGCATGGCGGGGCATCCCCTCCACCTTGCGGGCCATGTCGAACAGCTCCTGAAGCTGCGGATCTGCCGCCACTTTCTCCCGCAGCTCCTTGGATTGCTTTAGGGCGCTGTCCAGGGTCATCTTCTGGGACATGGGCACCTGCTTCGCCGCCAGATCCACCTTGCTGTAGGGGATGTTCAAAGCCCGTCCCACATCCCGCAAAGCTCCCCTGGCCGCCATGGTGCCAAAGGTGACGATCTGAGCCACATGATCGGCCCCGTACTTGTCCACCACATAGTCGATCATCTCATCCCGGCGCTCGTCGCTGAAGTCAATGTCAAAGTCCGGCATACTCACCCGCTCCGGGTTCAGGAAGCGCTCAAACAGGAGGCCATGGGCAACCGGGTCCACGTTGGTGATGCCCATGCAATAGGCAGCCAAGCTCCCCACGCCGGACCCGCGGCCAGGCCCCACAGGGATTCCCACGCTTTTGGCATAGCGGATGAAATCCCACACAATCAGGTAGTAATTCACATAGCCCATCTGGGCGATGACGCTGGTTTCATAGTCCAGCCTGTCCCAATACTCCTGCGGAGGCTGCCCCCCACAGCGGTGCAGCAACCCTTCCCTGCAAAGGCGGCGGAAAAAGTCCTGGTTCTCGCTGCCGTCCGGCGTGGTGAAGGCCGGGAGCTTGGTCTTGCCAAACTCCAGCTCCACATGGCAGCGCCGGGCGATCTCCGCAGTGTTGTCCACGGCCTCCGGCACATCGGCAAACAGCGCCCGCATCTCCTCTTCGCTCTTGAAGTAGAATTCCTCAGAGCCAAACTCCAAGCCTCCGGGCTCCTCCACATTGCTGCCGGTCTGGATGCACAGCAGCACCCGATGCATCCTGCTGTCCTCCGCAGCGATGTAGTGACAGTCGTTGGTGCAAACCAGGGGAATCCCCGTCTCTCGGGACAGGCGGATCAGCTGGGGATTGATCCGCTTTTGATCCGGCAAACCGTGGTCCTGCAATTCCAAGAAAAAGCTGCCATGGCCAAAGATCCCCTCGTACTCCAGCGCGGCATTTTTGGCGCCCTCATAGTCCCCGCGAACCAGCGCCCGCGGGATCTCCCCCGCCAGGCAGGCCGACAGGGCGATCAGCCCTTGGTGATGCTCCCGCAGCAGGTCCAGGTCCACACGGGGCTTGTTGTAAAAGCCCTCCACCCAGGCCTTGGACACCAGAGTGATCAAGTTCCGATAGCCGGTTTCATTTTCGCAGAGCAGCACCAGGTGGCGGCTTTCCGCGTCCAGCTCATGGATTCTGTCAAACCGGGTGCGGCGGGCCACATACACCTCGCAGCCCAAAATGGGCTGAATCCCCCGCTGCATGGCGGCCTTATAAAAATCGACCACGCCGTACATACAGCCGTGGTCGGTGATGGCCACCGCAGTCTGCCCCATGGCTTTGGCGGCGTCCAAAAGCCTGTCGATCCGGCAAGCGCCGTCCAAAAGGCTGTATTCCGTGTGTACATGAAGATGGGCAAAGGCCATATTCCCGCTCCTTTTCCGGTCACTCACCGGACTGGTGAGAGTCCAGGTATTCCTGTGTCACTTCAATCCAAAAATAGTATTCCATGCCGATGTTCTGCCGGCCCGTGCCCCAATAGCACTCCTCGCAGACAAGGTAGGTCCCCGGCTCCTGCGGGCACTGAAAAGAGTCCGCAGTCTCGGTGTGGACAAGGCCCTGCTCATCGTAGATGGTGAAGGCGAAGGCCCCGTTGTCCGAGCTGCCCTCAAACAGGATGGTGGTGGAGTGATCGAACTCCACTGTGGGCGCGTCGTCCCCCACCTCCCCGGGGACCAGCCTGCGGCCCTCCTGGCGCTTGCCGTCCTCGGTGAGATAGATCTGATTCTGCAGGGGCGCGACCTCCACCCCGCCGCTGCGCAGCGTGACGGTGCCCACCTCCGGCGGGCCGCTGCCAAGGCGTCCCACCAGCAGGTACATCGTCAGCAGGATGCCGCTCACCAGCAGCACCGCTCCGCCGTAGGCAGCCAGCTTCATGCGCCAGCCGCCCTCCACCTTCATGCCGTCCACCCGTTTTTTTACCGTACCCTTTGGCGCCATCCGAATCCCCCTTTTCCTCGCGCTCATCCTCACAGCAGATTGGAAACCCCGCGCTCCTCCAGGATCTTCTCCCCTTGCCGCAAAAGCCGCTGCAGCCGGTGGTTCACCCCGCTGCGGGTGATCCCAAGCTGGGCGCTGAGCTCCCGCAATGTCATATCAGGATTATCCAGCCGCAGCCTGGCCAGCTCCTGCAGCTCCTCCGGCAGGGAGGGCAGCCCCACCGTATCGCTAATGGCTGCAATGGCCGCCACCTGCCGGGCAGAGGCAGAAAAGGTCTTATCCATGTTGGCGGTTTCGAAATTGGTCTTGCGGTTGATGTTGTTCTTGACCTCTTTGTACATCTTCACCTGCATCAGCTCCATGGCAGCGCCCGGCGCACCCAAATAGGTGAGCAGGTCCTCGATGGGGCCGCTCTCCTTCAAATAGACCACATAGCCGTTTTTTCTGGCAGCCACTGCCGGAGACAGCGGAAAGGCATCCACCTCGCAGAGCAGGGTATACAGATCGTTGGCCAGATTCTGATGGGCCACCGCGAACTCCAGGTGGTACTCCTTGCTGGGGTCCGTGGCCGTGCCGCAGGTGAGGAAGGCTCCCCGCAGAAAGGCCGCAGTACAGCAGTCGTTTTCCAGATTGGCCCGGTTCAAACGCAGGGTGGTTTCCCTCCCGGTGTGGCCAAACTCCTGGAGCATGGCGTCCCTTGCCCCGGCATCGGGCAGGCTCACCCGATAGGCGGGCTTCCTCCGGCGGCTGACGCCGAAGGTCAGCTCCCCGGACACACCGGCCCCTGCTGCGGCCAGCTCCAAAAGCCGCCGGGCCACCGGGCCGCTCTCCGTGACAAAGGCAGTTTCCCGCAGGGTAAAGCACCGGGAGAACAGCCACGCGCCATAGCACTCTGCCCGCAGGCAGCACTCCCGTTTGAACTCCACCTTACAGAATTCACTTTTGATGCCCGATGAAAAGGACATAACGGCCCCTCACTTTCCACAATGAAGCAAAAAACTGGGGAAAACCAGGCGCTGCCCCGGTTCTCCCATCGCTTTCGCAGTTGCTATTGACCTTCCAGCCTATCTTCCGGATTCTCGATTTTGACGCCGGGAAGCCTGCCGCCCAATCCCGCAGACGCGCTTTTCCCCTCGCCAAGAGGAATCCCCGTTTCCCTGTCACGGCCGCTCGCCCAACTCCCTCAGCGCCTGGCGCACCTGTTCCCCAACGGCCGGATAATCCACCTTGGCAAAATCCGTGGTATCCACCAGGATTCGAGGACCGGAGATGGCAAAATCCGCCATTCCCCGGGCTTTCCATCCCTGGCTAAAGGCCTCCAATGTGGGCGGGGGTGGCACTGGCTCCCCGCCGGGACGCTCCGGGTACTGGGTGTTCACCACATGGTCCCGGTGACGCTCTGGGCAGCGATCCCTCTCCAAAAAGCGCTGATAGAGCACCTGGGGAGCTCCGGTGAGGAACACTGTCACCGCCTGACTGTGGCAGCGCTCCAGCATAGCCAGCAATCCGGGCTTGGAGCTTTCCTCAAAATTGTTCTCCAGAATACAGGGGACTCCCGCCGTCAGCAGCTGTCCGGCTGTATAGTACAGGATCTCCATGGCGCCCTCACCCAGGGCCACCTTCTCTGCCCGGGAACCAAACCCCACTGCATCATACAGACGCTCCTTGGTGGAGTCCTTGGAAAGCCATGGGATTTTCAGACCCTGGGACAGTCTTTGGGCCAGATAGCCCTTTCCCGTTGCCGGCACTCCCGCCACTAAGATGCAATACATTACGGATTCTTCCTTTCCATAAAAACCGGGAAAGCCTCCCGCCCCGTCAAGGGGCGGGAGGCCTCCTTAAAACTTCTGAATATCCCGGTGGGTGGCGCTGGCCTTGACCCCCTGGGCGGCGAGGTGATCGCACATATACTGGGCCAAAGCCACCGAACGGTGATGGCCCCCTGTGCAGCCCACGGCAATGACCAGCTGGCTCTTGCCCTCCTTGGAGTAGAGGGGCAGCAGATAGTCGATCATATCGGTGAAGCGAGTGACAAACCCTCGGGTCTCCTCCTTCTCCATGACGTAATCCCGCACAGGCTCGTCCAGGCCGGTGAGGGGCCGCAGCTCCTCGTCATAAAAGGGATTGGGCAGGCAGCGCACGTCAAAGACCAGATCGGCCTCCATGGGGATGCCGAACTTAAAGCCAAAGCTGACGCAGTGTACCGAGAGGGAATCCTGGGCGCTGGTGAGGAACAGCTCGGAGATCCTGGTCTTTAACTGCGAGGGGGACACCCCCGAGGTGTCGATGACATAGTCCGAACATTCCTTCACCGGCTTGAGCATCTCCCGCTCCAGCTTCACCGCCTGCTCCAAAGCGCCGCCCATCTCGTCGGCCAGGGGATGCTTGCGTCGGGTCTCTTGATAGCGGTTCACCAGCACGCCGTCGGCAGAATCTAGGAACAGGATCTTATAGAGCTTTTTGTCCCGCTTCAGCGATTCCAGGGCGGTAAAAAAGGATTTGAACAGCTCCCCGCCCCGGGTATCCGTCACCACGGCCACCCGGTTGTGGCTGCTGTCGGTCTTTAAACACAGGTCGTAAAACACCGGAATCAGCGCGGGCGGCAAATTGTCCACGCAGAAAAAGCCAATGTCCTCCATGGCGTGCATGGCCCGGGTCTTTCCCGCCCCGGAAAGCCCCGTCAAGATCACAAATTCCATCCCGAATCCCCCTTTTACGCTTCCCCGGTCACCCGGACTTCCATCTCCAGCCGGATGCCCCTTTTCTCAAACACTTCCTCTTGGACCTGCCCCACCAGATCCAGCACATCCTGGCAGGTGGCCCCGCCGGTGTTGACAATGAACCCCGCGTGCTTGGGACTCACCTGGGCGCCGCCAACAGACCGGCCCTTGAGGCCGCACTCCTCAATCAGCGCCGCGGCAAAGGCCCCCTGGGGGCGTTTGAACACACTGCCCGCGCTGGGCATATCATAGGGCTGCTTCTCTTTGCGGCGGTTCATCAGCTCCTCCATCCTGGCGGCGATCTGCGCCGGGTCCCCGGGCGTCAGCCGAAACTCCACCCCGGCGATCACATCACGGGTCCCTGTGTAGCGGCTGTGCCGGTAGGCAAACTCCAGCTCCTCCCCGCAGGCAGAGCCGTCCTCCCCCTCCGGCGTCACGTGCAGGGCGCGCTCCACCACATCCCGCATCTCGCCGCCATAGGCTCCGGCGTCCATATAGGCGGCGCCGCCCACGGAGCCTGGAATCCCCCAGGCAAATTCCAGCCCAGTAAGCCCCTGCTCCCGGGCAAAGGCGCACGCTGCCGCCAAGGAAGCTCCCGAACCGGCTCGGATGCGGCCGCCAGGCAGCAGCTCCACCCGCCGGAACTCTCCGGAGAGCAGCAGCACCGCCCCACGGATTCCCTGATCCGACACCAGCAGATTGGAACCCTTCCCCAAAATCATATAAGGCAAGCCCTCTCGATAAAGGACTTGCAGAAGCCCCTTTAGCTGACTCCGGCTCTCCACCGTGACAAAACGGTCCGCCGGACCGCCAATTTGAAATGTGGTGTGCCGGCTCATCGGCTCCCCGCTGAGGATGGAACAGCCGAGGCTCTGAGCGGCCTCATCCAAGGGGGTGTAACAAAATTCCATGGAACTCTCCTCTCACTGGCGCGCCTGAAAGGTGGTGGTATAGCGGGCCAGATAGTCGTTGAGCCTGGCCCGAGAGCCGTTGACGATCAGCTCTTCGGGAAAGCCGATCTCCTCCAGCATGGCCAGGGCCTGGCCCACATCGCCCACTTCGCTCTCAAAGTGAGCATCCGAATTCACCACAATGGGCACGCCGTACTTTTTGCAGCACAGGGCGATCCTCCGGCAGTTCTCCACGTTTTGGGGGCGCACCTGAAAGCTGTGGTTGTTGATCTCCACCAGTTTATGATGCTCTCCAAACAGAGGGATCACCTTCTCGTAGTCATAGGCAAACACCGGGTCGCCGCTGTGGCCGATGACATTGACCCGGGGATTCCGTGCAACGCCGGTCCACAGGCGGGTACACTTCTCCACATCCGGCTCCTGCAGTCCCTCCAAGGGCAGATGATGGATGGAAGCCACCACCCAATCCAGCTTTTCCTCGTCCCCGGGCGGGATGTCCAGGGTGCCGTCAAAGTCCACCACATTGGCCTCGATGCCGGCCAGGGTCAGCACTCCCCTGTAATAGAGGGGCACCTCCCGCAAATTGACAAAATACCAGTCCCTGGGAGCGCCGGGCATATTCGGGCCGTGGTCGGTGACAGCCAGGGCATACAGTCCCCTCTCTTGGGCAGCCCGGACCATTTCCGTCAGGGAGCTGTAAGCGTGGGTGGAGGCCAGGGTGTGGGTGTGCAGATCTGCTATAATAGTATATTGGCTCATCAGATATCCAAGTCCTTTTTAATGGTCTCGCCCTGAAGCTCGGACATATCCACTCCCAGAGAAGAGAGCAGCTCTTGGGCGGCGTTGTAGCCCATCTTTTTCTGGCGGTTGTTCATGGCAGCCACCTCGATGATCACGGCCAAATTTCGGCCGGGCTTCACAGGGATGGTAAGCACCGGCACCTGGATACCCAAAATCTCGGTAAATTCATTATCAATGCCCATGCGGTCATAGACCTTGGTGGCATCCCAGATCTCCAAATTGATGCACATATCGATCTTCTCGGACAATTTAACAGAACCCATACCGAAGATCCGGCGGGCGTTGATGATGCCGATTCCTCTCAGCTCGATGAAATGGCGTATGTTGGCCGGCGCCTGTCCCACCAAAGATTTGCTGGACACCCGGCGGATTTCAACGGCATCATCGGCAATCAGCCGGTGGCCGCGCTTAATCAGCTCGATAGCAGTCTCGCTTTTGCCAACGCCGCTGTCGCCCACCAATAGGACGCCTTCGCCATAGACCTCGATCAGCACGCCGTGCCGGGTGATCCTGGGGGCCAGTTCCACATTGAGCAGGGCCACCAAGTCGGCCACCACATTGGAAGTGGAGTCCTTGGAAGAGAGCA
The DNA here is from genome assembly GCA_963559705.1 of uncultured Acutalibacter sp. Lineage (GTDB taxonomy): Bacteria > Bacillota > Clostridia > Oscillospirales > Acutalibacteraceae > Acutalibacter. Next base: position 15,674 of record CAUWLU010000047.1, read on the forward strand.
GGGGCGTTCCGTACTTTTCCGCCGCAGACTTCATCAGTTCGCAGGGACAGATCCCCCGGGCAACGATCACTGTGGCGGGACACAGCGCAAAAAAGTGGTCGATCGCCCTGGCCTTTTTCTGCTCGCCCAGGCTGTCCAGCATCGCCATCTCCGAACGCCCGAGGATCGTGATGCGCTGGGGATCGAAGTAATCGCAGAAGCCATAAAGCTCCAAACCGGGACGAATCACATCCCGAGAACGGATGAGGATTTCCTCAGCACTTTTCGGCAGATGAACTTCCTCAAGACGCAATTCTTTGATAATTCTCGCAAGGGGGAGGGTATATTCTTCCATCATAACACGAAGTCCTCTCTTTCTTAGCCCGCAGCCGGGCATATAACCAAACTTATTATACACGATTCCCTCCAAAAAATAAAGAGCTGCTTTCTCTGCCCCCCTCTCAAAAAAATTTTCTGTTTTTTAAAATTTCCTCTTGCATTTTCCTCACAGACGTACTATAATATAAAAGCTGACACGAGAGATCAGCCAAATCAAATATCGCGGGGTGGAGCAGTTCGGTAGCTCGTCGGGCTCATAACCCGAAGGTCGTAGGTTCAAATCCTGCCCCCGCAACCAAAGAAACTCAGAGATTCCCTTGTGGAATGTCTGAGTTTCTTCTTGTTTCGAGGCAAGACTTGGCTCTAAGGCCTTTCCACTTATGAGACCGCAGCTCATAACCCGAAGGGCGAGTGTGTGCCAGTGGCACGCAAGCTACGAGCCGACCGAGCCGGCAGGCGAGAACGCAGGTTCCATAAGTGTGAGTTGTCCGCCAGGGCACTCTCCGGCGGTTTCATCGTAAACGCCCGCGCCACACCGCAATCAGAAACAGACGTGGCTCGATGCCCTGCCTGTTCCCTTTTCTCCCCTCTTTCACTGACTGACCTAGATTTGCCCCATTGAGGGTTGGCGATATGGTTCGCCATACAACCAGCGCTCTCTCCTTACCTTATGTTATGACCTTCAAGAAACTGGATATGGTGTCATTTATAATTGAAAAGCCACCCGGAAGCCCTATGAACAGCACCCCATTTGTTAGACAGTATGATATACTATCTAACAGATGGGGT
>CAUWLU010000048.1:0-16546 GCA_963559705.1 uncultured Acutalibacter sp.
TCTACTTAAAATTTTCTTGTATCACCCTCTTGACTTAATACCATTGGACTTTTTTAGGCAAAAGAAAAAACCGGAACTGGTTCCGGTTTTTTCTCTACATTTTCTTTTTTGATCCGATATCCTATATTCTAAAACAAATCGCTATGTGTGCCTGTTCTAGTCAAATACAAAATCAGCTCACTGTCGGACAACTCGTAAATCAGCAGCCAGTCCGGGGTGATATGACACTCCCGGCACCCTTTATAATTGCCAACCAACTCATGATCTTGGTACTTTGCCGCCAGCTTCTTTCCTGCTGCCAGGGTATCCACAACAATCTCCATCAGGCTGATATTATATCCTCTCCTGATCGCCGTCTTTAAATCTCTCTTAAACCTTCCGGTCTGAACAATCCGATATTTACTCATTATCCAAATCCTCTAACAGCTCAGCAAACGAACCGTAAGTCTTTTTGTGAGGATCCTTTTTCAAGTTCTGTACTTCCTCAATCGCCTCAATCGTATCCGCATTGGGCGTGCCATAGCGGATCACATTCATCATATACCTCACAAGATTCCCCTTCACGTTCTCGCCATTACCCGCAACAATACTTTTATACGCATTGTAAATATCCCGATCCATTGTAAACGAGCACGTCACAGTCTTCGAATTACTCATAACCATTTCCTCCTTAATGTAGTTAATGAATATTACTAAGTAATATTCATAGTATACTTAGTTCTTCTAAGAATGTCAACTTCTTTGTTTTATCAAAGCTCAAAACCGGAACCAGTTCCGGTTTTGCTCTGTATTTTGTGTTTGGCCTTCTTCCATGGCACTAAGATGGAATTCCCTAAAAATAGAAATTTATATTTGCAACGCACTTGCAAAACATTGCTAATTCGAATATAATAATGACATAAGCTAACGGAGCAGAAAGAGGTGTTTTGTATGGCAAAAGAAAATATGACAATTCGAATGGAACCGGAACTAAAAGCGCAGGCAGCGGCTCTCTTCAAATCCCTTGGGATGGATTTGAGCACTGCAACGGGAATTTTTTATAGGCAGGCGCTTCGGTGCCATGGGCTTCCCTTCGAGGTCAAGCTAAACGAGCCAAACGCAGTCACCTATGCCGCAATGGACAAGACAGAAAAAGAGGAAGATCTGTATGGTCCGTTTGATAGCATTGCAGATCTGATGAGGGCATTAAATGCTTAAAATAGAGTTTTCGGGGCAGTTTAAACAGGACTATAAGCTTGCAATCAAGAGAGGCTGCAATCCGAAAAAATTCGAAGCAGTGGTTACCATGCTGTGTAATGAACAGCCGTTGCCGGAAGCATATCGGGATCACCCTCTCACTAATTCCAAAAACTATAAAGATATGAGGAAGTGCCATATTGAACCGGACTGGCTGCTTGTTTATAAAATTGTTCGAGAAACTTTGATTTTAAAATTGATTAGAACAGGGTCTCACAGCGATTTATTTTAACACTTGCGCTGAACTGCACCAGCATTTGGTCCCCCTTTCTGCGTAAAACCGGAACCAGTTCCGGTTTTGAGTAACAGCCCTTCGCCACACCTCCGGCAGTTTACCGGGGGCATGGGGAAGGGCTGCGGTTTTATCCGCAGCCCAACAGCATCACTGCTTAACAGCCACAACTACAAGCCGGTCATTGCTTTGCGAATAGAGCGATTCACAGGTGGATACTGTCAGCAGCTCATCCCCATATACCGGCACAACGCCGGTATGGTACAGGGCTCCCTGGGAGAGCTGCTCCACCATTTCCTCAAGCTCCACATCGTTTAGAGAAATGCAGTTGTAAATGCTCCATTGGGTCTCGTAAGCAACGCCGGAAACCCGCATCACGGCGGCCACCCGGTACTGGCTCACACCCTCCACCGTTTCAAAGGTGATGACAGGATGCTCTTCCCAATAGCTTTTCTGAGCATACTTGTGCAGGACGGAAAACATGGTCCCGTCCGCCATGTTGTGCCCATAAATAATAAGATGATCGGCTGTTCCCACATGACATCTGGCGTCTAAAAAGGGGACGCCGTGGTCATTGTGCTCGCCGTCAAAATTGCGCTTAAGGTAGTATTCCGGTTCCTCCACGGTCTGCATAACCGGATAGTCCAGGACGGTCCCTTCTATGGAGATCCACCCGATGCAGTCCGGATTTTCCTCTCTGAGCGCGGCAATGTCGTGACCGGAAGCAGCGGAGGAGAGGGAGACCTCCTCCTCCCCACGCTGCGGCCTGCCGCTGCCTAAGTCTGTGACGGCCTTGGCGAGGGAGGTTTTGCGCAGGCGTTCAAAGATTTGGTCCTGCTCCACAGCATCCTGGACCCTGACGCCAAGTCCAATCGCCGCCCACACAGCCAGGCCAGCCGCCACAGCGGAAATCAGAACAACCATGGCCCTTTTGCGTGTTCGCGCCGTCAATGATAACCTCCACCGCGGCGGCGGTACTTCCGGAACCAAAGGATCCCCACTACAGCAAGCCCGGCTAAAGCAAGGCCGGACACAATCAGCAGCACCGCCGTCAGCGGGCTGAAACGGACGGCAGCGACCGCCCGGGGCTCGGACCCCTCCAGGAAGGTGGCAATGTCAATCTCCTGCAGCGTCTGCTCCGATGTCACCGAATACCTCAGCTGTTGCATTTGCTCCCCGTAGTGCAGCTCCAGGGAGTAATCGCCCTCGGGGACCCGGATGAGCCTATGGGGCTTTCCGTCCGTCAGCCAGTTGGCCAGCTCGTCCCCGCTGGAATTGTATAGAACAGCTTCCGCGTCCAGCACCGGTCCTCCGGACTCCTCGTTGATCACATTCAAATCCACTTTGATGTACTCGCACAGGATCTCAAATTCACTTTCCGGCCCTTCCGGGATTCGGGAAGGGACCTTTTCCATGGTGTACCCATCCGGGACGCCGATCGCCACAGCTTGCAGCTCGGTCACCGGCAAATCCGACAGGCGGACCACACCGTCCCGATCGCTCTTTCCCGTAATGAGGGCGTTTTTCTTTTCATAGGGATTTGCCCGGCGCTCTGCTTCCTCCTTCTCTTTGGCGTACTCCTCCATTTCGGCGCTCACATCCGTGGTGGATTCCACCGGCTTCTCTGGGAGGACCGTGCTGCTCTCAGCGGGGAAGATCCCCACCAGCACCCCTTCCAGGGCGATCCCATCATCGTCCACAACGGTGATCGCCAGATCCCGCAGGACAGCCGCAAAGTCCATCGTCAAGCTGACGCTCTCCCCAGCCTTGATCGTCACAGTCTGGCCCTGCGGCAGCTCATACCCGCGGTTGGCGCTGCTCTCCACAGGCGTCACCGTGTAGTTCCCCGGGGACAAAGAGCAATTCACCTGACCGTTTTCGTCTGTGCGGTATTGCCGGTTCATGGAAACTTCTGCGCTTGTCGTTCCTGTGATCTCCAGCAAAAACCCTTCTTTTACGCCATTGTCCGCAGAGACCTGGACCATCAGCTGGCCTGTGACAGGCGCAGGAGTGGGAGTGGCTGCAGGCGCTTTGGAAGGAGCCGGAGTGGTGATGGGAGCAGGGGTGGGAGTGGGCTGCGGTTTTGCTGTGGTCCCACCGCCGCCCTGGGGCGGATATACCGGAGGAGGAGTGGGCGTGACCGGAGGCCGTTCCGGCTTTGGCGTAGGCGTCGGAGTGGGTGTGGGAACGGGCTTTTCCGCTTCCACCTCCTCGGCCTTGCCCGTTACCTCCACCGGTCCATGATAGGACGCTGTGATTTTACAGGCGCCGCCCAAGGTCCCGGACAGTTTCCGGGAATTCACCGCCTCCATAGCAGCGGCGATTCCGGTATGTGTCTCCTTGCTCCCATCGCCCCAGACAATCTCAAAATCCAAGGGAGGATGGTCGGAAGCGCTGGTGATCACCACGTCCTCATCACCCTGTCCAGCTGCGTAGACCTCCCCCTCCTTCGCCTGGATCACTGTGCCGTCATAGAGGGGGATGGGACCTCTTCGTCCTCCCTCCACGCTGACCTCCGGGAGGGAAAACGCGATGGGCGTCGGATTCAGACGGTATCCCTTGGGCGCGGCTGTCTGAACCATCTGATAGTCTCCGGGGATCAGTCCGCTCATCACAATGCGGCCTTTCGCATCTGTTTTCAGGCCGCCCTTGACCTTGGCGCCATCACGGTAAAGGCTGTAGGTTGCACCGGATACGGTTTTGCTGCCATCCAGCAGGGTAAATGCAAAGCTCCCCTCCTCTGGCCCGGAGATCGTGACGGCATCGTACATCAGCACCTCCAAGGGCAGCTGATAGGTGATCGGCTGCACCCTTTCCTCGCCGCCCGAAACAGTTTTCACACAGCTCGTGGTAGTTACCGACAACGTGGCCTGTCCAGTGGCCAATCCCGTCACTGTGGCCTGATTTCCGGTAAGTGACACCGAGATCACTGTGTTTCCGCTGATTACCCGCGCTTCCTCCACTGGCACCGGGATACTCGTGGTCCCGTCCACGCACCGGGTCAGGTCGATCCTGGCCGTGTCGTGTCCGCGGGCAAAGGTAAAGCTTCGGGTTTCGCGGTCCTCCTGATAGGCGCACATCCCCAGCTCCATAGTCAAGTCCCCGCCAAAGGAGGCGGGAAGCTTTTCAATGGGGTTGCCCGATACATACCAGGTCACGCCGTGATACCAATCGTTGCCGCGAGATTCCAGTGCGGTCCAGTCTGCTATCGCATTGCCCGATAAATCGATGCGCTTTGCGCTGCGAAGGTATTGCAGGCCCTGGGGGTTCGTGATTTTTTCAAGATTCCCGCTGCTGCTGCCGCGATAAGCCGCGTCGATTTGCCCTGCAAAGCTGGCCAGAACGTCATAAACGTCCTTTCCACTCCGGCCCTCCAACGCCGCAAAGACGGCCTTTCGCAGGATGGCGTCTGGAAAGATCCATGCGCCCTCCGGGTCTTTCAGTTCTTCCTCGGCTTTTAGTGTAAAGGCGTCCGGCAGGGAGGGCTCTCCCCCATCGGGATTTTCTGCGCCCGGGCGTTCTCCTACCCTCGCGGCAGCGCTGGGCCGCGCTGGGAGAACCGCCGCCGCAGTGGCCATGGGGAAGGAAAATGCCAGGACAAACGCCAGGATCACCAGGCAGATCTTCCTTTTCTTCACGTAGGATTCAACCTCCTTCAATTTGCAGGTGTTATCTTCTGTTGGCACGTTTCCGGTAGATCACATAGCCGCCTCCCAAAACCAGCACTCCCGCCAGAATCCCCAAGTACACTCCGGAGGGGATTCCGGTATCTCCGGTCTGGGGGGTGGTGACCGTTCCTCTGGGCCAATCCTTCATCGTGATCGTTTGGACGCCCGCGGTGTCAGTGATCTCAAACTTGATGGCGTCCGCAATTTCATAGCCCCTGGGGGCTGAGATCTCCTTGAGCACATAGCCGGGTCCCACAGGAAGGCCCGTCATCTCATGAGGTTGGCTGTTGGTGACCCAGCTATCCAGCAAGGTCCCGTTGGGGGCGTACAATTCCAAGGATGCGCCCGCCAGGCTGGAGCCGGTAACAGCGTCCACCTTGATGAGCTGTACGTTTGTGGGAGTATTCTCAATGGGCTCCAGTTCCACCAGCTCGGAATCCACCACCACTTCTATCGGAGTGTCATCCCGCACATAGCCGTCCGGGGCCTTCAGCTCCACCAGCAGGTACTTGGCGGAGGGCATGGGTGGGAACGTAAAGACGCCGTTTTTGTCCGTCTCTGCCACAGCAAGGGCCGTATCCTCGGTAAACTCGGTCTCATCGGCTGCGAACAAGCCGAACAAAGCCCCCTCCAACCGATATCCGTCCGTGTCGGTTTTTGTGCCTGTAATGATCCCCTCCACGTTGACGGTTACTGTCTGAGCTTCATCGTTGATATCCGTGTGGGCCGCCACTTCCTTGCCGTCCTTGTACAGCGTCTCAAACACCACAATGGCCGTACCGCTCAACTCCGATGCATTCAGGGTAAAGGTAAGCTCCACACTTCCCTCCGCAGCAGTGGGCGTAAAGGTTTTTTTCGCGGTCACCTCCCCGCCGTCCACCAGCAGGGGCTTCCCCGTAGCCTTGTCCATCAGGATGCCGGACAACGTGTATTCCTTGCCCGGGATCAGGCCGCTGTATTTCACCACGTCCTTGATGGTGATTTTTTCCAGCGGGTCCGTCTTTTTCTCACCATTCCCAACCGTGGCGGTGGTGCCGATTTCGGGCTTTCCAAAACTCACCGTTTGCCCCGCGTCATGGATGTCCCTATGGGCCGCAACCTCCTTGCCATCCCAGGAAACCGTTTCAAAAACCACTACGGATTTCCCTGCAAGGCCGCTGGCGTCAAAGGTAAAGGGGACCTCCACAGTCCCCTCTGATTTTTCTGCAAGAAACTGCACCTCGGAGGTCACCTTCTTCCCGCCGATCAGCAGGGGTTCCTCTGAGGTCTTGTCCATCAGGACGCCGGAAATCGTATAGCTTTTTCCAACAGAAAGGCCGGTGTAGGCAACCTTGTCCACCAAGGTGACTTCTCCGGCAGGCTCGGCGGAATGACTTCCGTTTACCGTGGCGGTGGTGCCCAGGCCCGGCTCTCCAAAGGTGACCGTTTGGCCCTGATCCTCCAAATCCGCATGGGAGGCGATCTCCAGCCCGCCCTTATACAGCGTTTCAAAGACCACCACCACTTTCCCGCTCATCCCGCTGGCGTCAAAGGTGAAGGGCAAAGAGACGGTCCCTTGTTCTGCAGACGCCACAAAGGTGGCTTCCGCAGTCACCTGTTCCTCGTTTACCAGGAAGGGCTTTTTGGTGGCCTTATCCATCAAGATTCCCTTCATCGTATAGGTTTGGCCGGCTGTCAGGCCGCTGTAAGCGACTGTGTCCACAATCGTCACTTTTCCAGCGGCCTCCGCCGTATGCTGGCCGTTAACCGTGGCGGTAGTGCCCAGCTTAGGCGCTGCAAAGGTCACGGTCTGTCCTTCATCCTGAAGCTCTTTGTGAGAGGCAACCTCCCGATCCCCTTCATAGAGGGTTTCAAATACAACCACGCTTTTCCCGTTAAGGGTACTGGCATTTAGCGTAAAGACAACATCCACAGTCCCGGCGCTGGCCCCAGCTTTAAATTCCTTTTCAGCAGTGATCTCCTTGCCGTCTACCAGCAGCTTCTCGCCGGTCTCCTTATCCATGAGGACGCCTTTGAGCGTATACGTCTTTCCCACGGTCAAACCGCTGTACCGCACTGTGTCGGTAATCGTAACGCTGGACGCCGGAGCCGCGTTCTTTTCCCCGTTCACAGTGGCCGTTGTGCCGATTTCCGGATCGCCGCCCCCATACAGATCGTCAATGGTCCCCAGCTCGATCACCGTGTTGTTTCGGCTGATAGTGACGTGGGGGACCACAACAAGTTCATATCCCTCGTTTGCCTTGCAGCGCAGCTCCTCGATTGTGTAGGTGTCATAGGGAAGGGCGTACAGATGATCCTGGGTGTTTACGATCCATCCTTCCGTAGTTTGCCCGAACCAGATCCCTGCGTGGTCGTCCCAAAGCGCTTCATCGTCCTCGCCGTCGTTGCCGTTGGTGTTCTGGCTGTGAGGGTTCCACTGGCTGGAGGTACGCACCTCTCCGTTTTCATCCGTGACCACGATATGGGTTTCCCCAGTGGTTTCCGAGATCAGCTTGAAGGCCACATTGGCAAACCGGTGCATATTGTCCTCGCCCACCTTGATAAACTGCAGGTCGCCGCGAATCACCTGGTTGTATGCCGCGTTGCCCTCTCCGCGGAACTCGATGACCTCGCCGTCCTTGCGGATTTTGAAATCCCGGACCTTTTTATCCGTGTGCAGATAGCCTTCCCCTGGTACCGTTTCCACCATCTGATAGGTCCCGTAAGGCAGCGCCCGGTTTTTGGTCTGGGCAATCCCGCCCTCCACCACGATGGTGGCGCACACCTCGCCGGGCTGGTACAGAGCGCCGTTTACATACACGGCATTCTTAGAGAGATTGGTGATCGCAAAAAGTGTGCCGTCCAGGCTGGCACCTCCCAAGGGGGTCAGCAGGCCGGATTCCAAGTCGCGCTTTTCAATGAGCACATCGCCCCGGACCACCTCGTTGGGACAGTCAAAGGTGTAAATGACGCCGTCATCCTCCACCAGGACCGTCTGATCCGGGACCGTGTTCAGCATACTGTCATTGGTGGCGGACTCATGGAGGGTATACTCGCCGTAGGGCAGCAGATCATCCGCAGTGCTGGCCTTACCCTGGCGGTCCGTGACCAGGGTCTTGACCACTTCTCCGGGAGCATAGCTCTTGCCCTCTACCATCACGGGGTTCCGGGAGCTGTTGATGATCTGAAAGGTAATCCCTTCAAAGCCAGCGTCGCCCTGGGGGGTGTTTCCGGTGATGGTATCCTGCTTCTGCAGGGACAGCCCGCCGCGTTCCACTGCGTTCTTTGCAATAAAGGACACGGACTGCCCGTTGTTGTGCACATCCACGGTCTGCTGCGTAAAGGTCTGCAGCATGGATTCGTTGGTGTCCGATTCCCGCACGGTGTAACGGCCATAGGGCAGGGTATTATCTCCGGTGCGGGCCACTCCATCAGCGCCGGTGGTGATGGTCATGACCACTTCGCCGGGCCGGTAGGTCTGCCCGTCAACCACCACTGCGTTGGCACTGGAGTTGACCACCTCAAAGTCGATGCCCTCAAAGCTGGCGTTGCCCTGGGGTGTGGCTCCGGTCTGCGTATCCTGCTTTTCCACCTCGATACCGCCGCGGACCACGTCGTTTTCCGCTTCATACTCCAACACCTTGCCGTCGGAATCAATGGTGAAGTCGATCTCGTCCAGCCAGGTAAGCTGCATGGAGGCGTTTGTAGCGCTCTCTCGGATGGTGTAATCGCCATAGGGCAGTGTATTGGGGCCAGTGGTGGCCACGCCGCTGGCATTGGTGGTAATGGTGATGGCAACCGCTCCGGGCTGGGCGGTTCTTCCGTTCACCACCACGGCTTTGTCCGACTTGTTGACAATCTCAAAGGAGACGCCCGCAAGGCTGGCATTGCCCTGGGGCGTGGTCCCGGTCTGACTGTCCTTCTTTTGGATGGTGACGCCGCCCTTCTGCACCTCTTCCACAATATCGTCGGGGATCAGCTCGTAGGTGTCATCTTGTCCCAATTTGTCGCCATCGATATAATATTCATGAATGGTAGAATCCAATTTGTAACCGGGAGGTGCTTTGATTTCCTGAACAGTTACTTTTCCAAAGGGTATTTTATCTAACAGAGGAAAAGTGCCATCAGCATCAGAGGTAATATCTTTGGTAACCGTTTGTCCACCTTGTTGATATGTCACACGATATACAGCACCTGCGAGAGAAGCGTTTCCTTGAGCCTGTGGTTTTTGTGTATCTTTGTCTTTCTTTACAACTCTAAGCCTCAAATATCCAGGGTCATCCACCACATCCAGAGTTGTATCAGAACTATCAATAACAAAATGGTAGACTGTCGGGTCCAGTTTATAACCTTTGGGTGCCTTGATTTCCTTAACTGAGTAACTTCCCGGTTTCAGCGGAGGTTTGATATCCGCATGACCATTGGAATCCGTGGTAAAGGTTGCCACCACAGGACCGCTGGCACTGCTTCCTTCATAGACGTTATAGACCGCGCCAGCCAAGCTGTAAGCCGTGTTTCCCATGGTAATCGAAGCATCCGCCGAAGTCTTGGTCAAGGTTACGTTATACCCGTTTTCAATTTTAATCAGGATATAGTAAGAACCCTCGGTTTTGGGGGTGATCGGTCCGATCCCGTTCCCGTTGGGGAGCAGGTCGCTGCTGTGCCACATCAGGTCCTCTCCATCATAGTTTCCCCAATAAAATCCGATGTGGTTATTTGCTCCATCAGGACCTGGCGTTTTACTCCAATACATGAGGATGATATCGCCTTTTTCCGCCAATCCGCTGGCCAGCAGCTCCTGCTTTGTACGGAATACGTAAGCAGTCAGATTTCCATTTTCCACTAAGTTTTTAAAGTTGTCCGCATTGGCCAGAATGTCATAGGGCAGTCCGGAACCGTAATGATTTGTGGTGCCCGGAATAAGCTGTATGATCCTCATGACTTCCGCTGCGTTCATTCCTACCTTTCGCAGCACATAGCTCACAAAACCACTGCAATTCATGCCCACAGAGCCATTGTAGGAGGTATCTCCATTGGGAGACTGCCAGTCATCTTCATAGTAGGTGGTCCCTATGTAAAAATTATCGGACTCATGGGCCTCCAGCTCCGCAACGACCGCTGCACGGGAAAGACCGTATTTTGTCATGTCATCCGTGCCGCCCTCGACGCTGTTTTTTACGGTGTTGAAATCATCCTGTGCATAGAGTGTGGGAATATCCAGCAGCATCATACCCGGGAGCAGCGGCCCGATAAACCCTGCATCAGGTTCCACCGGCTGGCTTTCGTACAAATCCGGGATTTCCACCGGAACCGTGGCGTCCCCCTCAAAACCGGAACCAGTTCCGGTTTCTTCCTCATCGTTCAGGGAGGGGGACTGCCCGGAAACATCCGAAACCGTTTTCGGTTTACCGGAAGCTTCCGCCGATACAGAAAAAGGCAGTGCGCTGAAGGTCAGCATCACTGCCAAAAAGAATGCCAGTATTCTTTTTTGGGGATTCATGTCATCTTTCCTTTCCTTATCTTGATTTTGAATATAATAAAAGCCCCCTTTTCAGGGGGCTTTTATCCATAGATTGTTTTACGGTTATTCCCAGCGGCCTACTTCTTCCACCCAAATGTATTTAGTGGTCCACTTCCACTCGTACTCGCCTTCTTTATCGACTACCCAGTACTTTTCACCCGTTGGAACTGGATCACTTGCAACCATAGTGTAACTACCACACCATGGTTCACCCCAGTCAGCAGAATTTGCCGAATCTCTAATATGCTGATCAATCTCGCTTTCCGTTTCGCCAATAAATCCACAATTATTACAACGGTACACAGTATGAGATTCAAGAACATCTTCCCAATGTCCCACTTCTGTTCCGGGAATCTGAACCTGTTCCAGCTTCTCCGTGGTGATAAAATGCCCTGCCTGGTCCACCACCCACACAGCATCAGCCGGGGGAGTATCCAACTGAGTGGCCAGCAGCTCCTTGGCGTTGTAGAAGATCTGTGCTGTCTGAGCGCGGGTTGCCGTCCCCTGGGGGAGCAGCTTGCCATCGCTGCCGCCGAGGACGCCGTGGGTCACTGCCCAGGCCATAGCCTGCTGGGCATATTCCGAGGTGCTCATCCAGTCCGGGAACGAGAGCAGCTGATCGGCGTCCACGCTGGTGTCCGCTCCGACGGTCTTGGCGTACTTGTAGAGCATCAAAGCCATCTGCTCCCGGGTGATGGAGCTGCCGGGGGCAAATTTACCGCCGCCAATGCCTCCCACAATCCCCTTTTCCGCCGCCCACTCCACATAGGGAGCATAGTAGTCCCGGATGGCCACATCGCTGAAGGACCCGGATTCATAGGCGTTGGGGTTGACCTCCGCAAACTTTCCCAGCACCGTCACGAACATTCCCCGAGTCATGGCCTTTCCCGGCGAGAACGTGGTCTCCGAGGTGCCGCTGAATAGGCCCTCCGTATTCACGTATTCCACCGCATCGTAATACCACGCGTCAGGCTTCACATCGGTGAAGGGATTTTCCCAGGCCGCGCTGGCCGTCAGGGGAGTGGCCAGCAGCATTGCCGCCGCCAGCAGGATTCCCGCCAAACCTTTTGCTCTTTTTTTCATTACAGATTCCTCCCTGTTGTTTTTTACAGCTCCGGTCCGTCCTCCAGCTCTTTCTCCCTGGCTTCCTCCTGCTCCAGCTGGAGGATCTGCTCCAAAAGCTCCTCACACTGCTGCCTCAGTACCGGGATATCCTGGGTGGCGGTTAACCAAATTGTCTGAGTATCCATTTTCTCATAGCCGTGGGCATAATGGTTCCTCATCCCCACAATCTCTTTCCAATGGAACTTCTGCTCAGTAGAAATTCGAAAATCTGCCGTAAGGCCTTTAGCCAATTCTCCAATTTGGGAGATTGCCGCTCCAATTCCCAAACGATAGAAATCATCTGCCAAAAAAGCCTCATACTGATCTCCAAAACGCTGAATAGAATCTTTTATCAAATCGCAGTAGGGAATGATGTGTTCCAAAATCTGCTTATTGCTTTGTTTCAAATAAATTCACCCTTTCTCTACACACAGCTTCCTTAAACTCCTCCCTTTGGTCATTCCAGAACTGTTTCCCAACCGTGATTTTTTCTTCGAAGCAGTTCATAAGAATCAAATCCACCCTGGTATGCAGCCTTTCCTGGAAAGACTGGCGTAATCTCTCTTTCGCGAAAAGTCCATATACCACCGGTGTTTCCACCAGCAAATCCACATCGCTGTCCTCCGTGGCCTCCCTGCGGGCATACGAACCGAACAGGTACACCCGCCGCAGGCCGTATTCCTCCGCTACTGGGATAATCTTGTCCCGGATCTGCTCTATGGTATACACTCCCGTTCCTCCTTTCACTCCCCAAAACCGGAACTGGTTCCGGTTTTCGGCAACCTGTGTTTTTGAAAATGTCACTTCAAAACATCATCCTTATGGTCACGCTGACGATCTGGATCACGAAGATCCTCTCCTTGCTCCATCCAAGCCCGGAAATCCAGCAGCCACTTTGGGAATACCTCTGTTTGCGGAACAATCTCTCCGTTCCGATATTCCGCGACCACCTGAAAGCCGTTGTAGTTGTCATAGAATACAGCTTCATCACAGTAGGGCAGAATTGCTGCCAAATCATGGAACCGCCGCTGATAGCGCCGAAGCACATCAGCCTCCGGAATGTTGTGGCCGCCCTTCTGCACGCGGTTACGTATCCGCTCCAAGCTCTCCTGAGCAGAGTTGAGCCCCACATAATAGAGCCGGACGTGATATCCTCTCTCCCGCGCTTGCCGGGCAGTTTTCAAAGTGCGGATTCCGGAAAGTGTCGTTTCCTGCGTAAAATTGACCCCCAGCATCAAACAGCGGTCAATTTCCTGCACAGCAGCTTTACCGCCTTCCACAATGTTTCCGTATTGAGCGTTCAATTTATCCACGTCAATGATTTTGCCCAAGTCGGTCCGCTCTCGTTTCAAGCACCCGGTCAAACTGGATTTACCGCAACCATCTAATCCTCCGATCATGGTATACATTTTCATATCTCATATTTACTTACAGCTCCGGCTCTCCACCGGATACTGTAAAGGCCTCTGCTTGAAATGCTCCGTACCCCTCATAACCGTAGCTGGCATCCAGACCTTTCATATAAACTTCCCGGTCCTGGATTTTATCGGTCAGCGCTTCCTTCAGCAGCCCTTTGATCTCCCGATCCTTCACCGGGCTGCGTTCCATCGCCAAAAGGTAATCACTCTTTTCCACCCGGCTCCAATCTACCACCTGTCCCAATTCATTTTTCAAAATCAGGTCAAGCCAGATCCGAGTGCTGCGTCCATTGCCTTCTCGGAACGGATGGGCGATATTCATCTCCACATATTTCTCAATGATCTGCTCATACGTCCCTTGGGGCATTTTTTCGATCTCCTCCAGCGCTTGCCGCAGATACATCACCGGCGCAAATCGAAAATTGCCTTTCGCTAGATTTACTGTCCGCAGTTTTCCCGCAAATTCATAGACCTCTGAAAAAAGGTATTCGTGGATTTTTGACAGCGTTTGGAAAGTCCCCGGCTTCAAAGAATCCAGAAAACCTCTTTCAAACATCTCAACAGCTTTGCGCTTGCTGATTTTCTCCTCTTCCCACGCAAGTTCCATAGGATTGGTGATCCCCAGCTTGTTTTCCAAGATCAAGCAACCGCCTCCTCTTGTTTTGCAGACTCAGCAGAACAGCGCTTCGACAGTCAGCAACTTGTTCTCTCAGACCGGCTCCACGAGATATGCCCCTGTGTTCACGCCCTAAAACCGGAACTGGTTCCGGTTTTAGCTCTTTAAATTTCCTCCTTGTCTTTTACGGGCCGCTCAAAGGGGCAGTCCTCGGACTGATGGGCTTCCGCGTATTCCAGCAAAGCTTTCTCCACCATGGTGTTGAGGGACACCTGCTCGATGGAGGCATAAACCGCAAGCCAACGGTGCAGCTCCGGCGAGATTCGGATATTGAAGGTTCCCTTATACATCATTTCCTCACCGCTGTGCTCTGCGATATAGGCATCCACAACCTTTCGGAAGCCTTCCTTCAGTCCGTCCACCGTTTCAGAGCTGAAGCGAGGGCCGTCCTTGACCCCGGCAATCTGCCCGACAAAGACATCGTCGCTGTTGGAGTACTTGATCGCTGCCAGATATCCTCGATATCTCATACGACACACCCTTTTCTTTATGATGATATTATTATATCACAACGCTTCCAAAAATGCAACTATTTTTTCAGTTTTAATAGATGCGGACCATTTTCAAAACCTTTCCATTTCCACATCTTTTCGAGATATTATGAAAATTTGTTTTTTCGCTTCCTTTGAAGCAAAAAAGAACAGACCGAAGTCTGTTCTTCCAGGAAGCTTTTTTCGTTACTATTCCAGTTCCGGCGTCTCTTTTGATGGGAGAAGTCCCTGGACCTGCTCCTTCATCCATTCATGGGCGGACAGGACAAATTCCACCAGGAATTCCTCCCTTACCGTGCCTTGAGAGAACGGCGGATCGTTGGCCCGGCGCACAGCTTCCCGAACCATGCTTTCCGTGGGCGGGGTAAGCCCCAAGGAAAGAAAATCCCTGAGCGCTTGCGGTTCCTCTTTGAGCAGATCCGCAAAATCCCGATTCAGCATACCGCCCCGATTCAGAGAGGACGAGGGATATCCCCGCGCCACCAATGCGATATTGTGGTCGAACAAGGGTGCCAGAGTAAGCAGGTCCCCTGTTCCCCGGTCCCGGAGAAATCCATAATTGTTGGTATGGCGGTCCATGTTCGCCGTCAGGCCGTCCAGGTAAACCATCCCCACATAGAGGGCAGCGGCTCTGGGACAGAGCTGCCGGAAGCGGCGATAGTTCTCCCCGTAATCCTCTTCGTCAAGCATCACTCCGTAGGCGGGTTCAAAATCATATCGACCCTGGGTAAAATCCCTGCTGCGGATATAGTCTCCATCCCGTTCATAATGGGCCATGGGCAATCCGAGCAAAGCTCCTAGGTGGTATATGAACAGCTCAGAGAACTGTTCCAAATCATTCCCGGATTTTATCATCCACCAAATACCGTCATGGTTTTCCCAGCACTTCTCAAAGCTGCCGGTATTGGTCAGCTCCGGCGTTACAGCCTCAGCGCTGCCCAGCCGGAAGGAATCCGGATCGCCGCGAAGGGACAACTGTGAAAAGGGATTCTCCGGTCCAAATCTCACCTGGTCATAGGTGAGGGCTTCCCCTTCCCGCCGATACCAGTAGCTATCCGTAATCGTTGCCCCGTGAACGCGCAGCACGGCCCCCAAATCGTCATTGGGAGCCAGCCGCAGCGCCTTGCGAAGCAGCCGGGAGTTGGTCCGATGAGCATCGATAGATCTTCGAACCAGCCACCCTTCCACATCATCGTATTTCCGCAGATACAGTGGGCAATGGTCCGGATCGATCACTGTGAGGCGGCTGCTTTTCACTTGAGCCACCACCCTGTCTTGGGATAAAACCTCCCCGTTAAGCATTTCAAACACGTTTGTCCACCTCGCTTCTCTTGGAGGTATTATAGCCCGAAACACCCGTGAACTCAACCCCTCTAAAAAAAGGCCCCGGATTCCTCCGGGGCCTTTTCAAACAAATTCATGTATTCCCAATGGCCAGTTTCCTCGTTTCCATCACTCCAACAACCGGCCATAATCCCGTTTCGCATAGATCACACGAGCGACTGTCATCAGCTTTTTTTCTTCGTCCACCCAATAAAACATCAGGTAATTTTGTACCAGGATTTTTCGGTACTCCTGTTTCAATGGGCGGATCGGCTGGTGAGCCGGAGCCGCATACGGAAATGTAAGCACACGCTCCGCTGCATCAACCAGCTCCACCGCCAAACGCTCTGCCGCGTCCGGGTTTTGCAGCTCCCTGCTGATATAGCTCACAATCTCAAGCATATCTTTTCGGGCAACAGGCAAAAACTCTAATTTATACAACCTGTTCCCCTCCAATGGCGGCTTTCATCGCTTTCAGAACATCTTTGGAAGAATAGCGCTGATCCGTCAGTTCAGCCTCTCTCTCTGCCTCCTGCAGCTTAAAATACACTTCGCTTTCAAATTGCAGGTTCTCATACGCCTCCATGCTCAAAACCACCATATCACCATAGCCATTCTTTGTCAAAAAAACAGGTTGCGCGGTTTCGTGCACAGTCTTTGAAATGTCAGCAAAATGATTTCTCAAATCAGAAACAGGCCTAATCATATTCATAACATCAGCCTCCTTGCCATTATCTTAGCATAATTACGCTAAAATATCAAGGTGCTGCATCTCCGGATTTCTCCGGAGCCTTTTCTAACGAATTTATTTATTCCCAATGGCCAGCTTCCTCTACCCAAATGTGCTCAGTGGTCCACTGCCATTCATACTCGCCTTCTTTGTCAACTACCCAATATT
>CAUWLU010000049.1:0-16045 GCA_963559705.1 uncultured Acutalibacter sp.
AAAGGAGCGGTAAGCGAATTTTGGTACTGTGGTAGAAACTTGCTCTAAGAAACTGTCGGACTGCCGTTCACTTGCTACTGCCACTTTTTTGAGAAATCGCAACCAGCTTTTTCATGAAAGGCTACCGGATTGTCCTCACTTGCTACTGCCACTTTTTCGTGAAATCTATAACCAGCTTTTTATAAGGGCGGCAGGCTGGCATTCTCCCCCCTTACTACCTACAAACCACAAAAGAGCAGAATGGACGGACTTTCCGGCAAGGACTTTTCCGGCGGCTTGGTCTTTCCCGACAATAGAACGCTTCGGAAGCTGCGTTCTGCCCGCTGTCTGAAAAAGCGACAATTTTTTGCTTCACTGTCTAATACGGAACTTTTGGAAATTTGCCAAAAATGGGCGCAAAAAAAGCAGCAAATCTTTTTCGGATTTACTGCTTCATGTGCCGCTACGGGGCGGCGGTTATTTGGTTGTGAAATCGTTGTGCTTTGAATATAAATGCTGTATAATAAAATTATTATTTGGTCGGAGGGATAACAATGAAAAAAATTATAGCAGCTATATTTTTATCGTTTGGATTATTAGAAATAGTTGTACTAAGTGCAGTTTCAGCTTTTGATACAGTTAGATATTCAGATATGAATCACTTTTGGGGTTTCTTATCTGAATATGATTTATGGGTATTTTTTGGGGGAGCTTGGCTATTGATAATCATAGGATTGATTTTTTCCTTTGAAAAGAAAAAATAGTATGAGGCTTTTACAGCCCCATACTATTTTCAACTTACTTCAAAACATCTGGTGCTCCAGTTGGCGGTGCAGGAGTCGTAGCATTAACATTCTTACTTTCATTTACTCTTGACCATACTTCTGTTGTATCTGTGATTTTTCGTTTATTTGTTCCAGTATGGTCTTCATACCATACATTTTCATAAACTCCAGAAGGGTTTGGAATTATTGTTGTGATTTTCATTTTCCCATAATAGGTATCAATCCAATACAGCAAATATGGTCTCCAATTCATAGTAGTCCATGCAGGGCATTGTTGACTTTCACTAATAGTTGTTACTGCTTTAGCAGTAAATTCAGCTGTTAAACTACCATGAAATTTTTTGATTTCGCCACTACCTGTAAAACCGAGCTTTCCAGAAATCTCTTTGGTTTCCGTTCTTCCCTTAGTCATTCCAACAGAGGAACGATATGCATCAATACCTATCCATGAAGTAGAATAAGTAACACCTTTTACAGAGCTTTTTACATAAGGTTTTATTTGCCATTCGGGATGGTCATATATGCCATATGCAGGAGCAATACCTTGTTTAAAATCATCGCTATGATAATAAGATACAATTTGCTCAATTTCTGTGTTATTAAGTGGTGTTTCGGCATTTAATGCAGCACGAAATTCTGATTTTGTCATTTTTTCTATTTCTTCCGCAGAAAACAAAAGATGATTAGTTACTTCTGGCTCTTCGTCCGAAAGAGTTTGCGGTGGGTCAAAATAAAATGTTTCCCCAATGGTTGTGGTTATAGTGTCTGCTTCTTCAGCAAATGCTGTTACTGACATTCCCATAGTCATGGCAGCAATAAGCACCAAACCAACGAGTTTTCTAAAGTTCCTTTTCATCATGAAGAATACCTCCTTCCCAACTAAAAGGTTGTCCTGTTACATGGAAAATTATACCATAAAACGATTTTCTTGTCATCATATTTCTGTGATTTATGACATATTTTTCTAAGAAAAACCTGCTTATTCGTGCAGTTTTATCCTTTATCAAATTATCCATAGTTGAACGGAATAGTGATAGTTGCTGTCAAATATACTCTTGTTACTTTACCGCACATGAGCATTCTGCCATGGGAGATCAGAGAAAGCACCGCCTGACACTCGTCCCGGTATGTCCAATACCCGGGCCAGGAATCCCGCTTGGGGCGCACAAAGGTGTGCGCTCCTAAAATTTGAACGCCGCGAAAATGCACCATGTGATAGTAATCTGTTGGAATATCATTCTCTCGAGTACATCCCAAAAGAATCACACGTCCCATTGGAGCCACGCACTCCAATGCCTGGGGAAGGGCAATTGCAGTGCCGGAGACTTCAATCACTCCGTTTACGCCTCTTCCACCTGTCACAGCCAGAACCTGCCGGGGAAAGTCCTCGTCCGTGGAATCAAAGGCGTAATCCGCGCCATGGGAAAGGGCCATCGCTCTTCTTTCCGGGTTGGGATCAGCTGCAATCACAGGACAAACCCCGTTCATCCGGCACAACTGCACCGAATACATCCCCAGAATTCCCAAGCCCATAATCAAAGCAGATTCTCCCACTTCAAATCTGGCCATGCGGACGCCGCCCAGCGCAATATGCACCAGCACGGTGGGCGCAGCCTGCATCAAATCCACTGCCCTTTCGTCCAAAGGGATCACATTCTCTTCCGGCACCAGACTGTAAGAGCTGTGAATTCCAAAGTAAATCACAGCATGACTCCCTACGGAAACGGATGTCACATCTTTTCCGATTTTTACAACCTTCCCCACTCCGCAGTATCCCAGCGTCTTTGGGAACCGAGGTCCCGTGGAATACCGGTCGCTTCCGCTGGTATTCTTTTCCCCCATCAGGTTGGCCCATTCCGTACCTGGACTGATGACAGTATACTCCGTCTTCAGCAGCACCTCATTGTCTTGCAGCTCCCCCAGCTTTTGGGTTTACAACTGGGCTATACCAGGGGCTGTAAACACGATTGTCTTTCGATTCAAAATACACCATCCTCTCCATTTCCCTCCAGGAACCACCCTCTGATCCCTGTTGATTTCCATCCTCGCTCAACCTTTTACAGAACCCACCATAACCCCTTTTACAAAATACTTTTGCAAAAAAGGATACAGTATCATAATGGGGAACGTGGAAACTACGATCAGCGCGTACTTGATGAGCTCCACATAACGGGCTTTGTCCGCGCCGCCAATATCCCCGATCATTTCGCTGACATTTGCCGAATCCAAAATCTTTTTCATGACCAGCTGCATGGGAAATTTTGAGCTATCCTGCAAGTAAATTGAAGCGTTAAACCATGCGTTCCAATGTCCCACCGCATAGTAAAGCAGAATCACTGCCAGCGTGGGAAGGCATACCGGGACAAGGATCCTCCACAGGATGACAAGCTCATTGGCGCCATCCAGCTGGGCTGATTCCGAGAGCTCGTCCGGGATTCCCCGGAACGCAGTGCGCATAATAATCATGTTGTATGTTGAGATTGCTCCCGGCAGGATCAGTGACCACAGGGAATTCATCAGACCCAGATCTTTGACATTCAAATAGGCTGGGATCATGCCTCCGGAAAAGTACATGGTAAAGACAATCAAAATGGTCAGGAATTTGTTGAGCATCAACCCCTTGCGGGAAAGCACGTACGCAGTCAAAATTGTCATCACCATGTTGACGGAGGTGCCTACAACCAGGATAAACAGTGTATTGAGCCACCCGCTGATAAACATGGAATGGGTAAACACCTTTTCGTATGCACTGAGGGTAAAGGGCTGATAGGGCAGAAAAATCGCCCCCGTGCTCATGGTCATTTGGTTTGGATCACTAAAAGATGCAATGACGCAAAAATAAATGGGATACGCCGTAACAACAATCATCAGGATCATAAAAACCGTATTGAAAAAGCCAAAGACCCGTTCTGCGCGGCTGCGCTTAATCATTGCAGAATCCTCCCTTCTTACCACAAGCTTGTGGAACTCACCTTGCTGCTGATTTTGTTGACGATCACCACCAGCAGAAAATTGATTACGGAATTGAACAGACCCACTGCTGAGCTATAGCTCCATTGAAAATCAGAGAGACCTTTGCGATATACAAAACTGGAAATCACATCTGCGGTTTCATAAATCCCCTCATTATACAGAAGGATAATTTTTTCAAACCCCACGTTCATCACACTGCCCACCCGCATAATGAACATGATGATAATGGTACTTGAGATTCCAGGCAGCGTAACATACAGCATCTGCTTCCACCGCCCGGCCCCGTCAATGATCGCCGCTTCATACAGAGCAGGATCAATGGCCGAAAGAGCGGAAAGATAAATGATGGAACCCCAACCTACGTTCTGCCAGATATCCGATAGGACGTAGATTGGAACAAAATAGCTTGATTTTGACAAAAGCGAAATCGGTTCAAACCCAAACAGGGACAAAAACTGAGGAATGACGCCAGTATCCATAGTAAACATCTTTACCAGGGAGCAAGCCACTACCAGAGACAAAAAGTGGGGCATATATGTAATGGTTTGGATGGTCCGTTTAAACTTGTTGTTGCGCACTTCATTCAAGAGCAGTGCAAAAATGATACAGGACGGGAACCCGAAGGCCAGTGAGGCCAAACTGATTACCAGCGTATTTCGCAATAGCCTCCCAAAATAGTAGGAGGAAAAAAAGGCTTCAAAGTGTTTCAAGCCTGCCCACTCACTGCCCCAAATTCCTTTTGTGGGAATAAAATCCTTAAAAGCGATGCTTGCACCTGCCATGGGAAAATAACAGAACACCACATAATAGACCAAAGCAGGCACTATCAGCAGATAGACACCCCAATGGCGGGCCAAATCCTGCTGGAGTCTCTTGCCAAAAGACGCCTTCCCTTTTTCCGTGCTGCGGAAGGGTTTCTTCCTGGAAGTGGACATTTCCTTCATCAAATACAACCTCCCTCTGCTGATTATAAGAAGAAACAGCCCTATCCCACCGCTTGGGACGGGCTGTTTCCATCAAGCCTCAGCCATTGTAGATATCATAAGCATTCTGGTAAATGGCAATCATGTCTTCCATTCCCATGCCTTTTAAGGTATCCAGATAGCTGTCAAATTCGTCCAAGGATTTTTCCCCGGTTACAAACAGGATAAAATTTTCCGAGATAAAAGTATCCACTTCACTCTTAATAGCCGAATATTGATCGGAATTTTCTGTAATGGCCAAAGTGGGAACATAATATTGGCGCCGACAGTCTGACCATCCAGTGTATTGAAGTTTCTGTCCAGTAATCCCTCGGTGTACAGCTCATTCAACCATGCCAGGTAGTCTTTATAGGCTTTCTCATAGGACCCATAATGTATCTGGCCATCCACCTGGTAATATCCCGTGGAAGCAAGACCAAAAGCTGAGGTAAAGCATCCGGAGGAGCCCACAAAAAACAAATTTCCGGAGTCAATCGACATGGGCACAGTTGCTCCCTTTTCATCCCGGAACGCCCGCAGCACTTCCACCATCTCTTCCGGTGTTTCGGGAGATTCCAAGCCCAGGTCATCCAACCAATCCTGACGGATCATCACGCCAAACGAATTGGAAACACCCGGAGCATCCACACGCAAATGCATGAAACCAGGATACCGCTTGCTGGGAGTCATTGCCATTTTTTGCCAATCCGGATTGGTCTCCAAAGCCGCTTTATAGTCCGGCGCATAGGTGTCAATATAATCGTCCAAGGGAATGATGATACCATCGTCAATGGCCTTGTCATTGCCGCCGTTATAGGAAGCACCGATATTGTTGATAAGAATATCCGGATACTCGCCGGAGGCAAGGATCAAGGATAGATCAGAGATCAACTGATACTCCAAAGTGACGCCCGTCTGTTCCTGCCACTGTTTGAAAAACTCTGTTTCTTCCCAGGGGCATACCGCTGTGGCGTAAAAATGCTCGGCGTCTCCGATGGTCAACGTGATGTCCCCTTCCATGGGGTATTCCACAGCCGCTGTGGAGCTATTCTCCGGCTCGGAGGTTTCCCCGCCCGGCTCCTCGGATTCCGTTGTGGAACTGTCCTCACTTACCTTGGAGGAACCGCTGCTCCCTGAGGAGGCTGTGCTCCCGGAACAGGCCGCTGTGGTCATCAAAAGAAGGATGGCCATGATAACCGAGACGAATCGGACCTTGCGATTTTTTTGCATAGTGTTTGCTCCTTTCAATCTTTTTCGGCGCTTAGCCGTGTACCTCTTGCCCCTTTGCCTTGAAGAGCCTTGGGGTCTTTCTGCTCACCATTTTTGCGTATTTTTTCCGAAAAATAAAGAGACAAAACCGAAGATACGAGGACATTTTGCAAAATCACGTTGACTTACCTTTGTTTTTTGTACCATAATACAAGAAAACAGCACCATCTCAAAATCTCCATTTCCTTGACTTGTTATCTCAGCGCTTCCCATGCGCCTTCATCCGACTACTGCAAAGGGGAATTACGAAAGAATGAAAAAGAGCTTCGGAGTTCATGCTCCTTCCTTTTTAAAGAACACCATTCGCCGTCTGCCTAAAAAATCGGTCCTATTTCGTCAGGTTGCTTCCTTTGGCCTGCTGGTATTGGTATTGATTAGCGTGTTCCTGCTGACCTATCAGAGTTTTCAAAAAATTTTATATTCGGAAATCCAACACTCCAACCAGCTATTTTTAGATGTCATCAGCAACGAAGCCAACAAGCAGATGCAGTCTTTGGAAGATACCATTTCCTTTGTATGCAGCAACACCAAATTGCGGAAGATCTGTTTGGACACTCAAAAAAACGCTGCCTTTTATAGAAAGGTCAGCGATCTCACAGCAACGTTGCACGATTATCTCAACGCCAAGGGAATTGACTGTCTCGTTTACTTTCCCGATTTGGAATATGCGATCTCCTCTGTCACAGCAAATGAGATTCATCCCCTTTATTACCGCCAAAAATTGTCCGGTTTAAACCTGAGCGAAGATGAATGGATAAAAAAACTCTCCCAGGACAGCGGTGGATTTTTCTTCTCTGACAAATACAGCCTGTTGGACAATCAGTTCCGCCTGGTCTATGGAAGATCCCTTGTTTTTAATCAAACCCCCGTGAACATTTACGCCTCCATTCCCGCTTCCCTTTTGAACCAGGCATCCGTACTGTCCAATTCCATCTTGCTGGTGGCCAATGAGGAGGACAGAATTCTCGCTTCCTTTGCCGAATCGGGCTTGTTTTCTCCTCGGGAGGAAATCCCCTCAAACCAGGCTACCCTCACAGATCAAGCCGGAAACACCTATGTTCTTTCCTCCAAAGAATCCCCGTTTTGCAACTGGAAATACATCATAGCCACCCCGAATGCCACGTATTGGAAAACCGCTTTGCAGGGACAGAAGCTGCTGATTGCCACCATTCTTCTTGCGGCACTTGCCGGTTTACTTTTCACCTTGCCCCTGGCTCAAATCAATTATCGGCCCATGAGAAAATTGATGGATACCCTGCGCGGCTATGGCAGTGGAAATAATGAATATGACGTCATTTCCTCTGCCTTTGAAAAAATGCACGATGAAAATTTGACTTACAAAGAAAGCATCGACGCTCAAAACGACCGGCTCCGCTCTCAGTGGCTGCTGGCGCGGTTAAAGGGACAAAGGTTCACACAGCGCAACAAGGAGATCAACGCATATCACTCTATTCAAACGGCGGGGCGCACCTGGTGCCTAATCAACCTATCTGTTCAAAGCTCTCCGGAAGAAGCCGAACCCCCAGTAGAGCTTCAGAATCTGCTGGGAGTTGCGCTGAACAATGTCCTGTCCGAGGTCATGAAGGAATTTACCTTTTACCTGCTGGAAGACGGAAAAGAGCTTTTTATTCTACTGTGCATGGCCAGCGATCAGCTTGTCCTTTGGAAAAAAGAAAAGGAACAGAAGCTCGCGTTTATATACCGCTTTTTCAAGGAAAAGATGCATGCCGTCATCACCGGCGCCATCAGCAAATATACCGATGACTTTGAACAGATTGACAAGCTTTATGAAGAGGTAATGAGAGTTCACAATCATCGGGCGGTTATGGGCGAGGTTGGGATCGTATCCGTTGAGGAGTATCAAAAGCGCCAAAACCACCTCTTCAACAATGCAGATTTGTTTCCTGAACTTGAAAAAGCAGTTTCCGAGGGTAACAACGCCACCGCCGTTGCCTTGGCCGAAAGCATCTTCGGCCGTTTGGGAAAATCTGAAGAGGATTTCGCCTTGCTAAAAATTGAGATCAACGAGTGTATGTACCGGCTTCTTCTGGTCTCCAATGAAAATTCAGACGACCCTCATTTTCGCCAGCGCCTGATCAACCAAGCGTTGGATATCGCCATCTACACCGAAACCGTCTCCACCTTGCGGGATAAATTCATTGCCACGGTCCAAGCGGTATGCTCCTCGGTCAAAAGAACGATCCGCAAGGGGAATCCTATTATTGCCCTAATCAATCAGTATGTAGAGGAAAATTACAGCGACATCAATTTAAACGTCACCACAATTGCGGACCATTTCGACAAGCATCCCAACTATATTTCAAAAATGTACTATTCCGAAACCGGTGTGCAGCTTCTGGATCACATCCATCAAGTCCGCATTCATCACGCAAAAGAACTTCTCTGTCAAAAGAACGCTACCATTGAGAAAGTTGCGGAACAAACCGGTTTCAACACCACCCGCACCTTCCGAAGAGTGTTTTTAACTGAGACCGGATTAAACCCCAGCGAATATCAAAAAAAATATTGCTGACCCCTTTGCCGCAGCAGGATTTGGCTGGTATTTTGGGGTATAAAAAGCGCCCCGTTTGTTATCCAGTGTGCCGCACTGTCTAACCACGAGGCGCTATTCTATATGCTTCCGCTTTTGATAATTCTTGCTCAGCTATGGTCAAACTGGCTATTGTACAGCTCGGCGTAGAAGCCGTTCTTTTCCAGCAGGGTCTCGTGGTTGCCCTGTTCGACGATGCGGCCGTCCCGCATCACCAGGATCACATCCGCGTCCCGGATGGTGGACAGCCGGTGAGCCACAATAAAGCTGGTGCGGCCCTTCATCATCTTCTGGAAAGCCTTCTGGATGCGGATCTCCGTGCGGGTGTCGATGGAGGAGGTAGCCTCGTCCAAAATCAGCATGGGCGGCAGGCAGAGCATCACTCGGGCAATGCAAAGAAGCTGCTTCTGGCCCTGGGAAATGGAGCCGCCATCCTCGCCGATCACGGTGTCATAGCCCTGGGGCAGCCGCTTGATAAAGCTGTGGGCATGGGCGGCCTTCGCTGCCTCCACGATCTCCTCCAGGGTGGCGTCGGGCTTGCCGTAGGCAATGTTCTCTCGGATGGTCCCCCGCTTGAGCCAGGTCTCCTGAAGCACCATGCCGTAATTCCGGCGCAGGCTATGGCGGGTGATGTCCCGGACATCCGTGCCGTCCACCTGTATGGAACCGCCCTTCACATCGTAGAAGCGCATCAGCAGGTTGATCACCGTGGTCTTGCCGCAGCCGGTGGGTCCCACCAGGGCCACCCGCTGGCCGGGCTTCACCTCCAAGCTAAAATCCTCAATCAGGGACTGCTCCTCCCGATAGGAGAAGGACACATCCTCTACGGACACGCTGCCCTGGGCCTCCCCCAGCACCCGGGCGTCGGCCTTGTCGGGGGTCTGGGCGGGCTCCTCGATAAGCTCGAACACACGACCGGCACAGGCCAGCGCATTCTGCAGCTCGGTGACCACGCCGGAGATCTCGTTAAAGGGCTTGGTGTACTGGTTGGCGTAGCTCAAGAAGGCGGAGAGCTGGCCCACGGACAGATTGCCGTTCACCACGCTCAAAGCGCCCACAATGCCCACGCCGGTATACACCAGGGAATTGACAAACCGGGTGGAGGGATTGGTGATGGAGGAGAAGAAAATAGCCCGCAGGCTGCACCCCCGCAGCCGTTCGTTGATCTCGTCGAACTGCTCCAAGGAGGCATTCTCCCGGCCAAAGGCCTGAACCACCTTCTGATTCCCCACCATTTCCTCCACAAAGCCGGTCTGCTCCCCCCGGACCTGGGATTGAAGCCGGAACATATCATAGGTGCGCTTGGCAATGAAGGCCGCCACCACCAGGGACACCGGGGTGATGACCACCACCACCGCCGTGATGACCACATTGACACTGAGCATAAAGCACAGGGTGCCCAGAATGGTGATGACGCCGGTAAACAGCTGGGTAAAGCCCATCAAAAGGCCGTCGGCAAACTGGTCCACATCGGCGATGACACGGCTGACCACCTCGCCGGTGGGGTGGCCGTCAATGTACTTCAGGGGCAGGAGCTGGATTTTCTGGAAAGCCTTGCTGCGGATATCCCGCACCACCCGGTAGGTGATCCGGTTGTTGATGAGGCTCATCACCCACTGGGACAGCGCGGCAATGCCGATGATGACCCCAATGCGCACCAGGATCTTCACAATTCCGGCAAATTCCACGTTTCCGGGACCCACAATCAAGTCCACAGCGTCACCGGTCAAAATGGGGATATACAGGGAAGCCGCCACGGTCGCTGCGGCCAGCAGAATGGACAGCCCCACCAAAAACCAATAGGGCCGGATATAATGAAGCACTTTTTTCAAAGTTCCCTTTTTGGCTTTCTGGCCTTTCATGCGGATACCCCCTTTCTCTCGGTCTGCTGGAACTGGGACTCATAGATCTCCTTGTACACCTGGCAGGACCGGAGCAGCTCCTCGTGGGTGCCGATGCCCACAGCCTCGCCGTCGTCCAGGACAATGATCTTATCCGCATACCGGATGGAGGACGTTCGCTGGCTGACGATAAACACCGTGGGACCGCCCTCCATCTCCCGGATGGCCTTTCGCAGCCTGGCGTCGGTGGCAAAGTCCAGAGCGCTGGCGCTGTCGTCCAAAATCAGGATCTCCGGCTTGCGGACCAGTGCCCGGGCGATGGTCAGCCGCTGCCGCTGGCCGCCGGAGAAATTCCTGCCTCCCTGGGCCACGGGCTCGTCCAGCTTGCCGGGCTTTTCCTCCACAAATTCCCGGGCCTGGGCAGTTTCCAGCGCCTGCCAAAGCTCCTCCTCGGTGGCGTCGGGCTTGCCCCATTTCAGATTCTCCCGAATGGTCCCGGTGAAGAGCGTGGCCTTTTGGGGCACCACGCCCACCTTTTCCCGCAGGGCTTCCAGGGGGTACTGCCGCACATCCCGGCCGTCCACCAGCACAGCGCCCTGGGTGGCGTCGTAGAACCGGGGGATCATATTCACCAGGGAGGACTTGCCGCTGCCAGTGCCGCCAATGACGCCCACGGTCTCCCCCGGCTTCACGGAAAAGCTCAGCCCGGACAGGGACGCATCGCCTGCGCCCTGATAGGTCAGGCCCACGCCGCGGAAGGTGACCCGGTCCTCATTTTCCACAGAGCCAGTCAATGCCTGGGGAAACTCCATGGAGGACTGGGTATCCAGCACCGTCTGGACACGGCCCATACAGGCCAGGGCCTTGGTGATGTTGATAATCAGGTTGGCCAGCTTAATCAGCTCCACCAGAATCTGGGACATATAGTTCAAGAGCGCCACCACAGCGCCCTGGGTGATGATGCCCGCATCCACCCGGATGGCTCCCACCCAGATCAGCACCACGGCAGCCAGGTTGATAATCACATAGGTGACGGGGTTCATCAAAGCGGAAACCCGTCCCACATGCTCCTGCAGCCGGGTCAGGGCGTTGTTCTCCGTCTGGAAGGCCTCGGTCTCGGCAGCTTCCCGGCCAAAGGCGCGGATCACCCGCACACCGGTGAGGTTTTCCCGGGTGGCGCTCAGGACCTTATCCAAGCCCCCCTGGACCTTTTTGTACCGGGGCATGGTCCACAGCATCACGCTGAACACCACCACTGCCAGCAGAGGGATAGCCGCCACAAAGATCAGCGCTGCAGGCACGTCAATGGTGAAGGCCATGACCATGGCGCCGAACACCACAAAAGGCGACCGCAGCAGCAGCCGCAGGGCTAGGTTCAAGCCGTTCTGCACCTGGTTGATATCGCTGGTCATGCGGGTAATCAGGGTGGAGGTTCCCGCAGCGTCCATTTCCGTGAAGCTCAGCTCCTGAATATGGGCAAAGAGGTTGTGCCGCAGTTTACAGGCAACGCCCACGGAGGCTTTAGCGGCAAAATACTGGGCGGTGATGGAGCAAACCAGGCCGATCACGCCCAGGGCGGCCATCACCAGGCACATCCGTCCGATGTAGCCCCGGTCCGAATTGGCGATGCCCACGTCGATGACAGCGGCCATCACCAGGGGCACCATCAGCTCAAAGGAGGCCTCCAACAGCTTGAACAGGGGACCCAAGATACATTCTTTTTTGTAGGCTTTCATATAGGAGAAAAGCTTTTTCACAGAGATCGTCCTTTCACGGTCATAGATAGAATTAGTATACCACAGATTTTCCCCTGGAAAAAGGAGCAATCCCCAGGGACGGGCACTTTTTTAGGTTTCTCGCTCTCCGGCTTGGGCTGGTTCCTGCAAATGGGCCGGGGCGGCGGCCTAGCGCCTTTGGCGCGTCCGGCCTGGCCCCTGGTTTTTCTTTGCGCTTCGCGCTTTTAAGGTCGCGCCTTTTTGAAAAAATGCGCCCGAAAAACTTTTTTCGTTTTCCTGCTTCTTTGGCCATTTTGTAAAATAGCAGAAATTCTTAATTTCCCTGTTGCATTTCCCCCTCCTATCTGATATCATAAGCTTACAAGGCCCCTGCGACTGACGGGCTGATGTGGATTTACCACAGGGGAGCAGGGAACTGTCCTTTTTGCCGACCGTCTGGGCAGTGTCGCCGCGCGATACTGCCCTTTTTTTGTGGCTGGCGCTGGCGCATACGAGGAACAATTGGATGGTTTCGATCACTCTTTTGGTTTTTTTTAGAAAGGATGGTACCCCATGAAGCGGCAAGAATGGAATGGTTTTACTGGCGGACTTTGGGAAGATGAAATCGACGTCCGCAATTTTATTCAGAAGAATTACACCCCCTATGGCGGTGACGGAAGCTTTCTCTGCGGTCCCACTCAGCGGACCCAGGACGTACGGAAAAAGTTTGAGGAGCTGCTGCTGGAGGAGCATAAAAACGGCGGCGCTTTGAAGGTGGACACCGAAACGGTAATCACGGTGACCTCCTTTGGCCCCGGCTATCTGGACAAGGAGAAGGACATCATCGTGGGCCTGCAGACCGACGAGCCTCTGAAACGGGCCTGCAATCCCTTTGGCGGTATGCGCATGGTGCGCTCCGCCTGCAAAGCCTATGGCTATGAGGTTTCCGACAAGATCGAGCAGGAGTTCCGCCTGCACAAGACCCACAACGACGGCGTATTCTCTGCCTACACGCCCGAGATCAAGGCGGCCCGCCATGCGGGACTGATTACCGGTTTGCCCGACGCCTATGGCCGTGGCCGAATCATCGGCGACTACCGCCGGGTGGCTCTGTACGGTGTGGACAGGCTCATTGAGCAGAAGAAGGCCGACAAGGTTGCCCTGGGCGACTGCGTCATGAGTTCCCCCTCCATCCGGGCGGCAGAGGAGCTCCACGACCAGATCCAGGCCCTGGAGGACATGAAGGTGATGGCCCAGATGTACGGCTTCGACATCTCCGGCCCTGCCAAAAACGCCAAGGAGGCCGTCCAGTGGCTGTACTTTGGCTATCTTGCCTCCATCAAGGAGCAGAACGGCGCCGCCATGAGCTTGGGCCGCGTCTCCACCTTCCTGGACATCTATTTTGAGCGGGACCTGAGCGCCGGCATCCTCACCGAGGAGCAGGCCCAGGAGATCTTTGACGACTTTGTTTTGAAGCTGCGTATGGCCCGGCACCTGCGCACTCCCGAATACAACGAGCTGTTCGGCGGCGACCCCATGTGGATCACGGAATCCGTGGGCGGCATGGGCGAGGACGGCCGTCCCCTGGTGACCAAGTCCTGCTTCCGGATGCTCAACACCCTGTACAACCTGGGGCCCGCTCCCGAGCCCAACCTCACCGTGCTGTGGAGCGCCCATCTGCCCGAGAACTGGAAGCGCTTTGCCGCCAAGGTTTCCTGCGACACCGACGCCCTCCAGTACGAGAACGACGACGTGATGCGCCCTGTTTACGGGGACGACTACGCCATTGCCTGCTGCGTGTCCGCCATGCGGGTGGGCAAGGATATGCAGTTCTTCGGCGCCCGGGCCAACCTGGCCAAGCTGGTGCTGCTGGCCATCAACGGCGGCCGTGACGAGCTCAAAGGCGACCAGGTGGGCCCCAAGATGCCTGTGTGGAACGAGGAATACCTGGACTACGACGCCCTCATCGAGCGGATCGACTTCTACCGCCCCTGGCTGGCCAAGACCTATGTCAACGCCATGAACATCATCCACTATATGCACGACAAGTACGCCTACGAGAAGAGCCAGATGGCCCTCCACGATTCCACCGTGCGGCGGCTGATGGCCTTTGGCATCGCGGGCATGAGCTGTATGGCCGACTCCCTCTCCGCAGTGAAGTACGCCAAAGTAAAGTGCGTCCGGGACCCGGAGAGCGGCCTGGTCACCGACTTTGAGATTGAGGGGGATTTCCCCAAGTTCGGCAACAACGACGACCGGGTGGACCAAATCGCCTGCGAACAGGCAGAGAAGTTCTACCACGCCCTGTGCCAGTACAGCCTCTACCGCCAGGCAAAACACACCCTCTCCATCCTGACCATCACCTCCAACGTGATGTACGGCAAAAAGACCGGCAACACTCCCGACGGAAGGAAGCACGGCGAACCTTTGGCCCCCGGCGCCAACCCCATGTCCGGGCGGGACACCTCCGGCGCTCTGGCGTCCCTCAATTCCGTGGCCAAACTCAGCTATGACTACTGCCGGGACGGCATCTCCAACACCTTCTCCATCACGCCCCAGGCCCTGGGCAAGACCGAGACCGAGCGGGTGGACAACCTGGTGAGCATCCTCACCGGCTACTTTGCCCAAAGCGCCCACCACCTCAATGTCAACGTCCTGAACCGCGAGACCCTGATGGACGCCTATGAGCATCCGGAGAAATACCCCAGCCTGACCATCCGGGTGTCCGGCTATGCGGTGAACTTCTACAAGCTCTCTCGGGAGCAGCAGCGGGAGGTCATTTCCCGGACCTTCCACGTGTCCCTGTAACGGAGGCCGCCATGAAAGGGAGAATCCACTCCATCCAATCCCTGGGGACTGTGGACGGCCCTGGGGTGCGGTATGTGGTATTTTTGCAGGGGTGCCCTCTCCGGTGCGCCTACTGCCACAACCCGGACACCTGGGACTTTGCCGGGGGCAAAGAGCAGGAGGCCGCTGAGCTGGTAAAGGAGATCTGCCGCTTCAAGCCCTATTTCGGCACAAAGGGCGGGGTCACCGTCTCCGGCGGCGAGCCCTTGCAGCAGGCCGCTTTCGTGGAGGAGCTGTTCCGATTGCTCCACCAGGAGGGCATCCACACTGCCCTGGACACCTCCGGAGTGGGGGATCTGACCGCCGCCCGCCGAGTGCTGGAGCATACGGACCTGGTGCTGGGGGATTTGAAATTTGCCACAGCGGAGGAATACAAAACCCACTGCAAAGTGGACATGGGGAAGATCCTGGCCTTTTACCGGCTGACCGCGGAGCTTGGCGTGCCCCTGTGGGTCCGCCATGTGGTGGTGCCGGGGCTGGGCGACAATCTGGAGGACATGGGAAAGATCAAAGCCCTGGCAGAGAGCTTCCCCAACCTGGAAAAGATCGAGTGGCTGCCTTTCCACAATCTCTGTCTGGAAAAGTACCAAGCCATGGGGATTTCCTTCCCCCTAGAGGGCACGGAGAACATGGACGACCGGCGCTTGGATGAGCTGATCCAAAAGCTCAACGCCGAAGGCGCTTAAAAGTTTTTCGGGCGCCTTTTTTCAAAAAGGCGCGGTCTTAACAGCAAAGCGAAGCTTTGCAAAAAAGAGTTTAGGAATCCAGGCGCACCGCCCCATCGGGGCGTAGACCGGATTCCGGCCTGAAACCACAAATTCGCCCCAGTGGCACATAAAAAAAGGACCCGGACCATCCGGGTCTTTTTTCTTTGCCCGCCCCTTTCCCCTAGGTGGGATTTGGGGTATAATAGGGCAGAGAAGCGGTTGCTTCCGCACTGTGGCTGGCACTGCGCTGCCTTGACCTCTATTAGAAGGGTCGCGCCTGGGCCTATGCGCTTCGCGCCGTGCGGCCTGCGGTGCTGGTTTCTCTTTCCGGCTGCGCCGGGAAGGGCGTGGGGCTGGATTGCTGCGCTGCCTTGACCTCTATTAGAAGGGTCGCGCCTGGGCCTATGCGCTTCGCG
>CAUWLU010000050.1:0-15559 GCA_963559705.1 uncultured Acutalibacter sp.
CCCCGACCTTTTGGTTCGTAGCCAAACACTCTATCCAGCTGAGCTACTGGCGCATGAGCTGTCTTTCAACAGCTCTATAATTATAAGCTTTCCTGCAGAAGATGTCAAGCCTTTTTTGAGGATTTTTTGAATTTTGTCACCGAGCATCCAAAGGGGGGCAGTACATTCACCGACGCCAGGGATTCTCCCAGCAGCAATTCGCCCTCCGCCATGTCCAGGGAGGCTTTTAAGATGCTCTGAGGACGGTTGCTCCGGTTGATGACCACGGTTACGCTCTCCCGGGATTTCTCTGTGAAGAGAAACCGCTCAAAGGCCAGCAGGTTGCCGTCAGCGTACAAGGTGCGGTACGTTCCGTGCCCTAAAATCCCCTTCTCCTGGGACCGCAGCGCGCCCAGTTTCTTGTACCAGCTCAGAAGCTCTCCGTTCTCCTTGCCCCAGGGGTAGCAGGCCCGGTTGAAGGGGTCCCGATAGCCTTCCATCCCTGCCTCGTCCCCGTAGTAGACACAGGGTACTCCAGGGAGAAAATACTGAATCAGCGACGCAAGCTTCAGCCGTTTCAGCCCGGTTTCCCGCTGCTCCGGGCTAAGGCGCTGGGCTGCCTGCCAATCCCGGCCCCGGTTCCCGGCGGCCTCGCCGCCCAGCACTGTCAGAGCGCGCTCTGTATCATGGGTGCCGATGTGATTCATCAGCAGCCGCAGGCACTGGGGCGGGTAGTTTTCGCAGATGCTCTCCACAGTCTCTACAAATCTGCGAGGGTCCTCTCCCAGCAGAAAGCCCAGAATCGCATCCCGGAAAGGATAATTCATCACAGTGTCCAACTGGTTGCCCAGCAGGTACCGCCGCCGAATGCCGTAAGCCGTTTTGTTGGAGGCGTCCTCCCAGACCTCCCCCAGCACCAGGGCCTCGGGGTCCTGGGCTTTGACCGCTGCGGTGAAATGATCCAAGAACCCATCCGGCAGCTCGTCGGCCACATCCAGCCGCCAGCCGGAGGTCCCGGCTTTCAGCCACTTGCGGACAATGCCGTCCTCGCCGTTGATGTAGCGGTCATAGCTCTCGTTGGTTTCGTTGACATTGGGCAAGGTGTCGAAATTCCACCAGCAGTCGTAGCTGTTGGGCCAGGGGTGGAAGTTGTACCAGGTGCTGTAGGGGGAATCCTGGGTGTTGTAGGCCCCGTTCTGGGGGTAGCGCCCCTCCCGGTTAAAGTATACGCTGTCGCTGCCGGTGTGGCTGAACACGCCGTCCAGAATCACCCGGATGCCTAGCTCCTTTGCCGCCTGGCACAGGGAGCGCAGGTCCTCCTCGCCGCCCAGCAAGGGGTCGATTTTGGAGTAATCCGCCGTGTCGTACCGGTGGTTGGAGTGGGATTCGAAAATGGGGTTGAGGTACAGGCAGGTGACGCCCAGCTCCTGGAGGTAGGGAAGCTTCTCCTCAATGCCCTTGAGGTCCCCGCCGAAAAAGTCCGTGTTGGTGATCTTCCCCTGGGCGTTGGGCGCCCAATCGGGCTGGTCCTCCCAGTTTTCGTGGAAGCTCCTGCCGTAAGGGATGTCGGTCTTTTCCTGCGCGGATTTGTGGAACCGGTCCGGAAAGACCTGATACATCACGCCGCCCTCCAGCCAGTCCGGGGTCTGGAAGCGGCGGTCGTAGACAGTGAGCTGCCATTGATTGTTGCCGCCGAAGATGCCGTCTCCGGCAAACCCCCGGGAGAGCCGCTGGCTGCCCCGCTGGGTTCGGATTTCAAAATGGTAGAAGTACAGTCCCGGGGTTTTGGGCGTGAAATCACATTCCCACCATTCCCGGGTGTTGCCGTTCATGCCGCACCAGAACATGTCCAGCACCTGGGTCTGGCTGCCCTCTCGCTGGATGATGAGGCTGGCCGCCGAGCAGGACAGCTCTCGGGGCAGCGTGATGCGGAAGTGAACGGAGGAGCCGTCTGCCACGGCCCCCAGAGGGTCGCGGTATTTGCGGCTGCGGGAGTTAAACATAGCAAGCCTTCTTTCTTCAAAAGTCTTTAAAAAGCAAGGGTGCTTTTGGGACGAAAAAAGGCGCCGCGCTGGGATGACCCGGATACGCAGCGCCTTTCCTTTTTTCAAAATGGTTCCAAACTCGGATTATTTCTCCGGCTTTTTAGCGTCCAGGTTCTGGACCGGGGGCACCGGGGAGGCGTGCCAGATGTTCCCAGTGTAATCCCGGATGGCGCGGTCTGCGGCAAAGCGTCCGGCTCCGGCAATGTTCACCAGGGACATACGGTTCCAGTTCTTCTGATCCCCATAGAGGGTCATGGCCCGCTGCTGGGCTTCGTGGTAGGAACGCAGGTCAGCCAAAGCCATATAGCGGTCTTCGCGCAGCAGAGCGTTGAAAATGCCCTTGAATTGGCCGCCGCACATGCTGCCCAGCTCATCCATGGCACGATGGATCAGCCCATCGTTTTGGTACTGGTTCCTGGGGTGATAGCCGGTGCGCTTGAGCTCCTCCACCTGAGAGGCGGTCATGCCGAAGAGAATGATGTTCTCATCGCCCACAGCCTCGTGGATCTCCACATTGGCGCCATCCAGCGTGCCCAGGGTGACAGCGCCGTTAATCATGAACTTCATGTTGCTGGTGCCGGAGGCCTCTGTGCCTGCCAGGGAGATCTGCTCGCTGATCTCGGCGGCGGGGGTCAGCAGCTCGGCCCAGGTGACGCTGTAATTTTCCACAAAGACGATCTTCAGCTTTTTGTTCACCCGCTCATCGGCGTTGATGACCTTGGCCAGCCCCGCGATGAACTGGATGATCTCCTTGGCAAAGTAGTAGCCCGGCGCGGCCTTGGCTCCAAAGAAGTAGGTGTGGGGGGTGAAATCCGCGTTGGGGTTCTCCCGCAGCCACTGGTAGGTGGCCAGGATGTTCAGCGCGTTCATGTGCTGGCGCTTGTACTCGTGCAGGCGCTTGATCTGAACGTCGAAGATCGTGGAGGGGTCCACCACATCGCCCTGGGTTTTCTTCAAATAGGAGGCCAGGCGCTCCTTGTTGTTCTGCTTGATCTTTTGGAGCTTCTGCAGCACGGAGGCATCGTCCTTGTACTTCAGCAGGCCCTGGAGCTTGTCGGCCTCCAAGATGAAGTCGCTGCCAATGAGCTGGGTCAGCAGGGAGGACAGCTCCGGGTTGGACTGGTTCAGCCAGCGGCGATGGGCAATGCCGTTGGTCACGTTGGTGAACTTCTGCGGCTCCTGAACGTAGAAGTCATGGAACACGTCGTCCTTGAGGATCTCGCTGTGCAGGGCGGACACGCCGTTGACATTGTGAGAGCCGATCACGGCCAGGTTGGCCATCTTCACATAGCCGTCGTTCAGGGGAGCCATGCGGTAAATGGTGGCCTCGTCCACGCCCTTTTGACGCATTTCCTCCCAGAAGCGCCGGTCGATCTCCTCCACGATTTGGTAGATGCGGGGCAGGCGCATCTTGAACAGATCTCGGTTCCAGGTTTCCAGGGCCTCGCTCATGACGGTGTGGTTGGTGTAAGCCACCGTGCGCTTGACAATGTCCCAAGCAGCGTCCCAGCCATAGCCGCACTCGTCCAGCATCACCCGCATCATCTCGGGGATGGCCAGCACCGGGTGGGTGTCGTTGAGGTGGATGGCAGCCAGCTCCGGAAGCTGATCCAGATTGCCGTGGGCAAACAGGTGCCGCCGGATGATATCCTGAATGGAGGCGCTTACCAGGAAGTACTGCTGGGACAGCCGAAGCAGCTTTCCGTCGGGGTGGTTGTCCTCGGGATAGAGCACCTTGGTGATGACCTCGCTCATGGCCTGCTGCTCCATGGCCCGCATATAGTTGCCGCCGTTGAAGAGCTTCATGTCAAACTTGTCGTTTTCCGCCTTCCAAACCCGCAGCAGGCTGATGCCCTTGCCATCCATGCCGGCGATGCACATATCATAGGGGATGGCGGTGATGGAGGTGTAGTCCTTGTGGCGCACGGAGTGGAACTGGTCGTGCCACTGTTCTTCGATTCGGCCGTCAAAGCGCACCTCCACAGAGTTTTCCGGCACCCGCTGCAGCCATACGCTGCCGCCGGGCAGCCAGGTATCCGGCAGCTCGGTCTGCCAGCCGTCCACCAGCTTTTGGCGGAACAGGCCGTATTCATACCGCAGGGAATAGCCCATGGCGGGATAGCCCTGGGTGGCTAGGCCGTCCAAGAAGCAGGCGGCCAGGCGCCCTAAGCCGCCGTTTCCCAGGCCGGCGTCGGGCTCCTGTTCATAAAGGTTATCCAGCTTGATGTCATACTCTGCCAGGGCAGCGCGGAAATTTTCTTCCAGGCCCAAATTGAACAGGGTGTTGCGCAGGGAGCGTCCCAGAAGGAATTCCATGCAGAGGTAGTAGATCTGCTTGGTACCGGTTTTTTCGGCGTTCTGCACGAATTCAGTCCGGCCCTTGGTCATCAGCTCCCGCACGATGAGGACGCTTGCCTTGTAATATTCCTCATCGGTGGCGTTTCCCAAAGAAACGCCAAACGTATGGGCAAGTTTGTCGCGAATGGCTTCCTTGATTTGGGGCACACTCATCGAATAGTTCATAGGGTGATTCCTCCAATTGTTTATTATGCATAAAATGAATTAAATTATCACCATATCTCAGTTTTTCAGTAGGCATTATACACTAAAAAACAGGAGAAAACAATCACAATAAATCCCCAAGCTAAAGGTGAGGATTTGTATATTCTCAACAAAACTCCATAAAATGCCTGAAAAAACGTTTGCTTTAGCAGTCCTATCTTACCACAGATGGGCCGGGGATACAATAAAAAATCAGGGAAACCCTGGGCTTTCCGGAGGTTTGAAGCCATGGAAAGGGCAGTTTCTGAAAAAAAGGAGAAAGGGCTTTTCCAAACGGCAATTATGCCATATAATATGTTTACACACAGGGAAAGGATGGGTTGCAAGACTATGGAAAAACGTCGGGTGCGGCTGGAGATCAACGGAGTGGTGTGCGGCCTGATTACCCAGGAAAGCGATGACTATATGAAAAAGCTTGCCGCCGAGGTGGGCGAGCTGATGACGGAGATTCAAATTGCCTCCCCCTACATCACCCGGGAGGCCGCCGCCCTCACTGTGGCGCTGAGCTATTGCGACGACGCCGCCAAAAACGGCCAAAGACGTCAGCTGCTGCAGGACCGCGTGGACGAGCTGGAGGTGGAGGCGGAGATCTGGCAGGAGGAAAAGGAGGATATGCTGAAAAACGGCCCCGGCCCGGAGACCCGCGCCCGGATTCAGGCCTTAGAGCAGGAGAACACGGCTTTGCAGGAAGCTGCTCAGGAGCTGGAAGCTCTGCGGGAACAGGCGGACCGGCTGCGGGATGAAAACGCCGCGCTGCGCCAGGAGACAGAGCAGGTGGCTCAGCTGGAAGCCCTTCGCCGGGAGGTGGAGCGGCTGCAGGGGGAGAACAGCAGGCTGCGCTTGGCTTCGGAGCCCAATCAGGATCAGCAGCGACTGGTGGAGGAGCTGGAAAAGCTGGCTGCGGACAATGCCGCCCTCAAGCTGGAGACTGCGGAAAAGGATGCCCTGCTGCATAAGGCAGAGCAGGAAAAGCAGTCCACGGTGGCAGCGGCAAAGCGGGCGGTAGAGGAGGCCAAGCGGCTGGTGGACGAGGCTCAGGCCAAGGCGGCGGCCACCCAGGGGGAGAGCCCCCAGACAGCGCCGTCCCAGACCCCGGAGGAGAGTCCTTTGGAAAAGCCTCACCGCAGGCGGCGGAATCCCCTGCGCCACGAGGACGAGTATGAGCAGGAGGGGCTTGTCAGCTTTTTTGAGAAGAAATGAGAGAGAACAAGAGCTTTGAAATCTTGGCGCCCGCAGGGGGGCCGGAAGCCCTGCGGGCGGCAGTGTTCGCAGGGGCGGACGCAGTGTATTTGGGGGGCTCCTCCTTTGGAGCCAGGGCCAACGCCCAGAATTTTTCCAGAGAGCAATTGGCAGAAGCAGTGGCCTTTTGCCATGGCAGGGGCGTGGCAGTCCATGTGACGGTGAACACGCTGCTCAAGGATGGGGAATTGCCCCAGGCAGAGGAATTTGTGGAGTTTTTGTGCAGTTTGCCGGTGGATGCCGTGCTGGTTCAGGATATGGGCCTCTTTGCCCGCCTGCGGCGGCAGGCGCCCCAGCTGCCCATTCATGCTTCCACTCAGATGAGCTTGCACACGCCCGCCGGAGCAAAGCTTCTGTGGAAGCTGG
The DNA here is from genome assembly GCA_963559705.1 of uncultured Acutalibacter sp. Lineage (GTDB taxonomy): Bacteria > Bacillota > Clostridia > Oscillospirales > Acutalibacteraceae > Acutalibacter. Next base: position 6,192 of record CAUWLU010000050.1, read on the forward strand.
GCGCCACGCGCGCGGTGCTGTCCCGGGAGATGTCCTTGGAGGAGATCCGGGAGGTGCGCCGGGGCTGTCCCATCCAGTTGGAGAGCTTTGTCCATGGGGCGCTGTGTATGTCGGTGTCGGGACAGTGCCTGCTCAGCGCCATGCTGGGAGGCCGCAGCGGCAACCGGGGTCTGTGCGCCCAGCCCTGCCGCCTGCCCTTTGGAGCGCCGGGCGGGACGGGCCATGACCTGTCCTTGAAGGATCTCTCCTTTGTCCGGGAGATCGGACAGCTGCAGGATGCGGGGGTGTACTCCGCAAAAATCGAAGGCAGAATGAAGCGGCCGGAGTACGTGGCAGCCGCAGTTTCCGCCTGCCGTCGGGCCGCCGACGGGGAGGAGGTCCCGGAGACGCTGCTGAGCCAGTTGGAGGCCGTGTTCTCCCGGTCGGGCTTTACCCAGGGATACCTCACCGGCCAGCGGGGCCGGGAGATGTTCGGCGTGCGGCGCAAGGAGGATGTGACCCAGGCCACGGAGAAGGTGTTCTCCTCCCTGCGGGGACTGTATCGCGGGGAAGCGCAGCGAGTGTCCGTTTTTCTGAACCTGTCCCAAAAAAGGGACGCTTTGATTCTCACGGCATGGGACGAGGAAGCTCATTGCGTCAGCGCGTCGGTTCCGGCAGAGGGCAGCGGCCTTTTGCCGGCGGAGCGCTGTGTGCAGCAGCTGAAAAAGACCGGCGGCACGCCCTTCCGTGTGGAGAATGCAGCCGTGCCTCAGGAAGGCGTTCCCTGCTCTGTGGCAAGCCTCAACGGCCTGCGCCGGCAGGCGGTGGAGAAGCTGCTGGCCGCTCGAGAGCAGCGGCAGCCCATCCCCTTCCAGCGGCTGGCTGCGGAGAGCCTGCCCCATCCCCGGCGGCAGGGGGCTTTGCCCTTGCGGGCTCAGTTCCGGCAGGTGTCCCAGCTATGCCCCCAGGCTAAAAACTGCCGGGAGATCGTCCTGCCCTTGGAAACGCCCCTCCCAGAGCTGGAGCGTCTGCGTGAGGAGGGCTGGCCGTCCATTTTTCTGGACATTCCCAGGGCACTGTTCGGGGAGGAAAAACGGACAGTCCGAAAAATGGAACAATGTATGGCTGCGGGCTTTACGGATTTCCTCTGCGGGAATCTGGGCGCTGTGGCCTTGGCAAGGGAGCTGGGCGGACGGGTCCACGGCAGCTTTGGCTTGAATATTTACAATACGGAGAGCCTGGCCTTTTTCCGGGAGCTGGGGCTCTCTTCCGCGGAGCTTTCCCCGGAGCTGACCGCCAGGGAGGTGGCCTGCTTGGGGGATTCTCTGCCCAGGGGCTTGATGATTGCCGGGCGCACGCCGCTGATGCTCACCCGGAATTGCCCGCTGGCAAACTCTCCCAAGGGCTGCTTGCATTGCAAGGAGCCCGGCTGTTTGACGGACCGGAAGCGCAAGCGGTTTCCGGTGGTTTGCCGGGGCGGCAAAAATATTGAGGTGCTCAACTCCGTACCTCTGTGGCTTTGCGATTTGAAGGAGGAATTGTCCCCTCTGGATTTTGGAGTGGTTCGATTTACTGTGGAAAACTCTGTGGAATGTGGGGAGAGCTTAGAAGCCTGTTTTCGCGGCCAAGCGCCTGGTTCTGACTGGACTCGCGGGCTTTTTCACCGGGGAGTGGAATGATGGTGGAAAACTCGGTGGAAAATGTTCAAAACCATGTGAGAAAAGCCGCTAAGCCCCGGAAATACTAGGGTTTTGGGCTGTGGAAAAGTATTCTTGTGGAAAACGGACCTGGAAAATGGAGGGCGTCATGGAAAAAAAGACCGTAGTAAAGATGAAAAAGCTCCGAGAGGGGGTGATTCTGCCCCAGCGGCAGACGGAGGGCGCCGCAGGATACGACCTGTGCGCTTGTCTGGAGGCGCCGGTGGTCCTGCAGCCGGGACAGGGATATCCCTTCCCCACAGGCCTTGCAGCGGAGATCCCCCAGGGATACGCGGGGATGGTGTTCTGCCGCAGCGGGCTGGGGGTCAAGCATGGGATTTCCCTTCCCAACTGCGTTGGCGTCATTGACAGCGACTACCGGGGGGAGCTGGTGGTCCCCCTGCGGAATTTTGGGGACGGGACCTACACCATCCAGCCGGGGGAGCGCATTGCTCAGCTGGTCATCATGCCGGTGCTGCTGCCGGAGATCGTGGAGGTGGAAGCGCTCTCTCAAACAGAGCGGGGACAGGGCGGTTTTGGCAGCACGGGGCGGTAAGACGCACATCTTGTGGGAATTCTGCCGGAAGGCGGCATATATGTGGAATTTTGAGTTTTTATTTGTTTATGTAAACTTATGGGTTGAGAAATCTCGGGAAATAAGCTATAATAAAAGCTATGCGGCCCGGTGAGAAATTCATCCAGGCCGGATTTGGAAAACCAGGGAGTTTCCGCTGAAAATGGGAAATCATAAGTGCGGCAACTTTTTTATAAAAGAGAGCGCGAGAGCAAATCAAGGACCCCTTGGGGGTCGGAAAGGCAGAGTATCTATGGCTGGGACGAGTATTCTTTCTGGGATCTTTTCTATGTTTTCTATGTTCTCCAAGGACATCGGCATCGACTTGGGGACTGCGAATACACTGGTGTTTATGCGGGGCAAGGGCATTGTCATGCGGGAGCCCTCTGTGGTGGCGGTTGATGTGCGTACCGACGAGGTGCTGGCCGTGGGCAAGCAGGCCAAGGAAATGCTGGGCCGTACCCCCGGCTCCATTGTGGCAGTGCGTCCGCTGAAGGACGGCGTCATCGCGGACTTTGACGTCACTGCGGCCATGCTGAAATACTTCATCAAAAAGGCGCTGAAGTCCGGCACCCTCAGCCGACCCCGGATTGTGGTGTGCATTCCCTCCGGCGTGACGGAGGTGGAGCGCAGGGCTGTGGAGGACGCCGCCCGCCAGGCCGGGTCCAACAACGTGGACTTGATCGAGGAGCCCATGGCTGCTGCCATCGGCGCGGGCCTGCCCGTGGGCGAGCCCACCGGCAGCATGGTGGTGGATATCGGCGGCGGCACCTCGGAGGTGGCCGTCATCTCTTTGGGCGACATTGTCACGTCCGTTTCCGTGCGCATGGCCGGCGACAAGTTTGACGAGGCCATTGTCACGTATGTTAAGAAAAAGTACAATCTCCTCATTGGCGAGCGTACCGCCGAGGAGATCAAGATCAAGCTGGGCTCGGCCTTCCCCACGGAGGAGACCATCAACGCCTTTGTGGAGATCAAGGGCCGGAACCTGGTGGACGGCTTGCCCAAGAATGTGACCATCCATGCCGACGAGGTGCGGGAGGCTTTGGCCGACAGCGTGATGATTGTGGTGGACGCCATCAAGGACACCCTGGAAAAGACGCCCCCGGAGCTGGCGGCGGACATCATCGACCGGGGCATTATGCTCACCGGCGGCGGCGCCCTGCTGAGAGGCTTGGACAAGCTGGTGAGCCAGGAGACCGGCATCCCGGTCCATGTGGCAGAGCGCCCCTTGGACTGCGTGGTGGAGGGCACCGGCAAGAGCCTGGAAGTGGAGCTGCCCAAGCGCTATCGCGGCAGAAGAAAGTGAGCAGTCTGCCGGAGAGGTCCGGCGAATGGCAAGGTAAGGGAAAATGAGGGCTGTCGGGCCAGTGGACCCGGCAGTCCGCATTTGGCTTTTGCCGAGAACATCCAGAAAAGGAGAGTTTCGGCTTGAAGGATTTTTTTAAAACCAGCTCCTTCAAGGTGCTGGTCATTGTGGTGGTGGTGCTGCTGGGCCTCATCATCTATACCGCTGCGGCAGGAGGCACGGTTTTGGGGGACCTGCTGGGGCTGGCCACCTCGCCCATGCAGAGCGTCAGCACCCAGGTCACCGGGACTGTGACGGAGTTTGTGGACCTGGACGCCCTCTCTCGGGAGGAGCTGCGGACAATGGTGGACAATCTGTCCCAGGAAAACGCCCAGCTGCGGGAACAGCTGGTGGAGTACAACAACGCCGTCAAGGAGAACGAGCAGCTGAAGCAGCAGCTTCAAATCACAGAGGAGCAGCCGGAGAACACCCTGCGGGCCGCCACTGTCATCGGCAGGGACCCCAACGACGTGTTCTATGGATTTTCCATTGATAAGGGAACGCTGTCCGGCATCAGCGTGGGGGACCCGGTAATCACCGACCAGGGCTTGGTGGGCGTGGTCAGCCAGGCGTATGCCACCACCAGCAAAGTGACCACCCTGCTCTCTGAGGAGATCAGCGTGGCGGCAGTGGCCCCCTCCCGGGGGGAGAGCGGCGTCATTGCCAGCGACACCACCTCTGCCAGCGCCGGGCTGCTGCGGCTGAGCTATCTGTCCAGCAATACCCAGGTGCAGCAGGGGGACATCGTTGCCACCTCCGGCGCGGGGGGGACCTATCCCAAGGATATTATCATCGGCCAGGTGCAGAGTGTGCAGAAGTCCGAGAGGGACATCTCTTATTACGCGGTGGTCAAGCCCTATCAGGACCTGACCTCTGTGCAGGAGGTGTTCGTCATCATCGACTTCCCCGGCGCCGGGGAGGAGATCCCTGTGCAGCAGGGGGATGCGGACGGCGAGGAGGACGCGGAATGATAGTGGACGTCAACCGGGTCATCCGGTATCTTGCCTATGCATTGGAGCTGCTGGTGCTGTTTATGGTGCAGGAGACCCCGGGCCTGCTGCCGCGGATTTTCGGGGCCAGGCCGGTGCTGCTGTTCCCGGCGGTGGTCACCATCGCCCTGTTCGAGACCGAGCTGCCAGCCCTGTTCTTCGGGGTGGGGGGCGGCCTGCTGTGCGATTTCGGCCTCTCCGGCACCTTGGGCTTTCACGCGCTGGTGCTGGGGACGCTGTGTTTTTTCATCAGCCTGCTGGTGCGGGTCTATTTGCAGAATAATTTGCCCACCGCCGCTTTGACGGGCATTGTGACCATTGGGATAACCGTGGGCCTGCAGTGGGTGTTCCTGCACCTGCTGCGCTATTCCCAGCCAGCCTATGCTCTCACCCATTTTTATCTTCCCAAGTATTTTTACACGCTTCTGTTTTTGCCGCTGCTGTATTTTCTCAACCGGGGATTGGGCCAGGCCCTGAACCCCCAGGAGGACAGCCGGATGTGATTTCCCGCCCGAAAGGAGGCCTCCCCTTTGAAAATGCCTAAGATCACAAAGATTGGCCGCTCTGCCGCCTGCATCCTGCTGGTGCTGGCGGTTTTCGCAATCTATGAGCTGCGCCTGGCGCAGTGGCAGCTGATAGACGGCGAAAAGTATGAGGAGATCTCTCTGTCCGACCGCACGGACTCCATCCAGATCGAGGCCGCCCGTGGTGAGGTCCGGGATCGCAGCGGCAAGGTGTTGGCGGGCAACCGTTCCAGCTACAATCTGGTCTATGACGCCTTGGATATGGACTACAGCGCCCGCAATGCCACCATCATCCAGGTGCTGGACCTGCTGGAGGAACGGGAGGAGGAATGGCGGGACCGCCTGCCCATCGTCCTTGGGGAGGACGGGACCTATCAGTATGCCGAGGACAGCGACAGCGAGATCGAAAGCCTGCGGGACACCCTGAGCCTGGCGGAGTACGCCACTGCTGAGGACTGCATGGCAGAGCTGACCCGGCAGTACGGCTGCCAGGGCTATTCCCGGGAGGACGCCAGGAACGTGGTGTCCGTGCGGTACTCCATGACGCGGGACGGCTTTTCCCGCACCAATCCCTATGTCATTGCAGAGGATGTCTCTGCTGAGACGGTGGCGGTGTTCAGCGAACGCTCTCAGGAGTGGCCGGGCATCGAGACGCGCGTGGCCGTGACCCGGAACTACGGAGAGGACGGCACGTTGGCGCCCCATGTGGTGGGCTATACCGGCGCCATCCGGGACTATCAGTACGAGCAGGCTGTGGAGAACGGGACGGCCTATGACTCGGAGGAGAACATCTCTGGGTATAAATGGACGGATATCCGGGGCCAGTCGGGCATAGAATCCGCCTTTGAGAAGGAGCTTCGGGGCCAGCGGGGAGAGGAGACCATCTACACCAATGCCTCCGGCGAGGTGGAGAGCACCTCTGTGACCACCGCTCCCAAGGAGGGCAACACGGTGTACACCACCTTGGATGTGGACCTCCAGCGGGTGGCCAATCTGTCCCTGGCGAAAAACATCGAGGGCAACACGGACGCCAAGGACTGCACCGCCGGCGCTGTGGTGGTGCTGGATGTGGAGGATTTTGGCGTGCTGGCCTGCTCCTCCTATCCCACCTTCGACATGAATCAGTACCGCTCGGACAGCGACTATGTGAACCTGCTGTCCGAGGACGAGGAGCAGCCCCTGTTCAACCGGGCGCTGCAGGGTGTGTTTTCCCCGGGCTCTGTGTTCAAGCCGGTTGTGGCTTTGGCTGCGCTGCAGGAGAGGGTCATCAGCGCTGCCACCACCTATGATTGCGGCGGCAGTTGGGAATACTATGACCTGAGCCAGGCCTGCACCTGCCCCACCGGTACCTGGAACGTTTACGGCGCTTTGGAATATTCCTGCAATACTTATTTCAGCAACGTGGGCCTGAATCTTGGCATCGACCGCCTGGGTCCATACGCAGAGTACTTTGGCCTGGGCACCACCACCGGGGTGGAGCTGAGCGAGGCCACGGGCACCATGTCCAACCGGCAGGAGTACCGGGAGAACCACGGTGTGGAGTGGACCGACGGCGCCACGGCCCAAACGGCCATCGGCCAGTCGGACAACCTGTTCACCCCCATTCAGCTTGCCGCCATGTGCGCCACCATCGCCAATGGGGGCGTGCGTCTGCAAACTCACTTTTTGGACAAGATCACGGATTACACCGGAGAGGCCGTGGTAAAGGAGTATGAGCCGGTGGTGCTGTACGACGCAGGGATTTCCAGCGATGTGCTGGGCGTGGTGCAGACAGGGATGCAGTTGGTGGCGACCCAGGGTACGGCGGCCAATGTGTTTGGCGATTACCCCGTGGCCATCGCCTGTAAGACCGGTACTGCTGAGACCTCCGATCCCAGTCTGCCGGAGTCCAAGCAGACCGAGCCCAATCTGAGCTTTATTTGTTATGCCCCGGCCAACGATCCCCAGATCGCCATTGCGGTGATGATGGAGTACGGCAACAAGGGAAATTATGCCAAGAACGTGGCCAAGGACATCTTGGATCAATATTTTGGCTACTACACCTGGGACGAGGACGGCAACAAGTACGACCAGGCCGGAAACCAGGTGGACGATGACGGCAAGGTGATCAAAACCGCCGAGGAAGTCGCTGAGGAGCAGGCGCAGAAGGAGGCCGCCCAGAGCCAGACTGCTCAGAGCAGCCGGGACGAGGGCGCCAGCGGAGCACAGGCTTCGCCCACCCCCACGCCCTCCCCTTCTCCCGACCGGGGCAGCGATATCCCGAACACCATCTTCAATGGGCAGGATTCCACGTCCGCCGGGGACCCTCAAGGGAGCAGCACCACAGGCGGGGACGGCGGCGACGATGACGGCGATGGAACGGGCGAGGACGAGACGTCCTCCACTTCCGGCGGTGTGAATGGCCCTTATTATAGGGGTGAGCCCAGCAGCGAGTAAATTACAGAGAGGATTTTTCGGCGGTCTATCTAAGGAATTGTAGAATTATTCCGCAGAACACACAAAAAACAAAAACTTACGGATTTGTTTTTGACAATTTACCGTGAGTGTGTTAAAATATTAGCTGAGGTATCAGTTTTATGGGTAGAGCAACTGTGATCACGTCCGGAAAGGGCGGCGTGGGCAAGTCCACCGTGGCGGTGGGCCTTGGCAGAGCCCTGGCGCAAAGGGGCAGACGCGTTCTGCTGGTGGACTGCGACGCTGGTCTGCGCAGCTTGGACCGCATGACAGGCGCAGAGGAAAACTTGGTGTTCGACATGGCGGATGTGGTGTTCGCCCGGTGTTCCCCGGCGGAGGCCATCTATCCCTGCGGGGAGGCACCGGGGCTGTTTTTGCTGCCGGCGCCCTCTTTGGGGGAGGATCTGATCCGCCCCGGCGTGATGAAAAAGCTTGTGCCGCTGCTGACACAATATTACGACCACGTCCTGTTGGATTCCCCCGCGGGATTGGGCAGCGGGTTTCGGTCCGCTGCGGCGGGAGCAGACCAAGCCATTGTGGTCTGCAATCCGGACCCGGTGTGTGTGCGCAGCGCCGCCTCTGCGCGGGAGCTGTTGGGAAAGCTCTCTGTTTCGGAGGTGCGCCTGGTAATCAACCGGTTTAACGGAGCGCTGTTCCGGCAAACGGATGCCTACGACGATTTGGACAGCGTAATTGACGCCACGGGAATTCGGCTGTTGGGGCTGATTCCGGAGGATTACTCCCTGGCTGCAGCATTTTTGCGGGGAAAGCCCACCGGAGAGGATTCCAAGGCCATGGGGGCTCTTAGCCGGATTGCCGGAAGATTGGAAGGGGAAGCTATCCCTCTGGCGGAGATTTGAGCAAGGTGTGCGGCAGATAGGCGCTGCATTGCGGATAGAAAAGCTGATTAAAGGAGAGGAGATCGTCAAATATGAACATTGCAATTACGGCGCACGACGCGAAAAAGGAACTGATGGTCCAGTTCTGCATTGCCTACTGTGGTATTTTGAGCCGCTATAGCCTGTGTGGGACCGGCACCACAAGTAAGATGGTCTCCGAGGCGACAGGGTTGGAGATTCAGCGGTTTTTGAGCGGCCCTCAGGGCGGCGACCAGCAGATTGCAGCGCGCATCGCCTGCAACGAGATCGACCTGCTGCTGTTTTTCCGGGACCCCTTGAACCCCAAGGCTCATGAGACGGCCAACGACATGAACCTGCTGCGTCTGTGCGATATGCACAACATCCCGGTGGCCACCAATATCGCCACTGCGGAGGTGCTGATCCACGGCCTGGAGCGGGGCGATTTGGATTGGCGGAATATCCTGCGGGATTGATTTTTTCCTGTTGCAAACAGCGGGGAAACTCGCTATAATAGTATCTGCAATTTGCACGGCATTGACGCGGGATGAGTACGCTCCAAGGCCCATCAGAGAGAGGGGGCGCCTTTTGGCGCTGCAAGCCCCCTTGGGGTTCGAGGTGCGGAAAGACACCCGTTAGCTGTCAACAGGATAGATAAGGAAGGCGGACTTCCCGCCTTTAAATCAGGGTGGCACCACGGAGAGACCTTCGTCCCTGGCACGGCTTTGCTTTGCCGTGTCCTTCGGACGGGGGCCTTTTGATATTTGGGGGCAAACAAGGCCGTGGAGCCCTGCTCCACACCTGGCAAACTTTTTGAAAAAAGTTTGATCAAAAACTTTTGCGTTTTATGCCTAGAGTAGAGGGAGTTTCCCTTTTCGGTATCATTTGCCACGCGGACACCAACGCCCCCTCTTTCAAAAAGGGGAGTAAGCGAAGCGCACGCAAC
>CAUWLU010000051.1:0-15266 GCA_963559705.1 uncultured Acutalibacter sp.
AAGACGCTCCAGATTGTTTCTGGAGCGTCTTTTTGCGTTTGTTTCCGGGATTTATCGTAAAAAATAGAGCAGCAGGATGCTGCTCCACATGACGGCTGACAATGGGTCATACTGTATTGCCCTTGCGTTTTTTTACAAGCTTTTCGATTTCGTTTAGCAGCTCGTCCACATTATCCACATGGGAAAATTTGAACAGGGAAGAGACGATAGAGGGGATATCCCCAGGTGTGAATTTTTCAGAAGAGGTAATTTGCAGCGCAAAATGTTCGTTTCGGGTGACCGTGGGGGCATAGCGGCGGGCGTAATTGTGATCTTTTCCCATGCCGCCCACTACAACAATATATTCCTTGTCAATGAGATCGTTGATAAGCAGGTGAAAAGAATTGATTGCAAACAATGATTCACCTTTTTCAGAAACGGCCGCCTCTAGGATTTCGGGCCTTCCAAGAGGTCGGTCAGCGTCCCATAGAATTTCCATCAGAGCCAGTTCCGATTTAGTAAGAGGGAAGCGCTTTCTTTTTTTCATAAGGTACCTCAATTCATTCAAATTCATAGAAAATGCATCTATTGAGTTCAGTTTAATTTCAAATGTTTTGAATGTCAAGTTTTTTCCTGCTTTTTGCAAGAAAAAAACTGCCTCGCCGTTTTTCTTGCAGTTTCTCCATAGTTGTGGTATACTTTTTTTGAATTATGTCCATCCGCAGTGGAGGGATACGATTTGCATTTTGGGATAAGGAGTGTGGCTTTTGGATATCTGTTTTGCTCAAGAGGAGCTGGCGCGTCAAAGACTGTATATGGCTGACGTGGCCGAGATCATGAAGGTGCGCGCCAGGGGCAGCGTGCCCGTGGCTTATGTGCGCACCTACGGTTGTCAGCAGAATGTTGCGGACGGTGAAAAAATCAAGGGCCTTTTGAGCGAAATGGGGTTCGCGTTTTCGGACGCCCCGGAGGATGCCGATTTTATCCTTTTCAACACCTGCGCTGTCCGCGAGCACGCCGAAGACCGCGTCTTTGGCAATGTGGGCGCTTTAAAGAACATCAAGCGCCGTCATCCCGCAACCATCATCGCTGTGTGCGGGTGTATGACAGAACAGGAGCATATTGCAGAACGCTTTAAAAAGAGCTTTCCTTTTGTGAACATCGTCTTTGGCACCCATGTGATTCATCGGCTGCCGGAGATGCTCTATTCCACGATTACCGACTCGAAGCGCGTATTCCTGCGGGGCCACGAGGGGGAAGAGATCCTGGAAGGCATTCCCACCCGGCGTGACGGAAGGTCCCGGGCCTGGGTCACGGTCATGCTTGGGTGCGACAATTTTTGCTCCTACTGCATCGTGCCCTATGTGCGGGGCCGGGAAAAAAGCCGCCGTCCCGAGGAGATTGTGAAGGAGTGCCGGGAGCTGATCGAGGCCGGGTACAAGGAAATCACGCTGTTGGGGCAGAACGTAAATTCCTACGGCAAGGGCTTGGACGAGGATGTGAACTTTGCAGAGCTTCTCCGCCGGATTGATGCAATTCCAGGGGACTACCGCATTCGGTTCATGACGTCCCACCCCAAGGACGCCAGCAAGGAGCTGTTTGATGCGATGGCTCAAAGCCAGCACATCCCTCATTACATTCACTTGCCCTTCCAGTCCGGCAATGACCGGGTTTTAAAAGAGATGAACCGCCATTACAACCGGGAACAGTATCTGGAGCTGATCCGCTACGCCAGGAGTGTTATGCCGGATGTGAGCTTTACCTCTGACGTAATCGTGGGGTTCCCAGGGGAGACCTACGAGGAGTTCCAGGATACCCTTTCCCTGATTCGGGAAGTGGAATTCACCTCCCTTTTCACCTTTATTTATTCTCCCCGTCAAGGGACAAAGGCCGCAAAAATGCCGGACCCCATTTCTCACGAGGAAAAGACCCGGTGGTTTGCAGAGCTGCTGAAAGTTCAGGAGGAGGTTGCCGCCGCCCGGTGCCAAAGGATGGTGGGTACCGTGGAGCGCGTCCTGGTGGAGGAGCGAGGCGAAAAATCCGGATTGCTCTCCGGCAGAACCAATTCCAGCGTGGTGATCGAGTTCCCCGGAGAGGACAAGCTTATAGGAGAATACGTTTCTGTGAAGGTCACCAGCGCCCGCAGCTGGATGCTCTATGGAGAGCTTGCGGAATGATTTGAAAACGACGTCCTGTTTTTGCATGACGGTATCGCATAAAGGGGGAGGATCATCGTGAAGCGTTTGAGCAGAATTCTCAGCATCGTTATGGAGGCCTTTGCCGGCGCGTTTTTGGGCCACGCCCTTTATCTTGCCTGGGATTATCATGCCCGACCGGAGTTTTATGTCTCCTGGTCAGCGCCCTGGTATACCCAGCTGCTGATCCCGGGAATCGTGCTTGCCTGCGTACTCCTGCTGGGGGGCGCCGGAAAAAGGGGCATCTACCTTTATCAAAAAAAGAAGCAGTAAATTTAACTTTACAAAATATTTAAATTCAATTCAATTGGAGGAAAAAACAATGGATATCATTGAAATGACAAGAGAACTGGGCCGCGCACTGCAGAACGACGAGCGCTACATTGCCATGGTGGCTGCACGCCAGCAGAGCGATGAGGACGAAGCTTTGCAGGAGGCCATCGGCGAGTTCAACCTGAAGCGCATGGCCATTTCCAACGAAGCCCAGAAAGAGGACCGCAACGATGAAACCCTTCAGCGCCTCAACGAGGAATTCCGGGCGGTGTACCAGAAGATCATGGAGAACGAGCACATGCTCCGCTACAACGATGCGAAAAATGAATTCGATGCACTGCTTCAGCGTATGACCGGCATCCTCGGCCTCTGCGCCGACGGTGAGGACCCGGAGACCTGTGATTACGACGCTGCATCCTGCGGCGGCAATTGCTCCAGCTGTGCTGGCTGCCACTGATCGAAAGGATTTGGGCGCAGCCTGCGTCTTGAAATGGAAAGGCTTGGTACAGAAAGCATGGCGGATTACTCCCCTATGATGAAACAATATTTCCAGATGAAAGAAAAGTATCCTAACACGATACTTTTCTTTCGCCTTGGAGATTTTTATGAGATGTTCTTCAACGATGCCAAAACGGTTTCCAGAGAATTGGAGCTGACCCTGACCGGTCGCGAGTGTGGTATGGAGGAACGGGCTCCCATGTGCGGAGTCCCTTTTCACAGTGCAGAAAGCTACATTGCGAAGCTTGTTGCCAAGGGGTATAAGGTGGCCATCTGCGAGCAGATGGAGGACCCCAAGGCCACAAAAGGACTGGTAAAGCGGGATGTCATCCGTGTGATTACGCCGGGAACTGTGGTGGAAAACAGTATGCTGGATGAGACAAGGAACAATTTCCTTTGCTCTCTGTGTTATGAGGAGGACGGGCTGGGAATTTGCTTTGGCGACATTTCCACGGGTGATTTGACCGCCGATCAGATCCTGGCGCCCAACAAGGACGTCCTGCTGCACACCTTGGAGGATCGCTTGGCCCGCTACAGTCCCAGCGAGATCCTTCTCAATCCCCAGGCGCTGGACCTGGGAGGGCTGGATGATTTTATCCGCGAGAAGCTGCAGGCTTCGGTGGAGTGTTTGGACGAGGCGCTGTACGGTGATCTTGGGGAGGCCCAAAGGGCAGTCAGCCGCCAGTTTGGCGGGAAATCCCTGGACCAGCTGGAGCTTTCCGGCAAGCCCTTGGCAGTAAAGGCCTTGTCCGCTTTGTTTGACTATCTCTCCCGAACCCAGATCACCGGGTTGGAGCGAATGAACGAGGTGGACATCGGCACGGATGCCGGAGTGATGGGGCTGGATATCAACGCCCGCCGCAATTTGGAGCTGACCGAAACGCTGCGCAACAAAGAAAAGCGCGGCTCCCTGCTGTGGGTGTTGGACCGCACAAAGACGGCGATGGGCAAGCGGCTGATCAAGGCCTGGCTGGAACAGCCGCTTTTAAGCCCTGCCCGCATCACCAGGCGGCAGAACGCTGTGGAGGAATTGTTCGAGAGTCCTCAACTTTTGGATGAGATCACGGAGCAGCTGACGGGCATTTTCGATCTGGAACGCATTATGACCCGCATTGTCTATGGCTCTGCCAATGGCCGGGAGCTGCGCTCGCTGTCCGCTGCGGTAAAGCGTCTGCCGGGCTTGAAAACAATGCTGGCGGGCTGCCAGTCCAGCTTGCTGCAAAAGCTCAACGAGGAAATGGATGGGATGGAGGATCTGTCCCAGCTTATTGATTCCGCCATTGTGGACGATCCGCCCTTTACCATCCGTGAGGGCGGCATCATCCGGGAAGGGTACAGCCAGGAGCTGGATGAGGTCCGCCGTGATATGAACGGCGGCCGGGAGCTGATTGCTGCTGTCGAGGCCCGGGAGCGGGAACGCACCGGGATTCCAAAGCTCAAGACAGGCTATAATCGCGTGTTCGGCTATTATCTCGAGGTGTCCAACAGCTACAAAGACCAGGTGCCTGAGGATTACATCCGCAAGCAAACCCTGACGGGCGGGGAGCGCTACATCACGCAGGAGCTGAAGGAGCTGGAAAACCGCATCTTGGGCGCCCACGATAAGTCCATTGCTTTGGAGTCCAAGCTTTTTGAAGAGCTGCGGCAGTATGTGGCCGATCAGCTCAGTCGGGTCCAGACCTCTGCCAAGGCTGTGGCTGTGCTGGATGTGCTGGCGTCCTTTGCGGTTGTCTCGGTGAAGAACGACTACACCCGTCCGGTGATCAATCTCAGCGGCAAGCTCTATCTCAAGGATTGCCGTCATCCTGTTGTGGAGGCCCTGCTCCACGACACGCCCTTTGTGCCCAATGATGTGGACATGGATATGAACGACAACCGGGTGGCCATTATCACCGGCCCCAATATGGCGGGTAAGTCCACGTATATGCGGCAGACTGCCATCATCACCATCATGGCGCAGATCGGCTGCTTTGTGCCCGCCGCTGTGGCGGAGGTGGGCATTGTGGATGCCATCTTCACGCGAGTGGGCGCCTCCGATGACCTGTCCGCCGGGCAGTCCACCTTTATGATCGAAATGACCGAAGTGGCGGACATCCTGAAAAACGCCACAAAAAACAGTTTGATTATCTTTGACGAAATCGGCCGCGGCACCTCCACCTTTGACGGTATGAGCATCGCCCGGGCCGTGCTGGAATATGTCCACGACAAGAAGCTGGTGGGGGCGAAAACACTGTTTGCAACCCATTATCACGAGCTGACGGCTATGGAAGAAATCCTGCCCGGGGTGAAGAATTTCAATATTGCCGTGAAAAAGCATGGGGATGACATCACCTTCCTGCGACGGATTGTGCGGGGCGGTGCGGATGACAGCTTTGGCATTCAGGTGGCAAAGCTGGCCGGAGTGCCGGATAAGGTGATCCGACGGGCCAAGCAAGTACTGACAGAGCTGGAGAATGGGGAGGCTGTATCAGAACCTCCCTCGCCCCGGCGCTTGGAGGAGCCCGTCCAGCTTATCATGGCTTCTGCAGACGGGGAAGTGCTGCAAAAGCTTCGCAATCTGGACGTCAACGGCCTCACGCCCATCCAGTGCATGAACACCTTGTTTGAGCTTTGCAGTATGCTGAAGTGAGGAAACGCTATGGAGATTCGCAATTTGCTCCCGGAGGAGTGGGATCAGGCCACGGCCTTGGTATGGCAGGTGTTTCAGCGTTTTGAAGCGCCGGAGTATTCTCCCAGGGGAGTGGAATCCTTTCAGAAGTTTTTGCAGGCTCGGCAGGACCTGCTGTCCCTGGAAGCTTGGGCCGCTTGGAAAGGGTCTCAAATGGTGGGCGTTTTGGCTGCCTGAAATAGAAACCATATCTGCCTGTGTTTTGTTCGGGAGGACTGCCACAAGCAGGGCATCGGCCGTGCCCTGTGGGAACGTTTCCGCAAGGAAACCGGGGCAGGACGAGTTACGGTAAATTCTTCCCCCTATGGGATAGGGTTTTACCACCGGCTGGGATTTCGTGATACCGCTTCGGAACAGCGGAAGGACGGCATCCGGTATACACCCATGGAGTATGTAAGAGAGTTGAAATTCAGAAAGGAGGTGGGACCATGCCGAAAATTCAAGTTTTGGAGAAGCAGGTGGCAGAGCTGATTGCTGCCGGCGAGGTGGTGGACCGCCCTTCTTCCGTAATCAAGGAGCTGACGGAAAACGCAGTGGACGCCGGAGCCACCATCATCACGGTGGAAATCCGGCGGGGAGGGGTCACCTTCATGCGGGTGACCGACAACGGCTGCGGGATTTCTCCCGAGGATGTACCCACAGCGTTTCTGCGCCATGCCACCAGCAAGGTCAACCGGGAGGATGATTTGAACTCCATTGCCACCCTGGGATTCCGGGGAGAGGCGTTGGCGTCCATCTCGGCTGTGGCCCACGTGGAGCTTCTCACACGGGTGCCCGGCGCGGTTGCCGGGGTAAGATATGCCTGTGGGGGAGCGGAGGAACCTGTTTTGGAAGAGGCGGGCTGTCCGGAGGGCACCACGATTTTGGTGCGGGACTTGTTTTACAACACCCCGGCGCGGATGAAATTTTTAAAGAAGGATTCCACGGAGGGAAACTCTGTGGCTGGAATTCTGGATAAGCTGGCGCTGTCCCACCCGGAGATCTCTTTCCGCTTTATTCGGGATGGAAAAGAGCAGCTGCACACACCGGGGGACGGCAAGCTTTCCTCCACGATTTACGCTGTGTACGGCAGAGAATTTTCGTCAACGCTGATTCCCGTAAACTACGAGCTGGGCCATGTGACGGTGGAGGGCTTTATCAGCGCCCCCACCTCCAGCCGGCCCAATCGCAGTATGCAGAATTTCTTCATCAATGGCCGCTACATCCGCAGCAGGACTGCCATGGCTGCCTTGGAGGAGGCCTATAAGGGCTCTATCATGGCTGGGAAGTTTCCCGCCTGTGTGCTTCACCTTCACTTAGCCTTTGGCGCGGTGGACGTCAATGTCCATCCCGCCAAGCTGGAGGTGCGCTTTGTCAACGAACGGCCCATTTTTGACGCGGTGTATCACGGGGTGACCTCTGCCCTTCATGCAGGGGACAAGCCCAAGGTCATGGAGCTCAAACGGCCTCAGGTTCACCCCTATGCTCCCATTCCGGAAAAGCATGAGCAGCTGCGGATAGCTCCCCAGAAACAGGCTCCCATGGTTCAGCGTCCGGCCGCTCAAGAGAGTCCCTGTATGGCTTCGATTTCGGCTCCAAAACCGGCTTCGAAACCGGCGCCATCGGCTCCTCTGCTCCGCGACAGTGGGGCTGCCGCCTTGACAAAGGAGACCATGACCCTTCCCTTTGTGATGGAAAAGGTTTTAGATTGGGAGCCCCAGCCAGTGCCTGCTTCGCCGCCCAAGCCTGTGGTGGAGATGCCCCACTTGATGCAGCCACAGGAAGCTCCCGTGGAAGCACCCCCTGCTCCGGAGCTTCCCTTGCCGGTGGAAGAAGCGCCGTTCCCAGAAAAGCCCAAAGCGCCCCTGCGGGAGTTTCATTCCCGCATCCTTGGCGAGGTCTTCGGCACGTACCTGGTTGTGCAGTACAGCGCGGACGAGCTGATGTTCATTGATAAGCATGCCGCTCATGAGAGGCTGCTCTATGAGCGGCTGAAACGGGAAAATGCAGGGGGAGAGGCCCAATCCCTTTTGGAGCCCCTCACGGTCACCTTGGACAAGGACGAGTACAGTGCTGTGTTAAATCATCTGGAGGACTTTTCCAAAGCAGGCTTTGAGGTGGAGGACTTCGGGTCCGGCACCATTCTGGTGCGGTCGGCCCCTTTGCTGCTGGACGGCGGCGACGCTGTGGAAGCAGTGATGGAGATCGCCGGCTATCTGGCTGCACTGAAAAACCGCATGACCACCGAACACCTGGATTGGGTGTATCACAATGTGGCGTGCCGGGCGGCAATCAAAGCCGGGGATTCCCTCACGCGGGAGGAGATGGTCTCCCTGGCGGAGGAGCTGGAGCAAAATCCGGATGTGCGCTATTGTCCCCACGGAAGGCCGGTTTACATCCTCCTGCGGCGACAGGATATCGAGCGACAATTTGGCAGGGCGTGAGCAATGATGTGTGAAGATAAGCTCCCTGTGGCAGCGGTGGTTGGCCCCACTGCTACGGGAAAAACAGAATTGGGGATTCGGCTGTGCAAGCGGCTGGGGGGCGAGATCGTCTCCTGCGACTCCATGCAGATCTATCGCGGGCTGCCAATCGGCACAGCCCAGCCAACGCCGGAGGAGCTTGCCGCTGCCCCGCATCATCTTATCGGCTTTCTGGATGTGGAACAAACATTCAGCGTGTCCGATTATGTGGATGTGGCAAAAAGGGAAATCCAATCCATTGCAGTCAGGGGAAAGCTTCCGGTTTTGGTGGGAGGAACGGGCCTTTACGCCCGCTCCCTTCTCCGCGGTTTCTCCTTTGAAGAGAACGGCAGGGACGAAGCCTTGCGTGCCCGCCTGGTCCAAGAGGCGGAGCAGGTCGGAACAGAGGCCCTCTTCAAGCGTTTGGAGCAGCTGGACCCGCAAGCAGCTCGGGAAATCCATCCCAACAACGTCAAGCGTGTGATCCGGGCGCTGGAATATATCGAGCTTTGCGGAGAGCCCTTTTCGCGCCAGGCGGAACGCTCCAAAAGCGCCCAATCCCCCTACCGGTACGTGATGCTCTGTCTGGGCTTTCGGGATCGGGAAACGCTCTATCGCCGCATTGATCTGCGGGTGGACCGGATGATGGAGCAGGGGCTTTTCGAGGAGGCGCGGCGTTTTTATGAGCGCTGCCGCCATGCTGAGCAAATCCCCACCGCAGCCCAGGCCATTGGCTACAAGGAGCTGTTCCCCTATTTTAAAGGGGAGAGCTCTCTGGAGGACGCCGTGGAGAGCATCAAACGGGAGAGCCGTAACTATGCCAAGCGGCAGATCACTTGGTTTAAGCGGGAGGAGCAGGTGGAGTTTCTGTACCTGGATGATTTCTCCGATAGGAACCAGCTGACGGAGGAGTGCATCCGGCTGCTGCAAAAGTGGAATGTCCTGAAAGGTGGGGGAAGCCCTTGAGCGGAACGAAAAAAATACGCACTGCGGGAGTTATGATCCTGGCGCTGCTGGTTTTGACCTATGTGGGATATCAAGCTTATATGGCTACCCACAGGACGATTCAGACAGAGACCGCCATGTATGGCGAGGCGTCGGACATCATTCAAGCGCAAGGGTTTATCATCCGAAATGAGACCGTTGTCTCTGGAAGCACTTCAGGCGTGCTGAGCTACCGGCTGGCAGACGGAGCGCGCGTGGCCTCCGGCGGGGTGATCGCAGATGTTTTTGTCTCAGAAAGCGACGCCACTGCCCAGCGGGAGATCGAACAGCTGGATCGGGAGATCGAAAGCCTGCAGGCATTGACTGGCCCCACGGATTTCGTGGTGGCCAACCCTTCCATGCTGGGCGATCAAATCTACGCGGCAGTGGAGGATATTGTCAAAAGTGTGAACCAAAATGATTTTTCCCAGCTTGCTGTTTGGAAGGAGGAGCTGCTGGATGCTTTGACCCGGCGCCAATTGGTTGCCGGAGAGGGAAGCTCCCATGATTTCAGCCAGCGTATCAGCGAGCTGCAAAGCCGGCGCAATGCGCTGGAGCTTCAGGCCGGCAGCGCCGTTGGAACCATCCAGGCTCCGACAGCCGGCTATTTCATCGGGACTGTGGATGGCTTAGAGGACGCTGTGGATCTGGATGAGGTAAAAAAGCTGACGGTTTCCCAAATAGAGGAGCTGTTGAAGCAGAAAGGTTCTCCCAGCGACAGCGCTGCCGGAAAGATCTGCAAAGATTTCAATTGGTATGTGGCCTGCATCTTTAACGAGGATGAGATGGTGCATCTGGAAGGCGTGAAAGACGCATTTCTGGACATCCCCTTTGCCAGTACGGAGAGGATCCCCGCCACTGTTGTTGCAAAGAATTACGATGAGGAAACAGGGAATACTGCTGTGGTGTTCCAGTGCTCCTACATGGATTCGGATATTGCTGCAGCACGCAATGAAGCCGTGCGGGTGACGGTTGCGACCTATTCCGGCGTGTTGGTCAATGAAAAGGCCCTGCGCTTTGAAGATGTGGAGTACACCACTGCTGACGAAGAGGGGAACGCCATCACAAAAGTACAGGAGAATGTCCGGGGGGTCTATGTGCTCTATGGAGGTCAGTTGGAGTTTGTGCAGGTCTTTACGGATCATTCCGTAAATGGATACGCCATCTGTAAAACAGAGCTGACGTCTGAGGAGCGGGAAATGCTGGTGACCGACTCCACCATTCAGCTTTACGATCAAATTGTGGTAGAAGGGACGGATCTCTATGATGGAAAAATCGTTGAGTGAGCGCTGTCAGATCTTTGATGAGAACTACCCCAGAATCCTGGAAGAGATTGCCCAGGCCGCAGAAAAATCCGGCAGGCAGCCGGAGGATATCACATTGCTTGCTGCGACGAAAACAGTGCCCTTGGAGGTGGTCAATCACGCCATTGACCAGGGGTTATCCTGTGTGGGTGAAAACCGCGTCCAGGAACTTCTGGATAAATACGACGGTCTGCATAAGGAACACTGTGATGTTCAATTTATCGGACAGCTGCAGACCAATAAGGTAAAGTACCTTATTGGGAAAGTCAGTTGCATTCAGTCCGTGGGCAGCGTGAAGCTGGCAAAGGAGATTTCGCGGCTGTGTGTGCGCGAGAACGCTTCCATGAAGGTTCTCGTCGAGGTGAATATTGGCAGGGAAGAGAGCAAAGGCGGCTTCCTCCCGGAGGAATTGCTGGAAGGCGTGGACGAGATTCGCCAATTGCCGGGGATTCAGGTGGCTGGTTTGATGACGATTCCGCCGGTCTGTGAAAAGGAGGCCGAATTGCGGGGGTATTTTTCTAGGGTCCAGCAATATTATGTTGACATCAAGGCAAAAAAATTAGATAATGTAAGTATGGACTGCTTGTCCATGGGAATGTCCTCTGATTTCCAAGAGGCGATTGCCTGTGGAGCAACAATGGTGCGTGTTGGTTCCTCCTTGTTTGGAAAGAGGGACTATTCCAAGCGGTAATTAGCGCTTTTTAGGAGGTAGCGTCCTTATGGCAGGATTGGTCGATAAGCTCCATCGGATGTGGAATCCGTCCGATGATGATTACGATGATGATGAATACTATGATGATGAGCCGGAACAGGAGCCGGAGGACAGTTACAGCAATTACAATGAGCCTCGCCGTTCCTCCTCGTTTTCCTTTTCTGATTTTTCCTCTCGGAACGACACGTCTAACCGGGTGGTCAATATCAACGCAAAGGCACAGCTGCAGGTGGTGCTGTTTAAACCCATTTCTTTTGGCGAAGAAACCCGCTCGATTGCCGACGAACTGTTAAAGCGCCATACCGTGGTGCTCAATCTGGAAAAGACGGAAAAAGAGGTTTCCAGACGGATTGTAGATTTTCTCAGCGGTGTAGCCTACGCCAACAACGGCAAAATCAAACGGATTGCCACCAACACCTTTATCATCACTCCCTATAATGTGGATTTGACCGGTGACGATGTGTTGGATGAGCTGGAAAACAGCGGCGTCTATTTTTAAGATATGACACAAGAACAACAACTTTTGATTGCCCGGCTGGAGGACTCGCTGAAGGCGGGGAAAAAACGCCCCAGCTTTCTCGGGTTTCTGGATGAAGCTCAGGCTGCTTTTTGTGAAGATTTCCTGGCTCATCGCCGGGAGGCCGCGCATCTGTTTTGGGGCGGCCATGCGGACGCAGAACGGGTGATGCTGGGCTTTTTCCCAGATTATATGGAGCCTGAAGAGGAGCTTTTTCCCATCACTCCCTTTGCCATGACCTACCGAAAAGGGGACGCCCTGTCCCACAGAGATTTTTTAGGCTCTTTTATGGCGTTAGGCGTTGAACGGGCCGTCATAGGGGATATCCTTGTGGGAGAAGGGGAGTGCGTTGCTTTCTTGCGCAGGGAGATGGGGGAATATTTTCTTCAGAATGTTCGAAAGATCGGCAAAGTCGGCGTAAAGACGTCGCTCACCTGGGAAGCTCCTTTGCCCGGGGCGAGAGAGTTTAAAGAAATGAGCGGTGTAATCGCCTCCGAGAGGCTGGACTGCCTGGTGGGCTTTGCCTGCCGTTCCAGCCGTGAAAAAGCGGCCGGCTTGATTACGGCTGGCCTGGTTTCTTTGAATCATCGGGAAGCTCTCTCCGTCTCTCAAAAGGTGAAGGAAGGGGACTTGCTTTCTGTGCGGCGTCAGGGACGTTTTTTGATAGATCAGCTCGGTCCTTTGACCAGCAAAGGGCGGCTTGTGGTGAAATGCAGGAAATATCAATAAGGGGGACACTTACGATGCTGACCGTAAAGGATATCAACGAGGTAAGCTTTGGTAAAGCAGGGTTCAACGGCTATAAGCCAGAGGACGTGGACGATTTCATTGATGAGGTGGCGGAATCCTTCACGCAGCTTCTGGCTGAGCGGGATGATGCTTTGCAGCAGGGCTCTCAGATGGACCAGCAGGTTCAGCAGCTTACCCATCAAATCAGCGAACTCAACGCGAAAAATACAGAGCTTCAGAAAAAGCTGGGAATCCTTGCCCAAAAAATCGAATCCTATCGGGAAGATGAGAACAGCGTGATGCAGGTTCTTCTCAATGCGCAAAAAAGCGCGGACAGCACCATCCAGGCTGCCAAGGATAAATCTGCGGTGATTTTGGCAGATGCGGAAGACAACGCCAAAAAGCTTCTTGCAAACGCCAGGGATGACGCTGCCAAAGCCGCCCGCGAGTACGCCGATCAGGTGGAGCAAAAAAAGACGGAGCTGGAGGAGATCAAGCGCCAGGTTTCTGCATTCCGGGTCTCCTTGCTGGAGATGTACAAAAAGCACCTGGAGATCATCAATCATATTCCCAGCTTCCGGTTTAAGGATGCGCCCTCCGAGACGGCGGCCCCTTCTCGGGCAGAGAGCAGGCCAAGCGCCGATTCGGATTTCTCCGCGCCTGTGCAGAGAGAGGAGCCCCGGCCCGACCCCATTCCGGAGCCTGAGCCCATGCAGCAGGCAGAGCCGCACAGACAGGCTGCTGCTCCCGCGCACCGTCCTTCCGCTCCTACGCTGCATGATCGTGTGGATTACAGCAGGGAGCAAATGCACCGGGAGCCCGACCAGGACTACCATCCTGACGATGACGACCTTTCTCAGGTTGGCATTGATTTAAAGACCTATTCCAATATTCCAGAAACTTTGCAGAGAGAAAAGGCGTCTCATTTCAGCAATCTGGAATTCGGAGACAATGTGGATTTGGGCAACAAAAAGCGCAAGAGATAAAGAGAATCGGAAGGGGCGCAAAGAAAAGCTTTGCGCTCTTTTCTGCGGAACGGCTGGAAAAGGAGAGCAATTGTAACGTGAAAAAGACGCAGCGAACTATCGTTACCCCGCTTATTATCATTGCAGTGGCAATGGGACTGTTAGTGATCGACCAAGTTATCAAGTATTTTGTGCTGGCTTATCTGCGGCCGGTGGGAACGGTATCCGTTATCCCCGGTCTGTTGGAGCTTGCATACGTAGAGAACACCGGTGCGGCTTTCGGGCTTTTTCGAGATATGACGTGGTTTTTGGTAACCATGACAGCGGTGGCCTGCGCCGCCATACTTGTACTGCTGTTTTGGTATAAAAAACACAGCTTTTTCAGCTATGCCACCTCAGCGCTCCTGATTTCCGGAGGGATCGGAAACCTGCTGGACCGGTTTTTTCACGGATTCGTTGTGGATTACATTCATGTGATGTTCTTTGACTACATTTTCAATTTTGCAGATTGCTGCATCACGATTGGCGCAGTATGCTTTATAATCCACGTCTTGTTTTTCACTGGCGAAAAAACACTGCCCCAGGAGGCCGATGAGAAATGAGCCGCCTGCTGGAAGTTCCTGTAGAGAGCGCTGGACAGCGGGTGGATAAGCTCCTCGCGGATGCCCTGGACAACATGACGCGCTCCGCGGTCCAGAATCTTCTGGAAGACGGGCGAGTGACCTGCCAAGGAAAGCCTCTTTCCAAAAGCGCAAAACTGAAGCCGGGGGATAGAATTTTGGTGGAGCTTCCGGAGGTGCGTCCTTTAGAGGTGCTGCCCGAGGATATCCCTTTGGAAATCATCTATGAGGACGAGGACCTCCTGGTGGTGAACAAGCCCAAGGGTATGGTCGTGCATCCTGCACCGGGACATGGGGAGGGCACTTTGGTCAATGCTTTGCTGTATCATTGCAAGGATTCCTTGTCGGGCATTAACGGCGTTGCCAGACCCGGCATTGTCCATCGCATTGATAAAGATACCAGCGGCCTATTGATCGTTGCCAAAAATGATTTTTCCCATACGCGCCTTGCAGAGCAGATTCAGGCTCACACCTTCACCCGAGAATACAGCGCGGTAGTCTACGGTTCTTTTCGAGAGGATTCCGGCATAGTGGATCAGCCATTGGGCCGTCATCCAACGGATCGAAAAAAGATGGCGGTGCTTCCCAATCACCCCGCTGCCCGTCACGCGGTGACTCATTTTGAGGTGGTGAAACGCTATCAAGGCTTCACTCGGCTGCGGCTTCGTTTGGAGACTGGGCGCACCCATCAAATCCGGGTTCACATGGCATACCTGGGCCATCCTGTTGCTGGGGATGCGGTCTATGGCCCTAAAAAGGTGATTGCCTCTTTGCAGGGCCAATGCCTTCACGCGGGGAAGATCGGCTTTGTTCATCCCCGTACAGAAGAGTATTTGGAATTTGAAGCGCCCTTGCCCCCATATTTCACGGAATTTCTGCAGAAGCTGAAAGAAGTGTGATCCTCTATGGACCGTGAATCGAAAATTCGCGGGGTGCTGCTGTTGGCAGCCGCAGCAATCACTGCGACGGTATTGGCGATCCTGTACACGGCGCAACCCATCAATTTCTATCAAGTGATTGTGGAGGATGCTCCGCTCTCCTCCAATTTCGAAGCTCAAACCCCGGCCCCCCTGCCTCCTGTACTCCAAGGGGAGGAGAGTGAGCTTGTGGAGCCGGACCCACCGGGCCCTCAAGAGGTTTTGGTGGAAAAGAGCGTCAATCTCAATAGCGCCACTTTGGAGGAGCTGGATAAGCTTCCCGGAGTCGGGCCGGCGATCTCACAAAGAATCCTTGACTATCGGGAAACGAACGGCGGTTTTTATGATATTCAAGAGATTATGGAAGTATCCGGCATCGGTGAAAAAACCTTCGCCCGGCTGGAGCCCTATATCTTTGTAGAATAAACAGAAAAAGAACGGTGGAAGGAAACTCCACCGTTCTC
>CAUWLU010000052.1:0-15225 GCA_963559705.1 uncultured Acutalibacter sp.
GGAGATGGTTCGCGGCAAGGAAGGCAAGATCTCCACGCCGGATTCCTCCATGGAAGTGTATGTCATCCCCACCAACGAGGAGCTGGTGATTGCTCGGGATACCAAGGCTTTGGTGGAAAACCTGTAAATACTTCGAAAAATCCCCAAAAAGCTGCCGCGGATTTGCGGCAGCTTTTTTATGGAAAATTTTGCGTGGACTGAATTGGGCCTCAAAAGATTGCAATTTTGTAATTTTTCCGCTATAATAAAAGCGACTATTTTCGCAAATCGGGCAGAACCCTGTCCGCTTAGGAGGTCAATTGTGGGAAATACGAAAAAGAGAACAGTTGCTACATGGATATCGTTGGTGCTGGTACTGTTGTTACTGCTGCCTGCTCCAGCGGTTTTGGCAGAGAGTGCTTCGCTGGACACAGAATCGGTCTCTCAAGAGGAGAGCTCCTCAGATTCGGAAACCTCCCAGGACGGTCAAGAGAGCTCCTCTGAGCCGGAGTCGGAGCCGGAGGCTTCCGAACAGGAGGACACTTCTTCTTCGGAGGAATCCATGGAATCCTCTGAGCCCGAGGGAGACGGCCTTTTGGAGAGCGCTCCGGATGAAGGGGAAGAGGGGGAAGAGACCTCCTCTTTGGAGGACACCCAGGAGGAGCTTCATGGCGCTTATCCTTTGTTGGTGACCACCGGCCATAAACCCTATATGTCCGGAGAGTCCGGCTCCCGGTTCTTCCCGGACCGGAGCATGACCCGGGCAGAGATGGCCCAGGTCCTGTACAATCTCTTGGCCGCGAAGCCCGCGGTCCAGGAGGGGCATTTTTCCGATGTGACCCAGGGCCAGTGGTATTACACCGCCGTCAATGTGCTGGTGGATGTGGGGGTGCTCAGCGGGTATGGGGACGGCACCTTCCGGCCCGATAACACAGTGACCCGCGCAGAGTTTGTGGCGGCGTTGGCCAAGTGCTTTGAGATGAAAGAAGGCACAGCGTCCTTTACCGATATCGAGGGCCATTGGGCAGAGAAGGTGATTTCTTCCGCAGCCACTATGGGGTGGATCAGCGGCTTTGATGATGGGACCTTCCGCCCGGAGGAGACGCTTAAGCGGGCCCAGGTTACAGCGATGCTGAACAACGCCTTGGGGCGCACAGGTTCCGGCTTTGCTGCGGACAAAACCCTTCAGGAGTTTGAGGACGTGGGGACCAAATATTGGGCTTTTGAGCATGTGGCCGAGGCGGCCGATCCTGTGGAGGAATCCATCAAGACCGGGGACACGGTGCGGGTGATCGCAGTGGGCGGTCTGCGGATGCGTAAGGGTCCCGGCACCAGCTACGATCCCGTTGAGGTGCTTTCTGTGGGCGCGCTGCTTTCTGTTACCTCAGTGTCCGACGGGTGGGCCGGGGTGAAAACGGAAACCGGCTCGACAGGATATGTCAGCCTGGAGTATGTGGCGTTTACATACCAAGACTTCACGGACCCCGGACCCGGACCTGATCCTGGGCCCGGTCCCGAGCCGGGAGACGGCTTCCATGTGGGGCAGACGGTACGCGTCACAGCGGAGCCCAGCCTGCGGCTGCGCAGCGGTCCCGGAACGGAATATACGGCTGTCACAACCTTGGCTACAGGTACGCTGCTGACGGTCACCTCTGTGGAGAGCAACGGGTGGCTTGGGGTCAAGACCCAAGGCGGGCTGACCGGCTATGTCAGCGGCGAGTATGTGGTGGACAGCTCCTCCGAGGAAAACGGGACTGCCACCGGGGCAGCTCTCAGCAGCACGAAGCTGACGCTGGCCCAGTATCAGAGCGTGCGTCTGGATGGCTCGGTCACCTCCAATATTGGGGCCATGCATTGGGAGACTAGTGATCCCAGCGTGGTTTCCACCGGCTATACGGTGAGCTATGGCGGCAACAGCCAGGGCGCCATGCTCTATGGCGTGAAGCCCGGCACAGCCACCATCACCTTTACCGATGGCGCTGGGGCCAAGGCGACCTGCCAGGTCACGGTCACCGCAGCACAGCCGGTGCGCTTTGCCTATGCGGAGGGCAACATCGTGCCCGTAAACACGGATTTTGACCTGGTGGGCATTACGGATGCCAGCCGGGCAGAGATGCGCTTTGACATTGTGAAGGGTCCTGCCCAGGGCGCCTATCTTGCCACAGAGTATGAAACTGCCAGCCGGATCTCCAACCACGGTCTGCCCATTAACACCGTGAAGGTTTTCCGCCGGACCGTGCGGTTCAGCGCTGCCGGTGATTACACCATCCGCGCGTATTCCAACACTGTGGCGGCGGGCACCTGGTCCACGGATTATTATGAGTTTACTATGCGGGTGACTGGGAGCAATGTCAGTGCTACCACCGCCACGTATGACAGCCGGATCCCCAGCGGGGACGGCATTGCGGTGCTTGCCAATTTTGAGGGCCTGATCGCAGAGATCCGGGATGACGACCTTGCAACAGGCAATCCCACTGTGGGCTACGGCTATGTGGTGCGGAAGAACACCTCCTTCTACAACAACCTGACGGAGGAGGAGGCCTATGCCCAGCTGGTGAACATGGTCAACAACGGTGGGTATGGGGACGCTGTGGATAATTTCCGAAGGAACAACAGCATCAAAATGAGCCAGGCGCAATTTGACGCCCTGACCAGCTTTGTGTACAACCACGGCGCGGGAGTGCTTTCCACTCAGTACGGGTACTGCGTGGCACTGCTCAACGCCACAAATCCCAGAGGAATCTCCGACGCCAGCCCCCGCACCGGCACTGTGAACGGCACGGATGTGGATTTGGGGAAAGCGCCGGTGTACTCCAGCACGAATGTCAAAAGCAATCTGGTGACGTCCCTGCCCCTGGGCAGCACGGTCACGGTGAAGGCGTACAAGGACTTCCGTTCCTCCTCTCAGCAGGAGGTCTGGTACCAGGTGACCACCTCCGGCGGCCAAGTGGGCTGGATGCCCGCAGGATATGTGCGGCTTTCCGGCAGCGCTCCCTGCGACCTGGGTTGGGTGGATTCCACTGTCCTTGCCAACAACTTCCTCCAGTGGAATACCGGCGGTATTCCAGGTCTGGTGTACCGCCGCATGGCAGAGTGCAAGATCTTCTTCTTCGGCAACTATTACGAAGCTCTCAAACCAAACGGCTATTGGACGAAGAACACCTATGGGTTCCACTTCCCGGCCAATATCAGCCACTTGGACAGCAACCGTTAAAAAACGGCAGCAGAAAGCCGCCCTCCTCCGTGGAGCGGGCGGCTTTTTTGCGCCTTAGCGGTCCATCCAATACTTCCGGTCCAAGGTGCGGTACTGGATAGCCTCTGTCACATGGTCCATGGTGATCTTCTCGGAGTTGTCCAAGTCTGCGATGGTGCGGGCCACCTTCAGCACACGGCTGTAGCTTCGCGCGGAAAAGCCCAGTGTCTCAAAGGCGTTTTGCAGAAGGGCCTGGGCGTCCTGCGTGGCTTGGCACATTTCCTGCAGATCGCCGGCAGGGATATCCGCATTGCAGGTGTAGGGCTTTCCTTCATAGCGCTGGTTTTGAATGTTCCGGGCGGCGGTGACTCGCTTCAGGATCTCTGCGGAGGATTCTTCTTGGCTGGTGGAGGAGAGCTGCTCAAAGGGCACAGAGTTCACTTCGATATGCAGGTCGATCCGATCCAGCAGAGGTCCGGAGATTTTCCCCAGATAGCGCTCCACCTCGCGGGCAGAGCAGAGGCAGGGATGGCTGGGATGGCCGAAGTAGCCGCAGGGGCAGGGATTCATGGCGGCCACCAGCATGAACCGGCAGGGGTACGCGTGGGTTCCCGCAGCACGGGAGATGGTCACGACCCGGTCCTCTATAGGCTGCCGAAGGGCCTCCATCACGGGCCGGGGGAATTCGGGCAGCTCATCCAGGAACAGGACGCCGTTGTGGGCCAGAGAGATCTCTCCGGGCAGGGGCGGGGAGCCCCCGCCGGTCAGCCCCACGTTGGACACCGTGTGGTGAGGGGAACGGAAAGGACGCTGCCGCAGCAGGGAGGTCCCAAGGGGCAGCTCTCCGCGGATGGAATGAATCTTTGTGGTTTCCAACGCCTCTTGAAAGGTCATCTCCGGCAGGATGGAGGGCAGGCGCTTGGCCAGCATACTTTTTCCAGAGCCGGGAGGTCCGAGGAACAAGACGTTGTGATTGCCGCTGGCAGCGATTTCCAAAGCGCGTTTGGCGTCCTGCTGTCCCTTGACGTCGGCAAAATCCAAAAGCTCCAGGGGAGCTTCCTGTTGGAATTGAGGAAGCGCCGGAGCCAGCTCCAGCATGCCCCGCAGATGCTCTATCAACTGGGTCACATTGCGGATTCCATAGACCTCCAGCCCATCGATGACCGCGCCTTCCCCCGCATTGGCGGCAGGCACATACAGCCGCCGGAAGCCCTCTGCGCGGGCCTTATCCGCCATGGGGAGGAGGCCCCGGATGGGCCGAAGCTCTCCGGAGAGGGAAAGCTCCCCCAGAAAGACGGCGTCGTCCGTGGAGCAGGCAAGCTGATGGGAAGCCTTTAGAAGAGCAACCAACAGGGGCAGGTCGTAAATCGGGCCCTCCTTTTTCTTGTCCGCGGGGGCAAGATTCATGGTGATGCGGCTGACAGGATACTCAAACCCACAGTTTTTCATAGCAGCCCGCACCCGGTCCCGGGATTCCTTGACAGCGGCGTCGGGCAGCCCCACCAGGTCAAAGGCGGGCAGCCCCTGAGAGAGGTCGGCTTCCACTTCCACTGGGAAGGCGTCCAAACCGAACAATCCCATGCTGTAGATTTTTTCCACCATGCTCCTTCACCATCTTTCCTAAAAATGACTTTGCTTTTTTTTCTATTATACAGCACAGTGATGCAAAATACAACGAAGTCCTATATTCTTTACAGGAATGATTGCATCAGAAAACAGAATCTTGACGAAATTGCCACTTTGGGATATCATAAAGGGCAGGAAAAGAGGTGCAGCATGGAGTTTCAGGATTGCAGCGACGCCCGGCTTACCGCCCTGGTGCGGGAGCGTCAAGGGGATGCTTTTGCCGAGCTTTCTGCCCGCTACCTGGGGCTTATTCGGGCAAAGGCGAAGCTATTTGAAGGCGTGGCCGCCCCAGAGAAGGAGGACCTTTGGCAGGAGGGCTTGCTGGGCCTGTATGCGGCTGCCATCTCCTTTCGGCCGGAGAGGGGCGCGTCCTTTTCCACCTATGCCGGGGTGTGCGTTTACAACCGGATGACCAGCGCTGTGCGGCGCCATGCCAGCAGTGGGAACCGGCCGCTGAACGAATCCATTTCGTTGGAGGATGCCGGGGACGCTGCGGTGGAGGCCAGTCCCGAGGAGCAGCTGGAGCTGCAAGAGGACTTCCGGGCCCTTCAGCAGAGGATGGGAGTGTCCCTTTCTCCCATGGAGCGCCGGGTGCTGACGCTCTACCTCAGCGGATACCGCAGGGGCGAGGCTGCGGACCGGGCGGGGATCACGGTGCGCGCCTATGACAACGCGCTGCACCGGGTGCGCTCCAAGCTGAAGCGCCTGTAGGCGGGGTTTGGAGGATCAAGTCAATCAAAGAAAGGAAATGAAAGATGTATCAGGATAAGACGCTTGTATGCAAGGAGTGCGGCAGGGAGTTTGTGTTCACCGCAGGAGAGCAGGAGTTTTACGCAGAAAAGGGCTTTCAAAACGAGCCCCAGCGCTGCCGGGACTGCCGTCAGGCAAGGAAGAACAACGGCCAGCCCCAGCGGGAGCTGTACACAGGCGTGTGCGCTGCCTGCGGCAAGGAGGCCCGGGTGCCCTTCCAGCCCAGGGAGGACCGCCCGGTCTATTGCAGCGAGTGCTATACCAGCATGCGGCAGGAGCGGGAAGGATAAGATCATGATGAAAAAAAGGAGCGTTCGCGGCTGGGACGTTCTTTTTTCATGATTTTTGTGTTGCGGAGCGAAAGAAAGGGTATTATAATAGTATTAAAGAAAAAAGAAATGGAGGAACTTACAATGGCTTCTATCACAAAAGATACCATTATTGGCGAGATTCTGGATCTGGACCGGACCACGGCTCCTTTTTTTCTGGAGATGGGTATGCATTGCCTTGGCTGTCCTTCTTCCCGCGGCGAGACGGTGGAGCAGGCCTGTGCTGTTCACGGAGTGGACGCCGATGAACTGGTGGCGAAGCTCAACGAGCATTTGAAGGACAAGTGAGAACAAATTTTGCTGCCGCGCGACATCTCCAGCCGTGCGGCAGTGTTGTATCTGGAGTTTCATGTATGCGACCACTATTTAAACTTGGAGCCAGACTGGCTTTGTGTGCGGATTTGGTGCGCCCGGGCAGCGCGCTGTGCGATGTGGGCACGGACCACGCCTATCTGCCCATCTGGCTGTTGAAAATGGGCAGGGTCCCCCGGGCCTTGGCCTGCGATGTGAATTCCGGGCCTTTGGAGGCTGCCCGCCGGGACGGCGAGAAATACCAGGTGGGCGAGGGGCTGACGCTGCGTCTTTCCGATGGGCTGCGGCAGGTGGCGCCGGAGGAAGCGGAGGATATTGTCATTGCCGGTATGGGGGGCGAGCTGATCCTGCGCATTGTGGAGGAGACCCCCTGGCTGCGGGAAGGGGATAAGCGGCTGATTTTACAGCCCATGAGCTCTGTCCCGGAGCTGCGGCAGGGTCTGCAACGTCTGAACTATGCCGTGTTGGAGGAGTACGCTGTGCAGGATGGGGAGAAGGTGTACTCTGCCTTTGCAGCCGAATATGCGGGGGAGCCTGTGGAAACGGACCCTCTCTACCCCTGGATGGGCAAGCTGATTCCCGGAGAGCCCCCTGTGGACGCCTATGCCCGGAAGGTCCTGCGGGAGCTGACAGCGCAGCGAAAGGGCGCTCTCCATCGAGGCGACGCTCCTGACGCTGCCCGGTTGGAAACCGTGATGCAGGAGATCGGGGAAAGGTATCTGGGAGAGAAACCCTCCTTTTGAGAAAACGGGTGCGGTCCCAAAGTTTTGCTGAAAAAGGAGAAGCTACTTATGGCAAGAATCTGTGACATCTATGACATCATCAATGCAGCGGCGCCCTTTTCTGCCGCTCTGGATTTTGACAATGCCGGATTATTGGTTGGCGACGGCAACACGGAAGTGACCCGTGCGCTGCTGGCTTTGGACATCACTCCCAACGTGGTGGCAGAAGCGGCCTCTATGAACGCCAATCTGATCATCTCCCATCACCCTGTGATCTTTCAGCCGTTAAGGTCCCTGGGGCCCCAGGACGTGGCCTATCAGTTGGCCAGCCGGGAGATCGGAGCGCTGTGCTGCCACACAAATTTGGACCTGTCGCCGGTGTGCGGGGTCAATGTGGCGCTGGGCAGTAAATTGGGCCTGAAAAACCTTCGCCAAGAGGATGTGTTCGGCGAGGAGTGCGTCCTTTATTCCGGCAGCTTGGAGGAACCCTTGGAGCCGGAGCAGTTTGCGGGGCTGGTCAAGGAGAAGCTCTCTGCTCCCAGCGTGAGGTTCTGCGCCGGAGACCGTCCGGTGCAGAGGGTGTTTTTGTGCAGCGGCGCCGGGGGGGAGTTTATCCATCAGGCTGCCTGCCGGGGAGCGGACGCCTACCTCACCGGGGAAATGAAGCATCACCAGGAGCTGGAGGCGGCTTCTTCCCGGCTGACCTGCGTGGCGGCGGGGCATTATCACACCGAGAAGGTGTTTGCGGAGTTTTTGGCTTCCTATCTGCGCAAGCGAGTGCCGGACACAGCCTTCCTTCTCTCTCAAACCGAGACGCCGCCCATGAAAACGGTGTAAGATAGCATACCATCAGAAAGGATCTGCATAACTATGGCTTTGGACGGGGCATTTTTGCGGCATATCAAAACAGAACTGGAGGGACAGCTTTTGGGCTCTCGGGTGGATAAGGTGTATCAGCCCAACCGGGAAGAGCTGCTCATTTCCTTCCGCAGCAGGGAGGCTGCCTGCAAGGTGTTGTTCTCGGCCAGGGCGAACTCGGCGCGGGTGCATTTCACCACCATCCCTTTGGAGAACCCGAAGCAGCCCCCCATGCTGTGTATGCTGCTTCGCAAGAAGCTTTTGGGGGCCAAGGTGGTGGCGATCCGGCAGCCGGAGCTGGAACGGCTTCTGCACTTTGACTTTGATTCCATCAACGAGCTGGGGGACCATGTGATCCTTACGCTGACCATGGAGGTCATGGGCCGGTACAGCAACATCATTCTCTCCGACGGGGAGGGGAAAATCATCGACGCTCTCAAGCGGGTGGACGCTGAGATGTCCTCGCAGCGCTTGGTGCTGCCCGGCCTCACCTACCGGCTGCCCCCGCCCCAGAGCAAGCTCTGCCCGCTGTCCACGGTCTCGCAGCAGGTGGTGGAGGCGTTGAAGGCGCTGCCCAGGGACATGGAGCTGTCCAAGGGGTATTTGGCCGTGCTGCAGGGCGTATCCCCCATTGTTTGCCGGGAGCTTGCTTATCGAGTGGGCCGCGGCAGGGAGCTGACCGTTAAGACCATGGACGAGGAACAGCTCTTTCGGGCAGGGTTCTTTTACCAGCAGATGCGGGACGCCGTGGAGGAAGTTTCCGGGAAGCCCTATATGGCAGTCAGCCCCCAGGGGAAGCCCATGGATTTTTCCTTCTTAGAGATCCACCAGTACGGCACAGCCGCCGTGGTGAAGGAGGCCGAGAGCTTTTCTCAGCTGCTGGACGACTTTTACCGGGAGCGGGACAAGCAGGAGCGTATGCGGGTGCGGGAGCAGGATCTGCTGAAGCTGCTGTCCACCCATTCGGAGCGGCTGTCCAGAAAGATCGGCGTCCAGCGGGGGGAGCTGGAGCAGTGTGCGGACCGGGACGGCCTGCGGGTGGCAGGGGATCTCATCAGCGCCAATATGTACCAGCTGGAGAAGGGCGCCCCCAGCGCCGAGCTGGCCAATTTTTACGAAGAGGGCAGCCCCCTGCTGCATATTGAGCTGGACCCCGCGCTGACCCCGTCCCAGAACGCGCAGAAGTACTATAAAGAGTACCGCAAGGCCAAGACTGCCGAGGAAAAGCTCACGGAGCAGATCGGCTTGGCAGAGCGGGAGCTGGAATACTTGGAGACGGTCCTGGACGCCCTGGCTCGGGCAGAGACAGAGCGGGACCTTGCCGAGATCCGCGCGGAGCTTCAGGAGCAGGGGTATCTCCGCCGGCTGCGCAGCAAGAAGGAGAAGCCGGCAGCAGTCAGCGCGCCCATGAAGTTTACCACCTCCGACGGGTTTACCGTGCTGGTGGGCAGGAACAACCGGCAGAACGATAAGCTCACTTTGAAAACGGCCAACAATAACGATATTTGGTTCCATACCAAAAACATTCCCGGTTCTCACACGGTGCTGGTCACGGAGGGGAGGAAGCCCACCGAGACGGCCATGCTGGAAGCTGCTCAGTTAGCGGCCCTGCACAGCCGCGCCAAGGATTCCTCCCAGGTGCCGGTGGATTACACCCAGATCCGCAATGTGTCGAAGCCCGCAGGGGCGAAACCGGGTATGGTGATCTATGTCAGCTATAAAACGGTTTATGTGATGCCCAGCCAGATGAGTTCCCAGGAAGGATGATTTCGCCGTACTTTTGGAAAGGAGCGCATGATATGGTATCCGAAAAAGTGGTTTTAAACAACAGAGAGGGGCTGCATGTGCGGCCTGCGGGCCTGTTTTCCAATGAGATGCAGAGGTTCCTCTCAGATGTATGGGTTTGTCACAAGGAATCGCTTGTTAATGGAAAGAGTATCATGAGTCTCATTGCCGCCGGGATTCCATGCGGGGACGAGGTGGAGGTTCGCTGTTCCGGCGCGGATGAAGAGGAGGCCTTGGCGCGGGCGGTAGAGCTGATAAGCTCCGGCCTGGGGGAAACGGGAGGTGGTTGTCCGTGACCGGCGAACGGGTGCTGTATGGAGTGGCAGCCTCTCCGGGGATCGGGATCGGCCATGCGCTGATCTATAAGGAAAATCCCATGGGAAGTCTGGAGCGGGAGATCGCGGACCCCAGGCTGGAGCTGGAGCGCTATCACAGTGCGGTGGAAGCTTTTTGCCATGTCACGGAGATCAAAGCGGACCGTGTGGCTGAGATGGCCGGAAAGGAACAGGGAGATATCATTCGCTATCAGGCGGCGATGATCCGAGATCCTTATTTAAGCGGCCAAGTGGAGGGCCGCATCGCGTCGGGGCAATCCGCAGCAGCTGCCCTGTCTGCCAGCTGCGACTTGTTCATTGATTTGTTTACGGCTGCAGAGGAGGAGGTGACCCGCCAGCGGGCCGCCGATGTGCGGGATATGCGAAGCGGTATGCTGCGGCTGCTACTTGGGATTCCAGAGATGGATTTTTCCACTTTGCAGCCCGGCACGGTTCTGATGGCAGAGGAATTGTCCCCTTCGGCGGTGTCGGTGCTCAATTCTGCCAACGTGGCGGGGATCGTCTTGGGAAAGGGCGGGCCTACCTCTCACAGCGCCATTTTGGCCAGAGCGCTGGAAATTCCCGCGGTGCTGGGGCTGGAAGAGCGTGTGATGGACGCCGATCCCGGCGAGACGGTCATTGTGGATGGCAACCGGGGCTGTGCGGTGTTTTCCCCCGGTCAGGTGATGCGGGCCGTCTATGAGGACCGGCAGAGGGAGTTTTTGCAGCTGCGGGCCTCTTTGCGGGAATTTGTGGGGCGGGAAACAGCCACTGCGGACGGCGAGCGGATTCAGTTGGCCGCCAATGCCGGCAGCGTGGGAGACGCCGTCCGGGCGGCAAGCTACGGCGCCGACGGCATTGGATTGCTCCGCACGGAATTCCTCTATTTGGACCGGACCTCCCAGCCCGGGGAGGAGGAGCAGTTTCATGCGTACCGGCAGATCCTCACCGCCATGCGCGGAAAACGGGTGATTATCCGCACCTTGGATGTGGGTGGGGACAAAACCCTGCCCTATCTGCACCAGCCCCCTGAGGAAAACCCGTTTTTGG
Source organism: uncultured Acutalibacter sp. (assembly GCA_963559705.1). GTDB lineage: Bacteria > Bacillota > Clostridia > Oscillospirales > Acutalibacteraceae > Acutalibacter. The sequence goes on from CAUWLU010000052.1 coordinate 10,919, forward strand.
GCTGCCGCGGACTGCGTTTTTCCCTGCGGGAGGAGGAGATGTTCCGCTCCCATTTGCGGGCGGTGCTGCGGGCCAGCGCCTATGGAAAGGCAAATCTGCTGCTGCCCGTGGTCACCGGTGTGGAGGAGATCCGTCAGGCCAGAGAGATTCTGGAGGAGGAAAAGTCCGCTCTGCGCCGCCGGAAGGTGGAGTTTGACGAGGCGCTCCCTTTGGGCGTGATGGTGGAGACGGTGGCTGCCTGCCTTATGGCGGATGTCTTTTCTCAAGAGGCGGATTATTTTAGCCTTGGCACCAATGACCTGACCCAGTACGTCCTAGGTGTGGACAGGGGCAACGCCAGGGTGGCCCATCTGTACTCCTATTTTCATCCCGGAGTGCTGCGGATGATCCGCCAGGTGCTGCATACAGCCCGGCAGAAGGGTGTCCCCGTGAGCTTGTGCGGCGAGGCGGCCGCAGAGCCGGCCTTGGTCCCGGTGCTGCTGTCCTTTGGCCTTAAGAATTTCAGCGTTGCACCGGCGGCGCTGCTGCCTTTGCGCAAGACCATTTCCCTGTGGACCATGGAAGAGGCCAACGCCGTGACGCAAGAGGCCATGGACTTAGCCACCGAGGAAGAGGTGCGGGATTTCCTGCAAAAGCGCGAAAAAATATAAAGATCGGTTTCTTATCAATGGGGCCTCCTGAGCGCTTCCCGGCTTTGCAGCTGGGAAGCACAGGGGGCTTTTTCAGCGCAGCTCCTGCTTGATTTTGCTCAGTGCGCCCTTTTCCAGCCGGGAGACCTGGGCCTGAGAGATCCCGATGCGGCCTGCGACCTCTGTTTGGGTTTTGCCTTCCAGAAAGCGCAGGGATAAAATCCTTTTTTCCCTGGGGGAGAGGTTCTGGATGGCCTGCTTCACGGCGATTTCCTCCAGCCAATCCCCGTCTCCGGAGGGGTCGCCCACCTGGTCCATAATATAGATCGTGTCGCCGCCGTCCGAGAATACCGGCTCATACAGGGAGACCGGTTCTACAATGGCTTCCAAAGCAAGCACCACATCCTCACGCTTCATAGAAAGCTCCTGGGCGATTTCCTCCACCGTAGGCTCCCGGTCCTTCTCTGTGGTCAGGCGTTCCCGGCATTGAATGGCCTTGTAAGCCGTGTCCCGCAGAGAGCGGCTTACCCGCACAGAGTTGTTGTCCCGCAAAAACCGCCGCACCTCGCCGATAATCATGGGGACGCCATAGGTGGAAAATTGAACGCCTTGACTGACGTCAAAATGGTCGATGGCCTTCATCAGTCCAATGCACCCCACTTGAAACAGATCGTCGGGGCTTTCTCCGCGGTTGCCAAAGCGTTGGATCACACTGAGTACCAGCCTCAAATTGCCGTAGATCAAGGCGTCCCGCGCAGCCTTGTCCCCGCTGTGGCTTTTTACCAGCAGCTCCTTCATCTCATCGCTTTTCAACACCTTCAACCGGGCTGTGTTCACACCGCAGATCTCCACTTTTCCCTGCATAGAAAAAGACCACCTCCGAAATTTCTTTCAAAGGTAGTCTTTGCATTTTTTACAATCTTAATCAAGAAAGGGGATCGCTGCCTGCAATCTCCCCGCGTCACACCGGGCGTCCATATAGGTTGGAGCTTACAGATCCCGGCCGCAGCACTTTTTATATTTTTTACCGCTGCCGCAGGGGCAAGGGTCGTTTCTGCCAACCTTAGCGCCCTTGATCACAGTCTTGGAGAGCTTCTGCTCCTTGTAAAGCTCCTTGCGGCGTTCTTCGGGGATCAGCTTGTCCCACTGGGGCAGCTCATAGAGCCAAGAGGCTTTGGCCTCCACCATGTTCTTGTACAGAAGCTCCTTGTCATAGTTCAGGTTGATTTCTGTATCCTCCTCCATGGTCTCCAGAGGGTTCTTCTCCTTCAGACTGTCGTTGATGCCGTCCAGAAAAGCCACCATCGTCATCAGATCTACGCCATATTTTTCTGCGTAGCCCTTCACTGTGTTTTTCCGGGGCTTGCTCTCCAGAATCCGCTGATAGATTTCCTTTTCCCGCTGTAGGTAATCCTTCCAGAACTGGGTGCCCTTGGGGCCTTCCTGCTGCTCTTGTGCGTACTGCTGCCACTGCTCCAGCAATGCCATGTTGATCTCTCCTCATTCCAATTGGATTTCTTGTTTCCGGTTTTGTATCTTACCATGTTTCCGGGCTGCTGTCAACGCAAAGACCTTCTACAGGGCGCTGGTTTGTGGTATACTAAGGGAAACAGAGAGAGGAGGTCCGTCATGACGGGGAATTTATCCATGCATCCCCCTAAGGCAGTGGGGGAGGCCGTGGCTCAGTTGGAGGCTGCTGGTTTTCAGGCTTGGTGTGTGGGAGGATGCGTGCGGGACTCCTTATTGGGAAAGACGCCTACCGATTGGGATATTGCCACCAGCGCCCGCCCGGAGGAGACGGCCTCCTGCTTTGCGGGAGCGCGTTTGGTGGAAGTGGGAGCAGCCCATGGCACCATTGCGCTGATGGCAGGAGAGGGGCATCCCATTGAGATCACCACCTTTCGCCGGGACGGCGCATACACGGATGGCCGCCATCCGGATTCCGTGGAGTTTTCCCGAGAGCTGAAAGAAGATTTGTCCCGCCGGGACTTCACGATCAACGCCATGGCCTGGCATCCAAATCGGGGCCTGGTGGATTTGTTCCATGGGCAGGAGGATCTTCGGGCAAAACGATTGTGCTGTGTGGGGGAGCCTGCTGCGCGCTTTTCCGAGGATGCGCTGCGGATTCTCCGCTGCCTGCGGTTTTCCTCCCAGCTTGGTTTTTCCATAGAATCCGCCACCGCCGCCGCGCTTTGGGAGAAGCGGCGACTGCTGGGGCAGCTTTCTCGCGAACGGGTGCGGGAGGAGCTGTCGAAGCTTCTTGTGGGCAGTCACGCAGTTTCCGTTTTGCGGGAGTATGCAGAGGTGATGTTCACCGTGCTGCCGGAGCTGGCCCCCATGAAGGGCTGTCTGCAGGAGACGCCCTATCACTGCTACGATGTATGGGAGCATACCCTGCACGCCTTAGAGCACGGACCAAGGCTGGTGGATTTGGCATGGGCAGTGCTGCTGCACGATTCTGGGAAGCCGTCAAAAAAGATATTTTCACCGGACGGGCTGGCCCATTTTTACGGCCATCCATTGGAAAGCGGAAGCATTGCCCGGAAGCTGCTGGCGCGGCTGCGGTTTTCAAAAAAGGAGCAGGAGTGGATCTCTGCGTTAGTGGACCATCATGAGGAGCCCATGCCCATGAGCGTCAAGAGGGCGAAGGAGCTGCTGGGGCAGTATGGGGAAGAGTTTGTCACGCGGCTGTTCCAACTGCAGGAGGCGGATATGTCCGCCAAGGCCGCCGGGGTAGCTGAGAGCAGATTTCCCGATTTAGAGCAGAGCAGGGCTTGCGCCCGAGAGATCCTGGCTCGAGGGGACTGCTTGACCCTGCGGGAGCTGGCCCTTTCCGGGAAGGATCTGCAAGCCCTTGGAATGGCTCCTGGGCCTGAGATGGGGGAGCTTTTGCACCGTTTATTGGAAATGGTCTTAGAGGGGCGGGTGGAGAACACGCTTCCGGCCCTGAGGGTTTCTGCGCAGCAGCTTTTGAAAGAGGCCGGGATAAACCAGCAGCGCCGCTGAGAAATCCCCAGCGGCGCTCTTTGCGCCCTTTATGTAGGGCGCAGGCCAAAGCTAATGGAAAGTGCTTGATCCACCCGGTTCATGGAGTCTGAATCCAAGCGGCCCATTTTTTCGCGCAAACGATGCTTGTCCAAGGTCCGAACTTGTTCCAGCAGGACGATGGAGTCCTTAATCAGCCCGGAGCCCTTGGCGTCGACGGCGATATGCGTGGGCAGATTGGCTTTCTCTTTCTGGCTGGTGATAGCGGCGGCGATCACTGTGGGGCTGAATTTGTTGCCCACATCGTTTTGCACGATGAGTACCGGTCGGACGCCCCCCTGCTCTGATCCCACAACGGGGCTTAAATCTGCGTAGTAAATGTCTCCTCTGTGTACGATCACGGTTTTCACACTCCGTTGAAGTTATTTGTCTCTAGTTTTGCCGTGCTTAAGCCTGTTTAATCACCTGGGACAATTTCTAATCGGGCCTGTTCCATAGTATCCAGAAGGGGAGGATTTTGTGCGGAGGATATTTTTTTGAAAAAAACAAAAAAATTTTGAAAAAAGGGTTGCATTTTCCAGAAGTCTGTGGTATTATAATCAAGCGCTGAGGCGAGAGATAAAAAACGCCGAGCGGACAAGTGAATATGGGGGTATAGCTCAGCTGGGAGAGCGCTTGAATGGCATTCAAGAG
>CAUWLU010000053.1:0-14415 GCA_963559705.1 uncultured Acutalibacter sp.
GCATGGGTCTGCAAAACCCTGATTCCCCGGTTCAAATCCGGGTGTCACCTCCAAAAAAACTCCGACTTTGTGTCGGAGTTTTTTTGTTGTCCTTTTTCTGTTTTCCAGTGTAATGAACTCAAAATGAGGGAGGGAACCACCTTGCATCGCAAAGCTGATTTACTGCGGGATATCCAGGCCCTGGGCGTGGACCCCCAGGGCACACTGCTCATTCACTCCTCTATGAAAGCCATAGGGCCTGTAGAGGGGGGCACGGACACCGTGCTTGACGCCTGGTGCGACTATATGAAAGACGGGCTTTTGATCTTTCCCACCCACACCTGGGCCACCGTGGGAGAGAGCCACCCTGTATTCGACTCCCGCACGGAACCTTCCTGTGTAGGCATCCTGTCGGAGCTGTTTCGCAAGCGGCCGGGGGTAGTGCGCTCACTGCACCCCACCCATTCCGTGGCTGCTCTGGGGCGGGACGCTGCTGCCTACACCGCCGGAGAGGAGAGGGCCACAAGTCCCCTGCCCCGGGACGGCTGCTGGGGAAGGCTCTTGGACCGAAACGCCTCTGTCCTCTTTTTAGGCTGCTCTATGAGCCATAACACTTTTCTTCACGGAGTGGAGGAGTGGCTGGAGATCCCCGACCGGATTTCCGCAGAGCCTCAACGCCTGACCATCCTCGGCCCCCAGGGAGAGGAGTATCAGGTGGATATGCACCGGCATCACTGTGTGGCGATGGACCGGGTCCATCGGGATGTTTCTGAGCAGTATGGGAAGCTGGAGGAGCCCTTCCGGCGTTTGGGCGCCGTCCGATACGGAAAATTCGGCGACGCCTGGTGTGTGCTGGGAAATGTTCGGAAAATGAACGAGACCGCCTCCCAGCTGCTGAAAAAGGAGCCAAACCTTTTTCTCAGCCAGGAAGCGGTCCCAGGGGATTGGTATTGATCTGTGGGGGTTACAGCTGCTTTGCCAGCTCTGTGGCGTAGCGGACAGAGGCCATGGCGTCCTTTCCGTAGAAGTCCGCTCCAATGCTGTCAGCATACTCCTGCGTGAGCACTGCGCCGCCCACCATCACTTTTACGTGGGGCAATTCCTGACGCAGCAGCTGGATGGTCTCTTTCATATAGATCACTGTGGTAGTCATCAGAGCGCTCAACCCAACCAGTTGAGCGTTCTCTTTTTTTGCTGCCTCCAAAATGCTTTCGGGAGGAACATCCTTGCCCAGGTCAATGACATGGAAACCATAGTTTTCCAACAGCACCTTGACGATGTTCTTTCCAATATCGTGAACGTCCCCCTTTACGGTGGCAATCACAACGCTCAGACGGCTCTGCTTGGTGTTTTCCTCGTTTCCCTGCAAATGGGCCTTGATCACCTCAAAGGCGGCCTTAGCGGCTTCTGCGCTCATCAGAAGCTGGGGGAGAAACAGCGTCTTTTTCTCAAACCGGTCGCCCACTGCGTCCAACGCTGGTACGATCTCTTGGTTGATCAGCTCCAAGCCTGTTCGCGTGGCCAGCGCTTTTTCCGCCGCCTGATGAGCAGCGTCCTTTAAGCCCTTTTCAATGGCTTCCTGCAGGGTGTATTCTGTTCCGGCAAGCTGAAGGGCCGGTCCTTTGCTGGGTTCCTGTCCATAAGCTTCGATATAGTCTGTGCAGTTGACATCCCACCCCGTCAAAACGCAGTAGGAACGGTAAACACGCATCATCTGCTCTGATTTGGGATTCATAATCGCGCCGTGCAAACCGCGCTGCAGCGCCATCAGGAAAAAGGCGGAGGTGATGTTCTCTCGCTGTGGCAGGCCAAAGGACACGTTCGAAACCCCCAGGGAGGTTTTTACCCCCAGCTCCTTGTGAATGCGCTCCAGGGCGTCCAGCGTGACCGCAGCGGCGTCCTGTCCGGCGCTGACCGCCATGGTCAAGGGGTCGATTATGATGTCACAGCGTCGAATCCCGTAGGATTGAGCTGTCTGCACAATGCGCCTGGCCGCCAGGAACCGTCCTTCTGCGGTCTCGGGAATCCCTTCCTCCGTGATGGTAAGTCCAACCACCACACCGCCATATTTTTTTACCAGCGGGAAGATCGCCTTCATAGAGGCGGTCTTTGCGGTTACGGAATTGACCAGGGGCTTGCCGTTATACAGCCGCATGGCCCGCTCCATGGTAATGGGGTCGGAGGTGTCGATCTGCAGGGGCAGGGGGGAGACTGCCTGCAATTCCTGGATAACTTCGCACATCAGCGCAGGTTCATCGATCTCGGGCAAACCCACATTGACATCCAGCACATGAGCTCCAGCGTCCTGCTGTGCAATGCCCTCGCGGAGAACATAGGGAATATCGTGATCCCGCAGCGCCTGTTTGAATTTTGCCTTTCCTGTGGGGTTGATCCGTTCCCCAATGATCACCGGACGGCCACCAAATTCCACACTGCGGCTCCCGGAGGTGACAATGGTTTGGGCCGGGTCGGGCAAGGGACGGCAGCGCAGGCCCCTGCAGGCGGCGGTCATAGCGGCGATATGCTCCGGCGTCGTGCCGCAGCAGCCGCCTACAATCCAGGCGCCTTCTCTGGCAATTTCGCCCATCCAGCCGGCAAACTCCTGTGGCCCCACGTCAAAGCAGGTCTTGCCGTCCCGTTCCACCGGGAGGCCCGCATTGGGGTTGACCACAATGGGAAGGCCGGTGGATTCCCGCAGCCTTGGCAAAAGGGAGGCCATCTGCTTCGGCCCCAGCCCGCAGTTCAAGCCAATGGCGTCCGCTCCCAGACCTTCCAGAACTGCGGCTGCCACAGTCAAGTCCCCTCCGGTAAGCAGCTTCCCATCCTGGTCAAAGGTCATGGTGACAAACACTGGTAGGTCGGAATATTCCTTGGCAGCCAACAGAGCAGCTTTCGCCTCATAGATATCCGTCATGGTCTCAATGAGGATGGCCTCAGCGCCTGCCATGGTTCCCACCCGGATCATTTCGCCAAAGGCCGAAACAGCGTCTTCAAAGTCCAAATCGCCCAGGGGACGCAAAAGCTTTCCTGTGGGACCAATGTCCAGGAAAACAGTTCCTCTGCCGCAGCTTTTTACAGCCTGCAGAGCATTTTCAATACCGGCGGTGACTACCTCTTCAACGGTGCGGCCGGAGCCCTCCAGCTTAAAGTGATTGGCGCCAAAGGTGTTGGCTTTCAGAAAATCCGCTCCTGCCTCCAGATAGGAGCGGTGGATTGCAACGATCTCCTCACGATGGGAGAGCCCCCAAAGCTCCGGAAGCTCCCCGGGCTGCAGGCCTTTTTCCTGCAAAATGGTGCCCATGGCGCCGTCAAAGCAGCAGAGCTTTCCGCCAAGCTGCATTAAGACCTGGTTCATTTCAAATCATCCTCTCTCTATTTCAATGCACCCTCCGGTCCCTTGCGGAAGGGGCAGTTTCCTGCAGAGCAGGTCATGCACTTTCCCACATGACACAGGGAAGGGTCCGGGGATACTCCCACCACCCCTGTGATGGACTTCATGGGCAGCATCAGGTAATTGTCCGTCAGTGTGATACCGATTTTTTTCGAAACCTGCAGCGCATCAAACAGGAAGCGCTGGCTGGAAAGTGGGAAATCCCCATAGCCCGGGCTGTAGCGCGGGCGGAGATACAGTCCGCGTTCAGCAGCGTATTGTTCCATGCTTCTTTGTGCGAAATCCGCCTGCTCCTCGGTATAGGCCGCGGCATAGGCTTGCAAAACAGGCACTAGCGGCATCTCTGTCAGCTCAAACCGCCGTATGAGGGTGTCGATCCCCGGACCTAAGGTAAAGGCCGCCAGAAACGCCTCCTGGCAGCCTTTTAGATGGGCGGCAAGGGTTTTGCTGGGCAGAAAGGTCCCGCCCACTGTGACGCCCTCCTGCTCCACGGTGAGGGGAAACCGCCCCTCAATATAACGAGGAGAAGCGGCCCGCAGAACCTCGGCTTCCGCCCGATCAATCATCTTCTCCAATTGAGGAACGCTTTCAGAGGTCCCCAAATAACGGAAAACTTCTTTTCTATCCATGGAAAACGCCCCTCTCAGCGCAGGATATGGCTGAGGTTTGCCATGATTCTTGCGGCAGTTTGCGGTCGGTTCATGGTGTACAGATGGATGTACCTTACGCCGTTTGCAATCAGGTCAATGATCTGCTCGGTAGCATAGGCGATTCCGGCCTGCTCCATGGCCTGAGGGTCCTCGGAGAATTTATCTGCAATGGCTTTGAACCGGGTGGGCAGTACGGTTCCCGAAAGCTCACAGCTGCGCTTGATCTGGCGCGCATTGATGACGGGCATGATACCCGGAATAACAGGTACCTGGATGCCCACCGCCAACACACGATAGAGGAAATTGTAATACACATTGTTGTCGAAAAACATCTGGGTGGTGAGGAAATCGCAGCCGGCATCCACCTTTTCTTTCAAAAAGGCGATGTCATCCTCCTTGTGTTCACATTCCACATGGCCTTCTGGATAGCAGGCAGCGCCAATGCAAAAGTCCCCATGGGCTTTGATATCCTGGATCAACTGAATTGCATAGGCATAGGGGCCGGGAACATACTCCTTGGGAAGATCTCCCCGCAGTGCCAGAACGTTCTCGATGCCCCGCTCTTTCATCTCGGTAAGCCGCATGGAGATCTCCTCCTTGGTGGCGCCGCAGCAGGTCAGATGGGCCAGCGCAGGAAGTTTGTGGCGGTCTTGGATATAGGAAGCCACCTCCACTGTCTTTTTGGAGGAGCTTCCTCCGGCGCCATAGGTCACGCTGATAAAATCCACGCCAAGGGATTGAATGGCATCCACTGTTTCAAAAATACCACTGAAGGCTGCATCCTTTTTTGGGGGGAATATCTCGCAGGAGAAGCATATCTTTTTCTCGCTGCTGGTGAGAATATCCTTGATTTTCATAGGCAGTCACACCTTTCCCGTTAAAAACTAAGAATTCAAATATTTTTTATTGTACCACGGCCCAAAAAAATTGAAAAGAGAATAGCCGAAAAACTTTCCGCGTATATCTGCCCCAGGGGGGAGAGCGGATGAAAAAGAAGCTTTTGTTTTGGATGCTGTTTTTTGGCTCGTTGGCAATGTTCTGCCTGCAAACGCTGCAAGCATTTGGCCTGGTGGCCTTTCACGCAGACCTCTTTGAAAAGCGTCCCACTATTGTTGTGGACGCAGGCCACGGCGGGGAGGACGGCGGCGCTGTGGGAGAGGGTGGGCTTGTGGAAAAGGACGTCAATTTGGCCATCGCTTTGGCCCTGGCAGAGGACTTGAAAGCGGCAAACTTTCCTGTGGTTCTGGTGCGAGACAGCGACGTCTCTGTAGGTGATCAACGGCTCTCCACGGTTGCAGAGCGCAAACGCTCTGACACCCTGAATCGTGTGCAGTTGGTCGAGGAAATGGGGGACTGCATCCTCATCAGCATCCACCAAAACCATTTTTCGCAAAGCAAGTACAAGGGCGCACAGATGTTCTGTTCTCCTAATAATGAGGAAAGCGCGCTGTTGGCAGAGTCCATACGGCAAAGCGTGGTAAGCTGCCTTCAGCCTGAAAATACCCGTCAGAATAAAGAGGCGGGGGAAGAGATCTATTTGCTCACTCACTGCAAGGCGCCCGCCGTATTGGTGGAGTGCGGGTTTCTCTCCAACCCGGAGGAAGCCGCGCTGCTGGGTCAGGAAAGCTATCAAAAGGATATGGCTGCGGCAATCTACAATGGTCTGATGGATTTTTTGGAAACGCGCGGCGAAAAGGAGGAAAGCGGCCCCCTTCCTTCGGATGAAAATATGTGATATAATAAAGCTCACAAACTGTGAGAACTAGGAATGGGGAAGAGGTATGGCTGCAAAAAGCAAGTTGATCTATCAGTGCCGGGAGTGTGGCTATGAAACTGCCAAATGGATGGGGCGCTGCCCTGGCTGCGGAGAGTGGAACACCCTGGAAGAAACGGTAAAAGAACCGGAATTGCCTCAAAAGAAGGTGTCCTCCGGCGGAAGGCTCTCTCGGCCAATGCCGATCAACGAAATCAGCACGCAGGAGGAATCCCGGTATCGCACGGGCCTTTCGGAGCTGGATCGGGTGCTGGGCGGCGGCATTGTCAAAGGCTCGTTGATTCTCATCAGCGGCGATCCCGGTATTGGTAAATCCACCATGCTGCTGCAAATCTGCGAGTACCTTGGCCAATCCCTGCGCATTTTATATGTCTCCGGAGAGGAATCCGCCCGGCAGATCAAGCTGCGCGCAGCGCGGCTTGGAGTGGAAAGTCCGAACCTGATGGTTCTCACAGAGACGGATGTGCAGTATGTGGTGGAGGAGATCCGCTCGGAACAGCCGGATCTGGTGATGATCGATTCCATTCAGACGATGAACCACACGGATCTCAGCTCGTCACCGGGCAGCATCACCCAAGTCCGGGAGTGTACAAACGCTATGATGCGCTGCGCCAAGTCTCTGGATATTCCCATCATGGTGGTGGGTCACGTCAATAAGGATGGCGCTATTGCCGGACCTAAGGTTTTGGAGCATATTGTGGATGCAGTCCTCCTTTTTGAGGGCGACCGCCAGATGACCTACCGTATTCTCCGGGCGGTGAAAAACCGTTATGGTTCCACCAATGAGATCGGCGTTTTCGACATGGGGGAGAACGGCCTGCAGCAGGTGGAGAACCCCTCTCAGGCAATGCTTTCCGGCAGGCCGAGAGATGTTTCCGGCACCTGCGTTACAGCGGTGATGGAAGGGACTCGGCCGATCCTGGCGGAGATTCAGGGATTGGCGACCACATCGGGCTATGGAAATCCCAGGCGCATGGCCACTGGTTTTGACTACAATCGCATGGCCTTGATTTTAGCCGTGCTGGAAAAGCGGGCTGGATACTATTTTTCCAATTTAGACGCCTATATCAATGTGGTTGGCGGCCTTCGTCTAGACGAGCCCTCAGTGGATTTGGCTGTGGCCATGTCCCTGTTGTCCAGCTTAAAGGATACTCCCATTCGGGAGGATACGGTGGCCTTTGGAGAAATCGGCTTGGCAGGGGAGCTGCGCAGCGTCAGTCATGGGGAGCTGCGTATCGCGGAAGCTGCTCGCTTGGGCTTTACGCGCTGTGTGATGCCCCATCACGGCTTAAAGGCCCTTGGCTCGAAAAAGCTGGACATGGAGATCATTGGCGCCAAGAACATTCGAGAAGCCTTTGAGGCGGCCACATGAGTTCCTTTCTGCAACATCCGCGGCTGCCAGAGGGCCGGGTGTCCTTGGCATTGATCTCTGGGGAAGCTCCTTGGCTCCAGGCCTCCTTGGCGAATTTGGGCGTGGAAACGCTGACCACCCCACAAGATGAGAGGCTGCCCAAGCCGGTTGCGTTCCACCCGGATTTACAAGTGTGTCCGCTCCCTGATAAACGTATGTTCGTTTTAAAGGGGAGCCTGCTGGCGGCTGCGCTGAGAGAACTTGGATGCGACCTTTGGGAGACTCACGAAATGCCGGGTGATGTCTATCCGCAGGATGTTCGCTGCGGAGGCCTGGTGTGGGGAGCTTATTTGATCGGCAATCCCAAGGGACTGAATAGGAAGCTTATACAGCAGGCTCAACATTTGGGCTTGGGGCTGATGGCGGTCCGGCAGGGATACTGTGCGTGTTCCATAGCGCTGGTGGACCGGCAAAGCGCCATTACAGCAGATCGTGGTTTGTATCAAGCGTTCACTGCAAAAGGCTTTCAAATGCTGCTGATCCAGCCCGGATATATTCGGCTGCCTGGATATGATACGGGATTTTTAGGAGGCTGCTGCGGGAAATTAGCTCCGGACAAGCTTGCGTTTACCGGACAGCTTGCATGGCATCCGGATGGCAAACGAATTCAGCGCTTTTTGGAACAGCGCGGCGTAACGACCGTGGAGTTGACGGAGGGTCCACTGATCGACGTGGGCGGAATTGTGCCATTGCTGGAAAACTCCTAGGAAAAGAGAGGAGTAAAAAAAGAAATACAAAATTATAGAAAATCAATATTTTCTATAATTTAGGAGGGAGATTTATGCCGGAACCCATTCAAAATGAGTTTTCAATGCTCGTGCAAGAATATATTTTATATCTGCGCAATGTGCGCGGTTTGGGCGAAAAAACAGTTCGTGAATACAGCAAGGACCTTCGCACGTTTTTTCGGTTTTTAAAGCGTGACCGCGGCCTTGTTTCGGGAGAGCTGCCATTGGAGGAAATCCCGGTAAACGATGTGGATTTGGAGTTTATTCGCGCCATCTCTACGTATGAGGTTTTTTCCTTCATGAATTATGTGGTGGACGAGCGAAACAATATGGCGTCCACCCGTCAGCGGAAAGCCACCACACTGCGGTCCTTCTTTCGGTATCTCACAACCCATGAGAAGCTGTTGGAGCGGAACCCCACAGAGAACTTAGCTGCACCTAAAAAAGCCAAGACGCTTCCCCATTTTCTCTCTCTCGATCAAAGCGTGGATTTGCTCAATGCGGTTGAGGGGAAAAATGCAGAGCGCGATCGTTGCATTTTAACCCTGTTTCTCAATTGCGGAATGCGGCTTTCTGAACTGGTGGGCATTAACGTTTCTGATGTGGTACGCAATAATAACACGCTGCGGATTCTGGGCAAGGGAAACAAGGAGCGCATTGTCTATTTAAATCAAGCTTGTCTGGATGCGATTTCCAGCTATCTGGCTGTGCGCCCCAAAGACGGCGTGGTGGATCGGAACGCGCTGTTTCTCAGCAATCGCGGTACACGGATCAAGCCCATTACCGTGGAAGTGATGGTCAAAAGATACCTGGATAAAATCGGTCTCAGCGGTCCAGGATACTCGGTTCATAAGTTGCGCCACACAGCGGCCACCTTGATGTACCGGTATGGAAATGTGGATATCCGGGTCCTGCAGGACATCTTGGGCCACGCAAACCTGGGAACCACGGAGATCTACACGCATACCTCCAGCACACAGATGGAGCAGGCCATCAACTCAAATCCCCTGGCAGCGATCACACAAAAAAAGCCGCAAAAGAAAGCCGAGGAGCCGCAGGAAGAACCGGCTCCAGCTCTCTCGGAAAAATCAAATTCATAGAAAAAGAGCGCCTAAAAAGGCGCTCTTTTTTTACTCCGTATCATCACGATAGTCTTTCAATTGGGACTTTTTGATAAGCCGTCCATTGATATAAACCATCTTGTCCTCTTCTTCGTCCTCGTCCTCCGCAGTATCCGCCTCAGGAGGAGCAAAAAAGCGAGCTTCCTCGGGATCTTCGGTTTCGGAGGCAGCATCCACAGCATCGCCGCCATTCTTTTCGGCTTCAAGTCTTTCCTTGTAGGGCTTGATCAGGTACCGGTCAACCACGGGATACACCGTGAAATTGATGAAATAACTGACCAGGGAGAACATCAGGAAAACCGCGAACAGCAGCAGTATGAACACGGTCAGCACGGTCATGGGGACGACGGCAAAAAGAAGATAGAGCAAAGCACCCAAAATCAGGGTGACCAACAGATTGCGTCCCAGGCCGGCCAATGCCAAGATAAAAGCGTTGCGGTACGCTTGCCGGAATTTCAAATCAAAGGTGACGAACATGACCGGCAGATAATATTGGGCGAAAAGGAAAACGACCGATAACACCATGCACAGCCAGAATGGAATATAATTGAACCAGCCCCGAGAAGTTGCGTTGTAGTAGTAGATGATGGCAAAACTGAGAATGACATAAACTACGTAGACAATGGCTCCGTTAAGCAGGAAATACTTCCAGTTCCCCTTCACATTTTCCCAAAAATCAGACCACACAAAAGCGTGCTCTTCTCTGGAAAAGTTTCGGGTGACAAAAGTGAGCCCCGCAGTAAAAGGCGCCAACAGGATAAGAGGAAGCGGCGTCACGTACAGCAGCCAAACGTCAATAGAAACGCTCCCCCCCTCTACGGGCAGCTGCAGCATGAAATGGGTGGGAAATAAATACAAGACCACCATCAAGGCTGCTGCAACCAAAAAGGGGATCAAAAAAATCAGGTTGAGCTGTACCAGTTTCCCGAATTTCCGAAAAAGGATCTCGAAAAAGCGTACCGGGGCCGCCTTAGGAGGCTCGTCCTTACTGACGCCGGGACCGGGTTTATCATAGTTGCCGAAAATACCAAGGAATGCCAAAAAACCAACTCCATTTCCACAGATCGTACTTATAGATCGTGCTTTTTTATTATCCCAGTTTCGCCCTGGGATGACAATCATTATACACCTGTTTTACGTGACTGTCCAGCAGTTGTACGTAGACTTGTGTAGAAGAAATGTCAGCATGTCCCATCATTGTCTGAATATCTTTTACGGAAACGCCGTTTTCCAGCAGGTGCATGGCAAAAGAATGGCGCAGGGTATGGGGTGTAATTTCCTTTGTGATCCCCGCCTCAGTCGCATACCCTTTGACAATTTTCCAAAACCCCTGCCGGGTCAACCGGCCGCCGTTCAAATTGACGAACAACGCGCTGCCGCTCTCGGGCCCCACAATCAGCCCGCGCATCCGGTAGATATAATCGGATACAGCCACCACTGCCGACGGATAAACAGGAATAGACCGCACCCCCTTTGTCCCCCGGCAATACAGCACGCCGGAACGCAGGTTCAAATCCTGGATATCCAAATTGATCAGTTCCGATGCGCGGATGCCTGTGGCATAAAGCAGCTCCAGCATGGCTTTATCCCGGCAGCCCTTTGGCTCTGTAATGTCAGGCTGATCCAAAAGCTGTTCGATCTCCTCGCCGGACAGCACCTGAGGAAGCTTTTTTACCGTTTTTTCCAGCTTGATCCCCTTGGCGGGATTGTGATCCACAGCGCCCCGAAAGACCAAGAATTTGTAGAAACACCGCACAGAAGCCAAATTCCTGGAAATCGTGGTAGGGGAACGTTTCAGCTGATAAAGGCGGTTCACATAGGTTTGAATCGTTTGCTCATCGGCTTCCAAGGGATCTATGCCGGCATCCGAAAGGAACTCCAAAAAATACAAAGTATCCCGCAGATAGGATTCCCTGGTATTGACGGAATTGACCTTTTGGTTTGCCAGATAATCGCTGAACAAAGAATAATAATCCGTTGTGCCTGTCATGGCCTGTCGCCACCCTCTTTTCTTACAAAAATAGCCCATACACCGCCGCTGGGACGCTTCCCGCCAAGGAAGCAGCCACAAGAAAGGACAAAAACACAAGAAGGTCATGGAAATAGCATTTTAGATCCAAGCTGCCTGCCTGCGAGCTGCCATCCCGCGAAAAAAAGCTGACCTTTGCCAGATGTGCCGAAAAAATCAGCGAACGCACTGCGAACAGTAAAAGAAAAGCTCCGATAGCCGCAGATGCCGGTGTATAAATCAACACAGACCGGAGCATCCCCCAAGGCTCGTCCCCCAACAGGAAATAGGAGACTCCGATTCCCACAAAGGCTCCTCGAAAAAAGAGGAACAAGGGCACCGCAAATACCCCAAAAGCGGTGATGCCTAACAGAAACAAGGGAATGAGTCCGATCAGCGCATTGAGCAAAAGAGTGGAAAAACAGGAGAAAAAGCCGGACGCCGGAGAGGGAATGCCGGAAAATCGAAGCGGCAACACCCAACGTCCCTCAAGCAGAGGCGAGAACGCGGCTAGAGCAGAACCAAGCGTAATGCCCAGCAGCAGCGTAAAAGTCAGAAAGACCATTGCCTTTCTATGTGAAAAAAAGCGCCCCCAAAAAGAAGCTTCCTCCATCCCGGCCGCGTTGCAGAGAGGCTTTCGATCCGACGATTTCTTCACGGAACACACTTCCTTTTCGGAATTTGACCCCAGGTTCCAGGGCCTTTGTCATCATCCTATGAAAAAGAAGCACGTTCTATTCGCCCTCTCGGCTCAAAATGAATACATGTAAAAAGATTATAGGAAACCGAAGTTTTCCTTTTTTCGCAACTTGGTAAGATGGGGAATCGACTATGCGCAAGTGAGATTACGACCGAATTTTTGACTTTATAAGAAGAAGCAATGAGCAATTGTGTGTACAAAACACAGGATGTACTGGTTTCTCTCTTTGGAGAAGTCGAAATCTCGAGGTCCACAAAGCTGTTTTTTACGGGGCTTCCTCTCGCTTTTTCGTGAAAAAACGCCACTTTTTCACTGTTTTTTTCACAGCATCCCAGAGAAGATCGTCAGTTTTCCCTGTAGTTACATACTATAGTACAACTTCTGAAATTTTGCAAGCATAAAAACGAATATTTTCTCAATTTTATTTCAATCTGTTATTTTTACGTAAAATAAATTATGTAAACTTATGTATAAACCACTCTCAAGCTTATGTCAATCACTCAAAATATTGTGTGCATAAATATACATACCCAAGACCTTGTGTCCCCTCCCCCGTTCAGAATTTTACTTTCCTATCCCGATTCACCCCAAGAACCCCGCCGATACAGCCGCTAAGCACGATTGCAGCAAGTCTTGCGCCGCCGCCGATGGAGAGTGGAACCTCTGCGGCCATCAAGGAAACGACTGCTATCAGACAAGCAAAAAGCAAGCCGATCCCACCGCCTAAAAAGATTCCCTTTTCTCTGGAAAGCAACGCGGCAAGAAGCCCTCCAAAAAAGACGCCCACACAAACAGCGGCTGTAACCATCAGCGTTAAAGCAGGTCCCGCAGGGAGCGTTCCAGCCGACGCCAAAACCACTGCCATTACTGCCAAAATCGCTCCGGAAATCACTGTCGCCACAATGGTTGAAAGCAGCATCCCTTTTACTTTTTTCATGTAGCACCTCTCCCCCTCTTTGTTTTGTTCTACTATATGGGAATTTGCTTTGTTTAAGACCGAATACGCTTCAAAAAGGGCATAAAAAAAGAGACCTGCGAAATGCAAGCCTCTTTTTCCGAAAAAGCCTTGATAAGGAAAATTAGAATTCAGCCACGCCGGTAGTACGGGGGAACGGCAGCACATCTCGAATGTTGGAGATGCCAGTGAGGTACATCACCAAGCGTTCAAAGCCAATGCCAAAGCCAGCGTGTTTGTTTCCGCCAAAGCGACGGAGATCCATGTACCACCAGTAGTCCTCCTCGTTGAGCCCCAGCTCGCGAATCCGCTGAAGCAGCACATCGTACCGCTCCTCACGCTGACTGGCCCCCACAAGCTCCCCAATGCCGGGAACCAGCAGGTCGGTGGCGGCAACTGTCTTGCCGTCGTCATTGAGCCGCATGTAGAACGCCTTGATCTCCTTGGGATAGTCCGTGACAAACACCGGTTTTCCGAAATGCTTTTCCGTCAAGAACTTTTCATGCTCAGTTTGCAGGTCACAGCCCCAGCTGACCTTGTATTCAAACTCATCGTTGTGAGGCTCCAGGATCTTCACGGCATCCGTATAGCTGACCCGCACAAAGTCAGAATCCGCCACATGACGCAGCCGGTCCAGCAGCCCCTTATCTACAAACTGGTTGCAGAACTCCATGTCCTGCGGGCAAGTCTCCAAAACATAGTTGATGACGTACTTTACCGCGGCTTCAATTACGTCCATGTCATCGGTCAAATCGGCAAAGGCCATTTCCGGTTCGATCATCCAGAACTCGGCAGCGTGCCGCTGCGTATAGGAACGCTCGGCGCGGAAGGTGGGACCAAATGTATACACTTTGCCAAAGGCCATGGCCATACATTCTGCCTCCAACTGACCGGAGACCGTCAAGGAGGTGGGCTTCTGGAAGAAGTCGTCCTTATAGTTGACGGAACCATCCTCGTTTTTCGGGAGGTTCTCCAGATCCAGAGTGGTCACCTGGAACATCTCCCCCGCTCCCTCACAGTCGCTGCCAGTGACAATAGGGGTGTGCGCATAAACAAACCCATTCTCCTGGAAGAACTTATGAACGCCAAAAGCAGCCGCAGAGCGCACGCGGAAAGCAGCGCTGAACAGGTTGGTGCGGGGACGCAGATGGGCGATGGTACGCAGATACTCCACGGTATGGCGCTTTTTCTGCAGAGGATACTCGGGGGAAGAAGGCCCCTCCACCACAATCTCGGAAGCGTGAATCTCAAAGGGCTGCTTGGCCTCCGGAGTAGCCACCAGTGTGCCGGTAACCCGCAGGGCTGCCCCTACGTTTTGAGAAGCAATCTCCTTGAAGTTATCAAGTTTGCCATCCTCAAACACCACCTGTACGCCTTTAAAGGATGAACCGTCATTCAAGTCGATAAAGCCCAAAGCCTTAGAGCTGCGGATGAATTTGGCCCAACCGCAGACGGTGACTGTCTTTCCGGCATAAGCGGGAAGATCTTTATAAAATGCCGCCACTTCTTCTCTCTTCATATCCTGGCACAGCCAAAAGGCTGTTCCCTCCTTTTCTACAAAATAGATTATTTTTTATCATACCCCAAGGGAACGGACCTGGCAAGGGGGAAAATAGAAAAAACGCTGAATTCTTGTGAATTCAGCGTTTTTATGGCGGAGAGGATGCGACTCGAACGCACAATGCCTTGCGGCACACC
>CAUWLU010000054.1:0-14053 GCA_963559705.1 uncultured Acutalibacter sp.
GTAGGCTCCGAAAAGCCTTGTATTTACAGCGTTCCTAATAGGAAACAATCATACGTCTGTGGTATGGGTAAAGACAATCTGTTGGCAAAAGGCGATTTATAAACGATCAAGGATAGAGGTGATCCTATGGCAGGCGGCCAAGAGAACATAGCGATTTTATTGATACACGGCATCCTTGGAACCACAAGTCATTTTGAGCCTTTTTTACCGCTGATTCCCCCCAATTGGTCTGTATGCAATCTATCGCTGAAAGGTCATGGAGGAAGTGTAAGGGACTTTTCGCAAGCCTCGATGCCGGAGTGGAAGCAGCAGGTCAAGGATGCGCTGGAAGAGCTGTCGGAATCCAACGACAAGGTCGTGATTGTTGCCCATTCCATGGGAACTCTGTTTGCAATCCAAGAGGCGGTCGAAAGACCGGTGGATGCATTATTCCTCCTGAATGTCCCGCTAAAAGTGCGAGTCACCCTTCGCTTGTTCCGCACATCGTGGCGAGTCTTTACAGGAAAAATCAAGCCGGATGATAAGTGGTCCTTGGCAGCACAAAATGCGTACAGCATAGAAAGAGATTATCATATTTTCAGATACCTTGGCTGGATTCCCAGATATTTGGAATTGTTTTCGGAAATAAGAAAAACAAGAAACATCATCGGGAGCTTACGGACGCCGTCGCAGATATATCTATCCAGGTTGGATGAAATGGTCTCTCCGAAATGCAGCGAACGATTCAGGGATTGCCCATGTGTATGCGTCAAGGAATTGAAAACCTCCGGGCATTTCTATTATTCGCCGGAGGATCAATGTTTCATGAAGGAGGAGTTCATTGGAATGCTCCAAAAGCTGCAGGAGGAACCTTCAAGCTAAGGGGAGCTCTTGGAAGAAGGCGAGAGGCTGGTCATTCGGCGGGAATTGCAGGTCCGATTGCAGCTGCCGCGGGGATGCGGTCGGGCTGCCTGGGACGGGGAGAAAACCCGTGATGGCGCCCTGGAAAAATCAATATAGTGGAATAACAGGTCAACTAACGGGTAGAAACTCCCCTTGCCGCAGGGTATAATAGAAAAAACGAAATAGCTCCGGCTACTCCCGAAAAATCTGCCGGAACGCCTTGGGCGGGTAGCCATACCGCTGGGTAAAAAGTCGGTAAAAGCGGCTGGAGCTGTTGAATCCGCATTGCGCGCCGACCTCGATAACAGGCAGGTCCTCCGTCAACAGCAGCTGCACAGCGTAGCCAAGGCGCTTGGCGTTGATGAACTGCGTGGGTGTTACCTTTAGGTACCGGCGGAAGGTGCGGGTGAGATGCTCTTGGGAGAGGTTGGCCAAGGCCAGCATGTGGGGCAGACCAGGGATAAAATGCTCGGGCCGGTCCATCTGGTCCAGCAGCTGGGAGAGCCAGCGGGGCAGCGGGTCAGCCTCCTCCGGCATGGCCAAGAACAGCCCCACCAGATAGGGCAACACGCTGAGCATGTGCAGGTAGGAGACCTCCGGGTCCGGGATGCTCTGGTTTTCCAGCAGCTTTTTCTGTGCGTCCTGCAGCGTGGCCCCGGAAAGTACCCGCAGAAGGGAAACCGGCGGTGCGTCAAACCGCTCCTGCCCGACCCCCAGATACTGACACAGGCGCAGAAAGACCGGCATCGGTATGCCGATGTTGATAATTTCGAACTCGCTGCTGTTTAAAAGCTCGTACTTGTGTACATCGCTGGGGCGGATGAGGGCCAGGGCCCCCTCGGTGAGCAGCTGGGTCTGTCTGTTTACCACGTGGACTGCGCTGCCCTGGGGCACCAGGAATAGCTCGTAGAAGTCGTGGGTGTGCAGACGGTAGGTGGACTGCACCCCAAACTGGCGCAGGGCTTTGCCTCCCTCCCCGCGCATGGCCTCCTCTGTTTGATGGAGCAGTACCGCTTCTTCCGGCATAGGGATGGCCTCCTTTCACAACGGCTGATTTCATTATACCGGCCGGATGCCATAAAGCGCAAGGAAAAAATCAATAAGAAGGAAAATAACGATACGTCAAAACCCGATATCAACTGCGAAAGGAAGATCGTTATGAGCAGAACCGATTTGCAAAAACTTCGTGAGGTGCTGGAGTTTACCCGCATATACCAGGAAAACAGCGGTGATATCTGCCTGCGGGAGGCCCGCTGTATGGATTATCAGCTGGAGCATATCCTGGTGCCCTTGGATGAGGAGGATGGCATTGCGGGGCGGTATGACCACGGCTTTTTAGGCTTCAGCTCTCAGGCGGGGGGGTACTCGGTGCTGGGGGCCGGGTACACCTACTACTTTAAGGATTTTGAGTTTACCACCGCCATGCAGCACTGCGCCCAGGAGCTGACGGTTGCGGAGAGCTATGCCCTGCAAGCCGCCCAGCTTTTTTGGCGCGAGGAGAACACCTCCCGTAAACTGGACATCGCCTTTGCCGAGCGGTACGGCTATGTTCCCCCCAAGGGATACCCGGCTCCCGGCGTGGGCAACTGCGACTGCCGTGTGGCCGGCACCAACCTGGATTTCCACAAGCTGATAGACCTGGGCTTGGACGGCCTGGAACAGGAGATCGACGGGAAGGCTGCGGAAAAAGGGGACTCCTCATTCTATCAGGCGCTAAAGCTGTGGATCGACAGCCTGCGCAAGGCGGCGGAGCGCTATCGCCGGCAGGCTCTGGAGCTGGCTGCCAACAACGGCACCGAAGAGGCCCGGCAGCGCTTTTCAAACCTGGCCGAGGCTCTGGAGCATATTCAGCACCGAGCGCCGGGAAGCTTCCTTGAGGGCGTACAGCTGATGTGGCTCTATTCTGTCAGCAGCGATTTGATGAACTATAGCCGTATGGACGACTATCTGGGGCCCCTGTACGCCGCGGACGTAGATGGGGGCCGCATCACCCAGGAGGAGGCCGTGCAGACCGTCCTCTACCTCTACAAGCACTTCCGAGAGATCAACAAGATTCACGACTGCCGGGTGATCATCGGCGGTGTGGGCCGCCGGCACCCGGAGGAGGCCGACCGGCTGGCCATCGTCATTATGGAGGCCACTCGCCGGTTCCGGGAGGCTGTGCCCCAGCTCACCCTGCGGTACTACGCCGGCATGAGCGAGGAGGTCTTTCAAAAGGCCATGGAGGTAAACGCGGAAGGCGTCACGTTCCCGATTCTCTACTCCGATGATACCAATGTGCCCGCTGTGGAGCGGGTATATGGGGTTACCCGGGAGGAGGCGGAGCAATATGTGCCCTTTGGCTGCGGCGAGTACGTACTGGTGGGCTGCAGCGTAGGCACGCCCAACAACGGCATCAACGCCCTAAAAGCCTTGGACCTGGCCCTGCACAATGGCACGGACTCCTACCACCAGGTGTTCTGCGGCGAGCGGACCGGTGAGCTGTCCGCGTTCGACACGTTTGAGAAGCTCTACGAGGCGGTATTAAGTCAGCTCCGGCCGGTGATCAACAAATATGCGGTGCACAAGTACCTCAACTACCAGGTGGCCGGCGAGAACGCCCCCTATCTGCACCTGAGCCTGCTGCTGAACGACTGCGTAGACAGGGGCCAGCCGGTATTCCGGGGAGGGGTGCGCTATTTGAACGCCTCCAGCGAGACCTTCGGGGTAATCAGCTGCGCGGACAGCCTGACCGCTGTTCGCAAGCTGGTGTACGAGGAGAAAAGAATGACGCTGGAAGAGCTTGTACAGGCCCTGGACCAGGATTTTGAAGGGTACGAGGAGATCCGCCGCATGTGCCTGGAAGCTCCCAAGTATGGCAACGACAACGATGAGGCCGACACGATGGCCCAGCGCCTGTTCAGCGATATGGCGGATATGACCATCCAGGCCGGAAAGGCTGCTGGCCTGCACCGGTACAACATTGTCAGCGTAAACAACTCCATGAGCGCCGAGTGGGGCAATTTCTGCTCCGCCTCTCCCTGCGGCAGGAAAAAAGGCAGCCCGATGGCCAACGCCAACGGCCCCTCCATTGGAGCGGACAAGTGCGGCATCACTGCGCTGCTGAATTCCATGTCCAAATTTGACAATACAAAGCATGTTGGCGTCATCAACAATGTGCGCTTCACGAAAGAGCTTTTTGCCCAAGCCGGAGAAAAGGTGGGGGCGCTGCTGAAAGCCTTCTTCCAGAATGGCGGCGTGCAGGCCAACCTGTGCGTGGTGGGCAGAGAGGACCTGGAAAACGCTATGGTCCACCCGGAGAACTACCAAAACCTGATGGTGCGCATCGGTGGATTCAGCGCCCGGTTTGTCACGCTGAACCCTGTTGTCCAGCGGGAGATCTTGGAAAGGACCACTTACGATGCATAAAGACACAGCCCTTATTTTTGATATCCAGCGCTTTTGCGTTTACGACGGCCCGGGCATCCGCAGCACAGTCTTTTTTAAGGGCTGCAACATGCGATGCGCCTGGTGCCATAACCCGGAAAGCTTTTCTCAAAAGCCGGAGCTTCTCTTCCACCCGGAGAAATGCACCGCCTGCGGGGCCTGCACGGTCTGCCCTCAGCACGCTCACCAAATAGAAGGAGGGGAACACCGCTTTGACCGGGAGGCTTGCCTGGCGCAGAGCGGGCAGGGGGCCTGCGGCCAGTGCGTACTGCGCTGCCCCAACGGTGCGCTGGAGCTTTCCGGCCGGGAGATGACGGTCGAGCAGGTCATGGCAGAGCTGAAGAAGGACGGCAAATACTACGCTTCCTCCGGAGGCGGCGTTACCCTGTCCGGGGGAGAGGCGTCCCTGTGGCTGGATTTTGTGTGCCAGCTGCTGGAAGCCTGCCGGGCCCAGGGCTTCCACACAGCTCTGGAGACCAACGGGCTGATCTCTCCGGAACGCCTGCAAAGGCTCATCCCCCTGGTGGACCTTTTCCTCTTTGACTGCAAGCACACGGACCCGGAGGAGCATCGCCGCTGGACAGGGGCTCCCCTGGAGCCGGTCCTTGCCAGCTTGGAGGCTTTGGACAGAGCGGGGGCGGCGGTCATCCTGCGCTGTCCCATCATCCCTGGGGTGAACGATACCCAGGAGCATTTCAAGGCCCTGCGGACCCTGCGGGCCAGCCATGCCTGCATCCAGCAGGCAGAGGTCATGGCTTATCATGATATTGGCAAGGGCAAATGGCAGGCCTTGGGCAAGCCCTATGAGCTGGAAAGCTTGAAAACGGTTTCCGCCCAGCAGAAGCAGGAGTGGCAGGCTATGTTGGACGGGAAATAAGCGGTATACGCGAAAGGGACGTACCTCCCAGTAGGAGGTGCGTCCCTTTTTTGCTGTCCTCAGGCAAAAGAAAACCCCTGGTTGAACCAGGGGTAACTAAAAAAGCTTTGGTAATTGGCGACAGTACCCTTTGGGATCTGGGCAAACCACTGGTTTGCTAGTGGTTTTTATCTTCCCTTACACCTGCACCCACTGGCCCGGTGTGCCGGCGGCCTTTAAAAGAGCCTCTCGGGCGGCTATCACTGCAATGGTTTCCTGAGGGGAGACAGGGGCCTCCGCGCCCAGGAAGAACTGCGCCATCTTGCCCATAAACACCTGGAAATAGTCGGAGGTAATATCCATGCGGGTGGTATTGCCGTCCTTTAGGTCCACAGTCAGGGCAAAGGGGCAGTCCCAGCCGTGGTGGGAGATATGGGCCAGCCGGCCATCTGCAAATTCCAGCACGGCTGCGGGCAAAGCATCTGTGCCGGTGAACATCACCCGGCGCACCTGGGGGCCCATCAGCGTCAGGATAGGCTCTATCTGATGGATGGAGTAGTGATCCAGAGGGCCGGGGCCCAGGCTGACGATCCCGGCGATCTGATCCCGGTCCAGTTCGGTGAGCTCCTGGGCAAAGCGCAGGGCGGAGGAGGTAAAGCAGGGAGTGCCGCTCTTTTCCGCCAGGGCAAACAGCTCCTCGGCCTCCTTGTGGGAGTTGGAGAAGGTCTTGTCCACATAGACCCGTTTGCCGCTCTGCAGCGCCAGCTGGCACAGCTCCCCGTGCATCTCCGGGTTGTCAGGAGAGAGCACGTTCAGGCAGTCGCTTTTCTCGATCAGCTCTTCGATGCTCTCCACCAGCTCCACACCGTGCTCCTGGCACCACTGGGCGCTGGTCATGCCGGTTATGGGAGAGGGGATCTTCCCATAGGCGTACCGCACCTCTAACTGGCCATTAGAGGCCTCCCGCAGCCACTGGGGGTAGTGGTTGGCGTGAAATTCATCCAGATAATAGTCGATAAATCCAACAGAAGTCATTAGAAAAGCACCTCACTTAACGCATCATAATTTTCTGTTCCCGTCCCTCATAGGGCAGCGCCCGGATATTCTCTAAGGTGACTCCCTGGGCGTCCTGCACGTACACCGCGCAGTCCTCGGGGATCTCCACGATCTCGCGGGACGGGGCAATATCGAAAGTAGCGCCCTTGAGGGGCAGGTTTTTGGACGGCTTCTTTTCCACGGTGATGTTCCGCAGTGTTACGTGCTCGAAGTTTTTGCCGGTACCCACGGCGCCGATGGCATTTTCACTTTTGCAGCTTACGCCGTCGATCTCAATGTTCCGGAAATTGACCGGGGTATCGCGATGGGGGTTTTGCTCGTTGGGGATATGGCTGTCGTGGCTGACCGCCATGAAGAAGATGGCCTCGCCGTTGCCCCACCAGTCCCCTGCCCGGACACGGGTGTCGATCAGCATATTTTGTGCCCGCACGTTCTCCACCAGGCCGCCTTTGTCGTTGCACATAAAGGTGAGGCCGCGGTTGCTCCCGTTGATGATAACATTGCTGATAAGCACGTTGCGCACATGGCTGTAGATGTAGCCCACCACAATGGCCTTTGAGCAGGAGTGCAGCACGCAGTTTGTAATCACGATGTTCTCGCAGGGCTTGGCCCAGTTGGTAATGCCGGAAATGGCGATGCAGTCGTCCCCGCTGGAAATGTTGCAGTCGGAGATGGTCACGCCGTTGCAGCCGCACAGGTGGACCCCATCGTCGTTTGGCACCCGCAGATTGGTGTCGATGGTGAGGCCATGGAGTTTAACGTCCGTGCATTCGCTGAAGGTCAGGGTCCAACAGGGGGCATCCAGTACCCGCACGCCCTGGACGGTCACCCGGTTTACCTTGTTGAAAAACACCGACAGGGTGGGACGCCAGTCCCGCTTCACCGTACACTCTGCCACCTGCT
Organism: uncultured Acutalibacter sp.; assembly: GCA_963559705.1. Classification (GTDB taxonomy): domain Bacteria; phylum Bacillota; class Clostridia; order Oscillospirales; family Acutalibacteraceae; genus Acutalibacter. Next base: position 7,124 of record CAUWLU010000054.1, read on the forward strand.
CCGGGGTAAAGGGGACCCGGCTTTCCGGGACGATGGGCCGGTCAAAATCGAAGAAAGAGGAACCGTTCAGGTCGATGGTGCCGGCGCCTTCGATGGATACGTCCTCCCCGCCCAGGCAGACGATGAGGGCCTGCAGGTCGCCCAGCTCGTTGTGGTGGTAGGGCATCACCGGGTAGTCCTCCCGGTTGGGGGAGCCCTTGATCACCGCCCCCTTCTCCAGGTACAGCGACACCCCCTGCAGGTCGATGGTGCCGGTGAGGAACGTGCCGGCAGGTACAACCACAGCGGCTCCCAGGGGCTTGGCAGCGGCAATGGCTTGGCGGAAGCTCTCGGTGTTTAAAAAGACACCGTCGCCTACAGCGCCGAAATCTAGGATATTTACCATGGGGATTCTCCTTTTTGACAGGAAAAATGAAAGATGGGGATAAAGAAGGACGCGGGCAAGAACCCGCGCCCTCTTTATCGAAATACTTACTGAAAATCAGCCCGCAGTGCCTTTTGCAATTTCAAGCACTTCGGGGTTTTCCTCCAGGTACTTGGCAAACTGGGTGCGGTACTCCTCCAGATACGTGTCAAGACCTGCGGCCTTCAGACGCTCAATAGCGGGGCCGATGTTCTCCTCATAGGGGACCATGCCGATCTTGATGGGATAGATGGAGGCAATGATCTCGGTCTGCAGGTTGGTCAGCTCGGTGGTCACATTGCTGGAATCGAACAGGAAGCCGGCAATGGGGGAGACCACATAGTTGTCAGCCTTATAGGTCATGTAGTCCAGGTACTCGTCGGTAACGAGATCCGCATCATAGCGCATATAGGGCATATAACCGGTCATCCAGGTATCCAACTGGTACAGGGCGTCGCCGTTCTCGTTCTTCATGGAATCGTCGCGGGACATCATGCCTTCGCCCTCGTCGGTGAAGTACACGCCCTCCTGGCCAAAGTGGAAGAGGTCGTGGTTCTCCTGGCTGGCATAGAGCCAATCCAGGAACTTGAGGCCGGACTCGGGATTTTCGGCGGTGGAAGAGATCGCGTTCAGGTTCTGCACGAAGGTGTAGATCATCTCGGGCTTCTCGGGGCACATCTTCACCCAGTCAGCGGTCACGTCCTTCAGGTCGGTGTTGTTCATGATGATTTTGGACTCGGAAGGATCGAAGGTCTGAGAGGGCAGGAAAGCGCCAAGCTTCGCCTCGTCGTACATAGCGGAGTGGTCGATGTTCAGCACGTCAGGATTGATAAGGCCTTCCTGGTAGATCTTCTGGTAGGTCTCGCAGTCCTTCTTGAACTCCTCGCTCTCATAGAAGGAGTCGATGGTGCCGTCCTGGCGGGCAATGATGAGGCCCAGGCTGTTCTCTACATAGAAGGGATAGGTGTCATAGGTTCTGTGCAGCCAATGGGCGGTATCCTGATTCTGGTGGAACCAGTTATAAGCCTTGATGCCGGTCTCGTCCAGGATATAATCCTGCATTTTCTTCATCAGGTCCAGCACGTCGTCCACGCTGTCGGAGGGGAATTCGTCATAGCCCACCTTCTTCATAACGTCGGTGCGCACCGTCAGGTAGGACATGGTGTTGTCAAAGCTTCTCCAAGAGCAGGGTACGGCATAGTAGTCGCCGTTATACACAGCGCCCAGCCACTCGTTCTCGGTAAAACGGCCCACCAAGTCGGGATAGTTCTCCAGCAGGCTGTCCAGCGGGATAATAGCGCCCATGCCTGCGATGGCGGACAGGTTCTTAACGTCCTGCATCACGTGCAAAAGCTCAAACTCCTCGCCGGTGGTCAGCATCAGGTTCAGCTTCTCAGCGTAGGAATCCCAGGGGATACGCTGTACAGAGACCTCGACGTTCACGCCGTCCTCTTTCAGCTTCTCGTTGACAGCGGCGATACCGGTCTCATACTCGTCGGCCAGGACGCCGGGCTGCACGATGCGAACAGGATGCACCTCGCCGTCGTCACCGGCGGCGGTCTCCGAGCTCTCTGCGGCCTCGGAACTCTCGCTGGTTTGAGAGTCGGAGTTTGCCGGAGCGGAGCTGGAGCTGCTGTCACCGTTGCAGGCTGCCAACAGGCTCAGTGTCAAAGCCAGAGTGAGCAGCAGCGCCATGATCTTTTTCAGCTTCTTCATTACGTTCGTCTCCTTCATATAGGATTTTTATTGTTTTAACAGGCAGAGCCTGCAAAACTCGAATGAATAATACAAAGGGTCATCCCTTCACGGCTCCGATCACCATGCCCTTTACAAAATATCTCTGCAGGAAGGGATACAGCAGGATGATGGGGCCCATGGTGATAACGGAGGTGGCCATCTTAAAGCTCTCCTTGGGCGGTGCGCCCCGGGTGACGCCCTGGGCCACCTTCTGCATGGCGGTGATCTCGGACTGGATTTTCAGCAGCATCATCTGCAGATTGTAGTACTTCTGGTCGTTCACCAGCATTACGCAGTTAAAGTAGTTGTTCCAGTACCCGATGGCGTAGAACAGGGCAATGGTGGCCAGCACCGGCACACACAGGGGGAAATAGATGGTAAAGGCGATGCGCACTTCCCCAGCCCCGTCTATACGGGCTGATTCGTTCAGCGCGTCCGGGATGCCCCGCACAAAGTTGCGCACCAGGAACATATTGAAGGGGGAGAACAGCAGGGAGGGCACAATCAGAGCCCAGATGTTGTCATAGCAGCCCATCATTTTGGAGATCATATACCAGGGCACCATGCCCGCGGAGAACACCATGGTGATGTAGAAGTAAAGCGAGAGCCCGTTGCGGTAGCGGCACTGCTTGTTGGCCAGGGTGTAGCCCGCGCCAAAGGTAATCAGCGAGGCGACCAGCGTGCCCACGATCGTGACGAAGCCGGTTACTTGGTAGGCTCTGGGCACATTGGAGGATTTGGAGAACAGCCGCACGTAGGCGTCGACTGACCATTGGCTGGGGAAGAAGGAATAGCCGTTTATGGTGATGGATTTCTCATCGCTGAACGACACGATGATAACGAGGATAAAGGGGATCAGGCAGGCCAGGGCAAACAGTATTACGAGGAAGTAGATGAGAAACTGGCCGATTTTTTCGCCCTTGGAGGTCTGTATCTTGTTCCGGGCGGGCATCGCACCGGCAGGAATGGACGACATAAGGCAAAGCTCCTTTCGCGCTATTATATGTAGTTTCAATAAAATTCAGGCGGAAACAGCGGGTATCAGAACAGCGCGCCCTCTGGGAAATGCCTGCGCACCACCCAGTTTGAGGTGAACACCAGGATGAACCCGACGATGGACTGGTACAGTCCCACTGCCATGGAAAGGCTGGGGTCACCGGTGTTTTTAAAGGTGCGGTACACATAGGTGTCAATTACCTCCGCGATGGGCATCAAGGAGCTGTTGTCGCGGATAATGGCGTACATCATGCCGAAGTCGCCGTAGAAGATGCGGCCCACGGACATCAGGGTCAAAATGCAGATGGTAGGCGCCAGCAGCGGCAGAGTGATGTAGCGGATGCGCTTCCAGCGGGTGGCGCCGTCGATATATGCCGCCTCATAAAGTCCCTCGTCAATGCCGGTGATAGCAGCCAGGTACACAATGGCGTTATAGCCGGTGCTTTTCCAGATGTGCAGGATCAGCAGGATGGGGTACCAGTAGTTGGCGTTGGAGTAGAAATTGATCTTCTCCCCGCCCATGCTGAGGATGATGTTGTTGATCAAACCGTTGTCCGTACCCAAAATGCCCTGCAGCATATAGCTGACGATGACCCAGGAAATGAAGTAGGGGAACAGCATAAAGGATTGGGACACCTTCAGCAGGCGCTTGGCGTGGATCTCGTTCAGCGCGATGGCCAGGGCGACCGAGCACACGGTGCCAACCGCCAGGAACAGCACGTTGATAACCAGCGTGTTGCGGGTAATCGTCCAGGCCCAGCTGGATTTGAAGAAGTACTCGAAGTTTTGCAGGCCGACGAAGGGGCTGAAAATGCCGGTTTTGTAGTTGAACTTCTCAAAGGCAATGGCCATATAGGGCAGGGTCATGTACGAGAAGATAAAGGTGTACACCATGGAGGGCAAAACCAATAAATATAGGAACTTGTTCCGCCATAGCTCTTTCAGAGGGTTTACGCGCCGGTGCGGGATGGCCGCTGCCGACGCCGTCTTTTTCTTCATGTTTCCTCGTCATCCTTTCTGAGCAAAAAGTCTAAAAGTGGGCTGGTTTACCTCACATATTTCATCAAAAAGCTTATCAAAAACAGAGGGGCTTGTAAAGTTTTAACATCTGTTTTTTATCCACTTATTTCGCTTGAAGGAGAATTTTAATGGGGAGCCGGACTCTGTTTTTTTCGAATACATCCACTTTTTTGCACTTTACCAGGTTGATTTTTTTTGTGAACTTGTTATACTTAATAAGAAAGTCAGCGCTATTTTATAAGATATCTGCGGCCGGAGCTCCCATCCGGCCGCCTTTGTCTTTGGAGGAAGTCAATGAGCACGAGAGGAAAAAGAAAGCTGAGTTCCATTTATCTGTGGTCGATTTTTGTGGTCGTGATTTTTATAGATTGCTTGATTTCAGCGGCGTTGTTCTCCATTTACGGCGCTTCCCAGATCTCAACAGTGATGAAACACTCGGTCAGCCAGTTGGAGCAGGTGGCCACCTCCACCGATATCCTGTTCGAGTCCATTGAACAGATGATAAACCAGCTGTCCAGCGACCCTACCACAGCCACCTTCCTGCTGGATTCCTCGACCGACCGCCTGCAGGAGGCGAAGGTCGGCAGGAAGCTCCGCTCTATCTGCATAACCAGCCCCTATCTGCGGTACGTCACCCTCTATAATGGTACCAGCAAACGCTTCGTGTCAAATACTTATGCGGGGGACGATAAAAAGCTGAATGCCCAGGAATTCTACGATATGCTGGAGGACGGCCAGCCCTACGCCTGCTGTTTCCGCTCCGTTGGTGGTGCCTACAATGTTAGCCCCAGCAAAAACGTCAAGGTATACACCTTTGTTTTCCGCATCCAGCTGAATCCCAATTCCGAAAACGCGGACCTGATTATCATCGATGTAAAGGACAGCTACTTTAATAGGACGCTGGCGCCCATCCGTGAGGAGGACCAGGAACAGCGGGTGCTGCTGGAGAGCTTGCGAGGGGATTTTGTGGCGGAGATGTCCGCGGCACCGTCCCAGCGGCTCTTCGCCGTGGCGGCCGGCAGCCGGGAGGAGGATTTTTCCAAGTGGGCGGCCCAGGAGGAGAACTCGGGATCGTTCAGCTACCCTGTGGAGGGGCGCCGCTGGTTTGGCACCTATGTGCGCAGCGAAAAGACGGGCTGGACCTTTTACAACCTTCTGCCCTATGGGGTGGTGCTGGAGAACATGGTCGTTCCCGCGGTTTTAACCATGGCGCTGGCCCTGTTGACCCTGGCCTTTGGCTATGTGCTTTCCCGGAGGCTCAGCGCCCAGCTGTACCGGCCTATCAAGGCTCTCTATGACAACTATGTGGACAGTCCCGGCGAGAAGAAGGGCAACGAGCTGGAGCTGCTGAGCAAGGCGTTTTCCGATATGTACTCTAAGACGGACGCGTTGGAACAGGGGCTGATCGCCTCGTTCCAGGAATCCAAACGTTTTTGCCTGCGGGCTTTGGTCTCCGGGGAAAAGGAGTGGATACAGTCCGCCCTCCCCACATACCGCAGGCTGGGCATAGATCTGGAGTCGCCCTATTACGGGATCATCTGCATGGAGTGCATCCCCCAGGAGGAGCAATGCCGCAAGGAGGATCTGTTCATCTGCTATTATGCGCTGGAAAACGTCACGCGGGAGCTGATGGCCCCAGCCCAGGGGGTGGAGTTTTTGCGGGTGGGGGAGAACCGGTTTGCGGTGCTGCTGTATCTGCGGGAAGCCCAGCTCAGCGACTCCATTCGCCAGGGGCTGAAAACCATCGCGGAGTTTATCCCCCGGGAGTTTCACATCGACGTGAGCATCTGTGCGGGGCAGGTGGTGGACTCCTGGATGGAGATCAACCTTGTGTACAAGCAGGAGCATATTGCCCTGAACAGCCGTACAGCCAGCCACTACGGTCAGGTATTCTATACCTGGGAGGCATCCAAGGCCATGAGCAGCGACCTGTACTACAGCGGTCTGTACATCCGGCTCGCGGAACATGTGCGCAACGGGGACCTGGAGGCATGCGAGAGGGAATTTGATCAGGCCCTGGCCGCCATGAAGGAGATCAGCTTCAAATCGGCCAGAACGTATTTCCGCCACGCGCTGATGTCTGTGCTGGACAGGTTCAAGACGGTGCTGGAGCGGGATAACGCCTTTTTCACCAAACTGATGAACGGTCTGGACAGCCTGGACCAGTGTGAGAACGTGTGGGCGCTGCGCTCTGTGTTTTTAGAGCTGCTGTCCCTGCTGAGCTACCGCCTCTCCGCAGATAGGAAGAATAGCAGCCAGGATGCCGCCCTGCGGGCAAAGGACTACATAGACCAGCATTACGCCGACCCCGACTTGTCTTTGCGTATGCTGGCAGAGCAGGTAAAGCTTTCGCCCGCCTATTTGGGCAAGGTGTTTATGGCGGCCACCACCTTTACCTTTAACGACTATGTGAACCATGTGCGGCTGACAGAGGCCGCGCGGCTGCTGCGGGAGACCCGTATGCCGGTAAGCGCGGTGAGTGAGGCAGTGGGCGTGCTGAATATAAACTACTTCTACACGCTGTTCAAAAAGCGGTATGGGACTACGCCATCGGCTTACCGGAAGCTGGGTGAGGAGAGCTCTGAGTAAGGGCACGCCCTTCCCTTCGCTGGCGAGTGCCTGGTACGAGGCATTCTTCCAACGGGATGCGGCCCAGAAGGTGGATGGAGTGCTGGAATCCAGAATTTGATGAAAGCAGAGAAAAGCCACCCTGGAAACCATTGAAATGACCCCAAAAAGTTAGACAATATTTTGCAGTAGAAAAAGTTCAAGCA
>CAUWLU010000055.1:0-14047 GCA_963559705.1 uncultured Acutalibacter sp.
GGCCTCTTGACCCCCAGTCAAGCGCGCTACCAACTGCGCCACACCCGGACAACGTTGATTATTATAAAGGATAAATCCGAAAAAATCAACCCCTTTTTTCAAATTTTTTCAAATTTTTTCGCGGGCAGGTTTGCGCTGTCCATTTCCTGCCGCCCCATCCGCTATGTAGCTGCGCCCCAGAAGCTCACCTCCCGGGACGCTGCCTGTTTTACCGGCGAAGCATCAGCTCATAGGCCATGCGGCGCAAGTCCTCTTCATTGTGGATCTCTTCCCTATGCTCCTCAATGGCTGCGCGAACCTCCTCAGGCAGGCTGGACTCCAGATCGCGGTCTGCCAGCCCATAGGGAAAGCTGTATGCTCCACTGTAGGGCGCGCCTCCCCAAAAATACGGATCCATGCAAATCACCCCCGGATTTAGCTTGCGCTCTCCGGGGGCAATTACTCATTTCGGGCTATTTTCAATTCCTGGGAAAGCCGTTCCCTTTATTGGCCAAAGAACTTCTCATGGATGGCTTCCACGGCGCGCTCTCCGTCCGCCTTATTGATTAAGACGGAGATCTTGATCTCGCTGGTAGAGATCATTTGAATGTTGACGCCGCGGGTGAACAAGGCTTCGAACATCTCTGCCGCCACGCCGGGATGTGTCTCCATACCTGCGCCCACAATGGAAACCTTGGTCACATTGTCATCGGACACAATGTTGGAGGCTCCCCATTTTTCCGAATTCTCCTGCAGCAGGGCAATGGCGTCGTCCATCTTATTCTTGTCCACGGTAAAGCTGATATCCTTTGTGCCGTTGCGGCCGATGGACTGCAGAATGATGTCCACGTTGACCCCCTTGGACGCCAGCCGGGAGAAAATCTTAAAGGCCAGACCGGGCTTATCCGGCACCCCGATGATGGAGATGCGGGCAATATTGTCATCCTTTGCCACACCGCTGATGAGCATTTTTTCCACGTTGCTTTCCTCCTTCACGATGGTGCCCTCCCGCCTTGTCAGGCTGGAAAGGACTTCCAATTCAATGTTATACTTCTTTGCCATCTCTACGGACCGGTTGTGCAGCACCTGAGCGCCCAAGGTCGCCAGCTCCAGCATCTCATCGTAGGAGATGGATTTGAGCTTCACTGCGCCGGGAATCTTTCTGGGGTCCGCTGTGTACACGCCGTCCACATCCGTGAAGATCTGGCACAGATCCGCGTGCATGGAAGCGGCGATTGCCACTGCGCTGGTATCGGACCCGCCCCGGCCCAAGGTGGTCATGTCCCCATAGCGGTTGACGCCCTGGAAGCCCGTCACCACCACGATCCGGCGCTTATCCAGCTCCTGCTCCAGCCGCTGGGTATTCACCCGCTTGATTCGAGCATTGCCATAATCCGAGGAGGTGTCAAAGCCAGCCTGCCACCCCAGCAGCGATACCACCGGATACCCCATGCGCTCAATGGCCATCGCCAAAAGCGACGCGGAGATCTGCTCTCCGGCAGAAAGGAGCATATCCATCTCCCGCTTGGAGGGCCTCTCGTTGATTTCGTCCGCCTTGGCGATCAGGTCGTCGGTGGTGTCCCCCTGCGCGGAGACAACCACCACCACGTCATTCCCCTTTTTATAGGTGGAGGTGACGATATCTGCCACATTGTTGATATGCTCGGCGTCTTTTACAGAGCTGCCGCCGAACTTCTGTACGATCAGTGCCATACATCTTCTTCCCTTCCTCCCGTCCGGATGAGGACGGGTCATTCCGATATTCCAAGCTTATTCTATGCAAACCGGGCCGGGCCAGGTCACTCGATGACGATCTGGGCGCCCTGGGACGCGGCGGAGAGGATCTCCACCCGCCAGCCCGTGATGCCCTTTTCCTCCAAATGGGTGACGCAGTTGTGCCCAAAGGCCTGGGCGTTTTCGCTGTCTATCATGGCGATGATGGTGGGTCCGGCGCCGCTGACGTAGGTGCCCAAGGACCCCAGCTCATAGCTCATGCGGAACACATCATCATAGTGGGCAATCAGCCCGGAACGGTAGGGCTGGTGAATCCTATCCTGCACTGCCACCCGCAGGTTCTGCAGATTGCCGGAGAACAAGGAAGCCGTCATCAGTCCGGAGCGGGACAGATTGTACACCGCATCCTCCCGGGAGTAGGTCTTGGGGAGGGCCGCGCGGGCCTCCTCCGTTTTCAGCTCAAAAGGAGGGATCATCAAAGCAAAGCGGATCTTCTCCGACACGGGCACGCTGACGCTGTACACCCGCTTGCCCTCCATGGCAGAGGCCACCAACCCGCCGGACAGCGCGGGGCTGGTATTATCCGGGTGGCCCTCGATCTGGGCCGCCAGGTTGATCAAGTCCGAAGGGGACAGCGGATTGCCCATAAACCGGTTAGCCCCCAAAATCCCCGCCACAATACAAGCCGAGCTGCTTCCAAGGCCGCGGGCCATGGGGATGTTGTTCTCCTGAATGATCTTCAAGCCGGGCAGCTTCTTCCCGCAAATCTCATAGAGATGGCTGGCCGCCCAAAAAATCAGATTGCTCTCGTCCGTGGGGACCTTCACATCGTCCGTGCAGCGGATGTCCAGGGCGTCGGACTCCTCCATCCACACACGGTTGTGCATGGTCAGCGCAATGCCCAGAGAGTCAAAGCCGGAGCCCAGGTTGGCGCTGGTGGCGGGCACATCAATTCGTATCATGCTCTCCTATCCCCTTTCAAAAATCCGCGATGGTAATGCGATTGGCGAGCTGCAGACCCAGCTCTTGCATAGCAGGGAGCTTTTCCTCCAGCTGACGCTGGGAAACCTGTTCCACTGTGAAGCCCGTCTCGCCATCCGCTTCCTCCCGGCGGATCAGCCGCACTGCCTGGGGGAACACCTGCTGCACCAAATCGAACAGGCTGTCGCTGTCCCCCTGGCCCACAACGCGGACAAAGAGATCCTGGGGAGTGTCCTCCCAGGGCTGCACATAATCGGGCTTGGCGTCCTCCCAGTACAAAATCTTCCGGTCGGATCTCAAGTGCCGCACGCAGTCAATGATATCCGCCACAACCGCGCTGGCTGTGGGCAGCTTTCCGGCTCCCTTTCCATAGAACACCACATCGCCGGTGGCGTCCCCCCGCACCAGGATTCCGTTGAACACATCGTCCACATTGGCCAGCTGGCTCTCTCGAGAGATGAACATGGGCGCCACTTGGATATGCACCCTGCCGTTTTCCAGCATCTTCACCTCGCCGATCAGCTTGATGACGCCGCCCCAAGCCCCAGCATAGCCAACGTCCTCCTTGGTGATGGAGCGAATCCCCTCGGTATGGACGCTGTCGGGATACACATGGGTCCCATAGGCCAGGGACGCCAAAATGCAGATCTTCCGGCAGGCGTCCACACCGTCCACATCCGCAGAGGGGTCCCGCTCGGCATAGCCAAGCTCCTGGGCCATCTTCAAAGCGTCCTCAAAGGCCATCTGCTCCCGGATCATCTTGGTCAGGATGAAATTGGTGGTGCCGTTCAAAATGCCGGCGATCTCCGTCATCTCGTTGGCTGCCAGGCACTGGCTGATGGGACGGATAATGGGAATCCCGCCGCCCACGCTGGCCTCAAAGAGGAAGTTCAGATTGTTCTTCTGGGCCAGAGCCAAAAGCTCTGCGCCCTTTTGCGCCACCAGCTCCTTATTGGAGGTGACCACGCTTTTGCCGTTCTCCAGGCAAGCCTTGGTGTAGGAATACGCAGGCTCCAAGCCGCCCATGACCTCCACCACAATTTTTACCTCCGGGTCGTTCAAGATCTGCTGGAAATCCTTTAGAAACCGGTCGCTGTAGGACAAGCCGGGGAACTCCCGCAGGTCTAGGATATACTTTACGTGGACCTCTTCCTTGGCCCGCTTTTTGATGCTCTCCTTGTGAGAGAGAAGCACCTCCATCACACCGGAGCCCACCACGCCGTGGCCCATCACCGCGATCTCTGCCATCATTCACCATTCCTTTCCATTTCGCCCAAGGCGCAGTTTAGTCCACGATGCTTTCGATCTTCACAACGCCCTCCACGCGCTTCAGGCTCTCCAAAAGCTGTCCGGGAGTTTGTTCCATCTTATCAATGCGGGCAGAAACCGAAACGAACGCCCTGCCCTTAACGGGGATATTTTGATTGACCGTAAGGATATTGGCGCCCGCTTGATAGAACACCGTCAGCAGGCTGACCAGCACCCCCGGCCGGTCCATCAGGTTCACCTGTACCGTCAAAATCCCCGAGGAGGCCTTTTGGGTATAGGGGAACACTGCGTCCCGGTATTTATAATAGACGCTGCGGGAGATCCCCGCCAGACGCACTGCCTCAGATGCGGTGGCAGCCTCCCCGCTCTCCAGCAGGGCATTGGCCTTGACCACCTTTTGATACACCTCCGGCAGCGCCTTTTCATCAACTACAAGATAAGAATCGCTTTTCATTGTTCACCTACAAAATACGTTTGTATTGTCACAGCGAACAGTTTACCACAGCACAGCAAAAAAAGCAACTGTTCCGGCAAGAAAAAACTGCCGAAAAGAACCTCTCCTTCCCGGCAGTTTTTGCATAACTATCCAATTATCAGTCGTCCTCGGGAGGCTCGCTGCTCACTGTGCCATTGCTTTCCGGGGGCTCTGTGGGAGGCGGCGTAGTCGGCAGCGGCTCCTCGGTTGGTCCGGGAGGAGGCTCCGGCGTGGAGGGCTCGGAGGGCTCAGAGGACTCTCCCGGGTCGCTGGAAACCGGCTCGTCAGTGGGTACGCCGGGCGTGGGAGACAGATCCGGCGACGGAGAGACATCCGGCGACGGAGAAGCATCCGGGGACGGCGACACGGACGGGGACGGCGAGGGGGACGGGGACACACTGGGAGAGGGGGACGGGGACGGCGACGCGGGCGGTCCTGCGATATGGTCGGAGCCGCCGTTGCAGGAGCCGGGCAGATTGCTGTTGTCATACCAGCCGACGGCGGTATCAAAGCAGTTGGGGCCCGCGATCTTGCCGCTGCTGCGGCAGAAGGTATACTGCCGCACATTGTCGCTGAGCACCCACTGCTTTCCTGTCCAATCGTAATTGTTGTTCAAATATTCAATCACGGCGCGCCAGGTGATTTTACAGGTATCGGGGTCGTACAGCTCCGAAGGCTCTTCATAGCCGTTCCACATACCTGCCACGCAGAAATTGGTCCCGCCCACAAAGGTCAGGTCATAGGCATTGTCCGTGGTGCCCGTTTTGCCGAACATATCCACGCCGATGCCGGGCATGATGTTCGACGCAGTACCCCAGCCGATGCCGGAGCGGGCGCCCTCGATGGGCAGATGCAGCAGCTTGTTCATGATGGTGGCGTTCTCGGTGGACATCACCTGCTCGCCCACATTTTCCCGGTTGTCCAAGATCACATTGCCGTCGTGGTCCTTGATATAGGTGTAGGTGTAAGGCTCATAGTAATAGCCGCCGTTGGCGAACATACAGTAAGCCGCAGTCATCTCCCGCACTGTGACGCCATAGCTCATGCCGCCCAGGGCCATGGCGGACACGCTGTGGGCGTCCTCCTCAGCCGTCAGGGTGGTAAAGTGGAGCTTTTCGGTCAGCCACTGATAGCAGGCCTCGGGCGTCAGCTCATCCACCAGCCAGGCCACGGGAGCGTTCTGAGAGATCATGATGGCGTCGTCAACATTCATGTAGTTCAAATATTGACGGGAGAAGTTCTGGGGCCAGCCAGAGCCGTCGCCGGAATACTGGGGCAGCGGCGAATCCTTAAGCACCGAGCCATAGGTGATCACATCGTTTTGAATCCCCAGGGAATAGGCGCTCACCGGCTTAAAGGAGGAGCCGGGCTGGCGTTTACTCTGGGTGGCGTGGTTTTGCAGCAGCACGCCCTGGCGCTCGTCACGGCTGCCCACCACGGCGATGACCCGTCCCGTGTAGGGGTCCATGACAAAAAGCCCGGCCTGGATGTCCTCGTCCTCGGGCATACTCACACCGCTGACAAACATCCTCTCCAGATCGTTCTGAAGCTTCGGGTTCATGGCGCAGTGGATCTCCAAGCCGCCGTTATAGATCAAGGAGGCGGCGTCGCTGTAGGAGTAGCCAAAGGTTTCCTCCAAATCCGCGACGATGTCCAGGAACATGGTATCAATGTACCAGTTCCACAGGTCCACGTCCTGCTGCTCCTCCACGCTTTCCATCTCTTCGGACTGGTCGCCGTCAAAGGTCATGGCGTCCAGCTCTGCCATGGCCTGGGTATACTCCTGCTGGGTGATGGGCACAAGCTGGCCCTCCATATCCGGAGTGATGGTCAGCTCGTCGTTTTCTTCGTCCTCGATGCCGTCGGAGAGCTGCCACATACGCTCCACAACTGTGCGCGCACGGTTCTTCGCCTCGTCCGGGAACACCAGGGGATTGTACTGGGCGGGGTTCTGCGTGATGCCGGAAATCAGCGCACATTCCGCCAAGGAGCATTCGGAGATCGACTTGCCAAAATAGGCCTGGGCCGCAGCCTCGACCCCCTGGTTCTGGCCGCCGTAGTTGACCTCGTTGAGATACACTTCCAAGATCTGCTGCTTGGAATACGCCTTCTCCATGTTCAGGGCGGTAAAGATCTCACGGACCTTACGGAGGATCGAAACGGATTTATCATCGGTGATATTCTTGATAAGCTGCTGCGTCAGGGTGGAGCCGCCGCCGCTGCCCCCGGAAAACAGCTTGTACACCGCGCCCAAGGTATTCCACCAGTCCACGCCCTTGTGCTGGCAGAAGCGGTGGTCCTCGATGCAGACCTGGGCCGTCTTCATATAGGCGGGGATGTCATTGAGGGGCACCCACACGCGGTTTTCATCCCGATAGATGGTCATATACTCGGTGGAATTGCCCTGCTCGTCATCCACATAGACAAAGCTGGAGTAATTCAGAGAAATCGCGTTCAGATCCGGCGGGGCGATGTCCCGGAAGCTCAGCAGGAAGGACCCTACCGACAGGAACACCAGGGTGCCTGTGATCACCAGCACCACCAGCACGGTTTTGACAGCCTTCCACACCATGCCCCCCATGGTTTTCACCGTGGCCCCCGCCGTCTGAGAGAGTTCTCCCTCCGTGCGCTGGGACGGGGTGTTGATGGAAGCGGTATTGTACTTGTTCAAGTCCTTTTTATCTAACACGGTATCCTCCTTGAGACGGCAATTGCCTGTTTCTGGCATAAGCAGAGAAAAAACGCCCATACTTGTGCCGAGGTGATTTCTTTGGATGATAAAAAGCCAAAAGACTACAAAAAGCCCACAATGCTCCTGCTGGCAGTGACAGCGGCCGCCCTGCTGACAGCCCTGCTGTCCCTCTCCTTTGGAGGAAAAAATGTGGTACCGGCAGCGGGAAGCCCCGCCCAAAAAGATATGAGTTATTATACCCCAAAGGCAGGCGCAAGTCAAGAAAACCAGGAAGTCTCCCAAACTCCCAAGGACGGGCCGTACCGGGTGGCAGTCCACCAGGGGAAGATCGGGGTGTTCCAAAACGGAGAGAGCGAGCCGTTCCTCACTGCGGACGTGGAGGTCTATCTGCTGCCCAAAGAGGACATCGCTCTGCTGCGCCAGGGGATTCTGGCGGAGGACCTGGCTCAGGTGCGGGCTATTTTGGAGGACTATCAGTGACAAGCAAAGGGGCTGCCGCGTTCCCGCAGCAGCCCCTTCCCCGTGGAGATTTTACTTCATGCTCTTCTCGTAGGACTCGATCATCTTTTTGACCATCTGGCCGCCGATGGAACCGGCCTGACGGGAGGTCAGATCGCCGTTATATCCCTGCTTCAGCTGCACGCCCACCTCAGAGGCGGACTCCATCTTAAAGCGGTCCATAGCTTCCTTAGCTTCGGGCACCATAGTAGAGTTGTTGCTCTTCATGTCTCTGTTCTCCTTCAAAAGAATTTTTCTCGCGTTTGCATTACCTAGTGTGACACCGGATGCGCCACTTATGAATGACAATTCTTTCTAGTTTTGGGAGAATGGGGACATTTGTCATCTTGAGATGCACACAAGAACTCTTACTTCAAGGTATACGAGTGATCTTCTTCTACTACAATGACTGTATTCCCTTTATTATAGATTTTAGGCGGCGTCTTGCCATACTCAGCGTAATGCCGCCTCCAGGCAGAGGCCATGTCTGGGTCCCGTTCCACAATAACCTTCACCAATTGCCACTCCAGCTTTTGTAACTCTGTGTAGCCAGCCTGACCCGTACCCATGATGCCCTTTCGTTTGGCATTGAGAACGATGCAAATCGATTTTTGCAATATTTTTGCGTTTTCCTCTCCTTGATAGGCCTCAGGCACCTCCAAGCCCATGCTTTCCAACGTCGCAACCATTTCATCCATTGGCATCAGCAAAAGATGTTCAATGGAGATCGTCCGCTGGTCTACATCGTCATCCGCAGCAATGACGCAGGGAATCAACAAACAGCAAAGGAGGGTTATCAGAAACTGTTTCCAACGCTTCATGATAATCCCTCCCTGCCTTCATCATTGATCTAATGTCAATTATATGATACCTTTTTTCGCTAAAAAAATCAATAGTATCTCTTGTTTTTTAGATGTTATCCCCGCTTTTCATAATAGAGATTGACGCACAGGAGCAAAGCAAAGAGGCCGTTGCCTTTTTGCAACAGCCCCACATTTTTATTTCATCGCCAACAGCCGCGCAAGATTCTCCATGGCTAAGGAGAGATTTTCCTCTGCGTGACAGCGACTTTCCGAGAAGGGCTGGGCCGCCCGGTTGATGCTGAACACCGCCGTCAGACCTTGGTCATACAGAGGCTCAAATCCCGAGCCGATCTCCCCCACCAGGGCGATCACCGGGACCCCGGCCCGCTTTGCCCGAGCGGCCACGCCGCACACCACCTTGCCCCGGGCGCTTTGGGAATCGATCCGGCCCTCTCCGGTAACTACCAGGTCTGCGGACCGGAGCTTTTCGTCAAAGCAGAGGGTCTCCAGCACCACATCAATGCCCATTTTCAGCTTGGCTCCGCAGAAAGCCGCCATGCCGAAGCCCAGACCGCCTGCAGCCCCAGCGCCGGGAAGCTGCGAGAAGTCCTCTCCCAAGCAGCGGGCCGCCACCTCGCCCAAGTGGCGCAGTCCATCATCCAGCTCTTTGACCGCTGCCGCGTCCGCACCCTTTTGGGGAGCGAACACATGGGCTGCTCCGTTCTCTCCAAACAGGGGATTGTCAATGTCGCACATAACGGTAAGCTCTAAGCCTTTCAGCATCTCGCGAAGGGGGTGGCAGTCCAGTGCGGCAATGTCCTTGAGCGTTCCCCCAACCGGCACAAACGCAGCGCCGTCCTCCTTGGTGAATACAGCCCCCAAAGCCGAGGCTGCTCCTGCGCCCCCGTCATTGGTGCAGCTTCCCCCCAGCCCCAAAATGATCTTTGTGCAGCCAGCCTCCTTCGCAGCCAGAATCAGCTCCCCCACCCCAAAGGTAGTGGCCCTCTCCGGGTCCAGATGGCCCTCCGCCAGGGGCAGGCCTGCACAGGCCGCCATCTCTATGACAGCGGTACAGCCATCCGGCAGAATCCCGTAAAAGCTTTCCACCGGC
This sequence comes from uncultured Acutalibacter sp., assembly GCA_963559705.1. Classification (GTDB taxonomy): domain Bacteria; phylum Bacillota; class Clostridia; order Oscillospirales; family Acutalibacteraceae; genus Acutalibacter. Next base: position 9,543 of record CAUWLU010000055.1, read on the forward strand.
TCTCCAAAAGGGCCCGTGACCGTCTGCGTCACCCTCCTGCCCCCGGCGGCTGTCAAAAAGGCGTCCACACTGCCCTCGCCGCCGTCGGCAACCGGCAGGCTGTCGATGCGGGCTTCCGGAAAAAAGCGGGCAAGCTGTGCTGCCATAAGCTTGCACACCTGACTGGAGGAAAGGGTGCCCTTAAAGGAATCCGGCACTAAAAGAATCTGCTTCATAGAAAAGCTCCTTTTCACTTGCAAGGTATCAAATCAGAAAAGAGAGGCCCGAAGATGCGTCCCGGCGGTCACAGCTTCAGCTTCATCCAGTGGCCCTTGCGGAACCGGATAAAGGTCAGCAGGAACCGGACCAGCTGGTCACAGGCAGTGCCCAGCCAAGCGCCCATCAAGCCCAGGCCCAAAGGATAGCACAGCAGCCAGCTGGCGCCGGGCCGGATAAAGGTGACGCTGATAAAAGACACCAACGCCGTAAAGCGCGTGTCCCCAGCGCCCCGCAGACAGCCAAACTGCACCACCTGCTCGATCTGCATAAAGAGAATGACGCTCAGGATTCGCATAATCATCGCGCCGTAATCCAGGATGACCGGGTCATCGGAGTACAGCAGGAAGATCTCCTTGCCAAAGATGAAATAGACAACTCCCACCACGCAGGCGCATAAAAAGCCCAGCCGCTGGCACACGCTGCCGTACACCTTGGCCAAATCCTGGCGCTGACGGCCCAGGCTTTGACCGATCAGCGTAACGGCCGCCACAGAAAGGCCGTCCCCAAAGGCAAAGGACATACTCATCATGTTGCCCCCGATTTGGTGAGCAGCCAGCTCAGTGGTCCCCAGACGGGCGACCGTCATGGAGAAGAGCAAAAACCCAATACGCAGGCACACCTGCTCCACCAGGGAGCTGGACCACACATTGCCAATGGAGCCCACGCTCTGCTTCTCCGGAATCCACCCCTTGACACAGCGCAGGTTGATGAAGCTGTTCTTGTGCAGCACAGAAATGACGCTCAACACACAGGCGCACACCGTGCCCAGCACCGTGGCAATGGCGGCTCCCCGCACGCCCAATTTTGGAAAGCCAAAATTGCCGCCAATGAGCAAATAGTTGAAAAGCATATTCACCGCATTGGATATAAGATTGGTCATCATGGCGATCCGCGTATTGCCGGCGCCCCGCTGGGCGGCATTGAGCACCAGGCTCACGGTGCTGAATACCTGACAGCCCATGATGATCCGCAGATATTCCACTGCATACTCGTGGGTGTCCGGCTGAGAGCCCACCAGCTTCACAATGGGACCGGCAAAGGCCACAAACACTGCGCTGACAATGGCAGTCAAGCCCAGGGTAATCAGCAGGCACATGCGCACCACACGGTTGGCGCTCTCCCGGTCGCCCGCTCCCTTTCGCCGGGCAACAATGGCAGAGACCGCCACGTTCAGCGAGAGGAACAGAGCAAGTCCCAGCATCTTGGGCTGAATCGTCAGGCCCACGGCTGCAATGGCATAGGCGCCCATGCCCCCCACCATGATGGTGTCCACCATGCCCGCCAGGTTGACAAAGAAGGACTCCAGCACAGAGGGCCAGGCCACGGACAGCGTACTTCGGATGATCTCCCGATCCGAGGGCATCTCTCCAAGCTTCATACCCTTGCAGATCTTTTCCGGATTGATGAATCGCACCATTCTCCACTCCCCAAAACAGTTGAAATCGCAACCATTGTAGCAGATTCTGCACAATTTTGCAAGAGAACGCAAAAATACTTTCAAAAATCCGTAGAAAAATCCGCGAAAGGGAACGCATCGTCCGTGCCGCTCCCCTCCCGGCCCCGCCTCCAGTTATCCAAGGATAAAAAAAGAACTGCCGCAGTGTGCAGCAGTCCTTTTGGGTTTACTCTTCAAACAAATCCTTTAGCTTGCCAAAAAAGCTCTTCCGCTTTTGATAATTTTTCTCATCCGAGGTCTTATCCAGCTCCGTCAGCAGCTCTCGCTGGCGTTTGGACAGATTCTTCGGCACTTCCACGGTGACCTGCACATACTGATCCCCCCGCATCCGAGAGCCCAGCCCCTGGATTCCCTTGCCCTTCAAGCGGAACACGTCCCCGGGCTGAGTCCCCTCATGGACATGATAGGCAACCTTTCCGTCCAGGGTGGGAACCGACACGTCAGCCCCCAAGGCCGCCTGGGTGAAGGTGATGGGCATTTCGCACCACACGTCATTTCCGCGGCGCTCAAAAATGGGATGGGGCCGCACCGAAACATAGACGTGCAGATCCCCGTTGGGACCGCCGTTGGTGCCCGCATTTCCCTTGCCGCCCACATTGAGAATCTGCTCATCGTCAATGCCGGCGGGAACCGTGACCTCGATGCTCTTATGGCGTCTCACCCTGCCCTTGCCGTCACAGGTCTTGCAGGGGGTCTCCACGATCTTGCCCGTGCCGCCGCAGCGGTCGCAGGTCTGGGAGGACTGCACCACGCCAAAGGGGGTCCGCTGGTTGATGCGCACCTGACCCGTACCGCCGCAGCGGTCGCAGGTTTTGGGAGAGGTCCCCTCTTCGGCGCCCGTGCCATGACAGTGGTCGCAGGTCTCGATTTGAGAATAGGTGACGGTCTTTTTGCAGCCCTTGGCCGCCTCTTCAAAGGAGATGGCGATATTGGCCTGCACATCGCCGCCCCGGCGGGGAGCATTGGGGTTGGCGCGGCGTCCGCCGCCCCCAAAGCCGCCAAAGAAGCTGTCGAAGATATCCGTGAAGTCGAAGCCGCCCTGGAAGGGGCCTCCTCCCCCGGCGCCGCCGCCGAAATTGGGGTCCACTCCTGCGTGACCAAACTGGTCATAGCGGGCGCGCTTGTCTTTGTCCGAGAGCACCTCGTAGGCCTCGTTGACCTCCTTGAATTTTGCTTCCGCTTCCTTATCCCCGGGGTTTAAATCCGGGTGGTATTTTTTGGCCAACTGCCGGTACGCCTTTTTAAGCTCGTCATCAGAGGCGCCCTTGGCGACGCCAAGCACTTCATAGTAATCCCGTTTATCCGCCAAATTCCATCACTCCCAAGCAGCCAAGGCGGGCCGCTGTTTTCTCAAGCATCCGTATCCGGAGCCCCTTGATACCCATACCCAAAGACGCGAGGACAGTTCCCCGTCCCCGCATCCGGTATCCATCGAACCTTATCAATCGATCAGTCAACTTCCTTATAATCAGCGTCGTACACATTGCCGTCGCCGCCATTGTTCCCGCCAGGGGTGCCGCCGTCATAGGGAGGCTGCTGGCCGGGCTGGCCGCCCTGGGGCGCCTGCTGCTGATAGAGCTTCTCGCTGGCAGCGTAAACTGCCTTCTGCAATTCATCCATGCCGCTCTTAATCTGATCCACGGTGCCGGTCTTCAGAGTCTCCCGCAGAGCGGCCACCTTGGTGTTGATCTCGTTCTTATCCGCATCCTGCAGCTTGTCGGCGCTGTCAGAGACCAGCTTCTCTGCGGTATAGCACAGGTTTTCCGCGTTGTTCTTGGTGTCCACCTCTTCCCTGCGCTTCTTGTCCTCCTCGGCAAACTGCTCGGCAGCCTTCACTGCGCGGTCGATGTCCTCCTTGCTCATGTTGGAGCTGGAGCTGATGGTGATATGCTGCTCCTTGCCGGTGCCCAGGTCTTTTGCAGACACATTGACGATGCCGTTGGCATCGATGTCAAAGGTGACCTCGATCTGAGGGATGCCGCGGGGGGCGGGAGCAATGCCGTCCAGCTTGAACAGGCCCAGCTGCTTGTTGTCCCGGGCAAATTCACGCTCGCCCTGAAGCACGTTGACCTCTACCTGAGTCTGGCCGTCCGCAGCAGTGGAGAAGATCTGGCTCTTCTTGGTGGGGATGGTGGTGTTGCGCTCGAGGATCTTGGTCATGACGCCGCCCATGGTCTCAACGCCCAGGGACAGGGGAGTGACGTCCAGCAGAAGCAGGCCCTGGACCTCGCCGCCCAGCACGCCGGCCTGGATGGAAGCGCCGATGGCCACGCACTCATCGGGGTTGATGCCCTTGAAGGGGTCCTTGCCGATAAAGTTCTTCACAGCCTCCTGCACAGCAGGAATCCGGGAGGAACCGCCCACCAGCAACACCTTGCTGATCTCGCCGATGGACAGGCCGGAATCGGACAGGGCCTGACGCACAGGAACCATGGTCTTTTCCACCAGGTCGGCGGTGAGCTCGTTGAACTTGGCGCGGGTCAGGGTCATATCCAAGTGCTTGGGGCCGGTGGCGTCGGCAGTGATAAAGGGCAGGTTGATGGCTGCGCTGGTCACGCCGGACAGCTCGATCTTCGCCTTCTCGGCAGCTTCCTTGATGCGCTGCATGGCCATCTTGTCGCCGGAAAGGTCGATGCCCTGCTCGGCCTTGAAGCTGTTCAAAATCCAATCCATAATCCGCTGGTCAAAATCATCGCCGCCCAAGCGGTTGTTGCCTGCGGTGGCCAGCACTTCCTGAACGCCGTCGCCCATCTCGATGATGGACACGTCGAAGGTGCCGCCGCCCAGGTCG
>CAUWLU010000056.1:0-13847 GCA_963559705.1 uncultured Acutalibacter sp.
CGCCGTGCGGCCTGCGGTGCTGGTTTCTCTTTCCGGCTGCGCCGGGAAGGGCGTGAGGCTGGATTGCTGCGCTGCCTTGACCCCTATCAAGAAGGGCCGCACCTGGGCCTATGCGCTTCGCGCCGTGCGGCCTGCGGTGCTGGTTTTCTTTCCGGCTGCGCCGGCTTAGACCTTGGGGGCGCCGCCCCCAAACCCCCGCGGCTTTTGAAAAAGCCGGCAAAACTTTTTCGTTTGTTTTTAGGAGATTCTCTATGAAACATATTTTACTCATTGCCACTGGCGGCACCATCGCCTCCCGGAACACCAATCAAGGCTTGACGCCCCAGCTCACTCCGGAGGAGCTGCTCCGCTATGTTCCTGATGCCGCCGCTCTCTGCTCCATTGACACGGCACAGCCCATCAACTTGGATTCCACCAACATCCGGCCGGAACATTGGCTGCTGCTCTCCCAGCTCATTGAGGAACAGTACGACCGCTACGACGGCTTTGTGATCTGCCACGGCACGGACACTCTGGCTTACACTGCCTCTGCCCTCTCCTATTTGATTCAGCACACGAGAAAACCCATTGTACTCACCGGAGCTCAGCGCTCCATTGACGAGGACACCACCGACGCCAAAACCAATCTGATGGACAGCATCCGCTTTGCCTGCTCCGGGGAGAGCGGCGTGTGCATTGTCTTTGGCAGCCACGTCATCGCCGGGACTCGGGCCAGGAAATCCCGCACCAAAAGCTACAACGCCTTTACCAGCCTCAATTTCCCCGACCTGGCCTCGGTGCACGACAGCCGGGTGGTCCGGTACATCCCCTGGACGGAATCCGGGGAGCCGCGCTTTTATCACAGCCTGAACACGCGGGTATTCCTCTTAAAGCTCACCCCGGGCATGGACCCTGGCGCCTTTGCCGCCGCCGGTCAGCTCTGCGATGGACTGATTCTTGAAAGCTATGGCATGGGCGGCATCCCCGACCTGTATTTGGACGAGCTGGACCAGTTGATCCGCCAGGGAAAGACCGTCATCATGGCCACCCAGGTGCCCCAGGAGGGCAGTGATCTGTCCGTCTATCAGGTGGGGCATCGGGTGAAGGAGCGCTATCGCCTGCTGGAAACCTACGACATGACCTTGGAATCCACGGTGACCAAGCTCATGTGGGTGCTGGGTCAAACCAGCGACCCCCAGGAGATCCGCCGGCTGTTCTGTGAAACCGTCAACTACGATCTGCTGTTTTAAAATTGCTGCTGTAAGACTTACTAATAAAAAAAGAACTGCCGCTGGGGCAGTTCTTTTTTTACCGTGTTTTTGGAGGTTCCTCCAGGGTTCTCCTGCTTCGAGCAAGGGCTCTCCAAGAGCTTGCGGCAGTCTCCCACAGGGATACAACCACCTGGGTCCCACCCGCCATCAAGACGAAAACAGCAATCTGCCCCACATAGGCGTAGCGCGGCTGCACCTCTATGAGCAAATACACACAGCTTGCGGCAAATATCACAAAAGGAACCAAATACAGCTTCATGTCCTTCCGGGGCCGCCGAAACAGCGCCAGCGCTCCCAAACCCGCCAAAAACAAAGCGCAGGTGAACATGGCCCTGTCAATCTCTTCTAAAAGCTCAAATAAAACCGGGGACGTCTGCCTGATACTGCTCAGGGACCATCCCAGTGCGCTGTCCCACCAGAGTGTCCGCACTTTTCGTACAGCAGTCTCCAAAAACTTCGCCGGTCCCACCTGCAAATGCTGGGAAATCACCTGCCGCTCTGCCTCTGAACGAGTCATGCCCTGTTGGGTTAAAACACTGATAGCCTGGCCATCCCCATCATTATAGGTTCCTCCGGTCTCCGTATTCGTACCCAGCACCATCCCCCAAAGGGGATCGTTATTTTTCAAGCCGGCAGCGTTTACCCCAGTGAGTTTTACCAGACCGGACAGCGCCGTACTCAACACCAAAAACGTCAAAAAGAGCGCCAAAAATTTCTTTAAGTAGGCGATGAAATTCTTCAAGCTTGCTTTTGAAACAAACCGGAACAGAAAATATGCCAGCAACGGCACCAAAACCAAAGGCGCGTCCGGCCTGAGGGCATTGGCCAATGCCAGACTAGCCCCAGCCAACGCATAGACCGGCAGCCGGGGGCAGCTCTCAAAGCGCCGTGCCATAATCCGATAGAGACATAGCGTGAGAAAAAAACCCGACGGAATACTGTTGCACAGAACCGTTACAAATGTAGCCGGAAACAGGAAAAACGCGTATGCCAAAGAAGCCAACTGAGCAGCCCGCTGGGTAAAATAATCCCGCGCAATCAAATAGATCAATACGTTAGTCCCGGCAGAAACCAAACAGTTGACAAGCCTTAAAAGCAAGGGAGTATTCCAAAGCTTCAGCAGCGTTCCCTGCCAAATCACCAAACCAGTCTGGTATCCCCAGCGCTGGAAATACACCGTATCCTGAAAACTAAAATCTCCTCTTGCAAACTGTTGAGAGGCTTGATATTGCAATGCAAAATCAGATTCTATTGGGGTGGTAATCAAGACCACCGCCCCCAGGCGAACCACCAGGGAAATCAGAAAGAGAAGCAGTGGGAATTTGCTGACAAGCTCTGACCCCCCCCCGATGTGAAACATTTATCCGTGAAACTAAAATCAATAATCCCGTCAAAAACAGGATCACTCCCGCCAAAGGATAATTGACGGTAATTACACCGAGCAAAGCCGTGCAAAAGCACACTGCAAAAAACCAACGTAGCCCAATAACAACTTTTGTCTCTTGCCGCATCCTCAAAACCTCCAACAGAATCTCACAACAGTTTCATTTTGATTTAGTATAACATTGCTCTCAAAAGATTGCAAGAAATCGGTCTGCTAAACACTTTTTTACCCAAGGGACATGTGCTATAATGTACTCAATTTATTTGACTTGGGAAGGAGAAGTACTATGCTTACAAACAAAACCATCGGCTTTATCGGCTTCGGCAACATGGCCCAGGCTATGGCCCAGGGCTTTCTTCGGGGCGGGGTGCCGGGAGCGTCCATCTGCGCCTGCGCCAAGCACTGGGACAAGCTTCAGCGCACTGCCGGAGAGTTGGGAGTGGTCCCCTGCCAAGACGGGCTGGAAATGCTGGAGCGCTCTGACCTGCTGATTCTGGCAGTGAAGCCCTACCTCATCGAGGAAGTGCTCGCCCCGCTACGGGACGGGCTGGAAGGCAAGCTGGTGCTTACAGTGGCTTTGGGCTGGCTGTTTGACCGGCTGGATCAGGCCCTGCCCGACGGCGTCCACCACCTGAGCATCATGCCCAACACCCCTGTGGCCATTGGCGAAGGCGTGGTGCTGCTGGAGGAAACCCACTCCCTGTCCCAGGAGGAATTCTCCCAAACCCGAGAGCTGCTGGCTCTGCTGGGCGTGGTGGAGACTGTCACAGCGGCTCAGATGGGCATTGCCGGAACGCTCAGCGGCTGCGGTCCCGCCTATGCCTCCATGTTCCTGGAGGCCCTGGGCGATGCCGGTGTGCTTCACGGTCTGCCCCGGGAGGTGTCCTACCGTCTGGCAGCCCAGATGCTGGCGGGCACCGGAAAGCTCCATCTGGCAACGGGCCGTCACCCCGGCGCCATGAAGGACGCTGTTTGCTCTCCTGGAGGCTCCACCATCCGCGGGGTGGACGCTTTGGAGCGTCACGCCTTCCGTTCCAGCGTGATGGACGCCATCACCGCTGCTGTGGGAAAGGACCACTGAGCCCAGTCCTTACCGCAAAAAAGAAGATTCTCCCATGCCAACAATGCAAAAGGAGCTGTCGCCAAATGCAACAGCTCCTTTTTTGTTCGATTTACGGGGTCTCCCGCTCTGCAAAATAGTTGCTTTTCAGTGTGTCTACAGACGCCTGCTCCCGCTGGCCCACCTGAGCGGTGATCTCCTTCATGCGGGGAGTGACCTCCCCTGCATAATCGCTGGTGTAATAGGTCTCCCCATCATACCAAGCAGAGTTGGGGAAGCAGACCACCCCGCCCCGATCTCCAAAAATGTCGTCCCCCACAAAGTACTGGAACTCCGCGTCCAGATCGAACAGATTGGCAATGGTGGGGGCGATATCCGCTGCCGAAACGTATTTTTCCACCTTTTGGGGCTGCTCGCCCTTGGCGTAATAGAAGCAGGGCGTGCGGTACAGCTCTGGGCTGTTCGGCTCCACTCCCTTCAGCTCCCTCAAAAAGTCCTTGTCCGTCAGGTACTTGCCGTAATGATCGGTGTAAAACCACAGCACCGTATCCTCCAGCTTGCCCTCTTCCTCCAGCCGGGCCGCCAGCTCTCCCACAAATTGGTCGGTCTCCATGGCATGGGCCACCGCCAAGGTATACTCCTCCATATTGGCGCTGCTGCCGGTCACCCCTGATTTTGCCACTGCCGCTTCCGCCGCATCCAGGTGGGGGTCGGAGATTGCGCTCATCTCCTCGGTGTAGGGGCCATGGCCGGAATAGGTGATGATATAGGTGAAGTACTTCCCCTCCGGGGTCATCTCCTCAAAGGCGCGCATCATCTGGGAATCCAGCATATAATCCTCCATCCCCATATCATACCCGCTGTGATAGGTTATACCCAGGTTTTCATGGATGCTTCCCCGGCTGTAGATGCTGGGGTTGGCCGGGTGGAAGGAATCGGTCTCATAGCCCTCCTGGGCAAAGAGGTGGGGCAGGGAGTTGGGGAAGCTGTTGGTAAAGTACACGCTGTTGGACAAGCCCGTCACCGAAGGCACCAGTCCGGTCAGGGAGATAAATTCCGTGTTGAACGTCCCCGCCGAAAGGAACAGCGGCGTGTAGTGATGGACAAAATCCGTCCCCTCCTGCTGAAGCTTGTACAAATTGGGCATATACTCCGGGGTCAACAGCCAGGTGTCCACAGATTCCAGCATCACAAAGATCATGTTTTTTCCTTTAAAAAGGCCGGTCATCTCGTTTTCCCCGCTGATTTCTCCGGCACGCTCCTCATAATACCGGTCCAGCTCTTCCCGCTGGATCGCACTGCCCTCCAGGCCAAAGGACACCATAAAATCCCGGACCGTGTACTGATACAGGCCCGTAATCATCAAATTCCGGTTGGAATCGGTAAATTCCTTATAGGCCTCCGCCTCGCTGCCGGGGTCATAGGTGCTGCCCCACCACAGGGTGTCCGATTTGGGCAGCAGGGACTGGTGCAGCCACAGCACGCAGGCCATCGAACCCACCGCAGCCACTCCGGCGCCCACCCGCAGAGGCCAGCGCCGCTTGCCGGGGGTGTGGCTGGGAACCAGCACCGCTGCCAGCACCAGCAAAAGCACTGCCAGCAAAACACAGGGGAGCAGCCCCGGGCGAAGATTGAAATAGGACCAGCTAAAAAACTTGGCCCCGTCCCCGGCAAAATTCATGTCCGAAAAGCTGAAAAACTCCCCAAAGACATGGAAGATCACCCCGTGAAGCACGGTGAGAAATCCAAAAAAACCGGCGTAGATCCCCATGAGAATCCGTCGGCCCAAGGGCGGCAGCAGCGCTGCCACCGCTGTGAGGAACAGGGACCAGGTCCCAGTAAACACCAGCGCTCGCCAATCCAAAAACCGGGTGCTTCCGGCAGAGCGGTAAAAATACCGCAGAGCGGAATCAAAAAGCACCAATCCGGCAAAGCAAAGGGGCAGGCTGGCCCAAGCCAGCGCTCTCCGCCACTCCTTTAATTTCGAAACCACATACAACCAAACTTTTTCCCCGGTCATAAACAAACGAACCTTCTTGCTATGTAAAAGATGTGTTAACTATACCATAATTTCTGTAAAATCACAAGAAACCTGACTTTTTTCTTCCCAAATTGCGCAAAAAGACTGCCGCAGCAGCACGGCAGTCCTTTTCGTCAAAGTAAGTTTCTTCATTCTCGAGAAGCGGGAGCCAACTTACTCCAGCTCCAAAGCACCGGTATACAGCTGATAGTAGGTGCCGTGGAGGCCAATCAGCTGGTCGTGGGTGCCCCGCTCAATGATCCGGCCATGGTCCAGCACCATAATGGCGTCGGAATTCTGCACCGTACTCAGCCGGTGCGCAATAACAAAGACGGTCCGGCCAGCCATCAGGGCGTCCATGCCCTTTTGCACAATGGCCTCGGTGTGGGTGTCGATGGAGGAGGTGGCCTCGTCCAGGATCATCACCGGGGGATCGGCCACAGCTGCCCGGGCAATGGACAGCAGCTGCCGCTGGCCCTGGGACAGACTGGCTCCGTTGCCGGAGAGGGCCGTGTCATACCCCTGGGGCAGACGGGTGATAAAGTCGTGGGCGCCTGCCAGCTTGGCGGCGGCCATGCACTCCTCGTCGGTGGCGTCCAGGCGGCCATAGCGGATGTTCTCCATCACCGTGCCGGTGAACAGATTGGTATCCTGAAGCACCATGCCCAGGGACTGCCGCAGATCCCGCTTTTTGATCTTATTGATGTTGATGCCGTCATAACGGATCTTGCCGTCGGCAATGTCATAGAACCGGTTGATCAAGTTGGTGATGGTGGTCTTGCCGGCGCCAGTGGAGCCCACAAAGGCGATCTTCTGACCGGGCTTGGCGTACAGGGTGATGTTGTGCAGCACCATCTTCGCCGGGTCGTAACCGAAGTCCACGTCATCCAGCACCACCTCGCCCTGCAGCCTGGTGTAGGTCACAGAGCCGTCCGCCTGATGGGGGTGCTTCCAGGCCCACAGGCCGGTGCGCTGAGCGCACTCTGTGAGGGAGCCATCGGGGTTCTCCTTGGCGTTGACCAGGGTGACATAGCCCTCGTCCTTCTCCGGCGCCTGGTCAATCAGGTCGAAGATGCGCTTGGTGCCAGCCAGGCCCATAATCACCATGTTCAGCTGATTGGACACCTGGCCGATGGAGCCGGTAAATTGCTTGGTCATGTTTAAAAACGGCACCAAAATGCTGATGCTGAACGCCATCCCGGAAATGCTCAGGTTGGGCGCGCCGCTCATCAGCAGGATGCCGCCCAGCACGGCCACGCACACATACAGCACGTTGCCGATGTTGTTCAAAATGGGCATCAGCATATTGGCATACCGGTTGGCCTTTTCCGCATTGTAGAACAGCTCGTCGTTGACCCTGTCAAAATCCTCCTTGGCGCCCGCCTCGTGGCAGAACACCTTGATGACCTTCTGACCGTTCATCAGCTCTTCCACCACGCCCTCGGTGCTGGCGATGGACTGCTGCATCCGCAGGAAATACTTGGAGGACCGGCCTCCCACCTTGCGGGTGACCACCGCCATGCAGAGAACTCCCAGCAGAATCATCAGCGTCATCCACACGCTGTAATACAGCATGATGCTCAGCACCGTCACAATGGTCACGCCGGAGATGATGAAGTTGGGAATGCTTTGAGAGATCATCTGGCGCAGGGTGTCAATGTCGTTGGTGTAATAGCTCATCACGTCGCCGTGATTGTGGGTGTCGAAATACTTGATGGGCAGATTCTGCATACCGTTGAACATCTGCACCCGCAGCTTGGCCAGGGAGCCCTGGGCGATCACGGCCATCAACTGATTGTAAACAGCGCCGGCCACCAAGCTCAGCCCGTAAAGCACCACCAGGATGCCCACCAGCCGCAGCAGCTGACCGGACACTGCGGCCCAATCGCCGCTCTGCCAGCTCTGCTCCACCAGCGCGATGACATTCTGCAGAAAGACGGAAGGGATGGAGCTGATGATGGCATTGGCCAAAATGCACACCAGCGTGATCGGAAGCATCACTGGGTAAAACCGAAACAGCATTTTAAGCAGCCGCAAAAGGACGTCCTTGCGCTGGCCCTTTTGCAGGGGGCCGCCATGGTTTGGCATTGGCATCAGGCTTCCTCCTTTCCCTGAGTAGAGGTCCTGTTCTGAGAGGTGTAGATCTCCCGATACACAGAACTGGTCTGCATCAGCTCCTCATGAGAGCCGATGGCGGCGATGGAGCCTTCGCTCATCAGGATGATGCGGTCGGCGTCCTGTACAGAGGCCACCCGCTGTGCAATGATGATCTTGGTGGTCTCGGGGATGAACTTCCGGAAGCCCTGACGGATCAAGGCGTCGGTGCGGGTGTCCACCGCGCTGGTGGAGTCGTCCAGAATCAGGATCTTGGGCTTCTTCAGCAAGGCCCGGGCAATGCAGAGGCGCTGCTTCTGTCCGCCGGACACATTGGCGCCGCCCTGCTCAATGTAGGTGTCGTACTTCATGGGGAACTGCTGGATGAACTCATCCGCCTGGGACAGCCTGCAGGCCTCCTCCAGCTGCTCATCCGTGGCGTCGGGATTGCCCCAGCGCAGGTTGTCCTTGATGGTGCCGGAGAACAGCTCGTTCTTCTGCAGCACCACGGCCACCTGGCTGCGCAGGGTCTCCAGGTCATACTCCCGGACGTCCACGCCGCCCACCTTCACGGAACCCTCGGTGGCGTCGTACAGCCGGGGGATCAGCTGGATCAGCGTGGTCTTGGAGGAGCCTGTGCCGCCCAGCACACCGATGATCTCCCCGGACCGGATGTGCAGGTCCACATCCGACAAAGAGCTGCGCTGGGCTTTTTGGGAGTACTTGAAGCCCACATGGTCAAAGTCGATGGAGCCGTCCTTGACCTCCATAACGGGGTTTTCGGGATTGTGGAGGGTGCTTTCCTCCGAGAGGACCTCCACAATGCGCTCGGCGGACTCCGCGGACATGGTAATCATGACGAAAATCATGGAGAGCATCATCAGGCTCATGAGGATCTGGAAGGAATAGGTCAGCAGAGAGCTCATCTGGCCCACATCCAAATCCAGGCCCTGGCTGGTGATGACGGTATAAGAGCCAAAGGACAGCACAAACACCATGACTGCGTACATACAGAACTGCATCAGCGGGTTGTTGATAGCCAGGATGCGCTCTGCCTTGGTGAAGTCCTTCCGGACTTCATCGGCAGCGGCGCCGAACTTCTGCTTCTCATAATCCTCCCGGACATAGGCCTTGACCACCCGCATCCCCCGGATATTCTCCTGAATGGAGGCGTTGAGGTTGTCGTACTTGCGGAACACCCGGCGGAACAGGGGCATGGTCTTGCGGGTGACAAAGAACAGTCCCAAGCCCAAAATGGGGATTGTAAGCAGGAAGATCAAAGCCATTTTGCCGCCCATCACAAAGCCCATGACAAAGGAGAAAATCAGCATCAGGGGGCAGCGCACAGCGGTGCGGATAATCATCATATACGCCATTTGGACGTTGGAGATATCCGTGGTCAAGCGGGTCACCAGGCTGGAGACGGAAAACCGGTCGATGTTCTCAAAGGAGAAATCTTGGATGGCATAGAACATATCCTTACGCAGGTTGCGGGCAAATCCGCAGCTGGCGGTGGCGCAGACAGAACCTGCCCAGGCGCCGAAGAGCAAAGACAGGCCCGCCATCACAATCAGCACGGCGGCATAGCCCAGCAGCGTGGGCACCTCAATGCCCCGCTGGATCTCGTTGACCATATTGGCGATGATAAAGGGAATGATACATTCCATAATCACTTCGCCAGTGACGAGTACGGGAGCCAGAATCGACGGTTTCTTATACTCTCGTATGCTTTTCGCCAGAGTTTTGATCATAGAAAACCTTCCTTTCCAAGTTCTTATTTTCCCCTCGGCAGGGCTTCCCCCAAGGGAAGCAGCACCCACAAAACACAAAACCGTCCGGCACGGTGCGGGCGGGGGAAGTTTCTTATTGTTAGGTATCGAACTAATTTTACGGCAGATTATTTTCTTTGTCAAGGAATTTTTTCCGCTTTCATCCGGGAAGCTCTCTGCGGCAGCTCTGTTGCCAAAGCAAAAGGACATCCGAGTTTTTTCGCTCGGATGTCCTTTTTTGGCTTGGCCCAAAAGGGCAGGCCCCTCAGCCTATCACCCTGCGGGTGCGTGCGGCTGAGGGGCCTGGTTTTTCTGCCGCTGCGCCGGTTTAGGGTCGCAGCTTTTTGAAAAAAGCTGCTGCAAAAACTTTTGTGTTTTTTGCTTCTTACAGCGCCTTCTCCAAGGCGTCAATGACGATCTTCAACGCTTTGATTCGGGCGTATTTCTTATCCACCGACTCCAAAATGTGCCAGGGAGCATAGGTGGTACTGGTCTTTTGCAGCATCTCGTCCACGGCCTGCTCATACAGGTCCCACTTCTCCCGGTTGCGCCAATCCTCGTCCGTGATCTTCCACTGCTTGGCCGGGGTATTCTGCCGCTCGGTAAAGCGCTCCAGCTGGGTATCCTTATCGATCTGCACCCAGAATTTCAGAATCACTGCGCCCCAGTTGTGCAGCTCCTGCTCGAACTCGTTCATTTCATAGTAGGCCCGCTGCCAATCGTTCTCAGAGCAGAAGCCTTCCAGCCGTTCCACCATCACCCGGCCATACCAGGTGCGGTCAAAAATGGCGATATGGCCCGTTTTGGGCAGCCTTGTCCAGAACCGCCACAGATAGTGCCGGGCCTTCTCGTGAGGCTCCGGGCTGGCGATGGGATGCACCTCAAAGCCCCGGGGGTCCAGCGCCCCGGTGAGCCGTTTGATATTGCCCCCCTTGCCCGCGGCGTCCCAGCCCTCATAGCAGATGATCACCGGCACTCGCTTGCGGTACAGCCGGTTGTGGAGCTGCCCCAGCTTCTCCTGCAGCTCCTTGAGCTGGGTCTTGTACTCCTCCTCGGTGAGGGTCTTGTCCCCCAAAGGCACATCCTTGAGCTTGGGCATCTTCACCAGGGGGAAGGCGTTCTGCAGCAGGGGCACAGCCAGACTTTCGTTGTGCAGCGCGGTGTCGATGGCCATGCACAGGGTCTCTAAAACCTGCAATTCGGCAAATTTTTTGGATTTGGAGTCAATGATGTACCAGGGCGCACTGGGCACGTTGGTGTCGTCCAGATAGCGGTCAAAGGTCTCCAGGCACTTGTCGTAATGCTTGTTCTGCCAGCGGTCCCCCGGGCTTACCCGCCAGGCAGTGTCCTTATCCGCAAGCAGGGTCTCAATCCGGCTCTCCTGCTCCTTTTTGCTGATGTGGAAGAACAGCTTCAGCACCAAATAGCCATTGTCCGTGAGGGAACGCTCAAACCGCTTGACGCTGTCCACCCGCTGGGCATAGGCCTTGTCGTCCATATCCTCGTGGAGCCGCTCCCGCATGATCTGATCCATCCAGCCGGAATCCAAGAAGGTGAACTTCCCAGCCTCGGGGATTTTCTCAAAAAACCGGTACAGGAAGGGCATACGTGCCTCCTCCTCCGTAGGAGTGGAGGACATGGAGAACACCTTGAAAAACCGCGGGTCAATATTCCGGATGATCTGCCCAATGGCGCTGCCCTTGCCGGCGGCGCCCCATCCCTCGATAAGCACCAAGACCGGCAGCTTTTTCTCCTTCAGCTTCATCTGCTGCTGGCTCAGTTTTTCCTGGGCGGCCTTCAGCCGCTGCTTCAGCTCGTCGCTCTCGGGCTTTTCCGGGCGGGTCCAATTCTTTAACATGGTTGTCACCTCTGTCCCCGGGCCATGCCCGGATGATTGTTACGGGACTATTATACCAAGCATTGTCTAAAATTACAGTATCTTTTCAAAAATTTTTAGGAGAAGCTTCTTTTGTTCCCAAAGCCTGCGCCAAGACAGAAAGGTGCAGGGCTCTGCCTTGCTTTTGGGGGCGGAAACTGGTATAATAAAATCCGTTTTCAAAAATCCCACGAAGAGGAGGGCGGGAGCTGTGGGAACCACCGGCAGAAATAAAGTGATTGCTGAGACGGGCCGCAGGCCTGTCTTTTTTTGATTTATCACAGTAACGGAGGGAAGCAAAATCATGAAAGAGCTATTGAAGAAACATTCCCTGCAGCAGGGGGCTTGGAAGCTGCTGCTGGTGCTGGGGGGCAACACGCTGTACGCCCTGGGCGTGGCACTGTTCCTGCTGCCGGCGGGATTGATCACCGGCGGCACCACGGGACTGGGCCTGGTGGCGGAACACTTTTTCCATGTGCCTCTGACGGCCTTTGTGGCGGTGTTCAACCTGACCATGTTCCTGGTGGGACTGGCCGTGCTGGGCAAGGTCTTTGCCCTGACCACGGTAATCAGCACCTTTTACTACCCCTTTATCTTAGAGGTCATTCAGCGAACCCTGGGGGAGATTCGGCTGACGGACGACACCTTTCTGGCCACGGTGCTGTCCGGGCTGATGATCGGCGCGGGAATCGGCATGGTGATTCGGGCGGGAGCCTCCACCGGCGGCATGGATATCCCGCCCCTGGCGCTCCAAAAGAAGCTGAACATCCCCGTGTCCCTTTCCCTGTACGTCTTTGACTGCGGCATCCTGCTGCTGCAGGCGCTGTTCTCCAATGTGGAGCAGGTGCTCTACGGCTTGGTCCTGGTGCTGCTGTACACCCTGACCTTGAACAAGGCCCTGATGCTGGGCAAGGGTCAGATGCAGCTAAAGGTCATCAGCAGCCGGTATGAGGAGATCAGCCGGGAGATCCAGCAAAAGATGGACCGGGGAGTCACCCTGTTCACCAGCGCGGGGGGCTATGCCGGGCAGGAGGGCTCCACCGTCCTGACCGTGGTGGACCGCCGGGAGCTGCCCAAGGTCACTGAGCTGGTAAGCCAAGTGGACCCCAATGCTTTTATGGTGGTCAGCCAGGTCAACGAGGTCCATGGACGGGGCTTCACCAGCCCCAAGCGCTACCTGCACTGACGCTTGACAAAGGGCTGCATAGCCGGCCTTTTGGTGATGCTTTTGGACGTGATATTGGGATAACCACCTCAGAAAATCCACAAAAAGAGAGCGCTGCATCCTACATGGCTTGCAGCGCTCTCTCGATATCCAGCAAATCACTCCACCACCACCGCCTGCATACCGATGCCTTTATACGCCCGTTCCACCTGCTCCTTGGGGTAGGCCACTTGCTTCCCGGCCAACGGGTCGTTGAACAGATAACTGTCCTCTGTCTCGCCGGTGAGCAGCAGGCAATGCAGGGGATAGATCCAGGAGAAAAGCTCCCCGGTATTTTGGAGGGTGTACTGGGTGGAGGGGGTGGGCTCCTCCATATCAATGGTGGCCCAGAGCATCACCGGAATCCCTCGGTCGATGTAATCCATGCACAGCTTGTCCAGCGGAACCCCGGAAAGCTCCTGGACCTCCAGGTCACTGCCCCGGTCCTGCAAAAGCGCCTCCACAGCCCCGGCGATCACAGGCGCATAGCAGCCCCAGCCGCTGTCCTCATAAGGGCTGCCCAAAAAGACCTTCCAGGGGCTGTCACCCACCAGCTGCCCCGCTTCATTCTCATAAGGGGCGTCCCCCTGGGGGAGGTAGGAGTCGATAAACTCCTCCACCGTAATATCCACCCCTTCGTACTGCAGGGCCATCACTGCGGTGACGCTTTCGCAGCCCGTGGGGTATTTTTCCCGCTGGTCGATATAGGGCGCATCTATCACGCCGCTCTCCGCAGAAAGCCGGGCGCTTCCCCCCTCTGCCACCAGCAGGCTCATTGCCGGGGACGCTGCCAACAGCACCAGCAGCACCCCCGCGGCAAAAAGACACAGCCGCCACAGCAATATCACCCGTTTAGGCTGCACACTGTTCCGTCTGCGATATCTTGGGCGCCTGACCAGAATCTGAGTCCGTTCCATACTTCTCCCGCCTTTCTGTCTTTCTACACATTAGACGGGGAAACTGTGGAAAACGTCAGATGGTTTTTCTTTTTTGGGGGATTTCCCCTATTTTTGTGCAGCAAAAAAGCCCCCCATTAGATGGGTGCTCGTAAGACAGTAATTCTAAAAAATTACTATTTTACGGCATCTGTCTGGCAGGGTTGGAAACAACAACGAAAAGAACGATGTCGAGTCGAAAGTGATATGTACCCCCTTTACTGGACACCCAGTAGAGGGGGTATTATTATGCGG
>CAUWLU010000057.1:0-13699 GCA_963559705.1 uncultured Acutalibacter sp.
ACCCCATCTGTTAGATAGTATATCATACTGTCTAACAAATGGGGTGCTGTTCAAATCAAGGGTTCGGGGTTCATCTGTTTTTATTATACCATACTCCTGCCGGAGGGGACAGAGATATTTCTAAAAAATTTGTAAACCTTTGCCCAAAGACCGCATTGACGGGTTGCATGGAAAAGGGTACAATAAAGGATACAGAAACTCTGAAAGGAAGGGACAGTTTGTATGGTAACAGCCGTAATCACCGGGGCCTCCAGCGGCCTGGGGAAGGAATATATCAACGCAGTGATCGCGCAATACCCCAGCGTAGACGTGTTTTGGCTGGTGGCTCGGCGCAAGGAGCTGCTCAAGGAGATCGCAGAGGAGCATCCGGACAAGACCATTGCAGCCATCTCTCTGGACCTTGCCAAGGAGGAGAGCGTGGAACTTTTTGAAAAGCTGTTGAAGGAGAACAATCCGGAGATCAAGGTGCTGGTCAACAGCGCCGGATTTGCCAAATGCGGGGATTTCTTTTCCTCCAACCGGGGCCAGCAGACGGGCATGGTGGACGTGAACTGTCGGGCGCTGACAGCCATCACCAGGCTGTGCCTGCCCTATATGCTGGACGACAGCTTGGTGATCAACGTGGCGTCCATTGCAGCCTTTGCGCCCACGCCCCGGATGTCGGTGTACTCAGCCACAAAGGCCTATGTGACAGCCTTTTCCAAGGCGCTTCACGATGAGCTGCGCCCCAGGGGAATCAAGGTGCTGGCGGTTTGCCCCGGTCCCATGGATACGGATTTTTGGCGTGTGGCAGGGGTGTCCGAGGGCAAGTCCCGGCTGATTGACAAATTGCCCCGGGTCAACGCCCAAGAGGTGGCGGTGCGCTCTCTGCGGGCGGCCAAGCGGGGGAAAATGGTGTACACCAACAGCATGTTCTACAAGCTTTATCATCTGCTGGCAAAGGTCATTCCCCACAGCGTTATCATGGAGTTTACAGAGGTGTAAAGGCGAGAGCTTTTCAACCTGCATTTTGAAAAATACGGGAACTTTCTGGTATCAAGAAAGCGGCAGGCGCTCCATGCCTGCCGCTTTGGTTTTATACTGATAAAAATACTTACAGCTTGGAATATCCGTACCCGTTGACCAGCGCGTCCAAAGGAGTGCCGTTTTTGCACAAGGGGCAGTCGTTGGTGGGGTAGGTGGCGTATCCAGTGACATCCTCAGGGGTGAAAACAGATTTCACCTCGACGCCGTCCACCTGGCTTTGAGCGCTGAAGATGGCGCAGGTTCCGGCAGTGGTGCCGCCGTAATACTGCACACATTCGATGGCCTTGCGTACACTGATGCCCGTGGTCACCGATGCGGTGAGGATCAGCACATGCTTGTCCCGGATCATGGGCTGCAGGTTGTCCCGGAAGATCAACTGGCTGGTGGCGCCGTATTCCGGCGTGACCACGTAAATGGTCTGGTGGGCGTTGATGGAAACAAAGCCGGCGCGGCTGAGCTCCTGCGCCAGGTAGGCGCCGATGATCTGCGTGCCGTCCAGACAGAGGATGGTATCCACGATGGTGGTGGCCATATAGTGCTGCACCAGCGCTTGAGCCGCCAGCTCCGCTTCGCTTTGACGGGTCTTCAGGGTGGTCATGTCCAGATAGCAGTTGACGTGGGAATGGTTGGTTGCAAAGTGGCCGTAGATCAGCTTCAGCGGCACACTGCCACTCTGGGACAGGATCTTCATTGTGCGGTTTTCCATGGTTCTAGCCTCCCAGCCGCTCCATCCTAAGAAGAAAGTGAAGCGATATTTTTATCAATTATAACAAGTTTTTTTGAAAAAAACAAGCTCCTATCCCCTGGTTTTTATTGTTTTTTTCTAATAATCAGGTCGATTTTTGAAAAAAACAGGCGACTTTTTTCGTGCTTTCGGCGTTGGGAGATTCCCCGTGCGGCCTGTCGCATAGCCGCCCTGTCGCCCAGCTGTGTGCTTTTGGGTTAAAGCTCCGGTTTTTCCTGCCAGGAGAAGGAGGTGAAGGTGCCCTCGCTGTCCCCCTGGGCGTACATCCCGTAGAAGCACCCGGTAAAGGTGCAGATGGTGACCTCGGTGGCCAGCAGCTGGGTGCTGCCGGTGCCCAAAGTGGTCAGCGACTGGCCTTGGACTCCTGCGGAGAAGCTGTACCCCAACCGCCCGGCGTCAATGCGCAGCGTGAGGGGCTGGCCCTCGGGCAGGGCCACAGGGTCGGATTCCACCATCATGTCCACCACCCGGCGGCGCAGGACCGCCACAAGGGCGCCTTCCCGTCTGGTGACGTACAGGTCATAGTGATGCTCCGGCACGTGGAATACGGAGAGCCCCAGCTGAGCGCCCTCGCCCAGATGTCCCACTTCCAGGTTGGCCTCCACCACAGCGTCAAAATGACCCTGGCGCACGCCCACAAAGGTGGGGGAGTCGCAGTCGTCCAGAGAGGCATTGCAGCCCCGCAGGGCCAGGCCCTGGCCCAGGGTGTAATTCTCCCGGTTGGGATTGCGCAGGTAGGCCCAGCGGTTGGGAAGCTCCTGGCCGGAGAAGGTGTCCGTCCAGGCGGTTTCCGCCTCTTTGGGGGTGTACCCCGCAGGGGCGGGAGCTTCCATGACATCGGTGATGGGCTGTCCGCCGTTGACCACCGGCCAGCCGTTTTCGTCCCAGGTTACCGGGGCGATCATGGTCTCCCGGCCCATGTGGTGCAGCATGAACTGGGAAGGCCGAATGCCGTGAAAGACGATCCACCACTGACCGGCGGCGTCCTCCACCAGGTCGGCGTGGCCCAAAGCCTGGGGGAATCCGCTGCGGGGGTTGACGTCCCGGGCGGTGAGGATGGGATTGTGGGGGCAGCTTTCAAAGGGGCCCCAGGGGGAGTCACTGCGGGCGATGGTCTCCATGTGGCCGTATTCCGTGCCGCCCTCGGCAATCATCAGATAGTACTTTCCCCCGCGCTTGTACATGTGAGGGCCTTCCGGGCATTTGCCGCCGGTGCCGTACCAGATGGGCCAGGTCTCGGTGAGCATCTCTCCCGTGGCCAGGTCCAGAGTGCATTGGCCAATGCACTGGCGTCCGGTTTCGTCAAAGTGGGTGCTGTGGAAGTACACCGTGCCGTCGTCATCCCAGAACAGGGAGGGGTCGATGCCGCCCTGTTTTACATAGATGGGCTCGGACCAGGGGCCGTGGATGTCGTCGGCCCAGACAAAGAAGTTGCCGCCGTCGCTTACGTTGGTGGTAATCATGTAGAACCGGCCGTTGTGGCAGCGGATGGTGGGGGCGTAGATGCCGCCGCTGGCCCGGCAGCCGGTCAGAGGGAGCTGGCTGTCCCGGGTGAGGACATGGCCCACCTGCTCCCAGTGGAGCAGGTCCCGGCTGTGCCAAAGGGGGACGCCGGGGAAGAACTCAAAAGAACTGTTCACCAGGTAGTAATCCTCGCCAACCCGGCAGACGCTGGGATCGGGATAGAACCCGGGCAGAATGGGGTTTGTATAACGAATCATTTCAATACACTCCTTTCCCGTCCATTGTAGCATAGTTCTCCTGTCCGGTCGAGGGGGAGGAGGGCGCGTTTTTCGTTTGGAGCGCCCTGTCCCAAAACGCCGAAAAACCCCAGAATACAGCCGCAAAGGGCCGCGTTCTGAGGTTTTTCGGCATCTTATTTTCAGAGTTCTTGTAGGTGAGATCAGGCTTCCATTTCCATGCCCTTGTAATCGATGTACCAGTTCTGGCGGGAGACCGGTGTTTCGCCGGTCATCAGCTTGCAGAAGCCCTCCGCAGATTCCTCCGGTTCAATCTGGGCAGTCGTGCGCCCCATATCCGTGTTCATCCTTCCGGGATGGACGGAATAGAAGTTGGCGTCAGAGACAGAAGCGTTCAAAATACCGCTGACCTTTGTAGCGGTGGTTTTTGAAAGGGCGTAGCAAGGCACCCAGGTGCCGCAGCTGCGGACTCCCACGCCTTCGGAGGTGACCGTAAAGACGTTTGCGCCCTTCTTTAAGTAGGGATAAAAGACCTTGGCCACAATCACAGGCCCAACCGTGTTTACATCCAGGGAGCGGCGCAGCTCGCCGATATCGCACTCATGCAGCAGCTTTACGCGGTCCTGGTCCAGCAGCACGCCTGCCACGTTGCACAAGCTGTCGATCTCTCCCAAAAATTCCGAGGCCTGCTTTGCAGCGGCGGCCATCTGCTCCTCGTTGGTCACATCGGCCTGCATCACGCACAGCGTCTGGGGGAATTCCGCAGCCAGGGCCTCCAGCTCAGGCGAAATGATGATGGCTCCGGCTGCAACGCGATGCCCCAGCTCCAGCAGCTGCTTGGTCAAGCAAAGTCCCAAGCCCTTGGTAGCTCCAATTACCACAAAGTTCACTTGTGCTGCAACTCCTCTCGTTTTGTATTCCGAAAGCTCGTAACCTGAAAAGAGGTTAGCTTCGATTTCGTCAATAGCTTTCCAGGGTCTCCATCAGGCATTTGAGATCCTTGGTGAAGTCCAGGTAGGCATACTCGCCGTTGCCGCCGCCGTATTTGCCCCGCTGCACGCAGACGCCGCCGAATTTTTCCGCAGCCTTGATCTTTTCATCCGTGTTCTTCACAGGGAACGCGATGTGGTGGATGCCCTCGCCGTGTTCGTCCAGAAAATCCTGCCAGGTGCTTTTTACGCCATTGGGCTGAATCAGCTCCAGCTGGATGTTTTCCAGGTCGAAAAAGGCCATAAAGCAGTTGGCGTCCGGTGCGGGCTGGCCGTTCACTGTGGTGCCGGTCACCTCATACTTGCCGCCGTCGCAGGTGGGGGGAACCGGAACGCCGAAGAACTCTGCGAACTTGACCTTGGTCGTTTCAAGATCGCGCACAATAAAACCTACCTGAGCCAATCTGTTGGCCAAAACTGGATTTGCCATTTTTATGATCCTCTCTCCAAAAAAATTTATATTCAGCGGAAACCCGCCAAATTAACACGTGTTTATTATGATTCTAAAAAAATCAAACTGCTGCTTTTTGCGGCAGCTTGATTTGGGGCGCTTCTCAGCTCTCGATGCGGCGGCAGGAACCGCCCTCGATGAGCTGGCTCTTGATAAATACGCTTTGGGGCACGTTTTCCTTTTGCTCGATGGTATCAATCACACGGTCCACAAGGGAGGTGAACATCTCTTTAAAATCAAAGGAAAAGGTTGCCAAAGAAGGGGTGATGTGACGTCCGCGCTCATGGCCGTCCGCGCCCACCACAGAGAGATCCTCGGGGATTTTCAGCCCCAGCTCCGCACAGGCGTCGTACACGCCGAAGGCAACGCCGTCGTTGTTGGCGCAGACGGCAGTGGGCAGGTCGTCCATGCACTCGGAAAGCATTTTTTTCGCAGCCTCATAGCCGGTTTCCTGGATGATGCCGCCGTAGGTCATCCATTTGTTCTGCATGGGCAGGCTGTACTTCATCATCCCGCGCATATAGCTTTCGTGGCGGTGGATGCAGCTCAGCCGGCTGAGGTCGCCGTCGATAATAGCGATTTTCCGGTGGCCCAGGCCGTAAAGGTAATCAATGGTCTTTTCGCCGGAATCCCGGTCAAAATTCACGCAGATCCGATTGGGAACATCCTCGTTTTCGTGGTAATAATCGAACAGGCCGACGATTTTGTCAAGGTTTACCAGCTCGTCCACCAGGGGCTCCGTGTTGCTGACGCCCACAAAGATACCGGCGTCGATGCGGCCCTCCATGAAAATCTTGCGAACGTAATTGATGTTGTGTTTTTCCGTGATGTTGTCAAGAATACAGGCCAGCACCAGATAGCCACGCTGGGCTGCGGCGTCCACCACATGCATGAAGTAGCTGCTGGTCAGGGAGTCCTTGGCAATGCCGGCGCGGCCCATCCAAAACAGGCCCAGGGTCTTGGTGCCCTTCCCCGTTAAAAGCTGGCCGGAAAGCTGGGGGTAATAGTGATGCTCCTTGATCACCTTCATGACCTTTTCGCGGGTCTCCTCGGGAACATTCGAGTAACCGTTGATCACCCGGCTGACCGTACTGCGGGAAACGCCGGCCAGTCGTGCGATATCGTTGCTGTTAATCCGTTTCACATTGACAATCCTCTCTGCAAGCTTATCCATCCGGAAAACTGTTTACACATCTATAATAAAGCGGATGGTTTTAAAAGTAAAGCGGGGTTTTCTGCCAGATACTGGCTTCCATTGCCGAAAAAACGGAAAAATCCGGCCGGGCCCCAAGGCTTGTGAACACAGGTTCATTACGACAAATACTAGCATTATCGAAATGTGGTTGTCAATATGAAGGGGGAGATTTCTGAGAAAAAACCAGAGTTTCAGCAAATTGCATATAAAACCGGATAGTGCTATGTTGATGGTGTAAAAATTGCAAAAGGTATCTTGAAAACGCGTGTTTATTGTGCTAGGATGGGAGCAACATAACGAGCGCTGACCTGCGCTCTGAACAAAAGAGGGAAAAGCTATGGCAGAGATACTTGATAAATCCAATCCCTGGTACCGCGACGACGATGAATCCATCTTGGAAGTTTACGATGTGGAGACGGGTACGCGCACGGTTCTGAAGGAATTCGACTATTTGATCGAAGCGCCCAACTGGTCTCCGGACGGCAAGTTTTTGACGTACAACAGCAACGGAAGAATCTTTCAGTTTGACCTTGAGACAAAGGAAAGCCGCGAGGTGTTCACCTCTTTTGTTGACGACTGCAACAACGACCATGTGCTTTCGCCGGAGGGCGACCGCATCGCGGTGAGCCACGCCACGAAAGAGGACCACAAGTCCAGAATTTACACGGTGCCGCTGACAGGCGGCGTGCCCCGCCTGATCACTCCGATGGCGCCCAGCTATCTGCACGGATGGTCGCCCGATGGGGAGACGCTGGCATACTGTGCAGAGCGGAACGGGGAGTTCGATATTTACACCATCCCGGTGGAGGGCGGCGAGGAGACCCGCCTCACAGACGCTCCCGGCCTGAACGACGGCCCGGAATATGACAGCGCAGGAGAGTACATTTGGTTCAACTCCGTGCGCAGCGGTCTGATGCAGGCATGGCGGATGAAAGCCGACGGCTCTGAGCAGACGCAGATGACCTTTGACGAAAACTGGAACACCTGGTTCCCCCACATTTCGCCGGACCGCACCAAAGTGGTGATGCTGGCTTACCGCAAGGGGGATGTGCTTCCTCATGAACACGTACCTCACAAATATGTGGAGCTTCGTCTTATGGACGCCGCTGGCGGACCGGTGCAGACCATTGTGGAGCTGTTTGGCGGACAGGGAACCATCAACGTCAACTCCTGGTCCCCCGACAGCAAGAAGTTCGCCTTTGTCAGCTATCGCATCCGCGGCCAAGAGCAGTAAGGCGGCCCGCGCTCAACTTCAGACAGCAGCAGCCTAACGGCTGCCGGTCATAAATCACATCATTCAATTTCAGAGTGGAGGAAACAACATGAAAAAGCCAATGATTACCCGCATTCTGGCTGTGCTCCTCACGGTTGCGATGCTGTTCAGCCTTGCAGCCTGCGGCGGCGGTGGAGAATCCCAGTCGTCCGGAGCAGCGTCCGAAGCGTCCTCGGAGACCGGCTCTTCTGCCAGCGAAGTGGACGTGGCAGAAAACGACGGCCCCCTGACTCCCTACGAGGAGCCCGTCACCATCACCTGGGCTGTGCAGGCATCCCCTGTGCAGCAGTTCATTGATGGCGACACCTACGACAACAACGTTTGGTCCCGCCTCATCAAGGAGAAGCTGAACATCGACCTGAAGGTGGCCTTCTCCGCTGATACCACTACGGACGCCTACAAGCAGAAGATGAACGTCATGCTGGCCTCCGGCGAGTTCCCCGACGTGACCCGCTGGTCCGACAGAACCTTCTTCAAGCAGGCGCAGGAGGCCGGCTTCATTCAGCCCATCGGCCCCTCCTTCGATGCGTATGCCACGGACGAGGTGAAGGCTTATCAGGAGAAGTATCCCGCAGCCTTTGAAGGCGCCATGATCGACGATGTGCTGTACGCCTTCCCCTACATGAACGATAACTTCCACCAGGCATACAACCTGTGGATTCGTGATGATTGGCTGGAGAACACCAACACCACTCCTCCCACCACCGTGGAAGAGATGGTAGAGCTGGCCCGGATCTTCACCGAGGAGGACCCCGATAAGAACGGCGCCAACGACACCTATGGCTTTGCCCTGTCCGGCACCGTCACCCAGAACAACTACGCCACCCTGAACGGCCTGGCAAACGCTTACGGCGTTCCCGGATTTGAAAGCACCGGCACCTTCTTCCGCAAGGATGACGGCGAGCTGACCTTTGCTTGGATTCAGCCCGAGATGAAGGAAGTCCTTTCCATTGTTCACGATATGTACGAGAAGGGCTACATCAATCCCGAGTTCACCGCTGACGACGTTGCCACCATGGAGGACGACGTCACCAACGGCACCATCGGCATGATGTACGGTCCCTGCTGGGGCACCTGGCATCCCTTCAACTATTCCTACCAGGCTTCCGGCGTCATCACCAGACCCTATCCCATCCCCACCGCAGAGGGTTATGAGCCCAAGATCGGCACCCAGTCTGAAAAGACCGGCGACCTGTTCATGATCGGCGCCAATTGCGAGCATCCCGAGGCAATTGTGAAGATTTTGAACCTGTATGAGTCCGTTGCCATCAGCTCTGAGAACCCCGAGGACTTCCAGACCTACTGGGCAAACGAGCAGTACCGCTTCTGCCCCGCCTACATCGGCATCCCCACCGAGCTGTTTGCTCCTGAGGTCCATGCTGCGCTGAAGGCGGAATCCGCCGACGGTCTGGCCGGCACTCCCCTGGAGTACTACAACTATGTTGTGGGCTTCGAGGACGGCTCCTTGGCAGACGACACCAATGCTTACGGCACCTGGGGCCAGATGTTCCTGGAGGGCCAGGGCGGCTCTATGAAGATCGACCTGGATTACAAGGACAAAGGCTGGACCGTGACCAACGTCATGGAGGACAAACAGCCTGACATCTGGCTGCAGAACTCCTCTGTGCTGGGCGACATGGTCAACACCACCTTTGTGGACATCATCGTGGGCAACCAGCCTGTTGACTACTTCGATACCTTTGTGGAGAACTGGCTCAATGCCGGCGGCCAGGAGACCCTGGACGCTCTGGAAGAGATGTATCCCGCAGAATAAACTGTTTTTTATCTGTTAGACTTTAAAGACGCAAAGCCCGGGGCGGGAGAGTCCTTCGCCTGCCCCGGGTATTTCTTTCATAAAGTTGGTGGCGGAAATGGAAAAAAGGAAAAAGGCTCCTGGAAGATTCCGCAGGGAACTTCCTTTGATGTTGATGCTGTTGCCGGCTGTTGTGCTTGTGGCGATTTACAGCTATGGCTCCATGGTGGGCGCGGTGATCGCGTTCCAAAAATTCAACCCCACAAAGGGCTTTTTCGGCTCGCCCTGGGTTGGTTTTGACAACTTTGTGGCCCTGTTCAGTATGCCGAACTTTGGACAGGTGATCTTCAATACCATTTTTATCTCTTTGAGCAAGATGATCGGCGGCATTGTGGTGCCCGTCGTGTTTGCACTGCTTTTGAACGAAGTCTCCCGCGTTTCGATCAAGCGGATCTATCAAACCATGGTATACCTGCCTCACTTCCTTTCCTGGGTCATCCTCGCGGGTATTTTTAAGGATATCCTTTCCCAGAGCGGCGTGATCAATGTGGCGCTGCAGGGGATGGGCATGGAGCCTGTGGGATTCTTGAGCAACCAGCAGCTTTTTCCGATCACCATGATTGTGACGGACATCTGGAAGGGGTTTGGCTTCGGCTCGGTCATTTATCTGGCCGCTTTGACCGGGATTGACCAGAATCTGTATGAGGCTGCACAGATCGACGGCGCTGGACGCATCCAGCAGACCATCCACATCACCTTGCCCGGCATCCTGAGCACCATTGTGCTGATGACCGTGCTCAGCATGGCGAATGTTCTCAACGGCGGTTTCGATCAGATCTACAATATGTACACACCGGCCGTTTACGCCACAGGCGATATCCTCGACACCTTTGTTTTCCGCCTGGGCATCGACAACGCGCAGTTCGCTTTGTCCACGGCTGCCGGCCTTTTCAAATCCGGCGTGTCGTTCGTGTTTATCGTGGCGTCCTATTGGCTGGCGGACCGTTTTGTCGGTTACCGTATCTTCTGACGGGCGCGGGAAAGGTGGTCAAATCCTATGATAAAAATGAAAACTTCCCCCTCGAGAAAAGCGTTCCTGGTCATCAACTACGTTGTGCTGACACTGGTTTCCTTGACCTGTATTCTGCCGTTCATCAACCTTTTGGCAATCTCCTTCTCGGGTAAGACCGCAGTGGCGGCCAACTCCGTCACCTTCTGGCCCATTGGCTTCAACACGGCGGCTTACGAGTTCATCCTCAGCAACGACCAGTTCCTGCGCGCCCTTTGGATCTCTGTGCAGAGGACGGTCCTCGGCGTGGCCATCAATCTGCTTTTGATTGTCCTCACGGCCTATCCGCTCTCCAAAAGCACCCAGGAGTTCCGTTTCCGCAATATTTTCTCCTGGTTCTTTGTGGTCACCATCCTCTTTTCCGGCGGCTTGATCCCCACCTACATGGTTGTGAAATACACCGGCCTGATGGATACCGTTTGGGCGCTGGTTCTGCCCGGAGCGGTGCAGGTGTTCAATATGCTGGTGGTGATGAACTATATGCGCAGCTTGCCCAAGGAGCTGGAGGAGGCCGCCTATATCGACGGCGCCGGCCATTTTCAGACCCTGCTGCGGGTGATTCTGCCCGTTTGCACGCCCACCCTGGCAACGGTGACCCTGTTCTCCTTTGTGGGCCATTGGAACAGCTGGGACGATGGCATGATCTACATGAACACCGTGGATAAGTATCCCCTGCAGACCTATTTGCAGACCATTGTCATCAATCCGGAGGCGTTTTTCCGAAACGCCACGAATATCAGCGCGGAGCTGGGGAATTTCCTGAACCTTGTCAGCGCCCGCACGACCAACGCGGCCCAGCTCTTCCTGGCCACGATTCCCATTCTCTGCGTGTATCCGTTCTTGCAGAAATATTTCACCACGGGCCTTGTGATGGGCAGCGTCAAGGGCTGAGAAAAGAGTGCAGTTTTAGCAGCAATAGCTTTTGAAAGGAGTTTGTACGCATGAAAACACCTGTTAATAAGAAAGGCTTTATCCAGATCAACATCGTTGTTTCAGACATCGAGAAGGCCGCAGCCAAGTGGGCGGACCTGCTGGGCATCGAGACCCCCGAGATCCATCTGAACCACCTGGAGGGCAATGAGCATTACAAGTACCACGGCAAGCCCATCTCTTGCGATTTGAAGGTGTGCAACATCGAAATGGAGAATTTCGTCATCGAATTGCATGAGCCCGCCGGCGGCGAAAGCTCTTTCCAGGAATTCCTGGATAAGCACGGCAACGGCGTCCACCACATCGGCTTTGAGGTGGGCGACGCCCGCGACGAGATCATTGCCGAGCTGGCAGCCGCAGGCTACGATACGGACCGCACGGTAGGTTACTATCCGGGCAGCAGCTGGACCATTGTGGACAGCGAGGATGATTTGGGAGTTAATTTGAACATCAAGCCTGTGAGGTGAAAAAGTTGCCAACAGAAACCGCAAGAAGGATCGGTGTAGCCATTGCGGGCTGCGGGAAGATCGCCCGCACGCGCCATGCTCCGGAATACCAGGCAAATCCCAACGCCGGCCTCATCGGGGTTTACGATGAAAACCGGGAACGTGCGGAGGAACTGGCCGGGCAGTACGGCTGCAAGGTTTATGGCAGCTATGAGGAGTTGCTGGCTGATAAAGAAGTGGAAGCGGTGAGCATCTGTACGCCCAACGCATCGCACAGCGCACACACCGTCCTGGCGTTGGAAGCCGGGAAGGATGTGCTTTGTGAAAAGCCCATGGCGTCCAGTGTGGAGGAAGCCCAGTGCATGATGGACACCCAGCGCAGAACGGGGCGCATCCTGATGCTGGGCCACAACCAGCGGCTGGTCCGCACGCATATCCGCGCAAAGGAGCTTTTGGAAGCCGGCGCAATTGGGGAGATTCTATCAATACAGACAAATTTCAAGCACAGCGGCCCGGAGTCCTGGAGCGTGGAGCGCGGGAACACATGGTTCTTTGCCAAAAACAAGGCGGCCTTCGGCGTGCTTGGAGATCTTGGTTCTCACAAATTCGATTTGGTCCGGTACTTGCTGGGGGATGAAATCCAGAGCATTTTTGCAACCCTGCAAACCCTGGACAAACGGGATGCCAGCGGACGGCTGATCGATTTGGAGGACAATGCCATCTGTGTTTTCAAGATGCGAAAGGGCATTCCGGGCACCATGATCGTGAGCTGGACCAATTACGGCGTTGAGGACAACAGCACTGTAATTTACGGCACCAAGGGCACCATGAAGATCTTTGCCAGCGAGCTGGACGATATCGTGGTGGACCTGCGGGATGGAACAAGCGCCCGGCATCACGTCAGCCCGATGAGCACAAACACGGCCCAGCTTGCTTCTGGGATTATCGACGCGTTTATCAAGACGATTCTGGAGGGCGGGGAACCTCCGGTCACGGGCTTGGATGGGCGCAACACCCTGGCCTGCCTGGAGGCGGCGAAGAAATCCTCCGAAGCCGGGACCTGGGTCGAGGTGGACCTGAACTGAGCAAATGCAGCGCACATCCCTTTTGGATATGCGCTGTTTGCTTTGCAAGGGAAGGTCAGAGTTTCAAATTGTGAAGGGAGTTGCAGACTATGCGTTTTGGAGGCTTTATTTTCAAGAAGTGGAACACCCCTGAGGAGTGGGCCCAGGCTGCCATCGATGCGGGGTATTCCGCGGTCTATTTTCCTGTGGACCACACCGCAGAGCAAAAGCTCATTGACGGCTATAAGGACGCTGCAAAAGCGGCGGACCTTGTCATTTGCGAAATCGGCGTGTGGAACAATGTTCTGGAGCGCGACGCGGCAAAGCGGGAGGCAGCCATTGCCCGGGCGATTCACCAGCTGGAGCTGGCCGACTATGTGGGGGCTAATTGCTGTGTGAACATTGCGGGCTCCTACAGCCAGCAGTGGGACGGTCCTCACAAGGATAATTTTACCCAAAGGGCCTTTGATGAGATCGTCTCCACAACACAGCGCATCATTGACGCTGTCAATCCGAAGCACGCGGCGTATTCCCTGGAACCGATGCCCTGGATGTACCCGGATTCCGCAGATTCCTATTTGCGTCTGCTTGAGGCGGTTGACCGGAAGGGCTTTGAGGCTCATCTGGACCCGGTGAATATCATTTGCAGCCCACAGCTTTACTACCGCAACGGCGAGGTCATCCAGGAGTGGTTCGACAAGCTGGGACCGCACATCAAAAGCTGCCACGCAAAGGATATTGTGCTGAGCGGGAAATTGACGGTCCATCTGGACGAATGCCGTCCCGGCTTGGGTGAGCTGGACTATGAGACCTATTTAAAGTGCCTGTCCAAGCTGGATGACCGGGTGTGCATGATGCTGGAGCACATGACAGAGGAAATCGATTATATCGAAGCCACCAAGCACATCAAGGGAGTTGCGGGAAAGCTGGGCCTTACGCTGTAAAAACGCAGGGAGCCGTACTCTTTTTTGAAAAATGGGAAAAGCCGGAGTCGAGGAATCGACTGAAGTGATAAAATAATGGTAGACACGAAAGTGCCTACCATTATTTTTATGCTA
>CAUWLU010000058.1:0-13398 GCA_963559705.1 uncultured Acutalibacter sp.
GGCCTGCGGGCCGGGGATATGCAGGAGGGAGGGGGCTGCGGCCCCCGTCCCCCTGCACCCCCTCCCCTGTCAGGGGAGTTTTTGGAGGCGGCAGCCGATGTACGCGAAGGCGTACGACACGGAACTGCAGTACACACAGAACAACCCGTGGTACCCGCACTGGCCATAGTAACCGCCGAAGTACAGACACGGGCTGGACGCGTTGAAGTCCCAGTTATCCGACAAGTATGTGGTCTCGCTGCCCCCCGTTGCCGTGGGGTAAATGCACCACTCCAGGCCGCTTTTCGTCGCCACCGCAAATGCGCTGGGCCACCCGCTCGTGGGTACGCCCACGGCGGTTCCTCCGCTGGTGTCGCTGAAATTGTTGGGGTTCATGATGATGTTCAGCCCCGCGCTGTTGTAGTAGCAGCCGTCTCCCCAGTCGTATACATTGTCCCAAAGGCCCTCAATGTTCCGGTACTGCGTACCCAGGCCGTAGCTGTCCCGGCTGTTCTGCGTAGTTCCGGTATGGTACGGCATACTATCCGTATAACCCATGTTTCCGGGGGCACTGTTGTCTCCGCAGCCTTTGCCGATGGTCTTTTGGCTGTTCCAGTCTGCGAACTCCACCAGATACAGCATCCAGATCGTCATGCGGATTTGGATGTCGCTCTGCCAGATGGTGCCGCCGAGGCCATGGATGCCGCTGCGGGCCGCACTTCTGGTAATATTCGCCTTGGGCTTTCCGCCGCTCTGGCTTTTCCAGTTACTCGTGTGGCAGTGATACCGGCCAATGTACACGGTGTTCCGCTCGCCCTTTCCGTCCCCGCGGTCTGCATGAGCCGGGGAGACACAGAAACCCGGTGTCGCCTTGTCCGCGATCTGGAGTTTCAACCGGCTCCCGCTCTTTGTCCACTTGAACCAGAATTTCGGGATAGCCACCAGCTCGCCCGCTGCGGGGTCGCTTGACCGAACCATCCCGCTCCAGGGCATCAGGTTATCGAACGGGCTTCCGTACTTGCTTTGTCCGGCCACATAGGGCACAGGGTTCGTGAAGCCTGCCGCCTTATCCGTCCGGCTCCACACCGTTGTGCTGGTGCCGTCCCACTCCACGCCGTAGATGTTCGGCATCTCCACCTTCACAGAACAGGTCTTTGCACTCGGGGCGGTGTGGTTGGCGTCCGCCGCCACATTCACCGTCACTGTGGCGTTTCCGTCCTTAATGGCAGTCACCGTGACCGTGTTCCCGTTCACGCTCACTGCCACCACGCCGCTGGGCGATGCGGTGGCCGAGACCGCCCCCGTGCTGTTCCTGGTCACAGTGATGCTCTTGCTCTTTGTGGAGGCGTCCAGGGTCATGGAGGTGGGGGAGAGGGCCAGCGTGCCTGCCGCCTTTTGAATGGCCCACGCCGCATTTTTGGCGGCCACACTTCCATCCTGCCACTGGTAGTTTTCTTTCGGCGTAAATGTCGCGTTGTAGTTGCCCGCGGCAGTTCCGCTGGTAGTGCCGCCCAGGGTCAGCTTTGTGCTGTCATAGTTGCTCCAGCTCGGGCTTTGTGCCCCGCCGGTATAGGTCAGTGCCCCGGACTGGCTGGGCACCACTGCGATCTTTGCCCGTTCAATGCGCCATACGGCGGTCTTGGCGGTCGTGCTTCCGTCCTGCCACTGGTAGTTGGCCTTTGGCGTAAAGGTCGCCTCATAGCTTCCCGCATTGGTTCCGCTGGTGGTTCCGCCCAGGGTCAGCTTTGTGCTTTCGTAGTTGGCCCATGCCGGTGTCTGTGCGCTTCCGGTATAGGCCAGCGCCCCGGACTGGCTGGGCACCGCCATGATCGTGGCCCGCCCGATTTTCCACACTACGGTTTTTGTCTCGTTGGTGCCGTCTCCCCAGGTGTACCCCTCCTTCGGGGTAAATGTGGCGTTATACGAACCTGCGTCCGTCCCCTTGGTCACGCCGCCCATGGTCATGGTCTCCGGGTTGTAGCTGTTCCAGGTCGGGCTTTGCTCGCTGCCGGTGTAGGTCAGTGTTCCGTTCTGGCTGGGCACAGCGTCGATGGTGTGCCCAATTTTTGTGATGGCGTCCAGCGCCGCGTCCGCAGACTTCTGCGCGTCGATTGCTCTTTGCGCGGCTGCGTCCATGGCCCCCTGCAAGTTTTTCGCCCCCAGCCCCTTGTTGTCGGTATAGCCAATGTCTGCGGCTTTCGTGCCATGGGGGTTTCCCGCCTTGGTCATGCTGTGGTCGTAGGCGATCTTGCCTCGATCACCGCGGTAGGCCGTACTCTGCGTTTCGCCCAGGGCCAGGTCGGAGCCGATGGGCGCATAGCTGTGCCCGCTCCACCGGTATGTGATGTTGGTTTCTGCATCCATGTAGACCTTGCCGCTTTCCGGGGTGATCTGCTCCCGGTGGGCCGGGTCAGAGTAGAAAGCGCCCTCATGGTAATAGCCCTCCACCACATCATCCACATAGCTGGGGAGCTGCGCCGCCGCGATCTTCCCGTCGTCGCCAAGTCCTGCTATGCCGTTCGGTGTGTTCACCGGCAGCTGGGCGGCGCTCACCTTGCCGTCCTTGTCCAGCCCCGCTATACCGTTCGGCGTGTTTACCGGGAGTTGGTCGATTACCACTTTTCTGTCAGTACCCAAATCCGCCTTTTTCTCGAACAGGGCCGCGTGGGCCTCCCGGTCTCCAGCGTGGGCACCCATAGCCTCGGCGATTGCCTGTCCCATGGTTTCCGCCGTCACCACAGCGACGGCGTCAATTTTGACCGTAAGGTTTCCCTGGTTGGAGAATGCCAGCAGCCCGTAGAATGTGTACACAAAGTCCGGCATGGCCTCCTTGCTCGGGATTTCAATGCCGATGTCCGTATCCGTCTGGAACAGGGCGATCATTTGATCTTCTTCCTCGTCCAGTCTCGCCCATACGCCGAACTGGTTTAGGTTGTACCCCACCGCAGCCTGTGCCGTCACTTGCAGTTTGAGCCTCTGGCCCTTTTCTGCCGGTGTGTTGGACACGATGCTCACCGTCTGCTTTTCGTTCACAAGAGCCGACTGCGCCAGCATGGCGGTCTGCTCCACTCGCCCTTGCCCCGCCGCCGCTCTGGTGATATGCAGGTTCTTCCCCTCCACCCACCGGGTCAGCAGGTCGTTTCCGTTGTTCGTGATTACGCCTAACCAGGCCATGTTTTATCCTCCTGTTCTCTCGGTTGTCCCGAAGTCGATGATTACCGCTCCTACGCAGGCCGCCAGGGCGTGTGCCGTGGCCGTCCCTGTTTTGGTGTCCGGGCTTGGGTTCACCCGGATGGTGGTGCAGCCCTCCACGAACTCAGCACCTACATAGGCCGCCATCCCGTAAGCTGTCGCCACGCCGCCCGCATCGTAGTATTCCACCTCCTCCAAGTGGGAGCTGAACCGCTTTGCCGCCGCAAGCCGCCGCTCGATCTCTCGCAGCGACATGGCCGCGAACTCCTCCCGCTCCTCTACCGTGACGATGTTCACCCGCAGCCGGAACCTCCCGTGCGTCCCGCCGTACTCAAACCATTCCTCCAGGGTCGAACCCGGATAGATAGCGTCCGCTTGCGCCCGGACTGCGCCCACTGTGCCCATTGTCCGCCGGATGGTCAATGCTGTTTTAACGATGCGCCGTTTCCGGTCGATGTCGTACCCGGTATCATACCAGTCGATTTTCCAGTTGACTGCCAGGGCGTCAAGCACCGGCTCCGCCACGCTGTCGATGGCGGTATAGATTTGGCTGCCGTCGATATAGTCCATGGTCTTTTTGTGCAGCGCAGCAGCGGCCATGGACAGCGCCTTGACCCACGGCTGTTCCCGCACGATACGCGGCAGGCCGTCTGTGATCTGCGCATCTCTCAGGCTTTTAATCATCCTCCAGCCCTCCGTAGGTCGCCGTCACACCGGTGCATTTCGGCAGCATCATGGTCTGCACGGCCACATCCGCCGGGGCTGTCAGCTTCACCCGCTTTGCCCCCGCCGCCCGCAGGCGGGCGATCAGCTCCGTCGGGTTGATGTCCCGCCCAAGTTTCCGCTGCCATGTCTGGAAGTCCTTGACCGCCGCCGTTACCTTGCTCTGGATTTCGCTTGCACTTCTCTGGTTGCTCTCTGCAATCCAATAGGTGAACGATATGGTATAGTCCACCTCCTCCGGCGCGAGGCAGCTTACATGGTCGCACAGCGGGCGGATGGTCTCGTCGTCCATGTGTTCCGCCATGCCCGCAAGCTCCGTTGTGTTCGGCAGTCGAAGCCCTGTTTCATCCTCGATCACGAAGTAGATGTTCACCTCGTCCGGTTGCGGGCTTACGATGCGGACATCCGCCACATCCCCGCGCCATTCCCGCGCATAGTATTCATAGGCGTCCCGCGGCCCGGCGCAGCTATAAACGCTCGGCGCAAGGTAGATGCGCCTGGTCAGGCTGTCGTCGTCCTCGGTGTCCAGTCCGCCCGTACTCGGTGTTGTGTTGCTCACGCCGGAAATGTACGGAATGGGGTCTACCAGTATTTTGATTGCACCCGAAAGGATGCCGCTGCTCTCCGCTCCGGCTTCCTCGGCTTGTACCACAACATCCGCATAGCTCTCGCCCGCCTTGATCTCGGCGTACTCCAGGCTGTTGAAATACTTCCCGTCCTCGGTTTTCACCCGTGTTCCCGCCGGGATAGCAACAACGACGCTCCTCGGCTCCTCCAGGCTGAACCGCACAGAGGCCGTGGCCCGTTCCGGCGCTTTCCTGGTCAGCCCCACCAGCGCCGCCAGCGCATCCAAGGCGCTCCCGGTGCTGGTTTTCAGCATTTCCATTCTGCCCTTTGCGTCCGCATACTGCATGGTCTGATATTCCATCGCGCAGAACGCTTTAATCAGCAGGTTCACTGTGTCGGCGTCCCCGATCTCCGGGTCTTTCCCGGTCAGCTCCCGGTAGTATCCGGCGTACAGTTCCCGCATTTGATCTTCCGTCTCCTGCAAGGTCATGTTCTCGATGAAGTTCAGCTCCGGGCAGTTCTCCAGCTCAATGATATTAGACAATTTCGATCACCACCTTTGGGGTCATAGTTCCGTCCTGCGCCTTTCCGCCCGTCCATTCCACGCGGGCCACCTTTGCCCGCGGCTCATACCGTTCGGTTTTGCGCACATATTCTGCAACCAGGAGAACTTGCGCATTCTCCTGTGGGCAGTCGATGATGCTGCCGTCAATTCCAAACTCCCGGTCAAGCGCCTGCTCTCCGGCCACAGTCCCATACAGCACTTGCAGGTTTCGATATACCTCCCGTGCCGTGCTGTCGTCCACCTTGCCCGGCAGTATCTCGATCACAGCATTTTCCGTGTTCAGCATAGTGCCCTCCTTACAGGTATTCTTCGATGGTCAGCGTCACTTTGCACTCCACCATCGCCCCCCGGTGCAGCACCACGGCCCACTCGTCGCTGATGTCGGTGATTTTGAACGGATACGGCGAAAGGGGCGAGCCGCCGATAATGAACCAGTCCGCCACATCCTGCTCTGCCGCGCGTTGCAGGCGTCGCAGTGTGCTTCTCGGGTTCACCCCGTCCTGTGCCCGAAGCAGCAGGTCATACGAATATTTCCGCAGCTTGGGCGCAATCCACTGGCTCCTTGCCCTTGCCCCGGTTCGGTTGTGGGTTGCCCACTCGCTCCCGCCCTGTCCTTTCAGGCCGCTCGGTGTCAGGATGCGCCGGTCGCTCACCGTGAATGACACCCCCATATAGCTCCCCAGCGCCATGTGCGATCTCCTCCTTACTTTGGCGGTGTGGTCCCGCCGCCCAGGCTGTCCTCGTGCGTGTGGTTGACAAGGCTTTTCCCTTGTATGACAATATCGCCCGCCGGTGCCTCCGCCTTGATCTCCGGGGCCGACAGGTTGATTTTGGTCGGACTGGTCACGGTCACATCCCCCGCCTCTGTCACGGTGATTACCGCTCCGTTCAGCGTGATCTTTGCCTCGCCGCCCGACACTTCGACTTCCACGCCCTTTGTCACCGTCAGCGTGTACTTTCCTCCGGCGGACACGCTCAGTTCCCCCGCCGCCTCGATGCTCGCAAAGCTCCCGGCCTCGATGCTCACCGATGTTCCCGCCACAAGGCCGACGCCCGTTTTCGCATTCAGGCTGATGCTGGCCGAGCTGCTTTTAGCCTGGAATTGTCCACCGGCCACCAGGCTGATGGGGCCTTTCGCTTCGTCGAAGATTTCTCCGTTGCAGGTGCGCCCGGTGCGCTTGTCCACATACTGCGTGTACACGCCCGTATTCTCGTCATACCTGCTGTAAGCCCGCCCTTTTTGCGAACCGTACTCTTTCCGGTAAAGTCCCTTGAAGCCCTCTGCTGGGCGGTTTGTTTTGTTCCAGACCGTTCCCGTCGTCGTGGCCGCCGCAAGGCCGCTGCTGGTGTGCGCCACGCTGACGATCTGGCCGATCACCGGCATTTTGTATTCGCCGTTGCTGATGGCATTGATCTTCCGCGTCACGCTTTGCCCCCGGTCAAAATATGTCACTTCATAGGTGCCCGCCTCATAGTCGATGGCGCTCACGCGCCCCGTGCGGTTCGTGCTTGCCACCGGCTATCCCTCCTTTTCTGTGATGCAATAGCTCGCTGGCACCCATCCGGTCACATTCTTTCCTACCGGTAGCTTTCCGCACCGCGCCGCCGTGTTGGTCATGCGGTATCTCCCGTTGATTAAGATGCCATCGTAGAAATAATAGGTTCCGCTCTTGTGACACGCCGGACTTGCCGATGTGCTTGCCACATAGAAAGGCGCATTTGTCAGCGTCACCGACGCCCCCGCTTCGGCTCCCGCCGCCGAGCTGGCTGCATTGGCCGCCGGGCTTGTGGTGGCGTAGGCGCTGTCGTAATAGGCCGTCCGCGCATTCCGGCGCTGCATCTGGAGATACCACGCCTCAAATCTGGCCTGCGCCTCCGCCAGCGCCTCGTCGATTACGCTGCGGTCTGCGTTCCCTTGAATGGTGATCTGCGGCGCAAAGGTTATGCCTCCGCCGCCGAAGCCGCCCTCCGCCGGGATGTCCGCCAGTTCCACCGGCCTGACGCCCAGCAGCTCACCGGCCTTGGCCCATGTTGCAAGGTTCTCCCGCCGCACAGCTCTCTGGAAGCTGATAACCGCCTCTGTGCCAGCCTCGCCCGCGATGCTCGCGCCGTTGGTAAATCCGCCCCGTGCCAGCATCGGAATTTCCGGGATATTCAGTCCGAATGTTTTTCCGCCCAACCCCGGCACCCAGTCCGGGATGGTGATATTCAGCCCATTGATGCCTGCGATTGCCTTGTTGATAAGCGTTATAACGGCGTTGATCGGGGCTTTGAACAGAGCGCCCAGGGTGTCGAAAATACCTGTGAAAATCGACCGCACACCCTCCCACGCCTGCCGCCAGTTGCCTGAGAACACGCCGGTGATGAATGTGATAACGCCTTCAAAGATGGTCTTTACCCCCGTGATGGCGTTGCTGATACCCTCGGAGAATACTGCGATGGCCGCCAGAACAGACGGCACGACCACCTGCCCGATATTCAGCAGGATGGTTGCAAGGGTGCGAATGACCGGCATAACAAATTGAATGGCCTGGCCGATGATCTGCGCCACCGTCATAACCGCCGAACCAATCCCGCTGATGATACTGGAGATATACGGGGCCGCCGTCTGGATGGTTTGCAGAATGACCGGCACCACCGTCTGCGTGATAAAGTTGAATATCCCCTCAATGATTGGCTTTACCGTTGTGTTGGCAAAGGTCACGACCTGGCCCACAACGCCCATCACCGATTGGAGCATCTGCACGATGCCGTCAAACGCCCCGGCAGCCGTCTCATTCCCGGCAAATATGCCGCCCTGTCCG
The DNA here is from genome assembly GCA_963559705.1 of uncultured Acutalibacter sp. Taxonomy (GTDB): domain Bacteria; phylum Bacillota; class Clostridia; order Oscillospirales; family Acutalibacteraceae; genus Acutalibacter. Next base: position 7,831 of record CAUWLU010000058.1, read on the forward strand.
AACAGCATTTCTCGGAAACCGGACAGCGCACTTGCCACGCCTCCGTCCACAAACAGCCCGCTGATGAAGTTACCCACATTGGACAGTGCGCCTGTGAACTTGTCAAAGATGGCAAGCCCTTGTTCTCCGAATACCCCGCCGACGATTTCCCGTATATACTCCAGGTTGTCACCCAGCAGGCTGACGACCGCAATAATGCTGGATACCACGCCCACGACCGGGAGCGCCCCGGACAGTAGGGTTCCGAAGCCGCCTGCGATTGGCCCCCAAATACTGCTCAGTATCCCAAGACCCCCGCTCGCAGCACCACCGATTGCCTTTACCGCACCGGAGCCAGCGATTGCGCTGAATGCTCCGCCTGCCTTGCCCAGCAGGCCGCCCACGGCCATTCCGGCTTTGCTCCCCATGATGGCAGCTCCCGCCTTGCCCAGCAGGCCGCCCAAGCCGCCTTTTGCGGCCCCCAGCAGTCCGCCCGCCGCAGTTCCCGCTTTACCCAGCAGGCCACTCAGGAGGCCGCCGGTCTTTGTGTTCCCGATGGCCGTTCCTATTCCTCCGAGCCACTGGCCCACTGCACTGTTCGCCGCTGCATTTTTGATTACGCTTCCCGGCCCAACATAGCCGGAGAGAAGCCCCGGCGTCCCAGCCGCGGCAGAGAGCAGGCCCGCTGTCCCCTTAAAGCCGTTTCCGGCCAGCAGGCTTGACAGCGTAGCTCCCATGGTTGCCTTAAATCCGTTTCCAGATACCGCCCCCCCAAAGGCGGACGCAAAACCGGCTCCGGCGCTCCCGGTTTTTCTCCCGCCCATAAACAGGCTTTTGATGCCGCCGAACAGGCCGCCGCTCCGCTTTCCTCCGCCTGCGGCATTTCCGCCGAACAGCATACCGCCCACGCCGGAAAGCAGGCCCTCCGCCGCCGGTGCCAGCTTCATTCCCGCAAAGGTGGCCGCCAGTATCCCGATGATATGGGCCACCTGTTCGCCGTTGTTCAGCAGGTAATCCAGGCCCTTTTGGATGTAGGGCAGCGCCCAGTTCATCGCCGTGCCCAGCTTTTCCACACCGCGGCTCGCCAGTTTTCCCAGGCTCTCTGCGAGCTTGGTCAGCTCCGGCATATTCTCCCGTATGCCCCTGATGAACCCGATCATGGACAGTCCAAATTCCTTGTAGGCCGGGAGAAATGCGGTGCCGATGTCGTCCATCAGCGCAGACTTGGCGCTTCCCAGCATGGTTTCTATGGCCTCCGGCGTCGTCGCCTTGATGATGAACTCTTTTTCCATGCTCCCGCTCCAGACGCTTGCATCGGAAACCTCTTTCAGCATCCCTGTCAGGAGGCCCAGGTTTTGCGTGAGCTTGGCTCCGCCCTCAATGGCCCACTGTCCAAACAGGGCATTGAGCGTGGATAGCTTCTCAGCGTCCGGCAGGTTGTTCACTGCTTCAAACACTTTCAGCAGCGTTCCCGTGCCGTCTGTCTGCATTGACTTTGCGATTTGCGTCGCCGAAAACCCCAGTCGTTCAAATGCCGCTTCCTGGGCGGCTGTGGCCGTGCTGCCCTTTGTGATGTTGGTATAGATGCGCTTGATGCTGGTGCCCACCCGGTCAGTGCTTACGCCCATGGCCTGCATACTGGCCGCGATGGCCGCCGTCGCCTTAACATCCACGCCTGCCAGTTGGCCCATGGATGCCGCATCATTCACGCTTTGGGCGATCTCCGCCGCCGTAGTGGCGTAGTTGTTGCCCAGGTAGTTGATGACATCCGCAACCTCCATGACCTGCTCGTGGTTCATGTTGAACGCCTGTTCCCATTTCGCGCCCCAGTCGCCTGCCTGGTCTGCGGAAATGTCCATAGCCGTTCCCCACATGGCGATGTCTTTCAGGAAGTCCGTCTGTGTCAAGTCCTCAAAGGTTTTTCCCGATTGGCCTGCCGCCGCGGCGAGGCGTGTCAAATCCTCAAAGGTGTACGGTATCTGCGTACTCAGGTCTTTCAGCCGTTCTTCCAGGATGGCGTAATTTTCCGCATAGGTTCTCCCGTTCTCCGCCATCTTATTGCTTACTTTTCCGGTTGCGTCCGCCATGCCGTCCACGACCTTGACCACATCGGACATATAGTTTTCAAACTTTGCAGCTTCCTTGGTGCATCTTGCGATGGTTGCCACCGTTCCCGCCGTCAGCGCACCCATAGCCGCCAGTCCCGCCGTTCCGATGTTGCTGATACTTTTGGCGAAGCTGCCCAGCTGCCCTTGGCTAATCCTTCATCGCCTATCCCTTTCTGGCCTTTGCCCGCGCGATCACCCGCTCTGTCTGCTCCATCAGTCTGTCGTACAGGTATTCCGTTACCTCCGGTTCCACATAGGGCCAAACGGTGCTGTGCATCGCCGTTGCCGACGGGCTTCCCATCGTCACCAGCTTTTCCACTTTTCCGTCCTTGTTCCGCCACCGCGGACGCCCCCGCTCTGTAACCGTATGGCTGGAGCTGGAGCCGATGCGCCGCTGAACCATGCCCACATGGCCGCTCTTGAACTCCACCAAAAAGCCCTTGCTCAGATTGGCTCCGTCGCCGGTCAAAGCGGCCATGGCAGAGGATTTCAGAACTCGCGCCTTTACATGGGCAGGCGCTCTGCGCAGGACATCCCGCCCCTTGAAGCTCTCTGTCGGCCTATGCTGGAAATAGCCCAAATCATTCCGCATCTTCTCGATGTGAAGCTCTGCACTCAGGCTTGTGTTCGTTGCCTTCTTCCGCTGCACCAGGTCTTTCAGGTGCCGCCGCCCAGCGGCGTTCACAGCATACCTGGCCTTTGCCTGCGCCACCATCAGCTTTCTCGCCTGTCGTGCTGTGGCGTTGATCGCTACCTTGGCCGCTGCCGGGGTCTTTTTCTTCAAGTCCCCCAGCGCTCGTTCCACATCCTCCAGCCCGTCCACTGTGATGGTCATGGTTCCTGCGTCGTAAGTCACCCTGCTCATTGTCTCGTCCTCTCCATGGTGATGCGGTAAATACCCGCTTCTTCCTCGCAGTTCAGGATATCGCCGTAAATCTTCTGATACCGTATGCCCCAGCTCTCCTTGCCGACGCCCCAGCCGACCACTTCCACCTCAAACCGGTCATCCTGGACATCCACGCCCGCTGTCAGCACCAGCACCCCGTCCGGCACATCCGCATCGTAAACCTCTCTGCGGTTCAGCAGCACAGTGTCCTCTACCTGCTCGCCCCGCTCCTCCCAGGTCTCGCCCAGCTCCGTGTTCACCCAAACTTTCATGCCCTCCGGGTTTCCCTGGTCAAGCTGTTCTTTTGCCACAAGGAACTTTTGGACGATCTCTTTCCAGGAGCAGAAGGTGGATGCCAGCGTATTCAGGTGGAAACCTCTGGCCTCTGCCGCCGGATTTTCTGCCACGAACCGCCCCCGCTTGCTTGCCTGCTTCCACTGATATTCCCCGGATACCACCCCGCACCGCTCGCACTTGTACAGCACCTCTCCCTGTGGGTTCTCCCGGTCAAAGATCACATTGGCCCACACGAACGGCTGGTAATGCCCGCAGTCCGGGCACGGCACATTCCATTCCTCTTTCGTGCTTTGCTCGAACTCTGTTTCGATGCGGCTCTGCCCTTTGATAACCGGCGTGCTGACGATCACGGTTTTCTTGTCCCAAAAGGTCGTCTGCCGCTTCTGTGCCAGGCTCAAAGGGTCGCCCTCTGTTCCGGCGCTGGCCGGATAGCGATCAACCTCGTCCGCCAGCAGAACCTTGATCGGGCGGCTGGCAAGGCCCGTGGCGCTGTTCGCGCCTACGATGGTGATGTGCCCGCCGGGGAAATTTTTCTTCATGATTGTGTTGCCGCTGTACCGGCTCTTGACATCCACCTTGTCCCGCAGCTCCGGCGTGTCCCGTATCATTGGGGCCAGCCGGTCTTTGGAAAAAGTCTGTCCCATGTCAAGCGTCGGCTGCATCACCAGGATAGGGGCCGGGGCGTAATCCATGTAGTACCCCAGCGGGTTCAGGATAAACGCATCGGTCTTTCCAATCTGCGCGGCACTCATAATGACTACCTTGCGGATGTGCGGGTCTCCGATGGCGTCCATGATCTCCCGCTGATACGGGGCCTTGTCCGTGTGCCAGCGGCCCGGCTCTGCGCTGCTCTCCGCCGACAGCACCCGGTATTTGTCCGCCCACTCTGAAAGGGTCAGCTCCGGGGGTGGTTTCAGCACCGCCGCGCACCGGGCCAGCATATCCATGGTGGGCTTTGGCAGATCAATGATCTTTCTCTTTTTCATGTTCTTCTTTCCGTTCCAGCCACAGCCGTTCATATTCCTTTCTCACACAGCGCTGGAATGGGCAGAGGACTTTGTTTCCCTCGGCGTATGCAGGCCACACGCATCCCTCGCATGGATTTTTATTCCGCTTCTTCTCCATCGCTTTCACCGTCCTGTACCGCAAAGGCCACCCGGTAGTCGCTCATTTCCTCCAGAATTTCGTCGATGGCCTGTTTCAGCTCGTCAAATATGCCAGTCTGGTTTCCCCCCATGGTCGCCAGGGTGGGGGAGAGTTTGGCCGGGAGCGCCAGAAAGCGGCTTCTGATATTCAGGAACATGGACTTGATGCCCCGCTCAATGTCCTCTGTCCGGTGGACTTCTCCCTTGCGCAGTTCGTTTTCCAGTTCCGCCGCTTCCCGCTTTGCCCTCGTCAGCTTCATTCGCTCGTTGGTCAGCGTCTCTTTCCCTGCTCCGCCGATGTAGGTGATATACCGCGCCACCGTCGGCTGGAGTTCATAAAGGCCCGGCCTTGCCTCCACGATCACGCCCTCGTCCCTGAGCTGCCGCACCCGCCGCTCGGTCAGGCATAACCACTGGGCCACCACTTTGCTTGTGTAGAGTGTCATGCTTCCTCCTCTCCGCCGTCGGCAAAGCTCTCTCCGCCCATTTCCTGGTCTGGTACATCCACCGCGCCGGTGGCCCGCATCCGCAGCAGTGCCAAGCGTTCCCGCTCCAGCTCCATGCGCCGTTCGCTCTCCTCCAGCGCCCGCAGGCTGTCTGCGATCTTCGCAATACGGCCCTGCACCTTGTAAAGCGCCTCCTGCAATTTCAGCGCCCGGCTAAATGCACTGTCCTTGCTGTACATTCCCATACTCTGCACAGCCCCGTCCTTTTTGTCCTTTCCCCGCCCTCCAGGCACTCTCATGTCCATCAGGCTGGAGATATATAGGCTATCTTCCGGGGCGCTTTCATACTCGGTGATCTTCGCCAGTATCTTGTGTTCCCGGAATTTCAGGATTTTCATTTCATGCTCCAGGGCCTCTTTGCTTTTCAGCGGCGTTTGCTCCACAAGCTCCCGCTCGCAGTCCGTCAGCATATCAAAAAAGACGGCGCTGTACGCTCCGTCCTTCTCCGCATTCTTGTTCCCGACCGGTGCGCCCGGATGGCTCCCCGCGGCGTTCTGTTTCCCGGCGCTGTTCCGGTTCCCCGGCTGGCCGCCCCGCTTTCTTTTTGGCAGTGCCTCGTCCCACTTGTCCGCCGCTTTCCAGTTACGCAGCGTTTGATAGCCCACGCCTTGCTCTTTTGCCAGCTCCCGCAGGCTTACTTCCTCGCC
>CAUWLU010000059.1:0-12978 GCA_963559705.1 uncultured Acutalibacter sp.
ACTGCCGCAGAGTTTCCAATGCTTCTTCCATTTGGGACAGCTGCCCCAGGCCCCCATAGGCCACGGCCAAGGCAGAATAGGCTTTCACTGTTTGGATGATTTCCATATCCTCCTGGAACGGCACCCCGGTTGGGAAAGCGGCAAAATAATCGAACCGCCGGTTGGAAGCCAGGATCTTTTGGGCTTCCTTCACCATCCCCCACAGGAACTCCTGGGCCTCCTGATCCCGGCCCAAGGCTCGCAGGGACAAGGCTTTATAATAGTCGCTCTCATCCAGCAGGCAGGGCAAGTACAACCCTTTTTTGTCCCACTGGGCAGCTTCGTCCCCGCGGCCCATGGCTTCCAGAACCCGGGCAATATGCCAATACACCTGGCACTCTCTGGGCCGGTTTTTCCGGCCTTCGTGGTAGTTTTCCGGGTAGGTCAGGGCCTCCTGGAACCGTTCCAGGGCCTCCTCCAAGCGTCCGGCCTCCCAGGCCTTCCGGCCCAGCAGCAGGTAGGACAGCAAGTGCTGCTTGGGCAGCAGGCCCTCTCCGCCCTCGTAAGTATGGAAACTGTGGGACTGCATGGCTTGGATCGCCTTTTCCACCTGGCCCTGGCTGTTGAGCAAGGTGATGTACTCCACAAACAAGTCGTCCCGCTGCTCCAGCAAATCGCTGTGAGCCTCCAACAGGGCAAGGCGCTCTTTCTGGGGGCGGCACAAGGCTTTGTACAGCAGCACCAGCTCATACAGCATCCGAGGATGGGTGGGGTCTAAGGCAAAGGCCTTTTCCATGTGGGCCAAGGCCCCTGCCCGGTCGCCGAACTTTCCAAAGCAGGCCAGGGCCATGTTCCGATGCAGCGGGGCCAGATTCGGGTCTTTTTGTGCTGCCTGTTCCCAACAGGCAAAGGCATCTTCCACGGCGCCGTGGGCATAGTACAGGTTCCCCAAGTAGTAGCTGGCGTGTTGGGATCTCTCCAAAACCTGCCGCAGCACCTGCTCATCCCAGAAGGTATTGGGATTGCAAAACGCAGTGTCACAAGCATCCCCCCGGGCAACGATATCCCCGGCAGAGGCGCCTTTTGCTTCTGCCAAATACGCCTGGTAATAGTGCTTCAAGGCGTACTCATCCGGGCAGGAAGCCAACACGTTGGCGGCCTCTTCCCACTCGCCCAAATCCATGTAATCCCGGACAAGGTCCAGCCAGGTAAAGGGGTCGCCCCGCATCAGGCGCTCCAACTCCTCCAGCTGCGATTCTTTCCCGGTGAGCCGGTACTGCTCCCACAGGTGACCGCTGTACAGCGGGTCCCGGCGGACACTGGCTTCACACAAGGCGGCGGCCTCCTCCAGACGGCCCAGCTTCCGCAGGAACACCTCCCGCAGGAAGTTGGTCTTCTCACTGTAGACGTTGCGGGACCAGGCCTTTTCTACGTAGTCCAAGGCTGTTTGGCCAGCGCCCTGGCTCCAAGCCAACTCTGCAGACTCCTCCATGGCGGCGGCATACCAAGCGCCGTCCCAGGCCGCCTTTTGGAACGCATCCAGCGCCCCTTGGGCATTCCCTTGCATCCGCAGCGCCCGGCCCAGCTGGTAATATGCCTCCCCCTGGTAGGGGTTGGGGTTGCGCATGGTCAACCGGGAAACAGCCTTGCGGAAATACTCCTCCCCTTTTTGGTACCGGTTCCGGTAAAGCTCCCGTTTGCCCATGGCCAGGTTGCAGCGGCTGTCCAGGGGGTCGCGGCGGAGGGCCTCCAAATAATAGCGCTCCGGGTCAAAGGTGGGGTTGCGGTACTGCTCAATGTGCAGCCCATGCAGGTACAGTTCCTCCACAGTGGGGACGTCCTCCGATTCTGGGGGGACCGTGTGGGCCTGGGGCAGCTCTTTTCCCGCAAAGTACATGGGCTGCTTTTGGTAGGAGATCAACTCCTGCCCCTGGGCACTGTAAAGCACCGCTTTCACATTCTCCCAATCCAAGGGATGGCCCGCCTCCACTTCTGTGTGGAAGGGTTGGTCCGGGGCGATATGGATGGTCCCACTGGCCAGCAACGTTCCCTCCTCCCACAGCTCATACCTGGCCCCAGGCTGATCCGCCGTAGTATTGAAGGCCAACAGCGCCTTGCTCCCCTGGAGGTCCAAGCTGACAGCGCCCTCTAATCCGGCATTTTTCAGGTAGGGCATCTCCCGCAAGGGGTACCAGTACTGTTCAAAGGTTTTCGTTTCGTAGGGCTGCATCCAAGTGAAGTCCGGCTGGTTGTCGGTGTAGCAACCGGTCATGATCTCAATGTAGGGGCCGTCCTCATCGGTGAGGTTTTGCTGCCACACATTCCCAAACTCTCCATTGCCCCAGGTGAAGAACTTCTTCCCGGGGGAGATGTGCCGGTCGGCGATGTGCACTGTGCCCATTTCCTTGCCGTGGTCGTATCCGGCCATGAAGCCATAGCTGGAATTGAAAATGAAGAAGGAACCCGGCGCATGGACGTTTTTTACCCAGCTTACATCCCGTCCTAAACCGAAATCCGCTCCAGCAAACTCCCCTTTAACTACAGGGAACCGGGAAACGCAGGTCTTATAGTGGAAGGTGATATAATCGATATCCGGTGGAAAGATCAGCTGGTAGTCATCGTTGACAGACGCCGCCAAATTGGCCCACCAGTGGAAGTTTTTCACTTCCGGAGTCTTGTTGTAAAGGCGCACCTTGGCCTGGATATAGGACCTCCCCGGGTAGAGGGTGATGCCCACCATGCCCTTGGTACCATCTTTGGGCTCGATCTCCCCCATCCACACGGTTTTGCTGCCATCGGGGTTTCCCTCCACCTGGGAGCTCACCGGCAGATAGGTAGTGGGGCGGTGGTGCTGGGGCCAGTTGAACTCGATCCCGCCGGACACCCACGGGCCGCACAGGCCGATCAGAGCAGGTTTCAATACCCGGTTTTTGTAGACAAAGTCATAACCGTTGGTCTTATCCAGCCCCTCATAAACACGGCCGCCAAGCTCCGGCAATACGGTGGTTTTTATGTACTGATTTTCCAGGCTGATCGCCTGGTAGGTGTGGGGCGTCTTCTCATTGCGAATCTTTTCAGTGGCAGCCAGGGGGTAAATGTCCCCCTGGGTGTTCTGATAGTTGCGCAGCTCGTAGAACATGGGCAGTTTTTCTGCCGGTTCCGGCTCATAGGTGGGGATAGTCATCTCCCCCTGCCACAAAGCGACACGGTCTTTTGTTTCCATGACAAACCTCTTTTCTATATAGGTAGTTTCTGTCCGCGGGGCGCCTTTCTCCCCAAAGCCCCTGTCCTGGTCAGGATTCCCCTGTGGGGAACCGCACCTGCCGCAAATGGTTTTAGCCGCCCCACCCCCTCAAGGGGACGGCAGTTTCTCACTCCTCCTTTTCTCTGTGCTGCGGAGCCTGCCTTTACGGCTTTACAAATTTAGGCCGTGCTCCTCCATAAAGGCCTGCTTTTCCCGCTCCCCCATCAGGGGGATGGTCACCTTTACCAAGGTGCCCTCACCCGGAACGCTGTCAATTTCCAAACCGTACTGCGAGCCATAAATCAGACGGATCCGCTGGTTTACGTTGTAAAGCCCAACCGACCGCATCTGTTCCCGAGGGCTTTCCCCTTTGAGACACTTCCTCAAAGTTTCCAACTCCTCGCCCTCGATGCCACAGCCGTTGTCGTAGATTTCAAAGATGACTTTCCCCTCATGCAAAGACGCAGAGATCTTCAGCTCCCCTTCGCCTATGGGGCGGATCCCATGGATAATGGCGTTTTCCACTACCGGCTGGAAGAACAATTTCACCGCATAATACTCCTCAATCCCCGGGGGCAGGTCATATTCCACCGTCAGGTTGATGGCATACACCTTCTGCACCACCTGGATATATTGGCCGATCATGGTCAACTCGGAACCAATGGTGGAGATGAAATTGCCCTCGTTTAAAAAGCGGCGGTAGAAAATGATTAAACTGTCGGAAAGCTCTGCCAAGTCTATCAAACCGGCCTTTCGGGCCTGATAGCGGATCATAGCCAAAGTGTTGTACAACAGGTGGGGATTGATTTGCTCTTGCAGCAGCTCCACTTTCATTTCCTCAATCTTCCCTTTAAAGCGGACCTCGTTTTCCAACATCCCTTTCAGCCGCACTACCATGCTATTAAACCGGCGCTCCAGGCCGGCGATTTCATCGTTGCCCTGCACCGGCTGGGAAAGCACGGAAAAATCCCCTTCCGCCAAGACTTTGGTCTTGTGGGCCAGGCGGCGAATCCGCCGGGATAGCCTGCTGGAAAGCAGGAAAATTACCGGAACACCGCCCAAAAAGATCAGCACCATCACTAACACCAGCAGTTTGTAAAAGTTGTTGAAACTCTGCAAGATGGCATCCTCCGGGAAAAGGAACACCAGGGTATTCCCCGTCAGCTGGGAAGTGGCCTGGCACTGGATCTGCCGCTCCCCATCGGAATTGGAGGATTGGGTCGCTTCAATGGGAAAAATCACCTTTCCTTCGCCATCCTGGTAGAGCACCTGGCAAAGGTCATCCTTGCTCTCCCGCAAAGCACTGCGCAAATCCGACAGGGGAATGCTGATTTTCAGCACACCTAAAATATTGAACTTGGAGATATCCCGGATCTTTCGGTACCCGGTTAGATATTTTGAACCATACAGTGTTTGGATCTTCCCCCATGTGAAGGTTTGACCGCTCTCCATCAGCTCCTGATACCAACCGCTATACCGCTCCCTCTCCAGGCTTTGTACCCTGACCAAGGAGGTGCTGGAGTCGTAGGAAGGCAGCAGGCTGGGGTTGTCTGTAAGCACCGATAGGTATGTGCTCACCCGGTAGGTAGAATCGGCCGTATACCCCTGATACGCCAGGCTCATCTGGGCCTCTGCTTTGCTGAGACGCTGGCCCACTTCGTTGCGTAGCTGATACCGCTCCCCCACATCCTCTTCTTCGGAGGCCAAAAGCAACAGAAAGATATCGTCAGCCAACAAATGGTCGGCCTTCTGAATTTGCATGAGGCAGATTTGGTCCATCATGTCGCTTTGCTGCTGCACCTGCCATTGGAGGGTATCGGTTTCCATGGCCATGATTTCTCCCTTCAGCAGGTTACTCATGGCAAGGATAGCCACTGCACCAATGAACATCACCAGCAAAAACACCGACAAAAACACCCGTGCTGTCCAAGGCAGGTATTTAGGTTTCAGCTTGATTCTCTTCATGATTCTCCTCTTTTCCGCCGATTTGGCGGAACTCCCTGGGGGTCATACACTCCCATTTTTTGAACACATAGTTGAAATAACTCACGTGTTCATAGCCCACCTGGGCGGCGATCTCCGCCACAGTATCGTGGGTTTGGAGAAGCTTCTTTTTCGAAGCCTCGATCTTTTGACGGGTGATATACTCCGAAATGGTCATGTTGGTTTTCTTTTTAAACCGGCTGTTTAGATAGTTGGTGCCGTAGAAAAAGTGGCGAGCAATCCCCTCCAAATGCAGATCGTCCTGGAGGTGGTCCGCTACATAGCGACGCACCTGCTCAATCAGCTTTTGCTCTTTTTGCTCCTGGCGTTCCCCCAGAAACCGGCTGACGGAACAAAGAATCCGCTGCATCCACTGACTTGACTCCTGCACCGTTTCAAACCGTTGGAGTCGGTCCCACACTTTTTCATCGCTCCCCAGCACGTCTTTCCAACCTTCCCCCGATTCGTTCAAAATCAGCTGCACGCACACCGCCAGGGAAATGCTGGCAGTCTTCTGCCGGTACAGGGGCATGGACTGCACCTGTTGGTAATACTCTTCCACAAAATGCTCGATCTTCTTTTTCTCATGCTGGTTGAGTACATAGCGCAATTCTTTTTGAATGTCCATCATATTGGGGGACTGGGCCATTTCCGAGGCGCCGGGAATATCGTTTACATACAAAATGATCCCTTTGCCCATGGAATATTTGAACCGCAACATATAGGAACACTGTTCAAAGGCCCGTGTCAAGTCCCCAATCGCTTTCACGTTGGGTTCCACCGCCACGGTTAAACTCACCGACAGCTGTTTGCACCGCTGGATCAACCGCTGGACCTTATCCAAGAAGAGCTGTTCCTCAATATCGTCCCTGCGGAAGCCGCAGCAGAACCGGGCATTCTCCACCTTGACTAGGAACAGGGGTTGGACCTCCCCTTCCTCATGGAGGATCTTGGAGATGGTCTGCCACAATTTAAAATAGTAAAGCTGCTGCCGTTTTTCTTTGCGGTAGTGCTCTGCCCGGTCGAAAAAGTCGTCCACTTCGATCACAGCAAAACGCACCCCGGAAAACCAGCCCTCCATTTCCAACTCGGACTGTTTTTCTTCCATTTCCTCCCGGCTGAGGCAGCCGTGGAACAAGTTGATCAAAAACAATTCCCGTAAAGACTCCCGGTTTTTCTCCACCTGCTCCCGCAACTGGGAAAGCTCCTCCCTCTGGCTGCTGAGAAGTTGCCCCTGCTGGGAAAACCGTTGCAGGCAATTGTGGAGCTGCATAGGGTCCAAAGGCTTGAGCAAATAGCCATTGCTATCTAAATCCAACGCATTTTTAAAGTATTCAACCCGGTTGTACAGGCTGCAAAAAACAAACCGCATATCCGGATACTGCGCCCGCACTTCACGCAGCAACGCAAAGCCATCCATATAGGGCATTTCCACATCACATAAAATCACATCGGGGACAAAAGTATCCGTCATTTCCAAGGCCGTCATCCCGTTTTCGCAGGTGCGTATCTCCTCAATAGACAAGTCACGAAAAGACTGCAAAATACTCACAACCTCTTCCCGGTCAATTGCAAAATCCTCCACTACCAATATCTTCATGCATTCCCTCACAATCTTTTTTTTACTCGTATCCTCAGTGGACAAGGGGCCTTCCCAAAGGCGGGATGACCCTTTCTCCACTAATGGTAGGTTTCCTCAAAAGAAAGAGGCGGCACCCTTTTCGCAAGCAATCCCACATGATTTAACTTTACGAAAAGAGTACCGCATTCCCTCACCGAATCATCCTAAAACTTTATCGCTTATTTCACTTTTTAAAGGTTTTTTGAAAAAAGATTGCATAATCAGCAAATTAACCTTGGGGAGTCCAATCAGTGTTCTCCTCAAACCAGGTTTCCATGCGTGCCTTGGCATTTTCGTAATCCGTTTCCTCGTAGAAGTTCTGCTGGGCTTCATCAAACACCGTGTCAAACTCCTCGGGGACACAAGTGATTACCTTGGCACAATCCGTTTCTGCCCAGTCGGCCCAGTAGTAGTTGTTGACCACTGCCACCTCATCGGTGCCATCGCCGTAGCTGGCAGTACCGTCAAAGTTGTAGCCGCCTGTATAGCAGTAACTCTGGTTTACCTTGTAGATATCGGGCTCTGCCGGATAACTGCGCAGGTAGGACATGGGGTTGTAGTTGCTCATTGCAGGAGAGCAAATGGCAATTTCAGACATGAAGGGGAAGTAACCGCCAGTCCACTCATACAGACCGTAGTAATCAGCGCCCTTTTCACCGATAATGCCGTTAAGGCAATCCTCTTCGGTTTCGGGGTCCACAAAGACTTTGGTGGTGCCGTCATCGGCATACTCCCAGATACCGGTGCCCTCGGGGCCCCAGGTCAGGACATCCAAGCCCTCATCGCTGTACATCCAGTCCCACATCTCGCACAGACGATCAATACCCTCAAAGCTGTTGGACACGGTCACGCGGTTGAAACCGGATTCGTAAATATCAAAGCTTCCGCCGGAAGTGCCTTCCTGCTTGGGCCAGGGGATGTAGCGGATCATAGCTTCGGGATTGGAAGCCAACAGGCTCTCACGAGCAGTGGCCATATTGGGAACCATCATGCCAACGCCCACCAAGCCGCTGGCCACTTTCTGCTGAAGCTGGTCGTCCATCTGAGAGATGAAGTCGGCGTCCAACAAGCCACGGTTGTACAGGTCGTTGAGCCACTGATAGTACTCCTTGGTGCCGGAGCCGCCCAGGAAGCCGTTGATCTCGCCGCTTTCCTCAATGGCCCAGTGGCCGGTTTCAAACATGGTGCCCACATGGAACTGGGACCAGCTGATCAGACTCATGGGGATCAGGTCGCGGTCGCCCACCTTGATGCCCAGGTCAGCGATCTGCTGGAGGTAATCAGCCAGCTTTTCCGGGGTGTCGATGGCAGGCTCAATGGCAAATACCTCTTCCGGGGGAACCTCACCCTTCTGACAATACTCCTCATCGATCTCCGCCAAGGGAGTGAAAGAGTAGCCGCAAGCCGCCAGCAAGTCTTCCCGGGTCCACAGCGCCCAGGAGGTAAAGGGCTGGTTGTAAGGATCGGAGGTAAACTCCTTGTTGGAGGTGTTCGCCATCACCAGAGGGATCTGCTTACGCTGGCCATCGGTGGTGAAGCGGGGCCACATACTCTGGTCCATATACTTGTTCAGGTTGTCCATCTTGGCGATCTGCTCTTCCAGGTTATCCCCGTATTTGCCGGTGCTCAAGGCACAGGCAATGTTTTCCGACCCAGCCACGATCACATCCGGCTCATTGCCAGCGGCGATACGGGTGGCCAGCATCTGCCTGAAAGGGATATCCGAGGTGGCTACCTGGGCGATCTCACCCACGCGAATGTGGAATTTCTCTTCCACATAGGGGCTTACCACATCGTTGGGGTTATCCAGGGTGGTAGCAGGGGTGCTGTAACCGATGATGATGTCGTACTCCAACCAGGGGAGGTCTTCCGTACTGGCGTCCCCCTCATCCCCTGTGTCACCGGTGCTCGCGCCATCGGAAGCCCCGCCGCTCTCCGTACCGCTGGAGCTGTCGCCTCCACCGCCGTTACAAGCGGCCATGCCCAGGAGCATGGCCCCTGCCAACAACAGAGCAAGTATCCTCTTTTTCATTACTGTTTTCCTTCCTTTCATATGGATTTTTCTAAAACAGCCGAAACCGGCCGCTCAAGACAAGTTTGGTCACTCACGCCTTTACAGCGCCGATCATAATACCCTGTACAAAGTATTTCTGGAAGAAGGGGTAAATACACACGATGGGCAGGGTGGTAAACACCAGGGTAGCCATACGCACTGCTTCCGGCGAGCCTTGATTCTGCATGGCTTGGCCGCCGCTTTGGGCCATCTGCTGGGCCGAAGTGGAAGAAGCTTTGATCATCTCCTGCAAAATGGCTTGCAAGGGCTTCAAATTGGGGCTGGTAATGTAGAGCATGGCATCGTACCAGGCGTTCCACTGCCACACGCCGCTGTACATGGCGATCACCGCCACGATGGGCATGGACAATGGTAGAATGATGCGGAACAGGATGGTCAGGTCCCCAGCGCCGTCCAACCGAGCGGATTCCTCCAAGCTTTCAGGGATGCCCTCAAAATAGGTGCGCATCAGCAGCATATTGAATGCCCAAAAGCAGTTTGGCAGGATGAAGATCCAGAAGTTGTTGACCAGCTTCAACTGGTACATCCAAACATAGGTGGGGATCAGGCCACCGCTGATGTACATGGGGATGATCAAGATGAGGGAGAGTCCCCGCTTGCCAGGCATATTCTTTTTGGACATGGCATAGGCCGCCAAGCCCGTAACCAACAGGGTTCCCACAATACCGCCCAAGGTCCGGAGCACGCTCACCAGAAAGGAACTGCCCAGATGGTTCTGTTTAAACACATTCTGATAGTTCTCCAGTGTGAAACCGATGGGTAAAAACGTCACGTTCTGGGTCATGACCGCCATACTGCTGGAGAGCGAGTAGGCAATACAATACCAGAAGGGGTATAGGATCAAAAATGTGATGACAACAATCACGAAATAGAGCACAACTGTTCCCGGCTGGATCTTTCCCTTTTTGCCGGTCACTGCGTTGAAGGTCGCCATAGGATCACCTCTTTTTCAAATCTCGGCGGGCTTTAGAACGCACCATAGCCCTGGGTCTTCCGGCTGATACCGTTGGCGAACATGACCAGCGCCAGGGACACAAGCCCCTGCACCAGGCCAAGGGCCGCCGCGTAAGAGTACTCGTTGTGCTGGATGCCTTGAGAGAAAATGTAATAATCCAGCGTATCGGAAGAGGTTGCCGTCAAGGCGTTGCGCAGGTTGTACACAGCGTCAAAGGAAGCGCTGCCGTTGGAGTTGATCAGGTTGCCCACCGTCATAATCAGCATCAGCCCTACAATGGGGAGGATGCTGGGGATGGTGATGTAAATCAGCCGCTGCCAGCTTTTGGCGCCGTCCACCAGGGCCGCCTCATACTGCTCGCTGTCAATGCCGGAGAGGGCCGCCAGATAAATGATAGTGTTCCAGCCCAGCTCTTTCCAGATGCAGGTGATGATGATCACCGGCCAGAACCATCCGGGATCCCGCATAAAGGCAATGGCATCGCCGCCGCAGGCTTTGATCAAGGTATTGATGGCGCCGGTGTTTTCATCCAGCAGCTTGTAGACCAGGCCGCCCACCACAACCCAGCTGACAAAATGGGGCAGGTAACTGATGGTCTGGGTGACCCGCTTAAAGGGGCCGTCCTTGATAGAGAAAATGGCAATGGCCACAATGATGGGCAGCGGGAACCCAAACAGGATGGATAACCCATTGATGCCCACAGTGTTTTTCAAAGACTGCCAGAATTCCGGGTCTGTGAGGAATTCCTGGAAATGCTCCAAGCCAACCCAGGGGCTGTTGAAGGGACCTTTCAAAATGTCGTAATCCATAAAGGACATGACCACACCAGCCATGGGGATATATGCAAAGATGATTACCGCCACAAAAGCAGGCACCAAAAACAGGTACTGTACCCGATATTGATAGATCCGCTTCCGGAGAGCTTTCTTTTCCATTTCGCTTTGTTTTGCTTTCATGTGACTCTCCCCTCCTTATCCGATCCGTTTGGGGTCAAACACCATGCCGCCTATCTCGAAAAAGCTGCACCGGGCATCCATCCCACGGAAAGGGTAGGCAACGCCTTCCTCTTCCCCGCGGACCACTCGTTGGGTCCCTTGGGCGTACATGGAAAGCACCCGGGGAGGCAATTGGAACTCCGGCAGTTTCAAAGGGTTCCGGCACTCTTCCCAGTGGGCGGGGAACACGGTGGTGACGCCGGGCTCCAAGCCGGCCAACCGCTGCAGGGATTCCCCATACACCCGCAGGGTGCTGGAACGGGGCAGCTGCCCCCAGACTTCCCAGGTCAAAATCAGGTCCCCAGTGAACAGCCAACCCAAATCCTCTTCATACAAAGCGATGGAGCCCAAGGAATGGCCGGGGCACTCCAGCACCCGCAGGACAATGCTGCCCAAATCGATGCGGTCACCCTCCTCCAGAGTGAGGATATGGGGCACCGGGCCAGGATTCCAGGTGTCGGGAACCACGCCGCCCTCCTGGAAAAACTCCTGATAAAAGTCCCGGCAGATCCGTTCTTTTGTCCCTTCCGACACAGCGTCGTGGGAATCGGGTTCGTCATAGCGGCCCACATACACGGTGTCAAACTGGTTGTTGCCGGAATTGTGATCCAAGTGGCCATGGCTGTTGACCACCATCAGGGGCTTTTCCCCACAAAGCTCGTGAACGACTTTCTTCAGCGGAACCATGCCAAAACCGGTGTCCAGCAAAAGTGCTTTGTCTTTCCCATTGATCACATACATGACCGTTTTCCCAACTTCACTGATGGCCCAAAGATTCTCCCGCAGGGGAACCACACGGTAAAGATCCATACGCTTTCTCCCTCTTTCCATCAAATGTTTTCGTCCTAGAGTGCCGTTCTTCCCCTTTTCCAAAGCCAAAACCGCAGAGCAAATATGGACGGTTTTAGGAAAGATTTCCTGAGAAGTTTAGACACAATAGCCGTTCGTTACCTAAACAATACACATTTTCGTCTTTATAATCAATAACTTTTGTCTATATCCGTTGAACATTAGAAGTATCATTGAATTTCTATAGTTTCCCTATTTTGCACAAAGCCTCCCCGGTTCCAAAAGGGATGCTGTTTCAGGGGAAATGGATCCTCCATTTCCTTTTGCCGTTGGATAGGCTATACTGGGAGAAACATCTTTGAGAGGATCCCAATGACAATCCTGTTTATCGGCAACAGCCACACGTTTGTCCACTATGTGCCTGCCCGGGTATCCCATTTCTGTCAAAATCACGGCCCCCACCTAGACACAACCATGCTCACCCATCCAGGTATGGGATTGGACTGGCACTTGAAGCAATCCCAAACATACATCAACCTTCTCTATGGAGGGTATGACGGGATGGTCTTGCAGCATAACGCCCACCCCTTCCCCGGGGAAACTTCCCTGATAAACGCCGGAGAGGCCCTGGCTTCTTTGGCCCCCAAAGGGACCAAGCTCTATCTGTACATGACTTGGAGCGAAAAAACAATCCTCAGGGCCAGGCGCCTATGACCGCCGCCTATGAAGCCTTGGCACAGCGGATGGGCGCAACCGTGTGCCCGGTGGGGGCCCTTTGATGGCAGGTGGCCCAGTCCCATCCGGAGGAAGAACTGTATTTTGCCGATGATGAACACAGCTCCGTGCTAGGGGATT
Source organism: uncultured Acutalibacter sp. (assembly GCA_963559705.1). Classification (GTDB taxonomy): domain Bacteria; phylum Bacillota; class Clostridia; order Oscillospirales; family Acutalibacteraceae; genus Acutalibacter. Next base: position 12,496 of record CAUWLU010000059.1, read on the forward strand.
CCCTGGCAGGTGCCATCATTGGACGAACACTGCTGGGGCTGGAACTCACCCCGGAAACCTGCTATCAAGATGCCAACGTCCTGGAATCCGTTCTTCTGGACCCCCGGATGATTGATTTGACTGTGGTGGACGGGAAGCTGGACCTTGCCCCCTTGGGGTAAGGTCTTTGGGAACAAAAGAACGGGCAGTCCGGAAAAAACCGGACTGCACCTGTAAAATGAAAGTAGACACTCAATAAAAGTGAGGGTGTCTACTTTTTTGATTAGTGTAACCATCAAATAACTTTTCACGATTCCACTCATAACTTCTCGAATCCCCGTAAAGCTTTGGCTTAACAGTGATAAAGAAGTAAATCACTTATTAACTGTTATCTGCCGTTTTTCGGGCGCATACGAAACTCCCGCCTGATTCCTAACAGGAATTAGGCGAGAGTTTTTCTTGTTAACAGAGCCAATATTGGAGGATAGCATTATGAAAACATTA
>CAUWLU010000060.1:0-12544 GCA_963559705.1 uncultured Acutalibacter sp.
GAACTAAGCAGACTCTCTTAAAAACGTCTGCAAATCTTATTATACGAGGAGGAATGACTATGTCACCAAAGATGGTAGAACTCCACGACATCGACGTGCCCGCCTTTTTGAAGGTGCTGGACAGCTGTGAGGGCGAGGTTTATCTGATGACCCGCGACGGCGACCGGCTGAACTTGAAAAGCAAGCTTTGCCAGTTGGTGGGCCTCACCGCGCTGATTGAGGGCGGAAAGATTGCAGAGGCTTTTGTGATGTGCGAGAAGGAATCCGACGAATCCAAGCTGTTCCGGTTCAACCTGTATAAGCACCCTGAGGACACTGAGGAATAAAAAAGAGGGATCAGAAAATGCTGACGGAAAAGAAAAAGGAATTTATCGAGTTTATGCTCTCTGCCCAGGTGCTGCGCTTCGGCCACTTTGTCACCAAGAGCGGGCGCAACACCCAGTACTTTGTAAATACCGGCAACTATAAGACCGGCGCTCAGCTGGCCCGCCTGGGCAGCTATTATGCCCAGCTTGTCAAGGACACTGTGGGCGATGATTTTGAGGCCATGTTCGGCCCAGCCTACAAGGGCATCCCCCTGGCCAGTGCCTGCGCCATGGCTCTGTACAATGACCACGGCATCGACCGGCCCTACTTCTTCAACCGCAAAGAGGTGAAGGATCACGGCGAGGGCGGCGGCACGGTGGGCTATGCCCCCCAGGACGGCGACCGCATCCTCATCATCGAGGACGTCATCACCGCCGGTACTGCTGTGCGGGAGACCATGCCCATCCTGAAAGCCTGTGCCGACGTGAAGGTCCCCCATATGTTCATCAGCGTGGACCGCTGCGAGGTTGGCCAAACTCCCGGCAAGACCGCCATCATGGAGGTTGAGGAGGAGTTCGGCGTGAAGGTCCATCCCATTGTCACTGTGGTGGATATCCACCAATACTTAAAGGACCAGGGCACCGACCCGGAGCTGCTGAAAGCCATGGAAGGCTACATGGAGCAATATTGCGTGCTGTAACTGTAAAAAAAGCTGCCGCTTTCGCGGCAGCTTTTTTTGTATCACTTCCCCCCATGCCGGGACCGAGCCGGGCGGCGTCTTTTCTTTCCCATCTGCCGCAGGGGGCTTTGGGAATTGGCAATGACATGATCCACCAGGTGGGTCAGGACCAGCATCAGCACAATGGCAAACAGCATCATGGGCGCCAGAGCAATGAGCATGGGCATCGTGATGGAGGTCAGAGCAAAGAAATCCCTCAGGAACAGCAGAGCGGCTACAAACCCGGAAAGCAGCACCCCAAACAGCGCACCCCGCAATCCGTTAAAGGGCGTGCTGATCTTGAAAAGCATCACAAAGCCCGCCAGGCAGGTGAGCATCACAGCCAAAGTGGACATATCCTGATTGGACAGCCCTAAAGGCTCGCTGAGGGCACAGAGCAGCACAATATTGGCGGTCATGGTCAGGGCGGCCGGGATGCTCTGACGGATGACGTTTCGTATAAACTTCCCGCGCAGCCGGTCCTTGTTGGGCTCCAAAGCCAGGATGAAGGAGGGGATGCCAATGGTCAGGGTAGAGATCAGCGTCTGCTGCACCGGCTGGAAGGGAAAGCTGTAGTTGATGAAAATGAACAGCACGGCAATCAGCGCTGAGAAGATGGTCTTGGACAGGAACAGCGCGCTGGAACGCTGCAGGTTGTTGATGGACCGCCGTCCCTCCTGCACCACCACGGGCATGGAGGCAAAGTTGGAATCCAGCAGCACCAGGCTGGATACCGTCCGGGCGGCGTCGCTGCCAGAGGCCATGGCAATGGAGCAATCCGCTTCTTTCAGGGCAAGCACGTCGTTGACGCCGTCGCCGGTCATGGCCACGGTGTGGCCCTGGGCCTTCAGCGCCTTGACAAAGCTGAGCTTCTGCTGAGGGGTCACACGGCCGAAGACTGCGTACTCGCTCACAGCCCGGCGGACGTCCTCCTCCGTCTGAAGGGTGGTGGCGTCCACATACTTGTCCGCATTGGGCAGCCCGGCCTTTCGGGCGATGTTGGCCACGGTCACCGCGTTGTCCCCGGAGATGACCTTCAAATCCACCCCCTGGTCGGCAAAATACCGCAGGGTCCGGGGAGCCTCCCGGCGAAGCTTGTCGCTGAGCAGCACCAGCCCCACCAGCTGGGGCTCCCCGCCCAGGGCCTGCTCCTCAAAATCCTCCTGGCACCGGGCCAGGAGCAGCACCCGCTGGCCGCGCTGTGCATAGGACTCCACCTGCTCCCGGATGGCCTGGAAGCCCTCCCCCAGGATGAACTCCCCAGCGCCCATGATGTAGGCTCCGCGGCCGGGGAAAAAGGCGCCGCTCCACTTCCGCGCCGAGGAGAAGGGCACCAGCGTGGAGGCGCGCCAGGGACTGGGCTCCGAAAAGTACTCCTCAATGGCCAGGGAGGTGGGGTTGCCGTCCTGGAGGTTGGTCACCAGGGCATTGAGAGCCCCTTCCATCTCCTGCTGGGTCATGCCGGGGAAGGGCACCAGTTCGTCCACCTGCATGGTGCCCTCGGTGATGGTGCCGGTCTTGTCCAGGCACAGGGTGTCCACCCGAGCCAGGGTCTCCACACAGTACAGATCTCGGACCAAGGTCTTCCGGGCAGAGAGCTTCACCACGCTGACGGCAAAGCACACGCTGACCAGCAGCACCAAGCCCTCGGGGATCATGCCCACCATGGCTGCGGTGGTACTCACCACAGAATTCTGCAGGGTGTCCCCCAGCATCACGAACTGCTTCCAAAACAGCAGGGCGCCGATGGGAAGAACGCCAAAGCCCACCACCTTGACAATGCGGTCGATGGAATCCATGATCTCGGAGTTGCGCTTCTTCATATACTTGGCGTCGCCGGTGATCTTTTGGGCGTAGTTTTCCGCGCCCACATGCTCCACCTGGGCATGGGCGTTTCCGCTGACCACAAAGCTGCCGGAGAGCAGACTGTCCCCGGGCCGCTTGAGGATGGGGTCCGACTCGCCGGTAATCAGCGACTCGTTGACCTCGCACTCCCCGGCAACCACCACGCTGTCGGAGCAAATCTGGTTGCCGGCGGCCAGTATCAGCACGTCGTCCAAAACCACCTGCTCCACGGGGATCTCCTTTTTCTGGCCTCCCCGCAGAACCACTGCTTTGGGCGCGGAGACAATGGCCAGCTTATCCAAGGTGCGCTTGGCCCGGATGCTTTGAAACGAACCGATAAAAATATTGGAAAAGATGACGCCCAAAAACACCGCGCTGCGGATGGAACCCACCAGGATCACCGCCAGGGCCAGGGCAAAGTTCAAAATATTGAAGAAAGTGAATACGTTCTCCCGGATGATCTGGCCCTCTGTCTTGGACTTGATCCCGGTGACGCCGTTGTGCAGGCCCTCCTTCACCCGGCGCTGAACCTGCTCATCGGAAAGGCCCAGCCTTGGGTCGGGGTGGAGCCGCTCCACTGGGCGGCGAGCCGTCTGATTGGGAGGCCTGTGGGTTTCTTGACTAACTCGGGACACGGGAATCCCTCCTAACTGCATCGAATTGACGTACCCACAGTATACACCATCTGGGGGATGATTCCAAGCGCCGAGCCCGGAAGTTTTCACAAATTTTCCTCTTTTTCACAATTTCCCCGGCGCGGCCGGCATGGGGAGCTCCAATATCAACAAAAACAGGGGGAACCTTCCCCAAAAACCCCAAAAAAACCAGGTTTTCCGCAGGCTGCGCTCATTTGACAGCTCTGCTGAAAAAGCTTATAATACATCCATAGGAGTATCCTATCAGAGAAAGACAGTGCAATATCGCAGACCAGAAAGGAAGTTTCATATATGGCTGGCAGAAAAGCAGCGGAGTTTATGATCGTCAACCGCAGAAGCGGAAAGGCCCTCCAGGCCACGGGCCTGGACAACGGCCTGGTAATTGAGCAAGCCGAACCCGCCGGCACCGATGCTCAAACCTGGACTTCTGTGGAAACAGAGGGCGGCGTCAAGCTGTTCAACAAGGCGTGCGGCAAGGTGCTGGATGTGATGCAGGGCGGCGCCGCCAACGGCACCTGGGCTCAGACCTGGGAGGATGTGAACGGCGAAAGCCAGGTGTGGCAGGTTGTCCCTGTGACGGCTACTTACAAAAAGCTTCGCAACGTGGCGTCCGGCAAGGTGCTGGACATCGTGGATATGAGCGACGAAGACGGCGCTCCCGCCCAGATTTGGGAGGATGTGGACGGCGTCGGCCAGCAGTGGAAGCTGGTTTCCGCTGCGTCCAAGACGGCCACCAAAACCGTCCGCAAGCCCGCTGCCAAGAAAGCCCCCGCCGAAAAGGCGACCCGGTCCAAAAAGACTGGGGCTGCTGCAAAGGCGGCTCCTGCCCAAGAAAAGGCCATGAAGGCTGAGCCTGCAAAGGCTCTGAAAAAGCAGGAGGAAGCCCCCAAGGCTTTGAAGAAGCAGGAGGAAACTCCCAAAGCCTTGAAGAAGCAAGAGGAAACTCCCAAGGCCTTGAAGAAGCAGGAGGAAACTCCCAAGGCCATGACAACCGGGGTCAAAAAGCTCGAAAAGAAATAAAGACAACCTTCAGGGCGGCCTTACGATGGGCCGTCCTGTTCTGTTTGCGGAAGTGCTTTACCAAAAAATGCCCCAACCCCATTTACAAAAAGCACGAAAACAGGTATCATAAATGCAAATCATCAAAGAGATGGAAAGGCGGTCACGGACATGGCGGACATTGTTTCAATGGGCGAGCTTTTGATTGATTTTACCCCGGTGGGGACCACGGAGGACGGGCGGCTTCTCTTTGCCCGCAACCCCGGCGGCGCACCGGCAAACGTAGCGGTACAGGCTCACCGCGCAGGAGTGAGCGCCGGCTTTTTAGGCCGTGTGGGCAAGGATATGTTCGGGGATTATCTGGTGGACACCCTGCGGCAGTGTCAAGTGGACGTCCGCGGCCTGACCCAGGACCCCGATTACGCCACCACCCTGGCCTTTGTGCAACTGAGCCCCGAAGGCGACCGGGATTTCAGCTTTTACCGCAACCCCGGCGCGGACACCCGGCTGACCTTTGAAGACACCGACCTGTCCCTCATCGACCAGTGCAGGCTGCTGTGCTTTGGCTCTCTGCTGATGACGGCGGAGCCCTCCCGCTCAGCGGTGGAGCGCCTGGTGGATTACGCAAAAGAGCAGGGGAAGCTCACGGCCTATGACCCCAACTGGCGTCCCCCCCTGTGGAAGGATCGTGAGGAGGAGGGCATTGCCCGGATGAAGAGCCTGATCCCCAAAGCCGATATCATGAAGGTTTCCGATGAGGAATTGGAGCTGCTCACCGGCAAGGAGACTATCGAGGAAGGCGCCTGGGAGCTGCTGGAAAAGGGCGTTTCTCTCGTGGTGGTCACCCTGGGTGCCCGAGGCTGCAGGGCCTTTGCCCCTGGGAGCACCCTGGCCAAGGAGACCTACGACACCCCGGTGAAGGACACCACCGGCTCCGGCGACAGCTTCTTCGGCGCACTGTTGGCCAAGATCGTCCAGTCCGGCAAGCGGCCCGCCGAGCTTTCTCCTGAGGAGCTGGGGGATTTTCTGGATTTTGCCAACGCCGCAGGCTCCACCTGCGCCACCAAGACCGGCGCGATCCCCGCTCTGCCCACCACCCAGGAGATCGAGCATTGCCGTCAGACGGTATCCCTGCTGCACGTGTGATATCCCGCTGAAAAGCCCCTCTTACGAGGGGCTTTTTTTCGTCCCTTCGCAGATTTCCCCCCGCGTTTTCCTCCCTTGACTTTTCCCGCTTTTTTTCCTACAATAGCCACAATAGACTGTAAGGAGGAAGCGTCATGCTCTGTGACAGCTTTGACCCCGCCCCCAGGGCGCTGATCAACCCAGAGGACCATCACCCGCCCATCCCCGGCTTTCCGGAGATCTGCGTGATGGCCTTTTCCAAGCACATTTTGGAGCAGTGCCTAAAGCGGTACGGCGGGGAGCCCATTGCCTGGATAAAATTCTGCACCGGGGAGGTCCCCATCTACCGGGTGGAAATCGACGGCACCCCCATCGCTTTGAGCCTGCCCCATGTGGGCGGGCCTTCCGCTTGCAGCTTTATTGAGGAAATCTGGCCCCGGGGCGGGAAATACTTTGTGTTCTTCGGCGCGGCGGGCGTGCTGGACGGCTCCATCCCTTTGAACAGCTTTATCCTGCCCAATGCCGCTGTGCGGGACGAGGGACTCTCCTACCACTATCTGCCCCCCTCTGAGGAGGTGGAGCTGGACCCCGCCTGCGTGGCCGCCTGCCGGGGCGCTTTGGAGAGCCTGGACCTTCCCTATCGGGAGGGCAAGACCTGGACCACCGACGCCTTTTATCGGGAGACCCGGGGAAAGGTCCAGCAGCGCAAGGCCCAGGGCTGCATCTCCGTGGAGATGGAGTGCGCCTCACTGGCAGCGGTTGCGCGGTTCCGTGGAGTGAAGTTTGCACAATTCTTCTACACCACTGACAACCTGGACGGCCCCGTGTGGGATTCCGGGAGCTTGGGCCAGCAGGGGGCCACCATCACAGAGGAATGCATTGCTGCGGCTGTGGAAACCGGCCGCCGGATGGCATTGTTATCATAAAGGAAAAAAGGGAGGAAGTCTCATGGCAAAGCTTGCCACTTTTTACGATCACATCCAGGAGATGTCCCGGCAGGAGGACTGCCCGGTAGTGGAGGTGCTGCAAAATGCCCGGAAGCTGGGCATCGAAGCAGTGGAGGCCTCGGCCAACAACATCCTGGGCAGGGAGGACGAATTCGGCCAGGAGCTGGCGATGGCAGATATGGAGATCTCCAGCATCCCCGCCTATTTCGACTTTGGCAACGATCTGGACGTGAAGCTCCAGGCCACCCCCATTCTGGAAGCTGCTCAATTTCTGGGGGCTCCTCGGCTTTTGGTGATCCCCGGCTTTTGGGAGGAGGGGGATTCCCCCCAGCAGAAGGAGGAAAAGGTGGCCCGCATGACCCAGTGTGTCGCTCAGCTGGGCGAGCTGGCTCTGGAGTACGGCCTTTCCCTGGTGATGGAGGAGTACGACAGCGAGCTGTCCCCCATTGCGGACATTGCCGGCGTGCGGCGGTTTTTGGATGAGTGCCCCGGCCTGGGCTGCGCCTTTGACACGGGAAATTTCCGCTTTGCTGCGGAGGATGTGCGGGACGCCTATGGCCGCTTGAAGGACCGGATCACCCATGTGCATCTGAAGGACCGGGCCTATGCTCCCCTGCTGGGCGAGGAGCCCAAGGTGGCTGTGGACCAGGTGGGGCTTTACCCCGCTCCGGTGGGCGGCGGCGACCTGCCCATGGCAGAGATCATGGAGCGCCTGCGCCGGGACGGCTATGACGGCATTTACACCATCGAGCATTACGGCGCCAAAAATCAGTGGGATTGCCTGCGCCGCTCTGTGGAGTGGGTCAAGGAGCAGCTGGCAAAGTAAGGACAAACCGTCAGCGGGACGCAGAAGGAGGTGAGGGCATGGCGGCAGAAAACGATCTTGGAACGGACAAAGTGAGCCGCTTGGTCTGGCGCATTGCCATCCCCAGTATGCTGGGGCAATTTGTCAGCGTGCTGTACAGCATTGTGGACAGGATGTACATCGGCAACATTCCCCAGGTGGGGGACATTGCTCTGGCGGGAGTGGGCGTGTGCGGCCCCGTGGTGACCTTGGTGGGCTCCGCAGCATTCCTGGTGGGTGTGGGCGGTGCTCCCATGGTCAGCATCCGCATGGGCGAGAAAAATCTGCAGGAGGCCAAACGGGTTTTAGCCAATTGCTTCCTGATGCTTCTTGTTTTCTCCGTGCTGCTCATCGGGGGAATCCTTCCCTTTCGGGAACCCATGCTCCGGCTGTTCGGGGCCAGCGACGCCACCTACCCTTATGCGGAAAAGTACTTCACCGCCTACCTTTGCGGGACCTTCTTCGCTTTGGCAGCCGGGGGCCTCAATCAATTCGTCATCTGCCAGGGCTTTGCCAAGATGGGCATGGCCTCGGTGGTGCTGGGCGCCGCGCTGAACATCGCCCTGGACCCCGTATTCATTTTTGTTCTGGACATGGGCGTCCAGGGAGCTGCCATCGCCACGGTGATCTCCCAAGCTGCCAGCGCCGCTTTCGTCATTCTCTTCCTCTTTGGCAAGCGGGTGATGGTACCCATCACGTTCGGCGGCTACGACCTGCGGCTGATGGGCAGAATCCTGGTCATGGGCTTTACCCCCTTTCTTATCATCGCCATTGACAATGTGATGATTATTGCCATGAACGCCATTCTCCAGCGGGCTGGGGGCGACCAAGGGGATATGCTGGTCACCTGCAACACCATTGTGCAGAGCTTCATGCTGGTGGTCACCATGCCCCTGGGAGGCATCAGCGGCGGCACCCAGGGGATTTTGGGATACAATTACGGCGCCCGGCAGGTGGAGCGGGTGCGGCAGGCTCAGAAATACATCGTCGGCCTGTGCGTGGGCTATACAACGCTGCTCTTTGTGCTGGCAAGAGTGGCCGGACCCCTGTTTGTCCGGCTCTTCACCCAGGAGCCTGCTCTCGCCCAGGAGGCTTACGACGCCATCAAGATCTGCACCCTAGCCATCATCCCCCTGGGAATCCAGTACGAGCTGGTGGACGGCTTCACCGGCATCGGGCAGGTGCGGTTCTCGCTTCCGTTGTCCTTCTGGCGGAAATTGGTGTACTTTGTGGCCATCTTCGCCCTGCCTGCGGCTTTTGGAGCCCGAGCCGCCTTTTACGCCGAACCCCTTTCGGACATCCTGGGACCGGCGGTCACCATTGTGGTTTACTTCCTGGCTATGGGGAAGATCCTTAAGGAGCGGGCGGCAAGCGCTCCCACCCCTCGCTGAGGATTGCAAAAAGAGAGGCTGTTGCAATTTGCAACAGCCTCTCTTTCCGCTTCCCGGTTCATGGCCACAGCCAAAGCCCCAGGCTGATGAGGTACAGCGCCGCCCAATACAGGGACATGATGGCTTTCTGCCGCTTTTTGCCCCAATGGGACAGTTGATTTTTCGCCACCAGCATATCGGAGATGTAGAAGATCACAGAACCCACCGCCACCGGCCACCAGGAGCTCCCCAGCAAAAACGGCAGGGGCACCGCCAAAGCCAAGCTGCCTCCCAGCAGAGCGGGATACAGCAGGAAGGGGACGGTCAGCTTGCCCAGAGTGGGCAGCTCCTTCCGAAAAAGCACCGCAGTGAGCAGGTACACCCCCACCCACAGCGCCAGGCTCCACCAGGAGGGCTGGGTCAGCCCCCACAGCCAGAGGATCAAGCACAAGTGGGCCACCCCAAACACCAGCATTCCGGGGACAAAGCTGATTTCCAGCAGAGCGTCGGCAATGGTACAAAGCACGAAGAACCAGAACACCAGAGGAAGCTCCAAGGCGCCCCCCTTAGCTATCAGGGCGAAAAACGCGCTGCCCACTGCCAAAAAGCTGCCGGCGCACTTGGCGATCAGGCTTTGCTTTATCATACCGGCCCGGCGGAGGTAGAAATACACAGCGAACTGGGCCACCCACAGGGGGATGGCAAAGGCGGAATAGGTGAGCAATGTCATAAAAACGCCTCCCTTTGCCTTGATTATACCAGGCCCCCAGGGAGAAAGCAATTGCCGGAAACGGCAAAAAATGAGCAAATCTTTGTAACGAAAGAACGCATGGAGAGTCCTATTGACGGAGAGGGGTGAAAAGATGGATGATTTTGAGCGGATCTACGCGGAGTATTACGATGCGGTCTACGGCTACTGCCTGCGGCTGACCCACGACCACCACCTGGCCGAGGAGGTCACCCAGGAGTCCTTTTTCAAGGCGCTGAAGGCCATCGATTCCTTTCACGGGGAGTGCAGGCTGCAGGTGTGGCTGTGCCAGATCGCCAAGAACACCTATTTCTCCCTTCTCAAAAAACGCAAACACGCCGCCCCCATGGAAGGGGACTGGCCCGACCCCGCCGATCTGGAGGAGCGTCTGGGGGACAAGGAGGAAGCCCTGCAAATCCACCGGGTGCTTCACACCCTGCCGGAACCCTATTGGGAGGTCTTTTGGCTGAGGACCTTTGGGGAGCTGAGCTTTGCCCAAATCGGCGGGCTGTTTGAGAAAACAGAAAGCTGGGCCAGAGTCACCTACCATCGGGCGAGATTGAAAATCAAGGAGGAATTGGAATGAAAGTCCCCTGTTCTGTCATCAAAGACCTGCTGCCCCTGTACCACGACAGCGTGTGCAGCCCGGAGAGCGCCGCTCTGGTGGAGGAGCATCTGCGGGAGTGCGAAAGCTGCCAGGAGGAGTTTCACCGCCTGGAAACGGCGCTCCTCCCCCCCGCCGCCTCGGAGAAGGAGGGGAAAAAGGCGAATAGCATCAAGAAGGTAAAAAAGACGCTGCGGCGTAAAAGGTTGGCTGTGGCGGCTATTACCCTGGCAGTGATCATCGCTGTCTCCATCCCTGTGGGAATGTGGATGAGCATCCCCTGCTTTACGCTGCCCCTGAATGAAGTTTCCATTACCATCACCGAAAAGGACGGGATTCTCGACATTTACAGTGAGAGCCTCTACGGCGTTAGTGTAAGCCGTGTGTTTTATCCGGACGGCACCTCGCGCGAACCCTCCAATCGCCAAAACGGCTCTGCTCTGATTTTATCCGCAGAATACACACCCCTAACAGCGCTGAAAACATGGCTCCAAGGCGAGCAAACGGAAATCACTCTGGCTTCACCTACTTTCAACTTCCAGTGGCCGCTTACAGAAGAAGGCTGGTGGGAAGATCACAAAGAATCACTATCCTATGTGGAAGCCATGGAAGGAATTCAGAAAACAATGCAAAAGGAACTTCCTGATTATCAATGGAATGATTTGCCTTATGACTACGATTCCTCGATTCCCCGCACCCCGGGAACGGATAAAGATTTCCTCTATCGAAACGTGAAAGAGGTGTATTACTACACCGGCATCAATACAGGAATCTGGAGAAAAGACAACGATGAACTCCTGGCAGATTTAGAGAAACACGGCACCCTCCTCTGGACCGTGGAGGACGGGGTGGTGTATCAGCCGTAACGAAACGAGAGCAAGGCCCTGAGGGAGAACCTGGGGCCTTTCCTTTGGCAAACCCCGGGCTTTTCCTTTGGCAAAAAGCTCTTTTCTTTTCCGGAAAAATCGGGTATACTATAGGAACTATTTGTGCAGATACCCTAAAAAGGAGGAACTTATATGCTGCAAGGCAAGCCGGAAAAGGACTGGGCTCAAAGCGCGGTGTTCTATCAAATCTATCCCATGGGATTCTGTGGGGCGCCGCTGGAAAACGACGGGGTGGAGGCCCACCGCATCCGCAAGGTGAAGGAGTGGATTCCCCACCTGGAGAAGCTGGGGATCGGGGCGGTGTACTTCTCCCCTGTGTTTGAATCCGACACCCACGGCTACGATACCCGTGATTACCGGAAGCTGGACTGCCGCCTGGGCGACAATCAGGACCTGAAGGACATGGTGGAGGCCCTCCACAGCGCGGGCATCCGCGTGGTGCTGGACGGGGTGTTCAACCATGTGGGCCGGGGCTTCTGGGCTTTTCAGGATGTGAAGGAGAAACGGGAGGGCTCTGCCTATAAGGACTGGTTCCATATCAATTTTGGCGGGAACAGCGGCTACAATGACAGCTTCTGGTACGAGGGCTGGGAAGGCCATTACGAGCTTGTGAAGCTCAATCTGCAAAACCCGGCAGTGGTGGACCACCTGATGGACTGCGTGTGCTTCTGGATGGACGAATTTGGCATCGACGGCCTGCGGCTTGACGTGGCCTACCTTTTGGACGAGAACTTCATGCGGCGGCTGCACAGCACCTGCAGGGCCAAGGACGAGGGCTTCTTCCTGCTGGGGGAGATGATCCACGGGGATTATAAGCGCATCGTCAACCCGGAGATGCTGGACAGCGCCACCAACTACGAGTGCTACAAGGGACTGTACTCGGCGTTCAACTCTATGAATATGTTCGAGATCGCCCACTCCCTGGCCCGGCAGTTTGGCCCGGAGCAGTGGACCCTCTACAAGGGGATGCACCTGTTCTCCTTTGCGGACAACCACGATGTCACCCGGCTTTCCAGCATTTTGCAGGACAAAAAGCAGATCAACGCCCTGTACGCAGTGCTGTTCTGTATGCCGGGCATCCCCTGTATCTACTACGGCAGCGAGTGGGGCGCCGAAGGGGACAAGCACCAGGGCGATCCCGCTCTGCGGCCCTGCTTTGAGGAACCCATGGAAAACGAGCTGACCCAGTATCTGGGAAAACTCTCCCGGATCAAGAGCAGCTGCGCAGCCCTAAAGGACGGGGACTTCCAAAACCTGACCCTGCGGAATAAGCAGTGGATCTTTGTGCGTCAGTGCCCCCAGCAGACGGTGATCGTGGCAGTCAACGCCGAGGAAGCTCCTTGCCAGATGGAGTGTCCCTATCACGGACCCGTCACGGAGATGCTCACCGGAGAAAGTGCAAACCTGAGCGGTACTGTGGAGTTGGCGGGCTATGGGGTGAAGATCTATAAAATGGGGGGCTGACGGCTCAAAAACGAAAAAGTTTCGCGGTACG
>CAUWLU010000061.1:0-12513 GCA_963559705.1 uncultured Acutalibacter sp.
TGCCGTGTGCGGCAGTACCTTAAGCTGCTTTGCACAACGCCCTATCTGGGCGCACCTCGATGTTCTGGCTGGCCAGTACCAAGAGCGAGTCCTTCTTCCGGTCCCGCTTCATCAGGTTGCGGATGTACTCAATAGCGGTGAGGTTCGTCAAGAACAGGTACAGCTCGTCCAGTGCGCCCACATAGTTACCCGCGCCCAGCAGGGCGTTGGTCATGTAGGAGAGGATGGAGAATAGCAGCGCATCCCGGAGGTTCCGGTTCAGCTCCATGATCCCCTTGACCCCGAACACCAAGAATTGGTCGTCCCTAATATTGGTATGCCCGTTGAAGTATTTCGATTCGGCTCCCTTACACAGGGAGTGCAGCCCCAGGCACACCTCCTGGATGGTTTCCTCGGAAAAGAGGTTTTTGCGCTTGGGGTCGTACAGGTCGAATTCTTCCTCTAGCAAATCATAGAAATCCGACATGGTGGGGAATTGGTCCGCTTCCATTTGGGAGAAGTCCGTGAAATCGTCCATGCCGAACCGGCGGTACAGCTTTTGGAGCATCAGCTCAAGGGTGTCCAGCTGGGCGGTGGAAAAATCCTTGTAGGAGCGGAAGAAGTCCTTCAAATAGGAAATGTGCCGGGAGAGCATGGTGGCTTTCTTGAAAGCCTCGGGCGTTCGCTCATCGTTCTCGTTGACCGGGTCTTCATCCCAATTCATAGGCTGCAGCGGATTGATAACATACTCCCCGGAGAGGTAGTCCAGGTAGCAGCCTCCCAGGTTTTCGCAAAGCTCCTGATACTCGGCCTCGGGGTCTAATACCAGGAGGGATTTCCCGGATTCCCGGAGGTTGGCTAAAATCCCCTTGAGTAAATGGGATTTTCCTTGTCCGGAGTTGCCGAGAATGAGAATGTTGGCGTTGGTCTTGTCATCCGAGCGCCGGTCGAAGTCCGTGAGGATGCTGGTGCCGAACTTGTCCCGCCCCAGGTAGAAGCCGTGGGGGTCGGTTTTGCCGGAGTAATTGAATGGGTACAGGTTTGCCACGGAGGAAGCTGGCAAAACCCGCTCGTACTGGCTGCCGAACCGGTTGCTGCCAAAGGGCGTCACGGAAAGAAACCCGTCCAGCTGCCGCAGGGTGAGCCGGTCCACGTTGATCTTGCACCGGGTCAGCTCCATCATCACATCGGACTGCAGCTCCCGCAGCCGCTCCGGATCAGGGGCTTTCAGCTCGAGGAACACAGCGGTGTGGAGCAGCGGCTCCCGGTTCTTCCTCAAATCGGCGAGAAGCTGCACCACGTCCCGCAGGTTGTTCTCCGCGTCCACGGTTTCCTGCACATCGTCCCCGCCGGAGCGGAGCCTGTTTCTGCGGGTGGCGTTCTGGATGATCTTCCGCTGCTCGGCTGAATCTACCAGCCGGTTGTAGATCCGCAGGGTGATATGAGGGCGGTCGGCAAGCTGCGAAAGAATCGCTTGCTCCTCCGTGGAGGGCGGGTATTCTTTCACTGCCCACACGCAGCGGTAGGAATCCCCGCAGGCGTAGTGGTCGCTGTAAAACTTCAGCGTCCCCGGCAGGACGCGGTCGAAGAAGTCCTTCACGGCCTGTCGCTCCTGTTTTTCCGGTTTCGTTCTTATGCTCAAGAGCTCACCTCCCCGACAAGAGCCGCGATAACCAGCACCCGGCTGTTCCCGCCCCCATTGCCGCAGGTGGAGAGGGTGAGGTAACCGGGGGCCTGGTGAACAACCCCCAGCGCAGTCTCTTTCAGCAGCGCCGCCCGGAAGCCGGATTCCGTGGCGGGGCCTATTAAGCCCGTAAAAGTGTAGAGTGATGATTCCACAGAGGTTTCCGTCACGGCCAACACCTTATATCTGTACTGCTTTTCGGACAGTTCCAGATAGATCTCCTGGTGAGTTTCCCGGAAACTGGGTTCCAGGTAAGAGATGAGCGGCTTGAACATACTTCCATCCAGCATGTTGTGACCGTAGAGGATGAGGTTTTGATTTTCTACTTGAGCTAAATTGCGCCCGTCCAGGAAAGGTGTTCCTCCGCTGGCAGAATTGCCGGAAAAGTCCCGGCGCAGGTAGTGTTCCGGGTCTGCGGGAGTGTGCATCACCGGGTAGTCGATGCCCGTGTCCGGGATGGTGAGCCAGCCCACGCAGTCCGGATTTTCTGCCGCCAGAGCTGTCAGATCATGCCGGGGCGGAGCATCCGGGGAACTTTCCGTTTCGTCGGGAGCGCTGTCAGCGGAAGAACTGCTCTCCTGGGGGACGCTGAGAGTGGGTGTGGTTTCCAGCACATACTCCTGGGAGAGAGTTTCAAAGGCCGTTCGCTGCTCCTTGGCGTCGATGAAATAGTGGGTAAGCCAGAACCCGCAGCCCGCCGCAGCAATGACCAGGGCGAAAGTGATTAAGACTAAAACTGTTTTCTTCATAAGGTTGCACCTCTCAGTTTCGTGAGGTCGAAGTTTTCCATGCCCTCCACATCGGGGATCTTGTCCCCGTTCATGGTGGCCTCAAAATAGATGCCAAGCAGGCGCTTGATATCCTCTTTGGCCAGGCGGCGCACCTCGAAGCCTTGCTCGGAAATAGCCTTTTCCGCCCGGTTGACAGCAGTGAACACCTGGCTGTCCTTTTCGTTCTTGAAGCGCAGACACAGCACAAATTGCCGGGCTGTGGACATCTCCAGCTGGATGGAATCCAGGAATTCCCGGTCTTTCTCTAAGGCTGCTCGGACCTTGGGGTTGTCCTCCTGACAGACGCGCTGCTCTATGAAATGCTGATTGCCGTCAAAGCGCTGGGCAGAGTCCAGGCAGGAAACCTCCAAGTGGGGCAATGCCGTCAGCACCATGAGCAGGCGCCGGATCTTGATCTCAATGTTTGCGTGGGACAGCACAGAGATGTTGGTGGGCTGGATGGCGAAAAAGATAAGCTCCCCGCCAGTGGTTTTCAGTCCGTAGGCGGTGAAGCCCTGTAAGCCCAGCAGGTTCTGCACCGAGCGCTTCCCGCGCTTTTTTGTTTTTTGTAGTTTCAATTCGGCCTCCTTTTACTGGTCACTCCACCGGTACTCCTGCTGAGTGGAGAGAGTGAATTTTGCTGCGAACCGGATGTAGTCCAGCACAGTCAAATCCTCCATGCGGATGGAGAGGAAAGCAACTGCCGCCGTGAGCGCCAAGGGCAGCAGAAGTCCCCATTGTGTGAGAGCCACAAAGGAAAGCAGCAAGCCCACACAGAGGAGGGAAAAATCCCGCAGGCTCCACAGCCAGAGATTGGCGGTGGCTTTTAGGTTTTGGGGGTAGATGTAGAGTTTCATAAGCACCTCGCTAAATTTATTGGCCGATGTTTGGCGGTTTTGCCGGGAATCCGGCAAAATAGAGGTGCTTCGCACCTCTAAGCCAAACTCGGGTAGGTGGTGATTTGCACCACCTACAGGCTTCTGGCTATGCTTCTCGTCATGTTGACCGCAGTGGACGTGGCGTGAACCACGCTCATCATATTGACTTTGACCGAGCTGTCCAACCCAAACTGCTGGGCAATGCGAGGGACTTCTCCCGCCGCCAGCATGATGCCCAGTCCCAGCAAGAGATTATCCTGGAAGGTGAGCAGGCCCAGGAACAACAGCACAGTTTGGAGGAATGCTGTCAGGCACAGGGCAAAGATCTGCTTGCACCACTGGGAAAAGCCGTCCGTGTAGCCTCTTGGCACGCTGAACAAATAGAGTGAGCCCACCGCCATCTGGATAAGTAAAATCCCGCCCCGTTTGATGTTGGAAAAAAAGACCTTTATCACGCAATAGGCCAGGGCGATGAGAGTTAATAGATTGAGTAGCCCGAAAGAAGCTCCCACGGTGGGCGGGCCGAATTTTGCCGCCAGCACCTTGAGGGCCACCTCGCCCAAGTTAAAACTCTGGGCGCCAACGTAATCGGCGGCAAGATCTTTCAAAAAGACGTTTTGCAGGCTGATGCAGAAGGTGTACAAATGCACCGGAACCACGGTGACCAGGTTGGCGGCAAAAAATCCTTTCAACACATTGAGCATGGTGGACTTGATGGTGGCTCGTCCGTTTTGGTACTCCACCGCCAGGTCAAAGGCCGCCACGATCACACCCACCCCGAACAGCACCCAGCCCAAGAGAAAGAACAGGCGCACAGCGGACTCGATCCAGCTTAAATCAAAGATCTCCGCGCCCATGGCGCCCATTTGGGTGAACACATCCGCGATGGAATCGTAAAATGCGCTGAACAGCCATTTGACCAGGTTGTCCCATATGGCGTTGACAATGGTTTCGCCAATGCCCTCGAACACCCCGCCCATGGAGGAGGCGATGGAGCTGATCAGGCCCTCCAGCCAGCTGAACATGGGGGATACCCCCTTTCTGAAAAATATTTGTTACATGGTCATAGTTGGCCCCTGTCTCTGCTCCTGGGATTGCCCCAGCACCAGAACCGCCTGGGCGGTGTCTAGGGCAAGATATGCATCCTCCTGGGTGGCCTTCTCGAAGGTGGGAAAGCCCGAGGGCGTGGCAAACCTGCCCAGGGTCTGGCAGTCCTCCAGTAAGGAGGAGAACCTGTCCTCGCACAAGGCGCAGGCCTGGCACAACTCTTTCAAGTTGTGGGTTTCGAGCAAGGGGACTCCTGGGGTGCGCTCTAGGAGAAACCCTTTCATGGCACACTCGGCGGACAGGCCGCTGAGATAGCAGATTGTCTCATAGGACGGCCCGCACTTGTTCATGAGAAAATTGGCTGCATTGGCGTACATCTTGGCAAAGCGGTACCATTCGTCTTTATTGGATTTAGGATTCATATCCCACCGTCCTTTTGGTAGTGCGATGTTTTGTGGTTTCGCGCAGCGAAATGGAGGTTCTTCGAACCTTCAAACAAAACTCGCCGAGATGAAAACACTGTTTTCATCTCCGTTACATTCCTACAACGCCCCAAATGTACAAAGGAGCGGTCAAGGTGAACAGCAGGCAGGCAAACAGGATGGCCGGACTTGCGAACTCGAACTGGCCATGTTTCCGATACTCAAACCAGCTTGATCCGAGCTTGACGAAGAAAAGCACGGCCAAAACCACGTCTAAAACGGGGAACACCACGTTATTGACCACTTCTTTGATCTGCCCCTGGGCACTGGTCCAGGTCTGCTCCACAGCCCCCGCCACGTCCCCGGAGGTGGCGAAGGCGGGGATGGCCAGAAGCGCCATCAGCAGGGCGGCGGTGAGCGCGCCTGCAAGGATTTTCTTTTTTCTGTTCAAAACGGATTCCTCCTTCACAGTTGCATAGATTGGTCAGGCGTCAGGTCGGGCTTTATCTGCCAGTCGCAGCCCCAGGATTGAACGCTGTTTGGGTACAGCCATCCGGGTTCGCCGGAAAAACCTGTTTTCATCATGAGATTCGGCAAATGTTCTGCCATCTCTTTCCGGGTGCGGCTCATTTGCCCGATCCAGGGGGCGTAGTGGATTTCGCTGCGAAGCTCTGCCAACTCCTGCGGGGAAAGCTCCCGCAATTGGTCGTAAAAAGACTCGATAGCACAGCTCCCTTTTCGATCACGATAGGCCCAAGAGGGAAGGTAGCGGAAGTCCCCGTATTCGACATAGGAATGCCCCTCTGGGACAATGGAAGCAAGGGAATCCGGGTCCGTAAGGGCTTTTAGGTAGGTGCCTTTCCCCTGTGCGATGAGCCAGGCCAAGAAATCCCCAAAAAGGTCATCACTGCATCCGTGATGAATTGCTGTGGCAGCCTCCCAAATTCCCGGGGTGTAAGCGTGGCTCAGGTAGGCGTCCATAATCTCCTTAAAGTGGACAATCTGTGGGATTTCAAGTTTCTTTAGGTCGTTCCAGGCGGCTTTTGTATACGCGTCAGAGTCCACCGGGTAGGCGCTCTGCCAGCGATCCACCAGGCCCCAAAAGTCATGTAGGGTCAATTTGTTGTCCATGAACAACCTCCCGTATTAAAGAATGAAAGGGCCGCGTTTCCACGGCCCGCCACGTCCCCGGAGGTGGCGAAGGCGGTGATGGTCAGAAGCGCCATCAGCAGGGCGGCGGTGAGCGCGCCTGCTAGGATTTTCTTTTTTCTGTTCAAAACGGATTCCTCCTTCACAGTTTCATGGAAAAGTCGTTCTCTTGGACTTCCTCTTGGTACATTCCCACATAATCCAGGATGGTGTTTGCGATTTGCGACCGCTGCTCCTGAGAAATGGGCCGGTACCACTCCGGATGTCCGTTATCGTCCCAAATATGAGGGGCAATCGAAGTCATTCCGGGTCGGCGCTGTTGGCCGATGATATCGGAGAATCGGAAGAGCTGCTGGTCCACCACCCCATCGGTTCGGTTGATGACAGCCAGCTTGATGGCGTCATAGTGGTCCGCGCAGCCAGTGGTGGTAAATTGCAGCTTTACCCGCAGATCCTGATCCAGTTTGGCCAGGCAGGTTCGCCCGCAGTAATGGGCGTCCCGGAGCATTGGGCTGCTTCCAAAGAGATCACGCAGTTCTTTTTCAAACAAATTCATGGGATGGAGTCCTTTCCTAAAAAGAGAGGCCGCGTTTCCACGGCCCTCTACAATTTATTGTTTATTGATATGCCGCAGCAGAGGGATGGTGACGCACAGCCCCAACAGGGCGAGGATCAGCAGACCGGACACCCAAAGCGCTGCCCGGCTCCCCCCGGTCTGAGGCACAGAGGGCGCGGGGTCTTTCGGCTTCCCCGGCTGGTCCGGCGTTTTCTCGTCCTTCATAGTGATGGTCTGAATTTCTGTGGTGTCCGTCACTTCAAAGGTGATATCTTCAGAAATCTCATACCCGTCCGGGGCAGAAACTTCCCGCAGGACGTAACCTTTATTTACAGGCAGGCCGGGGATCACATGGGGAATGTCGGTGGTTTCCCAGGTGTCCAGGAGCGATCCGTCCGGGGCGTAGAGTTCCAGCACAGCGCCGGGGAGTTCCTTGCCATTGTCCGCATCCACCTTGCTGAAATGCACCACAGTCTGGCTGTTGGAGATGTCCCCCAGGTCAACATCGGTCTTGCTCAGTTCTACGTCGATGGATTCTTTCATAGTGACATACCCGGGAGCAGCTTTCAGTTCCTTTACCTGGTAATCCCCATAGGGGGCTTCAAAGGCAAACTCGCCATTAGAATCTGTTTTTGTGGTAGCGATAGCCATTTCCTCAGTGAACTCGGTGGTTTCTCTGTCAAACAGCCCGAAGATGACGCCCGCCAGGGGAGCCTGCTCTGCCCCGGTCTTGTGGCCGGTGATCTTGCCCACAAGCGGTTTCTCCGGCGGGGAGTTCGGCTCATTGGGGGGCGCGGGGCGGCGAAAGGTCACAGTCTGGCCCTCATCGCCAATGTCTGCGTGGGAAGCAATGATGTTGCCATCCTGGTACAAGTCCTCAAAAACTACCACGGCCTTTCCCGCCAGGGTGGAAGCGTCAAAGGAATAGGCCAGCTCCACGGTTCCCTCAGATTTGGTTGGCGTAAACTCAGTTTCAGCGGTAATTTGCTGATCACCCACCAGCAGCGGTTCCCCGGTTTCCTTGTCCATCAGGATGCCGGAGAGTTTATAAGTCCGGCCCACCTTGAGGTTTTTATAGGCTACGGCATCCAAGATTGTGACCTTTTTAACTGGCTCCGCAGTGTGCTGGCCATGCACCGTGGCGGTGGTGCTGATCTCCGGCACCCCCTCGAACTGGTCATCTATGGTGCCCAGGTGGATTGTGGTGTTGTTCCGGGAGATGGTGATGTTGGGGATCGTCACCAGCTCATAGCCCTGGTTCCCCTCACAGGGCAACTCCTCCAGGGTGTACTGGTCATAGGGCAAGGCGCACAGCTCGTCTTGAACGTCCACCAGCCAGCCCTCGGTGGTCAGGCCGAACCAGGTGCCGTTGTGGTCATCCCACAGAGTTTCGTCCGCAATGTTATCGTTGCCGTTGGTGTTCTGGCTGTGCGGATTCCACTCGGCAGTAGTCCGCACCTCACCGTTTTCATCCGTGACAACGATGTGCGATTCCCCCGTGGTCTGGCTGGTGAGCTGAAAGGCCACATTGGCGAACCGGTGCATATTGGAATCACCGCCCTCGCCAACCTTGACGAACTGCAAATCCCCTCGAATCACCTGATTGTAAGCGGCTTCCTCGTCCCGATATTCCACCACTTGGCCGTCCCTCCGAATTTGGAAGGAACGGACGAGTTGGTCCGTGTGGAGGTAGCCTTCGCCGGGCTTGCTCTCCACCATCTGATACGAACCGTAGGGCAGAGCGCGGGTGTCTGTCTGGGCAATGCCGTCCACCACCTCGATGGTGGCGCACACCTCGCCGGGCTGGTACAGAGTGCCATTCACATACACAGCGTTTACGCTCTTGTTGGTGATCTCAAAAAGCGTGCCGTCCAGGCTTGCACCGCCCAAGGGGGTGAGCAGACCGGATTCCAAGTCGCGCTTTTCGATGAGCACGCCGCCCCGCACCACCTCGTCCGCCATGGTGAACTCGTAGATCACCCCGTCGTCGGTGACGTTCACAATTTGGTCCGGAGCGGTGAGCAGCATACTTTCGTTGGTTGCTGATTCGCGCAAGAGGTACTCTCCGTAGGGCAGCAGATCGGCGGCGGTGCTGGCCTTGCCCTGGCCGTCGGTGACCAGGGTCTGGACCACCTCGCCCGGCTGATACTTTTGCCCCTCCACCATCA
This sequence comes from uncultured Acutalibacter sp., assembly GCA_963559705.1. GTDB lineage: Bacteria > Bacillota > Clostridia > Oscillospirales > Acutalibacteraceae > Acutalibacter. The sequence continues at coordinate 8,654 of CAUWLU010000061.1, forward strand.
CGGGATTTTTGCTGTTGTTGACGATCTCAAAGGTGATGCCGGAAAAGTTCGCATCCCCCTGGGGCGTGGTTCCTGTCTGAGAATCCAGCTTCTGGATGGTCAGACCCCCTCGCTGAACTTCCTCAGCCAAGTCCGTGACCTCCAGCTCGTACACATCCCCGGCGAGCTGGCTCCCGTCCACCGTGTAGGTGTGGACTTGGGGGTCCAGCCGGTAGCCTTCCGGCGCGGTCAACTCTTTCACCGTGACGGTGCCGAAGGGGATGCCCTCCAGGGTGTCCAGATTTCCGGACTCATCTGAAATCAGTTCCTCTGTGACAGTCTGGCCGCCTTTTTGGTAGCTAATTTGGTACACAGCGCCAGCAAGAGAAGCGTTTCCCTGGGGCGTGCTGCCGGTCTGGGAATCCTTTTTCTTCAGGCAAAGGGTCATGGTCCCCGGTTCGTCCTCCACGGAAAGAGAAGTGTCACTGCCGTCAATGGTGAAGGTGTACACTTTTTCGTCCAGCTTGTATCCCTTGGGCGGCTTGCTTTCTTTCACCGAATAGATGCCGTCCTCCAAGGGAGTGGATAGGGTGGCGTGACCCGATTCGTCCGTGGTGAAGGTCGCCACCACGCTGCCAGAACCGGAAGTCCCTCTGTACACGTTGTAGACGGCTCCGGCCAGGCTGTATGCCGAGTTTCCTTGGGTGATGGACACGTCTGCCGAAGTCTTGGTCAGGGTCACTTGGTGCCCTTTGGGCTTGACCGGCTCTATTTTGATGAGGATATAAAAGCTGCCAGGGGTCTTGGGGGTGATGGCAGAAATCTGATTGCCCGAACTGGGTTCGGTGCCGCTGTGCCACATGACATCGTCATCGCTGGCCTCCCCCCAGAAAAAGCCAATGTGGTTGTCCGCGCCATCGGTTCCGGGAGTGTCGTTCCACCACATTAAAATGATGTCCCCTTTTTCGGCCAGTCCGCTGGAAAGAAGCTCCTGCTTGGTGCGGAAAGCGTAGGCACTGATTCCGCCGTTTTCAACGAGGTTTTTGTAGTTGGATGCGCCCGCCAGCCAATCATAGGGCAGGCCGGAGCCGTACTGGTTCACGGGCGCGCGGTGCATGATTTCCATGGTGGTTTCCGCGTCCAGACCGGCTTTTCTCAGAACATAGGACACGAAGCCGCCGCAGTTCATGCCCACGGTGCCGCTGTTGTAAGACGCGTCCCCGTTGGGGGACTGGGCGTCGTCCCCCGCGTATTTGGTGCCCAGGTAAAAGCTGTCGTGCTCGTGGGCTTCCAGCTCTCGGACGATGCTCTCTCGGGTGACGCCGACTGAGGTCATGTCGTTCGTGCCGCCCTCCACCTCGCTTTTCACCTGGGCAAAGGGGTCCTGGGCAAACAAGGTGGGACCGTCCGTTTCCGCCAGTTCGATCTCATCGGCAGAAATAGAAAAAGGCAGCGCGCTGAAGGTCAGCAACACTGCCAGAAGTAGGGAAAGTATTTTCTTTGTATGTGCCATGTGATACTCCTTTCTCACATACTCATGACGGGGGCGTCCTCGTCCGTGGGGAGGGGAGCCTCCTGGTACGGCGCTTCAAAAGGGATGTCATCCTCCAGCAGCTCTTCCAGCTCGCTTTTTTGGTGGGGGTGCTGCCGCTCCTGCTGCTCCATGACCAGGTCGTAGGAGGTGAGGATCTGGCTGTGGAGGAGGTCCCTGGCCTCCTTGGTGATGGGGAAGAACACCGAGTCCGTCAATTCCGTGCCGTTTTTGACGTAACGGCGCTCCGGGTCCTTGACGAACAGGCCGTTTTTCGAGTCGTAGATCTGGAAGCCCTTTACCGCAAAGCTCTGTGCGATGTTGATGCTTGCCGTTGCCAGCAGCTTCGTTTTCGGATTGCTCAAGGGGTAGATCCGCACCGTAAAGGGCGGTACCTCCATGGAATTTTGCTGCGCGTTGTTCCCTTCTGAGAAGGTTTCATATTCCCTGTCGAGATCCTCTTTTCTGGTTGCCATGCTTTCTCTCCTTTCAAGCGTAGGTGGTGTAAAAATCGGACAGCAGTGCTGTCAAAAGCTGGTACTGCTGGCTGTAGCTCAGTCTGTGGAATTCCTCGGTAAAGATGTCACCGGCGAGGTCTGGTTCTTCTGTTTCCTCCGGTCCCACGACCTCCACGCGGGTGATGACTACCCGGTCAGGTGGGTCGGACTCGAACAGCAGCACATCTCCCGGCGACCACTCCAACTCCGCCCGGATAGACCAGGGGATGGTGATGCGACCCTTCTTTCCCAAAACTCTCAATACAGACCGTTCCATAAGATCTTCCTTTCCGTTTGTTCTGCTGGGGCGAACAAGTGTAGTTGCTCCGAAGTGCGCTTCGTGGTGTCGTAGTTGGAGACGAGCACTTCCCGATAGACGGCCCCGCCCTCGTACCGCTGGGCCATGTTGTTGATGCGCTCCACCTGTTCGATAATAATGCCCGGTTTTTCGTACAGTTCCAGCACCTCCGGGCACAAGTTGTAGGACAGCAGCCACCGGCCTTCCGCTCCGAGCAGCAGGTCCGCCAGCCGCCGGTGGTCCGAGGGGAGGAAAATCTTGCCGGGGTAGTAGTCCTCCGTGTCAAAGTAGGGCGGGTCCAGATAGAAGAAGGTGGTGGGAGAATCGTACCGGACGAGGATGGCTTCGAAGTCCTCGTTTTCCAAGGTGACTCCTTGGAGCCTGCTGCACACCCGGTCGATGATGGGGAAACCTGCCCACATACTCCGAGCAACGGTGCAGAACTGCTTTCCGTTTCCGGCGTAGCTCTGCTTTACCACCTGATAGAAGTCGGCGGCTCTCAAAACCGGGTCCGAATAGGAAAACTGCGCCAATCTTCGTTGTGCGATTTTGAAATCCTCCCGGCTGTGGAGGACATAGAGCAGACGGTCTTTCAGCTCGTCGGGGTGTTCTCTCACCACCCGGTACAGGTTGATGAGGTTCCCGTTTTTGTCGTTGAGGATCTCCCTCGCGGACCGCTCCTTGTTGAGCAGAATGGAGCCCCCGCCCCCGAACACTTCCACATACATCATGCTGCGGAAACCCGGCGGGAACCGCTGCAGGATGGTGGAGCACAGGGCTTGTTTGCCGCCCACCCAGGGGATGATGGATTGAATAAGTCATTCCTCCTTTCTTTTTCTGCTTGGACTTTCAGGTCATCGTCATGGCAGGAGATTCCTCCTGCTCTGAAACTACTCGGAATTGGTCTTGTCCGATGAGAAGGGACAGGCTGCTGCCGTTGTCCCAGTTCACTAGGAGGGCTGGTTGGTCATCCACACCCACTACCGTGCCTTTCATGCCGGGTTTCAAGCGTTCTTCCTCGTTGCAGAGGGAAACAACTTCCACCCTGGTGCCGGGTGGGTATTGCTCCCTCATGCGCTCTACAAAGTTTCTCTGATACAGCAATAAGATCACTCCCATTCTTTGTTAAATTGTATCCGTCCGGCCTGTTCCAGACCAAAGGCCCGGATGGCCAGGGCGGTGCACAAAATCATGTAGGACTTCATGGACAGCAGCGCCGGGTCCGCGATTTCCGTAAGCTGGATGTTCCGGGAGCCGGTAAGGATGTCCTTAGCGGCAGAGAAAAACACATAGCCAGTGCCGCTGAGGTTCTTGGGCCGCATTTCGTCCACACAGATTTTGCGAACGGTGACCTGGTCCCGCACTTGGTTCCATAGGCTTCCGTCGGCGGTGAGGAGGTACAGGGCGGCCAAGAATTTTCTCGGCGCCGATTCGGGGCGCATGGATTGTTCTTTTTCAAAAGTGCGCTTATGGCGGTTGTCTCGGTAAATCATGGCGGGAGGTTCTCTCCTTTCTTTTTCTGCGTCCAGGATGGACTGGATGCGGTCGGCTTCGG
>CAUWLU010000062.1:0-12102 GCA_963559705.1 uncultured Acutalibacter sp.
GGTACTGACCCCTCTGGGGTCTGAGCAAACCACTAGTTTACTAGTGGTTTTGATTCTTCCATCAGATCCCCTTTACAAATTCACGGAACCGAGGCAGCATACCGATCTTGTCCGGCGTATGGGGCGGCATTTGGAGGATATCATAACCGGGCAGGTTATTCCCCTCCACAAACACAGGCCCCGTGGGAGTGATCGCCACATCCCAGCCCACATAGCGCATCTGGGGCACAATCTGGGTAGCTTCCAAGCACATGGCTTTGGCCTCCTCCCAATGGGGAATGGCAAAGCCTTGGATTGTGGTATGGGTGCGAGGATGTTCGGTATAAGTGTGCCGGGCTTTGTCGTAGGCGGGATACTGGATCACGCCTTTTTCCAAATCAATGGGAGCAAACATTCCTCCGGAATGGAGGTTGTCCACCGGCCGGTCGCTGTTGCCGATGCGAATATGAGCATAGACAATGTGAGGACCTGTTTCGTTCAAAATCGTTACAATACGCAGGGTGTTGATGGCATGGGGATTCATTTGATTCATAACCTCATGCTGCTGCAGCACGTCCTCCACCACGCCGATATCCTCTGCTTTCAGCTGGTCATACATGGCCTCCACAGAGGAAAAATCCTTTTTAAAAACCTTGTTCACGCCAAAACCGCCGCTGGAGGCTCCGGGCTTCACCATGATTTGCTCCCGGGTTTCCATGAATTTCGCAAAATCCTCTTTGGACGCCTTGGACAAATCCAGCCACTCACGGCCGATATACTTGGCAAAGGTCTGATAAAACTCGGTTTTGTTGTCAAAGAAATGATAGTACTCTCTGTTGTTGAGCATGGAAACTAAACTGTTATTCACGCTGCGGGTGATATAAGTCGAGCGCTGCGCGTCTGTAAGGTTATAAAACTCACAGAGCAGGTAATCGTTAAAGCCAGCACCGTACTTCATTCCGCACTTTACCACGTCCGCCAAAATCCCCACGGAATTTTTTCCGGTGATTTTATGGACCTGTCCCACCGTGCGAAACAGCTCGCCATAGTCCATACGGGCAACACAGCTCATAATAAACTTTATTTTTCCCATATAAGAGTTCCCCTCCTTATCGTTTCTTCCCGCCGGGACGCTGAGAAGCTTCCTCTACCAGCTGAAGCTCCCCTTCCTCTGTAATGCGCAAAACACTGCCCGCCTTTGCTCCTTTGGGCAGCTCTCCCAGCTCAATGGCGAAGAACTTCTTTTCACTATCTGTGCAAATGGCATATTTGCCGTCCAAACGATCGATCACAAGCTGTTTCATGGATTCCCCATCCTTTCCACTGTGTTATGATATTCACTCCACAGGGTAAGCTGCTCTCCATCCCAGGAGAACACCAAATCCCCGTCCGTATCTGTTCGATAGATCTTTGCGCCGGCTTTCTCCAGGCGTGAAAGCGCCTCTTCCCTTGGCAGCCTGCTGTTATCCGGGCCAACCGAGATCACTGCAAGCTCCGGAGAAACCGCCTCCAAAAAGCGCTGCGAGCTGGAGCCCGCACTGCCGTGATGAGGGACCTTCAGCAGGTCAACCTCCAGGTCCACCCCCGATTTGACAAGATCAAGCTCCGCGCTGTTTTCGATATCCCCGCAAAACAGCGCCGAAAACCCCAAGTAGTCCAAACGAAGCACCATAGAACAATTATTGGTATCTTCATAGACTTTTAACGGTCCAAGCACTTGAAGTCCCGTTGCGCCCAAAGGGATTTCATCTCCGGGCATCCTTTCCCGCACTGGAACAGAACACCCCACCGCCGCCTCTTCCAAGCTTTGAAACTCCAAGGAGCGCCGCATCTCCTGGGGCCATGGATAAATCACCAGTTCTCCCACCGGCAGCTCCTGCAGGACTTGCGCCATGCCCCCGGTGTGGTCGCTGTCCGGGTGGGATGCGATCACATAGTCCAGCTTCTTCACGCCGATGCGGAGAAGATAATCCACCACCCTGTCCCCGGAAGCGTAGGAGCCTGCATCCAGCAAAGCGGTTTTCCCTTCACAGCGGAGCAGCATGGCATCCGCCTTTCCCACATCGATCACATGAATCTCCAAAGGAGCGGGTTCCACCGGCCCTTGAAAACCGGACATCCTATACAGTGTGTCCGTCAGAGCCTGTCCAACAGGCGTCACAAAGAACAGCATTGCCAGAAGCAGCGCCAGCATCCCCAGCCTTTCAAGCCGGGCACGGCGCTTCCTCTCTTGCTTTACACGCAGGGCGTCCCGCCAGCCCATTTACTCATCTCCGCCGGATGAACCGCTATGCTGCATGGTGCGTTCCATCCACTGGGCATAGGTCATCAGCACCTGCCGGGGCTTTGAGCCCTCATGGGGTCCTACCACGCCAAGCTGTTCCATCTCATCAATCAGGCGTCCAGCCCGGGCATATCCAAGACGCAGCCGCCTTTGCAGCAGGGATGTGGATGCCTGTCCGGCTTCCACCACACACTTGATGGCCTCCTCGATCATGGGATCGCCGCCGCCTTCATTGTCGGAGCTGTCCTCCCCTTTGGACTCGCTGGCTGCGTTGCGTTCGATCTCCTCGATAACCTTTTCATCGTACTCCATGGTTTTGGTCTTTTTCACAAACTCCACAATGGAGGAGATCTCTTCATCCGTGACATAGCAGCCCTGCACGCGCAGCGGTTTTGTAACACCTACCGGCGCAAAGAGCATATCGCCATTGCCCAGCAGCTTTTCCGCACCGCCAGCATCCAGTATGGTACGGGAATCCACTGCGTTGGAAACAGTCAGAGCGATTCGGCTGGGAATGTTGGCCTTGATCAAGCCCGTCACCACGTCTACGGAGGGCCGCTGGGTGGCCACGACCAAATGCATTCCAGCGGCACGAGCCAGCTGCGCCAACCGGCAGATGGAATCCTCCACCTCTTTGGGGGCCGCCATCATCAAATCGGCAAGCTCGTCTATAATAATGACGATCTGGGGCATGGCCGGCATGGGCTGTCCATTTTCATCCTGGTAATTTTGGGACTCAGCCAGGGAATTATACCCCTTCAAATTCCGCACATTGCACTCAGAAAAGATCTTATAGCGCTTCATCATTTCGGACACGGCCCACCCCAGGGCGCCGGAAGCCTTTCGAGGGTCCGTCACCACCGGAACCAGCATGTGGGGCATGCCGTTGTATTCCGTCAATTCCACAGCCTTGGGATCAATCATCAAAAAGCGAACCTCGTCCGGTGTGGCCTTATAGAGCATGCTGATAATCAACGAGTTGATGCACACGGATTTACCGGAGCCCGTAGTACCCGCAATCAGCAGGTGGGGCATCTTGGCCAGATCCGCAACGACCGGCTGCCCCGCGATGTCCCTGCCAAGGGCCACGGAAAGCTTGCCCTTTGAGGATTGGAAGGAATTGGACTCCACCAAATCCCGCATGCGCACCGTACTCCGAGTCTTATTGGGCACTTCAATTCCCACCGCCGCCTTCCCGGGAATAGGCGCCTCGATACGCACGCCGGTCGCAGCCAGATTCAGCGCCAAGTCATCGGAAAGGTTCGTGATCTTACTGATTTTCACTCCGGCAGCCGGTTGAATCTCATACCGGGTAACTGCCGGCCCGCGGCAAATGTCCAGGATCTTTGTCTGCACTCCAAAGCTCTTCAAAGTATCCACCAGGATGCGGCCGTTGGTCTGCAGCTCCTCCGTCTCTTGAGAAGGATTGCCCTGCGGGCTGAGCGCCAACATACTTACCGGTGGAAAGGAGTAAGCCTTGACAGGGTCCGCCGCCTGATACAAAGCCTGCTGAGGGCCGGACATCGTTTCTTTGCGGTCGTTCTGTTCTTTTTGCTCCATAAATTTGGTGGTAAGCTCCTTCACCTCATCCGGTATCTCCGGCTTTTCTGACGGCAATCCAGGAGCCGGAGCAGCCGCCAAAGTCGATGCGGCCCTCTGTGCGGGCGAGCGAACGGTCTCCACCGGAGGCATGGGGATATGCATCTCCTCGATTTCCTCCAAAGCCCGTTCCAAGGCCTGTGTCCCCTCTTCCACCTGCTTCTCCGCATCGGAAGGCTCCTCCGCCTGTACGGCCGCCGCAGGGACGGCAGCGGAACCGGGGTGTTCTTCCGCTTGAGGAGGCTTTTCGGATTCCTCCACGCCAAAAGCAGCCTTTAGCCGCTCCAATTTCTCGTTCTTTTTGGGAGCCTTCTTCTTCTCCTGCGGAGGAGGGAACAGTCCGGCAGGAGTTTCCGCACGGACAGGATGGGCAGGCATCCGCTCCTCCAAGGGAACGTCAATCTGAGAATCCCGTTCCAAAATCAGCCGCTCCTCTTCCCGGCGCTGCCGGGCGCTCTCCAAGCCCTCGCTGACCATATCCACCGGACGCTTGATGGTGCGGAACAAGCCGATCAACGTGGTCCCTGTGAGGATCATCACTGCAACAAAAAGCAGCAGCACGATTATGATTCTAGCCCCCACCTGACCGGCCGCCCGGACTAAGGGCAGGCCCAAAAGTCCCCCCACGACGCCGCCGGCCGTCCCGGAATTCTTGGTATACAGATGAACTATGTACTGCCAAAAATTCAATCCGCTGGGAATCTCCTGCGAACCGAAAATAAAGCCTGTGGCGCAGAACAGCACAATCACCGCCACGGTCATCCACACCTTACCGCTGATGGAACCCCTGGGCTTTTCCATGGCAGTGATCACCGCCACATAGATCATCAAAACCGGCCACAGGAAGGCCCAGCTTCCAAAGATGCCCAAAATGCAATTATGGGCCCACTGCCAAAGATTATCGCCGGGAATCAGCACCAGGCATCCCAACAGAATCGCGCACGCAAACAGCACCACCGCACGGATTTGATTCTTTTGGCGGATGGCCTCCGCTGTTAAATGCGTATCCTGGGCGCGCTTTCCGCTCCGGGAATTTCCAGACCGGGAATTCCCGGAGCTGCTCCTGGTATTTCTCGTAGAAGAGGCCGGCGAGGTCCTCTTGGATGCCGGCTTCTTCTTGGTAGACGATGTTTTTCTTTTTGTGTTCTCGGGCAAAGTTCTCCCTCCGATCTTCCCTACCCTTTGCTTTTTAAAACAGGCCTCTTATTACAGGGGCAAGCCGGTAAACAGGTTGTTCCCGGTGATATGTTCGATAATACCGATAATCACAATCAGAGCCCCTACAATCAAGGTGTAGAAGGCAAAAATATGCAGCTTATTGGTGGTGACGATCCACCGGAGCAATTTGATAGCCAAAAATCCTACCACCGCAGCGGTGATCACTCCGGCAATCAGCGGTCCAGCGCCCACTGCGCCCGCCTGGTCGCCCATATCAAGCACAGAAACCAACGCCGCCGCCGCAATGGACGGAATCCCCAGCACAAAGGAGTAATCCAGCGCAGTCTGCTGGTTGATTCCCCGCAGCATCCCCACAGAAAGCGTGGAACCGGACCGGGAGAGTCCGGGGAACACCGCTGCTACACACTGGGTAACGCCAATGAACAAAGCATCCACGGTGTGGATCTTTTTTCGCCCGCCGCTTTTTTTGGCGCCATGCCGCCTGGAAGCATCCTTGCTGCGAACAGCCTCCTTTGCGCGTTTATTTGCAAAAATTCCTGCAAACAGCAACGCACTGGTGGCCAAAAGGGCCAAGCCCTCCACTACAATATCGGAGTCGGAGCCCAAGTAATCCGACAGGCCCTTCACATCCAGGCCCGTTCCGGGAATGGGCAAAAACAGCAGGAACAGCGGCAGCAAGCCGATCACCAGCATAAACAGCAGCCGGCGGTCGTAATTCATTTCGCTCCACTTGAAATTGCCGTGAACAATGTCCACGCACAGGGAGCCGAATTCTTTGATGAGCCGCCAGATCAACTGACGATAGACGAACACAACCGCAACCAGCGTACCCAGGTGCAGCATCACATCAAACAAAATGCCGGGAAGCTCAATCCCAAAGACATGCTTGGAAATGGACAAATGCCCGCTGCTGGACACCGGCAGGAATTCTGTGGCTCCTTGGATGATTCCCTGGATAATGGCTTCAAAAATAGTCATAAATCTCCTCCTATGTAACGGCGGATACACCGCCGGATTGTCACTCTGCTTTTTTCTTTTTTGAGACCGGCCTCTTGCGCCGATGCTCTTTATCGATCATCTTGCCAAGGCAATCCATCGCATCGGAAAGCGAACCGAGGGAGTCGATCAATCCCTCCTCCACAGCGGCGGGGCCGTCCAGAACCGTGCCCACATCCATCACCAGTTCTTCCGTATTCATGGCAAGGTGCATAAAGCGCTCTTTTGTCATATTGGAATTCTGCGTCACAAACTTTGTGATTCGATCCTGCATACGCTGAAAGTATTCTAATGTTTGAGGGATTCCCAAAACCAGCCCGTTCATCCGCACGGGATGAATGGTCATAGAGGCGGACTCTGCAATGAAAGACCGCTTTGCCGCCACTGCCAAGGGCACCCCAATGGAGTGCCCTCCGCCCAGCACCAAAGAGACCGTGGGCTTTTTCATTCCAGCCACCAGCTCTGCCAAGGCCAAACCGGCCTCCACATCGCCGCCCACCGTGTTCAGCAGCATCAGCAGGCCATCAATCTGCGGGTCCTCCTCCACGGCCACGATTTGGGGAATCACATGCTCGTATTTCGTGGTCTTATTTTGAGAGGGCAAAATATAATGCCCTTCAATCTGTCCAATAATCGTCAGACAGTGAATCGTCCGCCCATTGCAGCGGGTGGTCACCGCACCGTCCTGAATAGAGGGATGACCGTCAGCGGGAAGCTCCCCCTCCTGCGGCTCTGAATCCAGCTCTTCCGACGCATTTAACAACCGATATTTTTTGCTATCAACCTTTTTCATGGCAGCATCCTCCTTTACGGTGAATAGTCTGCCAGAAAAGCAGTACAAACATACAGGGTTCCAAAAAACGTCATCGCGTAGAAACGTTTTCATTATATCATCAGATCGCCTTTTGGGCAAGTAAAAAGCGTTTGATTTATTTATCCGGCGTGAGAAACGGTTTTTTATTTGCCTATCCTGCTCAATGGTGATATAATGATACCCATCATTTTGGGTTGGGAGTGGATGGTTTTTATGATGAGCAGCCTGCTGTTGTCCTTAGAGATTGTTCTGCCATTGTTTTTTCTGATGGCTGTGGGATATATCATCAAATTGACAGGATTGATGAACGAAACCTCTGTCAAACAGATCAACAAGGTGATTTTCAAAATTTTTCTTCCCTTGCTCGTGTTCCGCAATATCTACAACACCGAGCTGGCGGCAAGCTTCAACTCTCACCTGCTTCTTTATGCGATAGCTGGCGTGTTGATTCAATTCCTCCTCTCCCTCTGTCTTGCAATTTTGCTGGAAAAGGACAACTCCCGGCGAGGGGTAATGCTCCAAGGGATGTTTCGCAGCAATTTTGTGCTGTTCGGCATTCCAATCAGCACCGCCCTGTTCGGCGATACTGCGGCGGGATTGGCCTCCATCTTAATTGCGGTAATCATTCCCTTGTACAATGTGCTTGCTGTAGTCTCTTTGGAGGCGTTTAACGGCAGACGGCCTAACATCGGCAAAATCCTCATCGGAATTGTTACAAATCCTTTGATTATCGCCTCGGCGCTGGGGATTCTCTTTGTGATATTCCAAATCCCATTCCCCGCTCCTCTTTACGATACCATGGAAGATCTCGCCGGAATCGCCACGCCCTTGGCCTTTGTGATTTTAGGTGCCTCTTTCAGCTTTGGAGACGTGGGGCGTTACATCAAAGAGACCTCGATTGTGTTAGTTGCAAAGCTGCTGGTGTTCCCCGCGCTGTTTTTGAGCATCGCTTTGATGCTTGGCTTCCGGGGGGCGCCGCTGGCGGTGCTGCTGACCGTATTCGGCTCCCCCATTGCGGTATCCTCGTTCACCATGGCCCAGCAGATGGGCGGAGACGACAAGCTGGCCGGACAGCTCGTCATCTTTAGCTCCATTTTCTCCATTGGCACCATGTTTCTCTTGATCTTCTTGCTAAAGCAATTCGCATTCTTCTAAAATAAGGGCACAAGGCTCTCTGCGAAATCATTGACAAAATATTGACAGAGTATCTTTTTTCAGCGATAATACATTTTAGAGTTTCATAGAATTCGTATAAAAAGCACGTCGATTTCAATCTAAGACTAAGACAAGGAGGATTCATCATGGGCAAGACAATCGCACAGAAAATCATTGCGGACCATCTGGTCAGCGGCGAGATGAAGGTGGGCGAGGACATCGGCCTGCGCATCGACCAAACCTTGACCCAGGACGCCACAGGAACGATGGCGTATTTGCAGTTTGAGGCCATGGGCGTACCCCGGGTAAGGACAGAACGCAGTGTGGCCTACATCGACCACAACACCCTGCAAAGCGGCTTTGAAAATGCCGATGACCACCGTTACATCCAGTCTGTGGCAAAAAAGCATGGCATCTACTACTCTCGGCCCGGTAACGGCATCTGCCATCAGGTCCATCTGGAGCGCTTTGGAATCCCCGGCAAAACCCTGATCGGCTCTGACAGCCACACGCCCACCGGCGGCGGTATCGGGATGCTGGCCTTTGGCGCCGGCGGCCTGGACGTTGCCGTAGCCATGGGCGGCGGTGAGTACCATATCAATATGCCCAAGATGACGAAGATCAATCTCAGCGGCAAGCTCTCCCCCTGGGTTTCTGCCAAGGACGTCATTCTGGAGGTCCTCCGCCGCATGAGCGTCAAGGGCGGCGTTGGCAAAATCATCGAGTACGGCGGCGAAGGCGTCCGGACCCTCTCGGTGCCGGAACGCGCCACCATCACCAATATGGGCACGGAGCTGGGCGCTACCACCTCCGTATTCCCCTCCGACGAGATCACCCGCCAGTTCCTGGAAGCTCAGGGCCGGGGCGATTGTTGGAAAGAGCTGAAATCCGATGAGGATGCTGTCTATGACGAGATCATTGACATCGACCTGTCCTCCCTGGAGCCTTTGGCCGCCTGCCCCCACAGCCCCGACGCTGTGAAGTCCGTCACCGAGCTGGGACCCATCCACATTGATCAGTGCTGCATTGGGTCCTGCACCAACTCCTCCTATCTGGACATGATGCGGGTGGCGTCCATCCTCAAGGGGCGCACCGTCCACCCCGGCGTCAGCCTGACCATCGGCTGCGGCTCCAAGCAGGTGTACAATATGCTGGCCCTCAACGGCGCTTTGGCTGATATGATCGCTGCTGGCGCCCGGATTCTGGAATGTGCCTGCGGCCCCTGCATTGGCATGGGACAATCCCCCAACTCCGGCGGCGTCTCTCTGCGGACCTTCAACCGGAACTTTGAGGGCCGCAGCGGCACTGCTGACGCCCAGGTCTACCTGGTCAGTCCGGAAACCGCTGCCGCCTCTGCTCTGGCCGGCGTTCTCACCGACCCCCGCACTCTGGGCGAGGAAGGTGAAATCTCCATGCCCGAGGCGTTCCTCATCAACGACAACATGGTGGAGCCTCCTGTGGAGGAAGCTTTGATGGAAACCGTGGAAGTCCGGCGCGGCCCCAACATCAAGCCCTTCCCCATCTCTGAGCCCCTGCCGGATTCCATTGAGAAAAAGGCCATCCTCAAGGTGGGCGACAACATCACCACGGACCACATCATGCCTGCCGGGTCCAAGATCCTTCCCTATCGCTCCAATGTCCCCTACCTGTCCCAGTTCTGCTTCGGCGTGTGCGACAAGGAATTCCCCGAGCGCTGCAAGAAGGAGGGCGGCGGCATTGTGATCGGCGGCTCCAACTATGGCCAGGGCTCCTCTCGGGAGCATGCTGCTTTGGTGCCTCTGTACCTGGGCGTCAAGGCTGTGGTGGCCAAGTCCTATGCCCGTATTCACTGCGCCAACCTGGCAAACATGGGATTGATTCCTCTGCAGTTTGTGAACGAGGACGACTATGACCGTATCGATCAAATGGACGACCTGCGCCTGCCCCGCATCAAGGAGGAGCTGGAACAAGGCAACCAAGTGACCTTGGAGAACGCAACCAAAGGCATCACCATCCAGGTGGAGGCCCAGTTGACCAAGCGCCAGCGGGCCATGGTGATTGCAGGCGGCCTGCTCAATTATACCAAGGGCAAGGCAGAATGATTCTTACATAAAGGAGACTACAGCTATGGCAGAGTTTCAGAAGATCCCCATGAAAACACCGCTGGTGGAGATGGACGGCGACGAAATGACCCGCGTGATCTGGAAAATGATCAAGGACATTCTGCTGCTTCCCTATGTGGAGCTCAACACCGAATATTATGACCTTGGCCTGGAGAACCGGGACAAGACAAACGACCAGGTGACCGTGGATTCCGCTATGGCCACTAAAAAATATGGCGTGGCTGTCAAATGTGCCACCATCACGCCCAACGCCGCACGCGTGGAGGAGTACCACCTGAAAGAGATGTGGAAATCCCCCAACGGCACCATTCGCGCCATTTTGGACGGAACCGTGTTCCGCACTCCCATTTTGGTGCGCGGCATCACCCCCTTCATCCCCGGCTGGAAAAAGCCCATCACCATTGCCCGCCATGCTTACGGCGATATCTACAAAAACACGGAAGCTCAGGTGCCCGCCGGAGCTAAGGCTGAACTGCTGGTCACCAAGGCCGACGGTGCTCAAGAAACCTATCTGATCCATCAGTTTGACGGCCCCGGCATCATTCAGGGCGTCCACAATACGGACAAGAGCATCACAAGCTTTGCACGGTCCTGCTTTAATTTTGCGCTGGATTCCAAACAGGATCTGTGGTTTGCCACCAAGGACACCATCTCCAAAAAATACGATCACCGGTTTAAGGATATCTTCCAGGAGATTTACGAGCAAGAGTATGCGGAGAAGTTCCAAAAGGCCGGCATCGAGTACTTCTACACGTTGATCGATGACGCTGTGGCCCGCGTCATCCGCAGTGAAGGCGGCTACATTTGGGCCTGCAAGAACTACGACGGCGACGTGATGAGCGACATGGTAGCCACTGCTTTCGGCTCTCTTGCCATGATGACCTCCGTCCTGGTAGCTCCCGACGGGACCTGCGAGTATGAGGCTGCTCACGGCACCGTGCAGCGCCACTACTACAAATATCTAAAGGGCGAGTCCACCTCCACCAACTCTGTGGCAACCATCTTCGCCTGGAGCGGCGCCCTGCGGAAGCGCGGCGAGCTGGACGGCAATGACGCCTTGGTGGATTTCGCCAACAAGCTGGAAGCGGCCACCATTTCCACCATTGAGAGCGGCGTTATGACCGGTGATCTGGCAGCCATGTCCTCCCTGCCCAACATCCGCAAGGCTGATACGGAAGGTTTCCTCCGCGCCATTGACGAAACCCTTCGGCAGATGCTGTGACCCGTTTTGAAAATTTGCTCAACAGGAAGTAATCTTACATGAATTCTAAAAAGCAGAACGTCTCCATGTCGGTGATCCGCCGCCTGCCCCGGTATTACCGCTTTCTAAGCGAATTGGGCAAAAAGGGCGAAACCCGCATCTCATCCAAGGAGCTCTCTGAAAAAATGGGCTTCACCGCCTCTCAAATCCGGCAGGACTTTAACTGCTTTGGGGGCTTTGGACAACAGGGGTACGGCTATAATGTTCCTCAGCTTTGCGGGGAAATCGAAAAGATTCTGGGCATTCAAAAGCGCTACCCCTGCATCCTGATTGGAGCGGGCAACCTTGGCAGAGCCATTGCCGGCCATATGCCCTTTGAGCAGCTGGGCTTTTCCCTGGTTGGCGTGTTTGATAATGCCAAGCGGGTTATCGGCGGTAAAATCAACAATCTGGAAATTCTGGATTACGCCACTATGGAGCAGTTCTATCAAAACCATCATCCTATGATGGCCATTCTCTGCATCCCCCAACAACAGGTGGAGGCTGTTTCCGACAAGCTCTATGGACTTGGCGTCCGCTTCTTCTGGAATTTCAGTCACGACGATATCACGATAAAACACCCGGACGCGATTGTAGAAAACGTCCACATGAACGACAGCATGATGATCCTCTCCTACAAGCTCTCCCAAGCGGAAGAGCAGCAGGAAACGGAAAACGAGGAGTAACTACCGAGAAACCCCCGGAGATTCTGAACAGCACCCCATTTCTTAGACAGTATGATATACTATCTAAC
>CAUWLU010000063.1:0-12055 GCA_963559705.1 uncultured Acutalibacter sp.
TCTACTTAAAATTTTCTTGTATCACCCTCTTGACTTAATACCATTGGACTTTTTGGGATGCCAAAAGGTCCTGCTTCACAGAGGCGGTCCCCTGTGAAAGGCTTTGAAAGAATTGTATCATTTCCTTGCGGCGGCTGTCAACCAAAGGGCACGTTGACAAGAGGGTCCCGGCGCGGTAAAATGGCCAAAAATGGGTGAATCCGCCCAGAAGATCAGGAGGGACCAGGGATGAAGATCCAACAGGTGAATGTCTATTATGTCCGGCCCAGATGGGGCTTTGTGGAGATCGTCACAGACAGCGGCCTTGCCGGATGGGGGGAGGCTGTGCTGGAAGGCCATGCCCGGGCAGTGCTCAGCTGTGTGGAGGAGATGCGGGATTATCTGATTGGAGCGGACCCGGCGCGGATCGAGGACCTGTGGACCGTGCTCTACCGCGGGGGCTTCTATCGCGGCGGCGGCGTGCTGATGAGCGCCATCGCAGGGATTGACCAGGCCCTGTGGGATATCAAGGGAAAGACCTTTGGGACGCCGGCGTACCAGCTTTTTGGGGGAGCCTGCCGAGACCGGATGCGGGTGTACTCCTGGGTGGGAGGGGACCGGCCCAGCGACGTGGCCGCCGCTGCCAAGGAGCGCATGGAGGAGGGCTTCACAGCGGTGAAAATGAACGCCACCGAGGAGCTTCAAATGATCGACTCCTACGACAAGCTCGACGCGGTGCTGGAGCGTGTGGCCGCCATCCGGGAGAGCTGCGGGAAGCATTTTGGCATTGCCATTGACTTTCACGGACGGGTACATAAGCCCATGGCCAAGGTCCTGGCAAAAAAGCTGGAGGAGTTCGACCCCATGTTTTTGGAGGAGCCCGTGCTCTGCGAGAACATGGAGTGCTTCCCAGAGATCGCCGCAGCCTGCAACATTCCCATTGCCACGGGGGAGCGGCTGTTCACTAAATATGAATTCAAGCGCCTGCTCCGCACCGGCGGGGTGGATATCATCCAGCCGGACCTGTCCCATGCCGGGGGCCTGACAGAGGTCCGGAAGATCGCCGCCATGGCAGAGACCTGCGACGTGGCCCTGGCGCCCCACTGTCCCCTGGGGCCCATTGCCCTGGCCGCCTGTCTGAATATGGACGCTGTGTGCTACAACGCCGTGATTCAGGAGCAGAGCATGGGCATCCATTACAATGTGGGCAGAAGCGTGCTGGACTACGTCCAAAACCAGGAGGATTTCACCTTTGCCGAAGGCTTTGTCCGGCTGCCACAGAAGCCCGGCCTGGGCGTGGAGGTCAACCGGGAGCTGGTTCTGGAGGAGAACAAAACGCCCCACAACTGGAAGAATCCCCTTTGGCGCCACCCCGACGGCTCCGTGGCAGAGTGGTGACCTCCCAGGGGAAAACGGTAAGAAAGCTGTAAGGCCGTCAAGCCTTCATCGGCGGTTGTACGGCAGGACCATTCGTGTTATAATAGCACCAGTAAGTTACATTGAAACCCACAAAGGAACTCTTTGCCTATGATACAAGCTGTTTGGAAACGGAAAGCCGCTGCTCCGGTTGGTGAGGTGATGGCGGCGATTTTGGCGGTGCAGCCCCTGCTGGATGTGCTGTCCTACTTCATGGGTCAGGCGGAGGCCACCTGGCTGACCACGACTTTACGCACGCTTTTGCTTTTTGCGGTGTGGCTTTACGGCTGCGCCATAGCGGAGGACCGGCGTCCCTACTATGTGATGGCGGGCGTCATCGGCGGTTTTTGGCTGATCCACTGCCTCAACTGCCTGCGCCTGGGCTATCGGGACCCCATTGGCGACGCGGCGGAATACTGCAAGCTGGTGCAGTTCCCCATGTGGACCTTGGCCTTTGTCACCTTTTTCCGTCAGCGGAAAAACCTGGACTATCGGACCATTGGACTGCTGGCCCTAAACTTCGGCGTCATCCTGTTGGTGATCGCCCTGTCCTATGGAGTGGGGGCCCCGGTCTATACCTACGACTATCCGGAGCGCGGAGTTTTCATCGGCATCCTCGGCTGGTTTGGCGTGGCCAATTCCCAAAGCTGCATTTTGACCATGCTGGTGCCGGCCCTGCTTTTGTGGGGGCTTCGCAGCGGACGGCTGTGGCAGTTTTCCCTGTGCTGCCTGGGGGGCTTTGGGCTGCTGTATTTCACGGGCACCCGGCTGACTTATTATGCGGCCATTCTCATTGCCGGGGCGTTTTTGGTTCTGCTGATGCTCCGGCGGCAGCAGCCGCTGTTCTGTGTGCCGTTGGCGTTGGCGCTGCTATTGCTGGTGGCGTTCCGCGGAGTGTCCCCCATGGCGGAACGGCAGGCGCTCACAGGGGATTCCTATGCCATCTATCAGGAGAAGGCGGACGAGATCCTGGGAGAGGATAAGGACTATGTGTACCGGGAGGGGGAGGAGATCCCTCCGCAGGTGCTGGAGAAGATCAAGCGGGTCTATACCGAGGTTTACGATCAGCCCGGCATTTATGGGGTGACGCTGCTTTCCGACCTGATTGATGAGTTCGGCTTGGAGGCGGTGCTGGAGCAGTATCATTACGCAACCGACCCGCAGACGCTGTACAACACCAGGGTAAAAAAGCTCACCGCCATGGAAATGGTCTGGCAGGACCAGGACCTGCTCACCAAGCTTTTCGGGGTGGAGTACGCCCAGTGCCATGTGGGCGGCCATATTTATGACCCGGAAAACGACTTCCCAGCGCTGCTGTACTATTACGGATACCTGGGCGTCGCGCTGTATGGGGCCTTTGCCGTGTATTTCCTGTTGGCGTCGTTAAAGGGCTTGGTGGGGGATTGGCGAAGGATCCTGTGCGTTGAGTTTGGTGTGCCCGCCATGATGTTCGCGCTGCTGTTGGGCGGGGCGCAGTTTTCGGGCCAGGTGCTGCGGAAGCCCAGCGTCACAGTGTATGGAGCTTTGGCGGCGGCGCTGCTGTTTGTGTACCTCCATCCCCAAAAGGGAACGGGATGGGCGCTGGACCGGGGCGCGGGCTTTGTGGACCGCCGGGAAACAAGATGGTGGAAAGGGGGCGACAGAGCATGAGACAAAAATTCCAAATGCTAAAACGGGCCATTGTGGATAAGCTGCCCTGGATCGTGGGGTTCTTGATCGTGATCCAGCCCATGCTGGATGTGCTGTCCTTTTTCCTGGCGGAACGGGGGAACAACTCCCTGTCCACGGCGCTGCGCTTTTTGATGCTGATGGCAGTGGCTCTCTTGGGCTTTGTGGTCAGCGACAGAAAGCGGGTTTACGTGATATTCTACGGGGTGGTGAGCGTCTTTTGGGCAGCTCACATGCTCAACTGCTTCCGCATCGGGTATCAGTCCTTTGTGTCGGATACAGCAAACTTCCTGCGGATCTTGAATTTCCCCGTATTCGCCCTGTCCTTTATCACCCTGTTCCGCAAGGGGAGGGACCTGGGCAAATTTGTTTGCACGGCCTTTGCCGTCAATTTGGTGGAGATCATTCTTTTTACGGCCCTGCCCTGGCTCACCGGGAATCCGGTGTACACCTATGACACGCTGCTCCTGGGTGTGATGGGCTGGTTCGGCGTGGCCAACGCTCAGAGCGCCATCATTGTGCTGGTGACCCCCTTGGCGATTTTGTTTTCCTGGAAGAGCGGGAAGTACCCCCTGTTTCTGCTGTCCCTGGTGCTGAGCTTTGGGCTGATGTTTGTCACGGGTACGAAATTCACCTTTTATTCCATCTTTATCATTGCCGGAGCGTTCCTCTTTTTGTTTGTGCTGAACTTCCAAAGGAAGAGCCTGCGGTATGTGGTCCCGCTGCTGGCGGTGCTGGTGCTGGTGGCGGCCTTTCGGCAGTACTCGCCCATGATGCAGCGGGAAAGCCAGTCAGCCTATGCAATCAGCAACTATCAGAACCGGGTGGAGGAAAGCCTGAAGAACACCGGTACGGACCCGGAGGAGCTGGAACAGCTGAAGGCCGAGCTGGAGGAAGAGGAGAAGAAAGAGGGCGCCTCCCAGGCTGCTATCGGAGCGGAAATCCGCCTGCAGCGCCTGAGAGAGAGCCTGATGGGCGTCTATACGGACCCGGAGGTCTACGGCCCCGTGTTTGAAAATCTGTATCAGCGCTTCGGCGTGTACAATGTCATGGAGATCTACGAGTACACCTCCGATCCCACAATCCTCTCGGACTCCCGCATCCGCAAGTCCATGTATGCGGAGCTGATGTGGCAGGAGAAGGATTTCCTCACCCATTTACTGGGCTTTGAGTACAGCGACATGGTCTATGACGGCGCTATTTATGACCTGGAGAACGACTTCCCGGCAGTGTTTTACTTTTGCGGGTATCTTGGGTTTGGAATGTATATGCTCTTCCTGGCGCTGTTTGCTGCGATGATTTTCAAGGCCTTTGGCGAGGACGTGGCGTCTGCCTGGAAGGAGCGCGGCCCTCTGCAGGACAAGCGGATGGCGCCGGTTCGGGGGCTGCAGGCCTTTGGCCAGGGAGTCCGGCGGTTTCTCACCATGGAAACGGGCGCCGTGGGCATGACCTTCCTGCTGGCAGCTATTGCAGCGCAGATCTCCGGCAATGTGCTGCGCCGCCCCAACGTGACGGTGTATTTTGCCGTGGCAGCGGCGTATCTGTGCTATTTGACGGTGCTGAAGCGCTGGAATCCATCGGTCAAAAAAGTCCGGAGACCGGAGAAAAGCAGGGGCAAATAAAAGGGAGAGGGACGCGGGGAAACTGCCTGCACCTGTAAAATGAAAGTAGACACTCAAAAGTGAGTGTCTACTTTTTTATGGGATTTCTATTTGACAAATGGGCGCAATCGCGTTACAATAGCACTCGAAAAATGGAAAAAGGGGAGCTGCCCAATGGCGGCTGAGAGGAGCTTCGAGCTTAGACCCATTGCCTTTTGGCAGGAACCTGATCCGGGTAATACCGGCGGAGGGAGCGTTTCCAAAACACAGCGGGGGATCGGAGCCCCGCTGGTATTTGCCGCGCTGCCCAGGTTTTGCCTGGGGGCGCGGTTTCTGTTTTTTTAAACCATGTTGAGAGGAAGAATCACAATGAACACTGCATCCAAACGAACGACGAATTTAGTGCTTGGCGGAATCATGATTGCCATGGCAACGGTCCTGGGGTTTTTGAAGCTGTATGAGGCTCCCTACGGCGGCGCGATCACCGTGTGTTCCATGCTTCCCATTCTGTTTTACAGCTATCGCTGCGGCTTGAAGTGGGGCCTGGGCGCCGGATTGGTGCACAGCGTGCTGCAGCTTCTGCTGGGCATGAGCGCGCTGAAGGGCCTGACTGCGGGCACCCTGATCGGCTCTATTTTTCTGGACTATATCCTGGCGTTCACCGTGCTGGGACTGGGCGGTATGTTCCGCGGGCGCATGAAGAACGATGCAGTTGCCTTTACCCTGGGCAGCTTTGTGGCCATGATGCTGCGGTATTTCTGCTCCTTCCTGTCCGGCTGGGTGCTGTGGGCCGCGCTCAGCGAGGCAACCTATATGCAGGAGGTCATTGCTGCGTATATTCCGGGCTTGGCCAATGTATCCGGCACCACTTTGGCCATTGTGTACTCCCTGGTGTACAACGGCGTGTACATGATTCCGGAAATCGTCCTGACCTGCGTGGTGGGATTTTTGCTGGTGCAGTTTGCCGGCAAGCAGATCTTGGAAAAGCCCGCCGAATGATTTGAGTGCTTTGCAGCAATTTGGAAAAGCGGCTCCCGGAAAGTCCGGAGAGCTGCTTTTTGCGGGATGGCCAGGACGCCTTGGATGCGGCGCGGCTTCGGGAGAGTTTTTCTTGAATCTCCGTTCGACCTTTGTTATAATGAACTATATTTCATGAAAGAAAGGGAGCTTCTATGGAAACTATTCTCCAATCCATAAAGGAAAACGTGGGAAAGGTGCTGGTGGGTGAGGAGCGGGTCACGGATCTGCTGCTCACTGCGATGATCGCCGGAGGCCACGCACTCATCGAGGACGTGCCCGGTATGGGAAAGACGGTTCTGGCCCGCTCTCTGGCCAAAAGCGTGAACGGCGTCTTTGGCCGGGTGCAGTTCACCCCGGACCTGCTGCCCTCCGATGTGACGGGTCTCAACTACTTTAACAACAAGTCCGGAGAGTTCCAGTTTTCGCCCGGGCCGGTGTTCTGCAACATCCTCTTGGCGGACGAGATCAACCGGGCCACGCCTCGTACCCAGTCGGCCCTGCTGGAGTGCATGGCTGAGGGGCAGGTCACTGTGGACGGCGAAACCAGAAGGCTGGAAAAGCCCTTCTTTGTCATTGCCACCCAGAACCCGGTGGAGACCCTGGGAACCTACCCTCTGCCGGAGGCGCAGATGGACCGGTTCCTCCTGCGGATTTCCATGGATTCTCCCACCAAGGCGCAGGAGCGCCGGATTTTGGAGCGCTTCCAGGACAGCGAGCCTTTGGAGGGGCTGGGAGCTGTATGCACCACTGCTCAGATTGTGGAGCTGCAGGCAGCGGCCCGAAAGCTGTACATCCACCCGGTGCTGCTGGATTATATGGTTGATCTGGCCTAAGCCTCCCGCCAGGCCCGGGGGGTGGAGCTGGGACTTTCGCCCCGGGGCAGCCTGGCGCTGATGCGGGCCTCCCAGACCATGGCTCTGGTGGAGGGCAGGGAGTTTGTCACACCGGAGGATATCAAGGCCGTGGGGGTGCCGGTCATTGCCCACAGGCTGGTAATCAGCGGGATGGCAGGCTCCTCCCAGGCGCAGAAGGACGCTGCTCAGGAACTGTTGGGGTCTGTGGCGCTGCCCACGGAAGATTGGTCCAAGTGATATGGCGGCGCTGTTGATTCTGCTGCTTCTTTTGGGGCTGTTTTTCCTGCAGGGCTTTCTTTACGACCGGTTGTGGTCGCGGGGCCTTCAGGTGAAAATCGCCTTTCAGGAGGAGTGCGCGGTGGAGGACGATACCGCCCTGCTGACCGAGGTGGTCACCAACGATAAGCTCCTGCCCCTGCCCGTGGTGGAGATTGACTTTCACATGGACCGGGGGCTGCGCTTTTCCGATGAGGCCAATACCTCTGTCAGCGACCGCTCTTACCGGAGGGACGTGTTTGCCCTGGGGCCCAAGCAGCGCATCACCCGCACCTTGGAGTTTCGGTGCGCCCACCGAGGGTATTACCGCATCGAGCAGGCGGGTATGGATGTGCGCAATCTGCTGTTGACCGGCAAATATGTGGGGAAATCCCCGCAAAGCACGGATTTTTATGTGCTGTCCCGGCCGGTGGAGGCCCAGCGGGTGCAGATTCCTTTTTCCCAGCTGATGGGCAGCGCTTTCAGCCGGAAGAAGGTGTATGACGACCCCTTTGAGTTTGCGGGCCTGCGGGGCTATGTCCGGGGGGACCCGATGAAATACGTCAACTGGAAGGCCACTGCACGGACGGGACAGCTTTTGGTGAATCTTCACGAGTCCACCCTGTCCCAGAAGGTGATCTTGGTGCTGGACATGGAGGGCCTGGGCGTTCAGCAGGCGGACCTTCTCAACGAGGAAGCCGTCCGCATCGCCTGTTCCCTGGGGGTGCGCCTGCTCAGGGCCGGGGTACAGCTGACCGTGGTTTCCAATGGCTTGGACGCCATCACCGGCAGCCCCATGGCTCTGCGGGAGCTTTCCGGCCCCGGAAGCGTGCTTTCGCTGCAAAAAGCCCTTGCCTGCGTCAAAGCGCAGAACGGCCTGGAACCGGTGGCGTCCTTCTTGCCCGGCGGGAAACTGCGGGAGGATGAAACCGATCTGCTGTGCGTGCTGATCTCTCGAGAGCAGGGGGAGGCCCTGGCAAAGCTCTTCGCCCAGCAGGCCGGAGGACGGGAGTGGCTTCAGATCACCCCTTACCGGGGCAGTGTGGAAGAGGCCCCCTCCCTGGGCAGCGTTCGGCGGCTGTATTGGGAATCCTAAGGAAGGTCGGTGGATAAGATGAAGCGAATGCAATGGTTTGGCGGCTGGAGGCGTCTGCTGCTGCAAGCCTTGGGATGGGTCCACTGCGCCATGCTCTACGGGCTGTTTTATGGGATGGTGTTTCAGATCCTTCAGGGGGACGGCGTGCTTCCCGGAAGGCTGTGGTGGGGGCTGCTGTCCGTGATTCCCATTGCGGCGGCGGATATCGGCGCCCGGCTGTGCGCTTCCCGTCCCGGCGGGGGGCTGCTGCAGTATCTCCCCTGGAGCTTGCTGTGCTGCCTGATCGCCTGGCCCCTGCTGGGGCATCCGGCGGCGATGATTCCCGTGGCCGCCGTGTGCTTCTTTCGCGGGAAGAACAGCCTTTCCGAGGAGCCGGTGGATTCCCTGATGGACAGGCCCACCCCTGTCTTGGCAGCAGCGGCCTTGATTCCGTTTGTATACAGCGCGATATGCGGCAGTCCCGCCCTTCAGCGGCTGAGCCTGATTTGGGCGGCGCTGTACCTGCTGCTGTGGGGAGGATACCAGGGCTTCCGTGTCATTAACCGCTATCTTGAGCTCAACCGCGGGATGAGCGGCTTGCCCGTGAAGCGGATTCTGCGCACCAGCGGCCTGGCGTTATTGGGGATGCTGGCGGTGGCGGGGGGACTGCTGCTTCCGGCTTTGGCTGCTGAGGACGGCTATCTGCGTATTGATCCGAACCCTCCCCAAGGACAGTCCCAGGTGCGGGTGGAAGCGCCGCAGCCCGTCATGCCCTCCATGGATATGACGGCGCTTCGGGAGAGCCTGGATGACGGAAAGGACCACACCATGCCCCTCTTTGTGAGGTATCTGCTGTGGGCGGTGGTGGTCGTGACCTGCGGTTCGGCGGCGCTGTACCTGCTGTATATGGCGGTCCGCTATTTCCGCGGCACATTTGTGGATCACCGGGATGTGGTGCAGTTTTTGAACAGGGCGGTTGACCAGAAGGAGGAGGAGCTTCCCGCCCGGCTTCGGAAGCGTCCGGCTCTGTGGGACCGTTCTCCCACGGCCCAGGTCCGGCGCAAGTATCGCCGGGCGGTGCTGCGCCAAGCCAAGGAGCAGCCTCCCCACTGGGCGGCGCCCCGGGAGATCGAGGAGGAAGTGGGATTGTCCGACGGCCTGCTCCACGATTTGTATGAGAAGGCCCGGTACAGCAGGGATGGCTGCACGGCCCAGGAGAATCACTCGTTAAAACGCTGAAGGCCCGGTGTCCCGGCGTAAGAGCAGGGCCAGCCGCTGCAGGTCCTCTGCTGTGTGGACAAGCTCCTTGTTTTGATGGAGCTTGATTTGCAGATCAATGGGCAGCGATAAAAAGGATTCCCTGATGCTGGTGTTGTTTTCCAGCAAGGTGTGCAGATCGTAATAAGCCATAAAAAATCACCTCGCGGTTAGTGTGCCACGAGGTGATTTATTTATTTACAGCTGCTTCAAAGCCGCTTCTTGAGCTGTGGCTGCTTGCTCCAGCAGGGGATAGAGCGCCTGGGACCCTGCCAGGATGGGCTGCTTGCGGTCATAGCGGAATTCCATCCAGGGAGCAGTGCCGATGAGGGCGCCCGCCTCCCGCAGAATCACCGAGCCTGCCGCGTAGTCCCAGGGTGAGAGCTGCAGCTCAAAGAAGCCGTCGCACCGGCCGGCGGCCACACTGCACAGATCCACTGCTGCGGACCCGCTGCGCCGCAGGTCGCCGCATAGAGCAAAAAGCTCCTTGAGCACAGAGAAGGTGGGGGCCATCAGCTCCCGGCGGTAGGGGGAGGTGCCAAAAGCGATCAGCGCATTTTCCACAGGGGTGTCCGAGACGTGGATGGGCTCTCCGTTGCAGAAAGCTCCTTTTCCCGCCACTGCGGAAAACAGCTCCCCGCAGGACAGGTCCAGAACTGCGCCCAAAATCCCTTTGCCATCCTCCACCAGGCCCACCGAGATTGCAGAGGGCCGGTAGCTCCGAATGAAATTGGTGGTGCCGTCAATGGGGTCGATCACCCAGTTGTATCCGGGAGCCATGACGTTTTCCTCCTGTTCCTCGGCAAAGAAGTGGGCCTGGGGCAGCAATTCCGCCAGCCTTTTCACGAGGAATTTTTGGGACGCCACATCTGCCTCCGTGACAAAATTGGCGTGCCCCTCTTTTGTGAACACCTTGGGGCGAGGGATGGAGAGCACCAGCGCTGCGGCCTGTTTCATCACATCTCCAACGTCCCGTGCCAGCTTTTCCAAATCCATAGTAGGGAACCTTCCTTTCCTGGGGCTAGCCCCGCAGCCATTATAGCACCGGACGCTCCCGGCGCGCAACCGTCTTGTTTGCAGATCCTTAAAAGAGATTTCGTGAAACCCTTAGAGCTTGTTCATATCCTATTCAAAGACAGCGGATATACTATAGTCACAGCAGAAGGAAAGGAACTTCATAAAAGAGCCCCTCCTCCCTTGCTTTTCTTCATAGATTTTACCTCTCCTCCTAGCCGTCCGGCATCTGCCGGGCGGTTTTTCTTCATGCGATAAAACAAAAAGATGTCTTATTCTTATTTTTTTGAGTTTTTGCCTTAGTTTCGCCGTTTTCTTTGAAAAAAGGTGTTGACAAAATTCTGTCAAACAGCTATAGTGATGCTAGTACCAGCTGAAAAATACAGTTTAGAAAAGAGGTTTTTCTTGTGAACATTGTCGTCATCGGCGCCAACCATGCAGGCACCGCAGCCATCAACACCATCCTGGATCAGTACCCGGATGAAAAAGTCATCATTTTTGATCAGAATAGCAATATCAGCTTTTTGGGCTGCGGCATGGCCCTTTGGATCGGCCATCAGATCAGCGGCCCCGGCGGACTGTTCTACGCCTCCCCGGACCAGTTCCAGCAAAAGGGCGCTACGGTTCACTTGGAAACCTCTGTGGATTCCATTGACTTTGATAAGAAGGTTGTCCACGCCACCGCGAAGGACGGCGCTGCGATCAGCCAGCCCTATGATAAGCTGATTCTGGCCACGGGCTCCCTGCCCATCCGCCCCAAGCTTCCCGGTATGGAGCTGGAGAATGTGCAGTTTGTCAAACTGTTCCAGGATGCGGAAACCGTGGTGAAAAAGCTTTCGGACCCGGAGATCAAGGACGTCACCGTGGTGGGCGCCGGTTATATCGGTGTGGAGCTTGCAGAGGCCTTTGTGCGCAACGGCCGCAAGTGCCGCCTGGTGGATTGCGCGCAGACCTGTCTTTCCGGCTATTATGACCGTGATTTCTGCGACCGTATGGCAGAAAATCTCTCCTCCCACGGGCTGGAGCTGTGCTTTGGCCAGACCGTCACTGCCATCGAGGGGAAGGATGGGAAGGTCTGCCGCGTGGTCACGGATCAGGGCGGCTACGATACGGATATGGTAGTGTTCGCCATTGGGTTCAGGCCCAATACCGCCTTGGGAGCAGACCATCTGGAGCTGCTGCGGGGCGCCTATCATGTGGACCGCTGCCAGCGCACCAGCGATCCGGACGTTTACGCTGTGGGCGACTGTGCCACCATCTACAACAACGCCAAGCGGGCCGACGATTATATCGCCTTGGCCACCAACGCCGTGCGCTCGGGGATTTTGGCGGCGCACAACGCCTGCGGGACAAAGCTGGAAAGCCCAGGAGTGCAGGGGTCCAACGGCATCTCCATTTGGGGGCTGAATTTGTTCTCCACGGGCCTGACGCTGCAAAAGGCCAAGGACTGCGACTTCAACGCCAAGTCCACGGAGTACACGGATTGGCAAAAGGCCAGCTTTATTGAGTCCGGCAACACCAAGACCACCTGCCGCATCGTCTATGACGGGGATACGCGGGAGGTGCTGGGGGCGCAGCTCATCTCGGATTACGACGTGTCCATGGGGCTGCATATGTTCTCTTTGGCCATTGAGGAGCGCATCACCATTGATAAGCTGAAGCTGCTGGATCTCTTCTTCCTGCCTCATTTTAACCAGCCCTACAACTATATCACAATGGCGGCCCTTGGCGCAGAGTGACACCCTGTAAAGGGGAACAGCTTTCGATCTTTAGTTTCGAACTTCCGCAAAACTCCTGGAAAAGGAAAGCTCTGTAAAGCTTTGAAGCTTTCGTGTGAAAATAGAAATCCCCCGCTTTCCGATTTTGAAATGACCCCAAAAAGTTAGACAATATTTTGCAGTAGAAAAAGTTCAAGC
>CAUWLU010000064.1:0-11983 GCA_963559705.1 uncultured Acutalibacter sp.
CCATCTGTTAGATAGTATATCATACTGTCTAACAAATGGGGTGCTGTTCATTTCGGGAAAGCGGGGGATTTTGCGGTCTCGGCAAAACAAGTTAGATGATGGCCAACAGGATGAAGTTCAAGATGAACAGTGCGGTGACCACCCACAGAATGGGATGGACCTCCTTGGCCTTGCCCTTGCAAACCTTGACGATGCAGTAGGTGACAAAGCCGGCTGCGATGCCATAGGAAATGCTGTAGCAGAGAGCCATAAAGATGCCTGCAAAGAAGGCGGGGACAGCCTCGCTCAGGTCATCCCACTTGATCTCCTTGAAGGAGGAGGTCATCATGACGCCAACCAGCACCAGAGCGGGAGCCGTGGCGGCAGAGGGGATAGCGCTGACAAAGGTGGCCAGGAAAGCGCTGAGGGCAAAGCAGATTGCCACAACGACGCTGGTCAGGCCGGTGCGGCCGCCAGCACCGATGCCAGCGGCGCTCTCCACAAAGGTGGTGGTGTTGGAGGTGCCGAAGATGGCGCCGATGGAGGTGGCGGTAGCGTCGGCAAACAGGGCCTTGTCCATCTTGGAATGGAAGCCAGCCTGATTCTCCATGGCCTTCTCGTCCTCGTCAGAGAAGATGCCGGAGCGGCGGCCAGTGCCGATAAAGGTGCCGATGGTGTCGAAGGTATCGGAGATGCTGAAAGCGAAAATGGTAATCAGCACCAGGGGGATCTTTGCAGCGTCAGAGAACAGAGAAGGCAGGCCCTCGCTGGTAAAGATGGCGCCGAAGGTGGTGGGAAGCTGCTGGCAGGCCTCAGTAAAGCTGATGGAGCTGCCCAGAGAAGTGACTCCCATGGGGATGCCGATGACGGCAGTGGCCACAATGCCGATGAGGATTGCGCCCTTCACATTGCAAACCACCAAAACGATGGTGAGTACCAGGCCGATGAGGAACAGCCACAGTGTGCGGGTGTTCAAGGTAGCCATAGCGGGCACACCGACGTCGAAGTTGACAAAGCCCACATTCAAAAAGCCGATGTAGGCCACAAAGATGCCAATGCCGCCGCCGATGGCGTTCTGCAGGCTGCGGGGAATGGACCGGATGATAAATTTGCGAAGCTTCGTCACGGTGATGAGGATGTTGATCAGACCGCAGATGAACACCATGGAGAGGGTCTGCTGCCAAGAGAAGCCCAGGCCCAAGCACACGGTGTACACGAAGAAAGCGTTCAGGCCCATGCCGGGAGCCTGTGCATAGGGGACGTTAGCCACCAAGCCCATCACCAGGGTGCCGATGATGGAGGCGATGATCGTGGCCAGGAACACAGCGCCCCAGGGCATCAGGTCCTCTTCCAGACCGCCGGCCCGCCCGCTAAGGGTGTTGGGGTTGACCACAATGATGTAGGCCATAGCGAAGAACGTGGTCAAACCGGCAATGATTTCCCGGCTGACCGTGGTGCCGTTCTCCTTGAGTTTGAAGAATTTTTCCATTTGCTCACCTTCCTGATAAAATTACCGCTCAAGCGGCAGGAGCGGACGCGCTTTTCAAATCAGCCGCTGTCCAAGACCGCACCGACAGTGGGGCTGTGGTTAAGGTATCCGCGCCGGATGGTATATGTCGATTATAATGTGGGAAATGTCGAATGTCAATGAATGTTAAAAATCTTTGAACGAATCAGAGGAACGATGGGGGAGGTTGGGAAGAAAGAAGGCTGTTACAGCTCTTCCTTGCTGCTGTGTTTTTGCTCATCCAGTTCGCGGCGGGCCTGCTTCCAGGCCAGGATCTGCTCCAGCCGCTCGGCGGCCCGGCGCTCGCTGCCCTGGGCAGTGGGCAGATAGTACCGCTTGCCCTTCAGGGACTCTGGAAGGCATTCCATGGCGGTGAGCTTTTCCTGGGTGTCGTGGGCGTACTTGTACCCCTCGCCGTAGCGCAGCTCCTTCATCAAGCTGGTGGGCGCGTTTCGGATGACCAGGGGCACGGGCTCGGCCAGCATTTTTTGGGCGTCGCTTTTGGCGGTTTCATAGGCCCGGTACAGCGCATTGGACTTGGGCGCTAAGGATAGATACACAACTGCGTGGGTCAATGTGACGCTGCATTCGGGCATCCCGATGAAATGGCTGGCTTGATAGGCCGCCGTGGTGATCTCCAAAGCCCGGGAGTCCGCCATGCCCACATCCTCACTGGCAAAGCGGATCAGCCGCCGGGCCACATAGAGGGGGTCCTCTCCGGCTTCCAGCATCCGGGCCAGCCAGTAGACCGCCGCGTCCGGGTCGGAATTCCGCATGGACTTGTGCAGGGCAGAAATGAGATTGTAATGCTCCTCGCCGTTTTTGTCGTAGAGCAGGCTTTTGCGGTTGGTACACTGCTCCAAAATGTCCTGGGTGACAAAGGTGGTCTCCCGTTCCCGGCGTCCGTTTAGGACCACCATTTCCAAGGTGCCCAGGGCTGTGCGGGCGTCGCCGTTGGCAAAGCTGGCGATGGCCTCCAGGGTCCCCGGCTCCATGCGGACGTCCTGACCGCCGAAGCCCCGGGGGTCCGTCAGGGTGTTTTCCAACAGCAGCCGCAGCTCCTGGGGGGATAGGGCTTGAAGCACAAAGACCCGGCAGCGGGACAGCAATGCGGAGTTCACCTCAAAGGAGGGGTTCTCGGTGGTGGCGCCGATGAGCACAATGCTGCCCTTTTCCACGAAGGGGAGGAAGGCGTCCTGCTGGGCCTTGTTGAACCGGTGGATCTCATCCACAAAGAGGATGGTCCGCTCCCCCAGCAGCCGGTTTTGCTCTGCCTGGGCCATCACGCCCTTGATCTCCTTGATCCCGCTGGTCACGGCGCTGAAATTGATAAAATTCGATTTTGTCCTTCCGGCGATGATCCTGGCCAGGGTGGTTTTTCCCACCCCGGGCGGTCCCCAGAAGATCATGGAGGACACCCGGTCCTCCTCAATGAGCTGGCGAAGCACCTTTCCCTTCCCCAGCAGGTGCTCCTGGCCCACAAACTCCTCCAAGGTGCGGGGGCGCATCCGGGTGGCCAGCGGGATGTCCCGGGGGTCCTCTTTGGAAAACAGGGATTGCTGATCCATTCTGCGTCACTCCTCTCTCAGTTTGGGAACAGCCCAACGCAGGGCTTTGCTCCAGCGGCTGTCCACGGCTTTCCCGTGACCGCCCTTGTTCCATTCCAGCACGGTGTCGGCGCCGAACGCTTCACAGAAGGCATGGGTCCGGCGGGTGCAGTCCCCCACAGTGCGCAGCAGGGGCGGCCCGCCGTACTCCTCCCGGTCCCCCAGGGAGAGGTACACCTTCTCCTGCTGACGGGGTGGATGCTGTTCCAGGTAGTCCAGCCAACCCGGGTACCAGAGGGAGCCGGACAGGGAGCCTGCCAGCTGGAAGAAATCTCCCTGACGCTGTGCCCACAGAGCGAACAGCCCGCCCAGGGAGTAGCCCAGAATCCCACGGGCCTCAGGCCGGGGATCTGCGCCCCATTCTCTTTCTATATAAGGAAGGGCGGTTTCCGTGAGAAAGCGCAGGTATCCCTCCGCCTCCCCGGAAAAGACCTCCCCCTCTCGAATGGGCGGAGCGGGCCAGGGGGTGAAATCCCGGTCGCCGTCGGCCCGGGCAAAGAACAGCAGGGCAGGGGGAAGCTCCTGGGCGTAGGCAGCCAGCTTATCCTCCAATCCCCAGCCGCAGAGCACAGCCACGGGGAAGGGACCGGCTCCCTGGGGGACCAGGCAGGCGCAGAGGCGTCCGTCCAATGTGACGGTGTGCAGGGTTCCCCTCATGGCGCATCCCTCCCCATGTCCTCCAGCAGACCGGGAGCCGCCTGGCGCTGGTACTCCCTGGGGGACTGCTTCATCCGGCTGCGGAACACCTTGGAAAAATAGGCCGGATTGGAAAAGCCTACCTGGGAGGCCACCTCCGCCACGGTGGAGGCTCCCTCCTGAAGCAGGGGCAGGCTGCGGCCGATGCGGTAATCCAAAAGGTAGTCAAAAAGGGATTGGTTCATCTGCCGCTTAAAGAACCGGCAGCACTCGCTTTTGCACAGACCCACCTGTTTTGCCACATCCTCCAGGGTGATTTTTTCCCCGTAATTTTCGTGGAGGTAGGAGAGGATCATCCGCAGCCGTTCCACCCGTTCCGGGTCGGAGGGCGGGCTGGCCTGGTCTGCCCGATGGCGGTACAGGCCGCTCCAGATGCCCAGCAGCCGCCGCTGGACCTCCAGCTCGTAGGTCTCCGGGCGGTTTTGAGAGAGCTGATAGATCTCCTCCAGCATTTCCAAAATCTTCCGCTGCCAGTGTTCCTTTTGGGAGAGCTGCAGGGAGGCGGGGTCCCCGCCGGCCAAGGTCTCCACAAATTTGCTGCCCAAAATGCAGCCCTCATAGCCCCCCAGCAGCCTGGGGTGAAAGGTGAGGGAGACGTAATCGCAGTCCTCGCCGGATTCCAACCGGCTGCCGGAGTGGAGAGCATCGGAGTTGCAGAAAAGCCCCTCCCCGGCCCGGAGCAGATACCGGCTGTCGTTGACCCGGTAATCAATGCCCCCGGAGAGAATCAGGGTCAGTTCCACCTCATCGTGCCAGTGCCAGGGGAAGGAGCCCGTCCCATAAGAGGACAGGCGTTTTCGGCTGATGTTCACCGGAAAGGCGAAGGTCCCGTGGGATTTCAGCTCCCGTTTTTCCTCGTTGACTAAAAGTTCCATAAAAACCTCAATATAAGAAAAGAACATGCCAATATCCTTGTTGCTTTTTGGCTTACAATCTCATTATAATAATATCAAAGGCAGAAAGCAACCTGCCCGGGTAAAATTTTACAGGAGGTAAGGAAGCATGGCGGTTCTAGTATTGGGCGGGGCCGGATACATCGGCTCCCACACGGCATACGAGCTTATTGACAGCGGCGCGGACGTAGTGATTGCAGATAACCTGGAGACTGGTTACAAAGAGGCGGTTCATCCCAAGGCCCGGTTCTATCAGGGCGACATTCGGGACAGAGCTTTTTTAGACGGGCTTTTCGAAAAGGAGAAGATTGACTGCGTCATCCACTTCGCGGCCAACTCCCTGGTGGGGGAGAGCATGACAAAGCCCCTGAAGTATTACGACAACAATCTGTGCGGCACCAAGGTGCTGTTGGAGTCCATGGTGGCTCACGGCGTGGACAAGATCGTGTTTTCCTCCACGGCGGCCACCTATGGTGAGCCGGAAAACATCCCGATTCTGGAAACGGACCCCACCCATCCCACCAATACCTATGGCGAGACCAAGCTCTCTATGGAGCGGATGTTCCACTGGGTGGGCCAGGCTCACGGACTGCGGTATGTGTCCCTGCGGTACTTCAATGCCTGCGGCGCTCACAAGTCCGGGCAGATCGGCGAGGCCCACAACCCGGAAACCCACCTGATCCCCCTGATCCTCCAGGTGCCCCTGGGCAAGCGGGAGAGCGTGGGCATCTTCGGCACGGATTATGAGACCCGCGACGGCACCTGCGTGCGGGATTACATCCATGTCACCGACCTGGCCCAGGCCCACATTCTGGCCATGGAGTACCTGCAGAAGGGCGGGGAAAGTTCCATCTTCAACCTGGGCAACGGCGTAGGCTTCACCGTCAAAGAGGTCATTGATACAGCCCGTAAGGTGACGGGCCACTCCATTCCCGCAGTGGAGCAGCCCCGCCGGGCCGGGGACCCTGCCCAGCTGGTGGCGTCCAGCGATAAGGCCAAGACGGTGCTGGGCTGGAAGCCCCAGTATGACGACTTGGAGACCATCATTGCCAGCGCCTGGAAGTGGCATGAGGGCCATCCCAACGGCTACAGCAAGTAATCGGCAGGCAAACTTAAAAGTTTCGCCAGCCTTTTCAAAGGCTGCAGGGGTTTGGGGGCAGCGCCCCCAAGGTCTGAATAGCGGCGCAGCCGAAAAGAGAACCAGGGCCGCAGGCCGCACGCCGCCGAAGGCGGATAGGCCCAGGCCCGGCCCGAGTCCCAAGCATCTCCGAAGCCGTTTTCAGTGTATCCGAAAAGAAAACCAGGGCCGCACGCCGCCCAAGGCGGATAGGCCTTGCCCAGAAGCCCCCGAGCGTTTGCTCGGGGGCTTCTTCTGTAACTTTCTTACGGTTTCCTTGCATTTTGCCCCAGTGCTTGCAGGGGTCTGCCGGATTTGCTATGATGGAATTGAAAAACAGTTGAGAAAGGGGTGCGCCCGTGACCTGGAACGTGCTGAAATGGATCGCCATTGTCTCCATGCTCATCGACCATACCGCCGCAGTGCTGATCTCCTACGATTCGCCCTTGCTCTTTGGGCTGGGACTGTACGACATCATGCGCCTGGTGGGCAGGATGGCCTTTCCCATCTTTGCCTATGGCATTGCCCAGGGGTGCGTCCATACCCGCGATGCCCGGCGGTATTTGGGCAGGCTGCTGCTGTTTGCCGTGCTCTCCGAGCTGCCCTATCAGCTGGCTCTGGACCAGCCATTCCCGCCCCATTTTGCCACCTCCAATGTGTTCTTTACACTGTTTGCGGGGGCGGCCTGCTGTGAGATCGTCAAGTTCTGCAAGAGCAGGGGGGAGCGCTGGGCCTGGGCGGCGATGGTGCCCGTGGCAGGCATCGTAGTGCTGTGCGAAATACAGCACACGGATTACGGCGGCTTTGGGGTGCTGTTTGTTCTGCTGCCTTACTTGTTCTACGAGAAGAAAGCGGCCCGGCTTGTGGCCCTGGGATCTGTCACAGCGTTCTTTTATATTGTGGTGGCCAACTTCTCTGGGTTTTCTTACGGCCTGGCGTGGATGGGGAACCAAGCTCAATTCCGGTACATGGTGCAGCAGACGGTAGCTGCGCTGCTGGGCGTGGGATTGGTGGCCCTGTACAATGGCCAGCCCGGCTCTAAAAAGGGAAAGTGGTTCTTCTATTTCTTTTACCCCGCCCATTTGACCTTGCTATTCGCAGTGGATTGGGCAGTGAATGGCCCGACCTTTCAGAGCTGGGCCCAACTGATGGGAGGCTAAAGCCGTGGAAAGGGGGCAGAAAGCTCTCCGGAAGCCTATGGAAGCACTCAAGTGAACAAAATTCACGTTATGATATGAATTTGTTGGAATCGCTGGCTTTTTTTTGGAAAGTATACTATAATACAAACTGCGCTTTGAAAGGGCGCGCCGCGTGATAGTTGATTTGTAGGGAAACGAGCGGATATGTAGGAGAACATTCATGGCAAATCATTTTAGAGGTACCAATGATTTTTTGGCGGAGCGGCTTCGGCAGGCACGCCTTCAGGCAGGGTATTCTCAGCAAAATATTGCCGATGCTTTGAATGTGAACCGAGCGACCTACACCTATTACGAAACGGGAAAGACTTCTCCAGATCCGGTGACCTTGGGAAAGATCGCCAGGATCTGCGGAGCTCCTATCGCTTTCTTTTATCCTGATGAAGATGAGGAGGAGCCCTTGTTTTTGACGGATCGTGAGCGGTGTCCGAAAAAGCCTCTCGATAATCCGGAACGCGTGGGCGAGTTAAGCGCCGAAGAGAAACGGCTTATCGCAGTGTTGCGGGCAAATCAACAGGTTTCGGTGGATGAGATGGTGGATTATATTCATCATGTTATGGGATATCGCCAAAAACATTGAATGGATTTTTTTCTTTCGACAGGATTTTCTTTTTTTCGCAAGGGAATTGGCGGTATAATAGGCGCGTTTCCTAAATGTAAGTTGCATACTGTTTGACTGCTGTTTTTAAAAGGTTGACTACCGCTTCTGCGGTTCTCATATATATTCGCGCTCGTAGCTCAGCTGGATAGAGTGACAGACTCCGACGGTTCAGGCCGATTCAGTTGAGACATCCCCCAAAAGCCAGTGTTTATTGGGCTTTGCGGGTTCGGCGGAACGGAAATTTTCCGCCGTTGACTACTGTTTGACTACTATTTTTCAAAAAGGTGACTACCGCTTTCGTGGTTCTCATACATATTTGCGCACGTAGCTCAGCTGGATAGAGTGACAGACTCCGACTCTGTAGGCCGCTGGTTCGAATCCAGTCGGGCGCACCAAGCCCTCCAAGGTTTTCCTTGGAGGGCTTTTTATGTTGTCCTTGCAAGAGTGGTTGTGTTTAAAAGATAAATCCTTTATTATAGAACACAGATCAAGTAATTTTACCAAAAATTAGGAATTGTTATTAAATGCAAGGTGAAAAGTGACAAATTGCAATGTGCAAGTGGTTTTCACTTGACAAAAATTATGCTATTATCGGGGTGAAAAAAGATGACACTGGATGAAAAACTGTACAAACTGAGGACGGATAAAGGTATTACGCAGGCAAAGTTGGCAGATCACTTGAATGTGACCCGGCAGACAGTTTCTAAATGGGAAACGGGAGAGGCGATCCCCTCAACAGATAACATGAGACGTTTGAGCACGTTCTATAATGTGCCCTTGGAATATTTAGTACAGACTGACGTGGAATCTGATTATTTAGTGACACAGGCAGATCGGTCCGTATCGGATCAGCCCCAAGAGAGTGAATCTTGTGTAAAAATGGAAGAACACCAATCGGACGTTGGGAAGGCGCATTATGTCACAAGACGGTGGTTGATACTTGCAGTGACTGTAGCAGTGCTAATTTTTATTTCTGCTGTTCTATGGATGACTAGGCCCGCAAGCAATAATATTTCGATGGATGAAGCTGGAAAAAAAGGAGTCTCTGTCCTCTCTGAGGATAGTTTTGATTTCACATTTTAATTGCAGAGGAGGAAAATATGTATGAGGTTGAAAAAACTAATCTGTCCTATCTTGGCAATGGTACTGGCAGTAAGCTGTTTGTCCATCAGTGCTGGGGCCATAGAAGCTGACAAGACGGTGGACAACTTGATCGTTTCCAGAGCAACTGGACAATTCACAATTAATGTGCCTGCACATGGAATGAAACACGCAAGCACAGATTTTCCGTTGGAAGCCGGAGAGGTTGTTACGATTAAGGCGTCGTATTCCCCGTTTTCTGCAAAAGTGTCCTTTGGCCTGATTGATTCCGATAACATTTTCCATTATGTTACGGTTTCTGATGGTAGCACCGACCAAGAGTCTACCATTGAAGAACGAGGGTACTACACTTTTGCCGTGGAGAACAATTCGTCAGTTCCTGTAACGGTAACAGGATACGTTAATTACTAAGAATACAATACTAGAAAGGAGCAACAAAAATGGCATTTAAAAAGTTTGTAAGCTTTTTAATGGCAATCATGATTGTATTCGCCAGCAGTGTGAGTGCTATGGCGTATGAGAATGGAACCAGCAGTGGAGATACTCCAGACTATTTTATTGTGTATTCTCCTGAGTTCCCAGACGTGGAAATTGAAGCGACCTACACTGCTGTTCCCCAACCCATGTCACGAAGTGCAACCGATGATGAGCCCTATGTGTTAGGATATGTAGATGCCAATGTGTACTGCATCGAAACACACGAGGTTGTAAATGGTGAAGACATTATCGTTGACAGTAAAATTGTTACAAAAGAAGAGTTTGATGCGTTTGGCACTGGTATCCAGCCGTTGATGTCTTCGGAAGAAAGAACTGCTAGTAAGGAACTGCTAACAATCCGATTTACTGTAATGGGTTATTCCACCGGAAACAGGTATCAATTAACTGCAAATGCGGAATGGGCCCCCCCTCCATTACATATCCCGGTTCAGCCTCAAGCCATGCTGAGGTATCTACTGAAGATTTGATAGGGATTACATGGGGCGGAGAGTTTAATGGTTCCACTCAAGGTGGAGTTGTACAGTATTTTGAGGGGCAGATGGACACACCTATGTCTTCATTAACGCAAACTCCTACCTTGTCATCATTTGACCTAAATAAAGGATATGTGTGGTCTTTTTATGAAGCCTGGTTGCGGCCAAACAATCATAGATTTGAGGGACACATTATGACATTCTGTGAGATTAGTAAAAATGTTCTCACTGGTGGAGGAAATGAAACGCAATTTGGTATGCAATATACTCATACATATGGCACAATTACCGGATCGCTATCTGCTTCAATTTCTCTTTCTGGTCCCTCACTGGGATTTTCTCTGTCAAATTGTGATAAACAATGGTCCGTTGCTGTTACTTCGGTAAATGGATATCCCTATTAACTATTATTCTAAGAAGTAATCGAGGAGATAACTAACAATATGCGCAAAAAGAAGTGCGTTGCTCTGTTTGGGATCATACTAATTCTTTTTTTAACATTATTTATACTACCAGAGCTAAAAACATATAAATATACA
Organism: uncultured Acutalibacter sp.; assembly: GCA_963559705.1. Classification (GTDB taxonomy): domain Bacteria; phylum Bacillota; class Clostridia; order Oscillospirales; family Acutalibacteraceae; genus Acutalibacter. Next base: position 10,208 of record CAUWLU010000064.1, read on the forward strand.
AAAGACACCTTATATTTAGCCGCTTTAGATAGATATGGCGAGGAAGGAAAAGTGGTTTTTACAAAAAATATTGAGCAGGAAACAATTGCAATAATTACTAATCAATCTTCATTATATTATTGTGAATTTACCAGGTCATCTTTTTTTAGAAACCGATACAAACTTGTTTTGAGCGCTGGAGGAAAACAAAATCACCTTAATTCCATATTAACTTCAAGCAAAGGAAATGACTACAGATTAGCTATTTTTGGTTCAAATTTTAATCAAGCTGCTCTATATTATGAGTTGTCAATAGATGGAAATCTTCAACGAGTATATATTGGAAATGAATATGTTTCTGATGAATACGTTTTTTCCTCAGCAAAATTTCCGAACTATCAGATAAGTGTATTTGGAAAAGGCGGGTCGCTACTGTACACTTTTTCTTAAAACGATATAGTTAATTTACTTTACTTCTACCTTTGCTCTCGATGGTGTATAAACGTGAATCCTGTTGACCGAAAGGAACGCGAAAAAGGAAAGTAATCTGGACTTCTACACGGCCTGTTTATAACCCCACCCTCCCCTGCATCTCTGCGCTGACTTCCCGTTTCTTCTCGTCAAAGGCATGGGTGTAGATATCCAGTGTGGTGGACACCTGGGAGTGTCCCAGCAGCCCGGACACGGTGGCCACGTCCGCCCCGCCGGAGATCATCAGGCTGGCGGCGGTATGTCGGAGGCTGTGGACGTTCAGATCCAGGGGCAAGCCATGCTTCTTTAAAATCAATTTGAACCGCCAGGTGAAGGTGCTGGGGGTCATGGGTAGGTCGGCGCCATGGCGGCGGAAGATGTAGTCCTCTGTGGTCAGATCTCTGCCCTCGTGGAGCTCCAGTTCCCCCTGGCAGAAGGAGCGGTACTCTTTCAGCAAGCTTGCCATTTCCAAGGAGAAATACACATACCGGTCCCCGGCAGCAGTCTTGGGGTCTTTGACGATGATGTCCTCTCCCGTGACCTTCACCACGTTACGGCAGATGTGGATGGACTTCTCGGTGAAATCCACATCCTTCCATTTCAGACCGCAACACTCTCCCCGGCGCATCCCCGTGGCGATGATGAGTTTGAAATATGTTTCGTACTTGATACTCTCCTCCTCCAGCACGGCAATGAGTTTCCGTGTGGTTTCCTCGTCGGCCACATGGCGCTGCTTTTTCTTCTTGCCGCTGTATTTGTAGGTGCGCCAAGCCGGATTCTGCGACAAAAAGCAGCGTGACGCTGCATCCGGGTCGCGCACGCGGCTAAAAGCCGCGCTACTCACCGAGAGAGGTGAAAATGCGGCCCGCGCTGGTCACAGGCGCGTAGGGCTTGTTTGGCTCAATGAGTCTCTCCGAATGTGTTCTCGGAGAGCGGTTTTCCGGTCACAGAGTTCTTTTGTTTCCGCAGTTGGGCATAGAGATTGCGGAAATGCTCGGGCTTTAGGGCGGTAAGTTTGTAACTGCCCAGGGTCGGCAGGAACCTGTCAATGTCCTGCTTGTCCCGGGCCAAAGTGGACTTTGCCAGCTTGCCGGGGGCGATGTGTCCCAGCCAGTAGGCGGTGTACTCCGCCAGGGTGATGGACTTGTCCACAGGCAACGGCTGATTTTTGCACTGCCGCTCAAAGAGGGCGGCTTCCTCCTCCAGCCATTTTTCCTTTGCTTTGGGGGTAAGCCCCTCGGGTGGGTGGACGGTCTTTTGCTGGGGCTTGCGGTGGTGGCCCTCCGGGCCGTAGCCCATGGACACCACCAGCAGGTAGCTGTTTCC
>CAUWLU010000065.1:0-11938 GCA_963559705.1 uncultured Acutalibacter sp.
GAGCGCTACGTTCGGGACGTAGAAGTCGCAGGTTCAAATCCTGTCACCTCGACCAAAGAAATCCAGCAACCCCTAGGGGGCGGCTGGATTTTTTTATTTTTAGGGCTAGGGCAGAATTTGAACTTTTTTGCTAAGAGAGCGCTGTCCGCAAGCCAGCTCTCCGGAAAATTCCCAATATCCGCGTTTGTGTGATATAATAGCTGTGGGATCTGTGACCTCCAATGACATAAAGAGTACATAACTTTTTGACAAACTAGGGTTGAGAAGGAGGGGGATCATGAACAGCAGAATATTGATTGTAAAGGATGAAGCTAAGCTGAGAGAAGTACTCTGCGATGATTTCGCCAGCAAGGGGGAGCAGACTGTCGAGGCTTGTAATGGGGTCCAAGCCTTGACGATGTTGGAAGAGGAAGTATTCGACGCTGTGCTGCTGAACATCATGATGCCAGGGCGGGATGGGTTGTCGGTCTGCCGGGCGGTACGCCGGAATAATGATGTTCCCATTATTTTTCTCACAGCCCTCTCTGATGAAGAGGATAAGCTGTTGGGATACGAACTAGGAGCGGACGACTATGTGACAAAACCATTCACTTTGTCGGGTCTCTATGCTAAGGTCATGGCCCTGATTAAGCGGAACCAGCGGAAGGTACTTGACGGAGATAGGATGGAGTCCGGCGGGATCACTTTGGAGCTTTCCAACCGGAGGGCCTTTGTTGGGAAGCGGGAAGTTGTTTTAACGCCCAAAGAGTTTGCGTTGCTTCATTGCTTGATGGAAAACCGCGGCTTGGTGCTTTCTCGGGAGCAGCTGCTGGTGAAGTGCTTGGGTTACGACTACGAGGGAGAGTCCCGGGCGGTGGATACCCATATCAAGCGGCTGCGGGAAAAATTGGGGGAGTGCGCTTCCTGTATCAAAACAGTGATCAAAGCGGGATACCGATGGGAGGGGGAAAGATGAAACGGAAACCCATGGGCTCGCTGGCAGCCATTACCCTGAGACTGAGCGTACTGGTACTGGGAATCTGGCTGGTATGCATAGGTCTGTTGATGGTGGGCACCGCCCTGTACGTGTTTCAAGCTGTGCGGGAGCAGGGGATGAAATTGGCAGAGCAGGCTGGAAGCACGGGCCAACTGGATGCCTGCTATCTGGACGGCGAGTACGATTTGCAGCAGGCTAAAGCAATTCCAGGATTTTTGGAGCATGGAATGTTGTGGGCTGTAAAGAATGCCGCTGTGAAGATCGGGAGCCCAGGCTACTTTCACAGCAATATATGGAGATCTATGACCAACTGCAAAGAGGCAAAAATGAGCTTGTCCGTATGGACACTGCTTTGAACTACGCTCGGACAGCGGAGGAGAACCGGCGGCAAATAATCTCTCACCTGACCCATCAGCTGAAAACGCCCCTGGTGGTGATCCACTTGGCGTAAGGTAGCACTCCAAAACGCGAGAAATGGTGATATAATAAAAACTAGACAAGGGTTGTGGAAAGAGCAGAAAGCGACAGGCCATGGCCTGTTCTGTTGATAGCTATCAACAGAACAATAGCTGACGGAAACCTAAAGAAGCCACTGATGCCGGTTCGAGGTTCTGTTCTGTTATTCTGTGAGAGTTTTGAGGGCGGAAGCTGTCTCCAAGGTCATCGGTCTGCCGTTGCCTGGTGGATGCGGCGATTGCACAAAACGATAGAGGCAATGGAGGAATTCGGACGGAGAATTCATGTTTTTGCAGAGCAAAGCTCAGGAGGCCCAAATGCGGCTGGCAGACTCCATGACGATACGAAAATCGGGAGTCATCCCATGGCTTTTATACAACAATCCAGACATCAGGAGGCATTCCATGAAAAAATTATTTTCCCTTCGCAAGCTGCAGCGAGTCGCCGTTCTCGTGTTTTTGGTTCCCATGCTTTTGCTGCAAGTGATTCAAAGCATATTTTCTCTAAAGGTGTTTCGAGAGGAAATGATACAGAATGGTAAGGAAATTATCTACCTTCATCAAAATGCTCTTGATGACGATGTGGAACATATTGCAAGCTCTATTTCCAATTACTGGGCGTTAGATTATAACCATACAACACTGTTGTTTCCCCAAACCGATTTTAACGCTTACTTATCTTTTTATAGTGTGATGAAGGAATATCGCTCCCTCATGGCAGTGGAGCCGTGTATTGGCGCTTTGCTGCTGATTTCGCAAGCCAACGAAATGGTAAGAGGTGTATATGATGACACGGTTATCTCTTGTTATGAGAAGGATCAGATCCGCTCTTTTGCAGATGATTTGATCTCTCGCTGGGATGAGTCAGGCTTTCATTCGTGGGAATCCGTCCAGATAGGGGAGCGTTTCTATCTTGCGCGGCTTTTCCGCAACAGGTCTGCAGGGACGCTTTGCCTCATTCCTCTGGACAGGACGATCACTCTCTCTTCAGGCGACACGTCTGAAATGACGCTTTTTTACGCGGATTCTCAAGGAAAGCTTTTGACAAATGACCCATTGCGGGAAAAAATCACCTTGAGACCTGCCAAAGAAGACGCGTATTTCTCCGGAAGCTATTTCATCACACAGTACTATTCCCCCACCAGCGGGACCTATCTGGCGTTGCTGGAAAAATCCTCTGCCAGCTTTCGAAAAATCAATGTCATCTCTTTGGTGAGCTTGGGGTGCGCCGCTTTTGTTCTTCCCATGGTGTTCATATTTTTTGTTCTGCTAAAACGATGTTATCTTCAGCCTATGGAGGAAATGGAAGCATCTCTTCAGCAAATTCGCAGGGGTCAGATGGATGTCCGCTTTCGAGAGGATCAAAAAGTGGAGGAGCTGCAGCATCTTAGCACCTCTTTCAACCAAATGATGGACCGTGTAAAGCAGATGCGTATTGAGACTTATGAAAAGGAACTTCGTTATCGGTACGCCCAATTGCAATATTTGCAGCTGCAGGTCAGTCCCCACTTTTTCCTCAATATTTTAAAGTCGCTCTATGGAATGGCTCAGGGAAGAAATTACGAGAAAATACAAAATGCCATTTTGATGATTTCTGACCATGTCCGCTATATTTTCCATGACAATCGCGACATGGTTTCACTGGCCACGGAGCTTCACCATGTGAAAAACTACATGGCCATGCAGCGCTACGTCACCTCTCGAACAATTGGATTCCATTTGGATATAGACCCGGATCTTGAAAATGTTTTGATTCCCCCTCTGTGCCTGCAAACTTTTGTGGAGAACAGTTGCAAATACGCTATTGTTCCAGAGCGGGAGTTAGTGCTCTCCTTGGAAATCCGCAAGCTTCTCTCGGAAGACGGAGACCGGCTGGATATTTTGATACGAGACAACGGACCGGGAGTTTCGCCTGAGCTTCTAAAGAAATTCAACGGAAAGGTGTCATTCCAATATCGAGAGGATCATATTGGGATTTTAAATGTCCGGCAGCGGTTCCAATTGATGTACGGAAAGGATTGCGGTTTTGCTTGCAGAAATTTGGAGCCTGGAACGGAGTTTGAATTGATTTTTCCGTTGCAGTTTCAAAAAGAGAAACAAGAAAAGGGGGAAAATCAACTTGAAAGTCCTGATTGTTGACGACCAGCCTGATGTGGTAATGGGGATTTTAGATGGAGTAAACTGGAAAGCTCTCCATGTAGAAACTGCTTTCGGCGCTCACAGTGCTGCCGAAGCCAGGCAAATTCTGCTTCAAGAGAGAATAGATGTGTTATTGTGCGATATTGAAATGCCCGGAGAAACTGGTTTGGACCTGGTGGACTGGGTTTGCGAAAAGGAAAAGGATATAAAATGCATCTTCCTGACTGCTCACGCAGATTTTCCCTATGCTAGAAAGGCCCTGCAGTTGGGAGCGGTGGACTATCTTTTACAGCCGGTCAGTTACCACTGTATCGAAGAGGCTATCCGAAAGGCAGCTGGCCTTCTGAAAGAGGAACGTCTGGCTCAGGTTTACGCTGGTTTGGGAAAAAACTTGGAGAGGGAGAAGCTGAATTTTCGGAGAAACCTCATCCGGGAATACCTTTTTGAAATTCGCCAGGATTTTGAAAGCGTGGAAGAGGAGCTTGAAGCCTTTGGGTTTCTCTCTGTTTCCTCCTATAGGTGTGTGCTGATGACGATTCAAAAAGAGTTAAAGGGACAAAGCCACGATTTTCTTTTATTTGGTATACAAAATGTGTTGGACGAGCTGCTGCAGCCTTTTGCTTCGCAGGTCACCGTGCTTTTCTTGGAAAACCGCTCGTATTTTGTTGTGATGTCTCTAAAATCCTCTGCCATATCTCAGAAGGTGGAACTCGGTATTCGTCAAGGTCTAGAGACTTTTTACCGATTTGCGTTTCGAGAGCTTCATATGGACCTTTCCCTCTATTTGAACCGGGAGGCTGTGAGTTTTCGGGAGCTTCCTCGCGCTTATCACGATTTGCAGGAAATGCATGACGGGAATGTAGCGTATACTTGCGGTCTGATCTTGATAGAAAGACAAACCACTCCGGTTTTCCGGCAGCCGGAATTTGAGAGATGGGAAAGCCTTCTGTCCCAGGGCCTGGGGCTCACCGTTCGGGAGGAGGTTCACTCTTACCTAGAAACCTTGGCCGAACAAAATGCCCTCACGCGAGAAGTCCTGTCTCAATTTCATGAGCAATTTTTGCGGATATTCCTTAATACTATCCGCAGCTTTTCACATACGACCGGCGATGTGTTTCATGAAATCGATTACGATGCCATGATGCGGGCGTATACCTCCCTGCCACAAATGCTGCGATTTGTAGATTTTGCTACAGAATACGCGGAAGGTGGAGCTGATAAGGTTTCCTGCAAAACTCCCTCACAAATCCAACGGATTTTGGATTATATCCGAAAAAATTTGACCCGCAATATTGGGCGTTCTGAAATAGCGAATGCTCTTTACCTAAACCCGGAATACCTTTCCAGGCTATTCAAACGAGAAATGGGCATCGGACTTAGTGAGTACCTCACCCAAGAGCGCATGGAGTTAGCAAAGGCACTTTTGAAGAATACTTCGTTTCCCATTGGCATCATTGCCTCTCGGGTGGGATACGTTAACTTTTCTCATTTTGCCAAGGTTTTTAAGCAAGAATTCGGTATTTCCCCCTCTGAATATCGAAAAAATTGTGAAAAAGAATCGGAATGAAGTCATTCTTAGAACAATCTCAGGTCACAACATGGGCAGAAACTTGGTTTAAAAAAAGTTATAATCACGTCGTAACAAAAAAGCGGTGGGCGTGGGTATGATCAGAGGGCTGCACCGCAAAAGGAGGAAAACCAAATGAAACGACTTTTGACCATGCTGTTGTCAGTGGCACTCCTTGCAACTGCTTTTGCTGGATGCGGCGGGGGACAGGACTCTTCCGCATCCGGTGGAACGGATAGCAAGGCTTCTGTGGACAGCTCCGTCGCTTCCACTGCGGAAGATGGAGAGACCGGTGAGAAGGACTGGAGCAGCCAGGAGGCTTACACCGTAAAGCTGCTGATGCCCGGCGATGCCAAGACAGAGGATTGTGAGGCTGTCTCTGCTGCCGCCAGTGAGATTTTGGAGGAAAAGTACAATACGACCTTGGAGATCATGCGGGTTGGCTTTGGAAGCTATCCTGACCAGGTGAACTTGATGCTCTCTTCTGGCGAGAAGTTGGACGTGATGTACAACAATCGTGACATCTTTGTTTCTGCTATCAACAACGGACAGATCGTCTCTATGGAAGAATATCTGCCTGAGTACGGTCCTGACCTGCTGGAACTTGTCCCTGAAGAAAGATGGGCAACAACCTCTCTGAACGGCGAAAGATATGCTGTTCCCGCAAACAAAGAGGTTGCCGTAAGCTGGGGATTTTCCTGTGTGAAAGAGATGGCTGACGCCACCGGTGTGGATTACAGCAACATCAAGACGGAAGAGGACTTGGTTCCTCTGCTGGAGGCCGTCAAAGAAATGTACCCCGATGTGTGGCCGGTAGTCTCTAACGGCGGCGGCATGACAAGTATGAACACCACGGACGATCTGGGCGGCGACATCGGCTCTTTGGTCGATTGTACCAACCCTGACGACACCACTGTGGTAAACTGGTATGCCTCTGATGAGTACAAAGAGATCGTAGAGCGGCGCTACGAGTGGGTGAAGAAGGGACTGATTCCTCCCGATGCTTCCTCCACCTCTGACCAGGCTGCCACGCAGATCGCTGCCGGTCGTGGCTTTGGTCAGTTCTGCAACACCAAGCCCGGCATCGAGGTCGAACATGAACGTTCCACCACAAAGGAAATGTTGATCTTTACCTTAACTCCCGTATACACTTCTACCACTCGCGTGGATATTTTATGGTACATTGCTCACAACAGTGAGCAGCCCGGCCGTGCTGTTCAGGTGCTTAACGAGCTGTACATCAATCCCGATCTGGCCAATATCTGCATCAATGGCATTGAGGGTACACATTATGAGGTTGTTGACGAGGAGCAGGGTATCATCGCTTATCCCGAAGGTGTGGATGGCACTTCCACTGGTTATGCATCCCATCCCTGGGCATGGCCCAATGAGATGATCTCTTACGTATGGGAGGGCGACTCCCCCACTATCTGGGAAGATACCGGCAAATGGAACGAGTCCGCAATTATTTCTCCTGCTATGGGTTTCACTTGGGACAATGCCAACGTATTGAACGAAGTGACTGCCGTGCGGAACGTAAAGGACAAGTACGCCAATGCTTTGGAGTGCGGTTCTATCGATCCCGCAGAAGCTCTGCCCGCCTTCTTGGAAGAACTGGAAGCTGCCGGTGTCAATACCATCATTGAAGAAAAGCAGAAGCAGCTGGATGCGTATCTGGCCAATGGCAAGTAATAACTATCCCAAGATGGAATAGAATGGCTTTATTCCATTGTCCTTTGGAAGGAGCGGAGCATTGTTTTTCGATCGCTTCGCTCCTTTTTTATGGAAAAATCAAATGAAGGAGGACTTGGTATGACCGAAAAGAAAAGCTTGGGGAAGCGGTTGAAGCGTTTTCTCCCACTTTACCTGATGATGGTTCCTGGTGCGGTCTATATCATCATAAACAACTATATTCCCATGACGGGCATCGTCATTGCGTTTAAACAGTTTAACTATGCCAAGGGCATTTGGAAAAGCCCGTTTATCGGGTTAAAAAACTTTGAATTCCTCTTTGCTACCAAAGATGCTTGGGTCATCACGCGGAACACTCTACTCTACAACATCGCATTTATTGTTTTAGGAACCGTATGTGCCATCGGTGTAGCGATTCTTCTCAATGAGATCCATTCCAATCTGGCGAAGCGGATCTATCAGACCACGATCTTGGTTCCTTTCCTGATCTCCATTGTGGTGGTCAGCTATTTGGTGTACGCCTTTCTCAGCACAGAATCGGGTTTCCTGAATAAAACCATCTTGCCCGCTTTGGGATTGGAGCCTGTTTCTTGGTACACACAAAGCAAATATTGGCCCTTCATCCTTATTCTCGTCAACCTTTGGAAAGGCTTGGGGTATAACTGTATCATCTACTACGCAACTTTGGTGGGAATTGACCGCGGCTATTACGAGGCAGCAGTAATCGATGGGGCCAATCGCTGGCAACAGGTGATTCATATCACCCTTCCCTCCTTGAAGCCCACCATCATCACGCTGACATTGATGGCTATTGGACGCATCTTCTACTCGGATTTCGGGCTGTTTTACCAGGTTCCCATGAACTCTGGGCCCCTGTTGGACGTGACCAATACCATCGACACCTATGTGTATCGAGGACTGATGTCTCTTAATAACATCAGCATGGCCTCTGCCGCAGGCGTATACCAGTCTTTGATCGGATTCCTGTTGGTATTGACCGCTAACTTTGTGGTGAAAAAGGTCAGCAGCGAAAATGCCCTGTTTTGAGGAAAAGGAGGATAGCGATTATGGTAGATCGAAGCAAAACTTTTCAAATCTTCGCAAACATCATCATGATCTTACTGGTGTTGTTCTGCCTTGTTCCCTTTGTGCTGTTGATCGTATCTTCCATTACCAAGGAGACCAGCCTGGTTAAATACGGATACAGCTTTTTTCCACGGGAAATCGATCTGGCGGCGTATAAATATCTTTTGGTGGATTCCTCGGATATTTTGCGCGGATATGGAATTTCTGCCCTGGTCACGGTGGTGGGGACTGTCTGCAATCTGGTGATTACCACATTGTTTGCCTACCCCCTGTCTCGTAAAGATCTTCCGGCTCGGGGAGTTTTGGCGTTTTTCCTTTTCTTCACGATGTTGTTTAATGGCGGCCTGGTTCCAAGCTATATCATGTGGACGCAAACCTTCCACATCAAAAACACATTGGCTGCCCTTCTGTTCCCAAATCTGATGATGAGCGCTTTTTATGTCATCATGATGCGGACTTATTTTACTACCAATATTCCCGATGCAGTTATTGAAGCGGCCCGCATCGATGGCGCTGGTGAGCTGCGTATACTGTCTCAAGTAGTAATGCCTATGTCAATTCCAATTGTGGCCACTTTGGCGCTTTTGGTAGGCTTGGCCTACTGGAACGACTGGCTCAACGGTCTGTATTATATCAGCGATGATCGATTGTTCAGCATTCAGGTTTTGTTGAACCGCATGCTTTTGGATGTCCAATTCCTGATGAGCAACAGTGATGCTGCTAAATCCTTGCAGCAAAACGAGGGATTTGTGCTGCCTTCTACAGGGATTCGCATGGCTGTGGCTGTTATGGGCGCTTTGCCGGTTTTAGCCGTATATCCCTTCTTCCAGAAATATTTTGTGAAGGGTATTGTAATTGGAGCGGTAAAAGGTTAATATTTCCGAAAGAGCGGAATTTGGAGAGGAGTTTTTGTTATGATGGAACAATATCGTTTTGCCCATGCCGAATCCGTGTACACACAACAGCCGGATGATCCCCGGGCCGTGGTTTTGCAAACTGACGGTTTACAACCGGATGAGAGAGGGATCTATGATGTGACAGAGCGTCTGCAAACACTGTTAGACAGTGTCAAGCAGCAGGATAAGCGGGGCATCGTGCTTATCCCGGAAGGCGTTTACAGCATCAGTCGAACCATCTATCTTCCTCGGGCAGTGCGGGTGATTGGCTTTGGGGCCAGGAGACCTCGCTTTGTTCTGAAGAAAAATACCCCTGGGTTTCAAACGGCACCCGAAGAGGACAAGGGACACGCAGCGTATATGTTTTGGTTTACGGGGAATATGCCCCAGATTGATGGTTATGTTCAGGATGCCAATGCCGGCACGTTTTATAGTGCCATCTCGAACATTGACTTCAAAATTGAGGAGGGTAATCCCGCTGCTGTAGTCCTACGGGCTCATATTGCTCAGCACGGTTTCGTCTCCCACTGTGTTTTTGACATCGGCCAAGGTAAGGCGGGTATTTTTGACGTGGGCAACGAAATGGAAAACCTGATCTTCCTGGGGGGAGATTACGGAATTTATACCACCAAATGTTCCCCAGGGTGGCCTTTCGTGTTGGTAGAAAGTGCTTTTATTGGTCAGCGAAAGTCTGCCATTTTGTCCCGTGAGTGTGGACTCACCTTCAGTCATGTGGAATTCAAGGACGTTCCAGCCGCTGATATCGTAATGGACGGCTACTGGGAGAAGTTGTTCTGGAAAGACTGCGTACTGGAAAATATTTCCGGTCCCGCTATCCAGATTTCGCGGGAGGATAACAGCTGCACTCAAATCAATTTGAGGAATATATGGTGCCGTAACGTGCCGCAGCTGCTGTTGGGAAAAGACAGTGGCAAGGTGACATTGGGTGGACAGGACAGCTATTTGCTCCACAGTCTTTTCCACGGCGATGATCTTGTTTTGGGTCAGACCGAACCGGAACGGCGAACTTCTGTAGAGTGGGACTCTGCTCCCCAAGAGACTGCGTTCCCCCGGGAGATCCGAGATCTTCCGCCTCAAGGAACCTGGCGGAATGTCCGGGAGTTTGGAGCTTACGGCAACGGTATTACCGATGATACTGCCGCACTGCAGAAGGCTTTGGAGGAGTGCAATACCGTTTACCTTCCGCAAGGAACATATCTGCTCAGTGACACGTTGCGTATGCGGGCCGGAAATGCTTTAATAGGTCTTAATCCAATTTCAACACAACTGATTCTTTTGGAAAACAGCCCGGCTTGGGCGGGGATGGGCTCGCCTAAAGCTGTGTTGGAAACCAGCCGGGGCGGTTGGAATATGGTCAACGGCATCGCGATAGATACAGCATCCCGTAACCCGAGAGCCGTTGGCTGCAAATGGATGGCTTCTGCGGATTCTTACATGAATGATGTCAAATTTGTTGGAGGTCATGGCCAAATTACCCAGCAGGAGGAAAACGTGCCTGTGTACGATCCTGCACGAAAATCTGACGTGAACCCCGACCGGCCCTGGGACTCTCAGTACTGGAGCCTGTGGATCACTGACAATGGTGGTGGCGCCTTTAAAGATGTTTGGACGGCAAACACCTATGCAGAAGCTGGATTCTTTGTGTCGGAAACGGAAACCCCTGGCGTCATGTATCAGGTGTCTATCGAACACCATGTACGTCATGAGGTATTGCTGCGCAATGTGGCCAATTGGAAATTCCTCTGCATGCAGACAGAGGAAGAAGTAGCCGAGGGTCCCTACTGCCAGCCTTATGAAATGACAAACTGCCATGACCTTCTTTTCGCTAATTTCTACTCTTTCCGGGTCATCTGGGTGGATAATCCCTATCCCAGTGTTGTGCGGGCCTGGAACTGCCAGAATATGGAGTTTTTGAATTGTCATAACTTTACCCAGATGAAGTACACCATCGAAAACCTTTACATTGACGCCAACACTGGTAAAGCCGTTGGTTTTTGGCAGTTAGGAAGACTTGCTGTTCCGGAAATGAAGAAGGCGGAGAAGTTGCCTCGTGCAAAAGGTGAAATCTGCAAATTGATCTCTGGGCTGGATTGCGTTGACTCTTTGTGCCAAGCACCGGACGGATCTATTTATATCTGTGATTCCCGGCTGTACCGTATTTATCGGTGAGATCCAGCAACAGAGGTTATGACCCTGTTGACTAGTCAGCACTTCCAACCCTTGTCTTTGGCTTGCGACAGCCAGGGGCGGCTGTTGGTTGTCACCGAATATCAGCCGGTGAAGGATTCTGTGGTGAATGGTATGGAGGAACTTTCTGCTGACGAATTCAACGGACATTCCGGAGGCGGTTGTTACTACCCCTTCTTCTCTCATGACAGGAGAATCCGTGTCTATGCCATGGATCCCAAAGCTCCGGAAGCTTCCATGGAGTTGCTTCCTGTGATTCCTTTGGAGCAGGCAAATCCGGAAGTTCTGTACTACCCACTCAACCAATGGCGTGACAGCGGGGACATGATGTATTCCTTTGAAAAAAGAGACACCGATTGTTATCTTGCTCCCGATGGAAAAACTGCGGTGGTACATAAACCGCCCCTTGCGCGGGCAACTGGTTTAGTGCCCCTCTATCCAGACAGGGCGGCATATCTTGTGGACGAATATAATAAGTGTATTGTCCGTGTGGATGTGGGCGGCGATTTTGCCTTGTCTAATCCTACTGTGTGGGCAGAAAGGGGCGAATATGGTTTTGCTCTCACAGAGAACGGCGAGGCTTATGTGCCGGATTGCTTGTTGTATGTTTACGAGGATGGGAGAAGAAAAAATGCCATTCAGTTGGGTGATCGACCGGCTTGTGTCTTAGAAGCGGGCATAAATAGGGAATATCTCTATATCACCGCACGAAGAGAAGTGTACGCTCTTCGTTTGAAGTAACCATATGTAGACTTGGATTGGGCAGCCCGGAAAGAAATCCGGGCTGCTTTCTGAGAGGAGCGAGAGAATATGGACTATAAACAATTGGGCAAAAGCGAAGTAAAAGTCTCCGAACTGATCCTAGGGTGCTGGGCCATGGGAGGGGACTATTTCGGAGCGACGGAGGACGCGGCATCCC
>CAUWLU010000066.1:0-11853 GCA_963559705.1 uncultured Acutalibacter sp.
CATTTTATCTTCAAGTTCTACTTGTTTGCTTTTTAAAAGAGCAAATATATGTCTATCAGCAAAGTTGCTTATATTATAGTGATTTATTCCGCATAACTGTCTGGTCATCATTTCAAATACCTCTTTATCAACTCTTTTATGCTTGGGAGTATATCATAAAGTGTAAAAAGATAGTGTTATAGGATACCGAGTGCCATTAATGAGAAATTAAGATTTTCTTCCTTAATACAATCTTAATGCCTCAGATGCCTTCTTTACATCACAAAAAGCCCAAATGTGGTATAATCAAAAAGAATAGAAAAATGGGGTGATGCATCATTGGAAAATATGGAAGGTACTTATAAAGAGCATATAGACAATCAAAGACAAGGGAATCTGAAGATTTTCTTTGGTTATGCGGCAGGTGTCGGTAAAACCTACGCTATGCTTAAAGCCGCACATCAGGCACAAAAACAAGGGATTGATGTCGTAGTTGGGTATATTGAGCGTCACACCAGACCCGATACGCTTGCATTGCTCGAAGGATTAGAACAACTTCCCAACAAAGAAGTTGATTATAAAGGAATTAAACTCAAAGAATTCGATTTAGATGCTGCTCTTAAACGTCATCCTCAAATAGTGCTTGTAGATGAATTAGCACACAGCAATGCGGCAGGATGCCGTCATGCTAAACGGTATCAAGACGTGGAAGAACTCCTGCGAGCAGGCATCGATGTTTATACAACCGTTAATGTTCAGCATTTGGAATCTTTAAATGACTTGGTGGCATCTATTACACAAGTTGCCGTCAGTGAACGAATTCCCGACTCTGTGTTTGACTCTGCAGATCAAGTGGAACTGGTTGATATTGAACCGGACGATTTAATTGCCCGGTTACAGTCGGGAAAAATATATCGTAAAAGTCAGGCTTCCCGTGCGCTCAATCATTTCTTTACAAGAGATAATTTGGCGGCGCTTCGTGAAGTTGCTTTGCGTCGTACTGCTGATCGATTAAGTCGGAACGCTCAAAAAAGCGGAAATGAAACGGTTGCCAAAGCAGGAGAGCATATTTTAATTTGTCTTTCAAGCTCTCCTTCCAACGCCAAAGTAATCCGAACAGCTGCTCGTATGGCAGAGGCTTTCCACAGTGGATTTACAGCTTTGTTTGTTGAAACTCCTGAAACAAAAGAATTGAAAGGTGACAGCTTAAAAAGATTACGGGATAATCTACGTCTGGCAGAACAATTGGGTGCTCAGATAGCTACTGTTTATGGTGATGATCCGGCTGTACAAATTGCGGAATATGCCAAAGTTAGCGGTATTACCAAAATTGTTCTGGGAAGAACCAATCACAAATCCACAATATTTTTACGGAGCAAAACATTAGCTGACAAACTAACAAAATTGGCTGGAGATATTGATATTTATATCATTCCGGATGCTCAGCCGCTCTATAAGAAAAAGTTCAAATTGCTTCGAAAAGAGGAGAAAAAATTTAAGTGGACTGATTTGTTGAAAGTGGTACTGATTACTCTTTCTGCAACTGCTATCAGTTTTGGATTTTACACAGCTGGTCTTCGGGAAGCGAATATCATTACTGTGTATATTTTGGGAGTTTTACTTACCGCAATTTGGACGCATGGCCATTTATACGGTGCGCTTGCATCACTGCTCAGCGTCATTTCCTTTAATTTCTTTTTTACAGTTCCAAGATTTTCATTAAAAGCCACCGATCCTGACTATCCGGTTACCTTTTTAATTATGTTGGTAGCCAGTATTATTTCCAGCACATTAGCTATTCGTGTAAAGAAACAAGCTCGTCAATCTGCTCAAAAAGCCTACTATATGGAACTCCTAATGAATAGTATTCAAAAGATGCAGCAAGGGCGGGATGAAAAGGAAATTATTGCTTTAGCAGCAGAACAGATAAGAATGCTTCTGGATCGACCAATTCTATATTCTTTGGCTATAAAAGGAAAAGATCTCGATTTTCAGGTTTGTCCACAGTCAGAAACAAATAAATTGATCGGAACATTGACTCCTGAAGAAATAGGGGTTGCTGATTGGGTTGTAAAAAACGATAAACACGCTGGAGCAACCACAAACACATTATCTCATGCACATAATCTATATTTGTCGATCAGAGGAAATCAGGAAGTAATGGGCGTAATAGGGATTCCGTCAAAATACTATCCTCCGTTGGATGTGTTTGAGAAAAACCTGTTGATTTCCCTTTTGAATGAATGTGGCTTAATATTGGAACGCCGAAGGCTTCGTGCTGAAAAACAAGCAATTGAAATGGAAACACAGAGAGAACGTCTTCGTTCTAACTTGCTGCGAGCGATTTCTCATGATCTTCGTACACCGCTTACCAGTATTAGTGGAAATGCTGGCGTTTTGATGGAAAAAAGCATTTTGTTGGATGAAAACAAAAAACAGGAGATCTATAGTTCTATCTATGATGACTCAATGTGGCTTGTAAACCTCACGGAAAATCTTTTGTCGATTACCCGGATTGAAAACGGAACAATGCATCTTCAGATGAATGCGGAACTAATCGACGATGTGTTTCGGGAGGCGATATCTCATGTGGACCGGAAAGCAGCTGAACATGAGATATCGGTAGAGCTTGCGGATGATCTTTTAATGGCGAAAATGGATGTTCGGTTAATTGTTCAAGTGATTATCAACATTGTAAATAACGCCATTAAATATACGCCGGAAGGTTCTCATATCTGTTTATCAGCGAAAAAAGAGAAGAAAATGGTTCGTATCCGTATTGCAGATGACGGACCGGGTATTTCAGATGAAGCCAAGCTGCATTTATTTGATATGTTTTACACGGCAGATATCGGCAAAGCAGACAGCCGCAGAGGGTTAGGCTTGGGCTTGAGCTTATGTAAATCTATTGTAGACGCTCACGGAGGAGAAATTTCAGTCAGCGACAATAAACCGCATGGTGCGGTGTTCTCCTTTACATTACCTTTAGAGGAAGTGAATTTTGATCATGTATAAACCAAAAATTCTTGTGATAGAGGATGATCCGGCTATCACAAACCTGATACGAACAACGTTGGATACACAGGATTATCAGTATCATACTGCGAAAAATGGAACAGGTGCTCTTTTGGATGCGGTTTCCTATAACGCTGATGTCATTATTTTGGATTTAGGTTTACCGGATATGGATGGAGTTGAAATTATCCAAAAAGTTCGTGGATGGAGCAATGTCCCTATTATCGTCGTAAGCGCTAGAAGCGAGGATCAGGACAAGGTAGAAGCATTAGATGCTGGGGCAGATGATTATTTAACAAAACCATTCAGTGTTGATGAACTTTTGGCCCGACTTCGCGTGGCTTTACGCAGAAGCAGGACAGATGAAGCTTCTTCCCAAGTACAAACCAGTGTATACCGCAATGGAGATTTGACCATTGATCTTGCTGCTGGATGCGCATATATGGATGAAAAAGAGATTCATTTGACTCCTATTGAATACAAACTGCTTTGTGTTCTTGCTAAAAATACCGGGAAAGTTTTGACCCATAATTACATTTTAAAAGAAGTATGGGGAAGCGCATCTGCATCAGATACACCTTCTTTGCGGGTATTTATGGCTACTCTGCGGAAAAAGATTGAGAAAAATCCTTCTGCCCCACAATATATTCAAACACATATTGGTGTAGGGTATCGAATGATACGGCAATAAAGAAAAGTCTATAAATTAAAATTCCTTAATAACGTTGTCTATCTTGCATAAATGGACAACGTTATTTTTATTTATTAAGTATGCTTATGTATAAATCTAAGTTAAAAATGTGTACTGTATATCTATTAACAAAAGTCTAACGCCTACAAGTAGAGCTTTATCTCTCTAATTCTAAATGTTTGAAAGCGTCTGACCTGACGGGGTCAGACGCTTTCTTAATGCAATCTTTATCTGATATAAAAAACGCTAAGACCAATTTCACAGTAAAA
Organism: uncultured Acutalibacter sp.; assembly: GCA_963559705.1. Lineage (GTDB taxonomy): Bacteria > Bacillota > Clostridia > Oscillospirales > Acutalibacteraceae > Acutalibacter. Next base: position 3,955 of record CAUWLU010000066.1, read on the forward strand.
CTGCTACAATATTTTGTGTAAAACCAAAGAGGAGGATACCGTTATGATGGATTTTATCATGATAGCAATTTTGGCAGGCTGTGTCGGGCTCGTTTTTTTGTTAATCAGCTGGTGCCAAAAGCAAGTAGATCGAAATGAATAAGGAGGAAAGAACATGATTGTTCTTGGAATTATTGTTTTACTGCTGGGTGGATATTTAGTTTATGCATTGGTACACCCGGAAAAATTTTAAACCAGCAGGAGGAAACTATCATGCTACAAATTATATTGACCATTATCCTTTATCTGATAATGGTAGTTCCAGTAGGTATTTATGTTTATCATATCGCAGCTGGAAAACATACTTTTGCCGATCCGGTTTTTGACCGTGTAGACGGCGTTATCTATAAAATCAGCGGCATTAAACCGCAAAACGGAATGAACTGGAAAAAATACGCTTTGGCTCTACTTGCAACAAACGGCGTAATGATTCTTCTGGGATACATCATTTTGAGAATTCAAAGTATCGCCCTTTTCAATCCCAACGGAATCGGAGGTATGGAGGAATCTCTTTCCTTCAATACAATTATCAGCTTCATGACCAACACCAATCTCCAGCACTATTCCGGTGAGTCTGGGTTGTCTTACTTATCTCAGATGTTGGTAATCATCTTTATGATGTTTGTATCTGCTGCAAGCGGATATGCTGCCTGCGTTGCATTCATCCGTGGTTTGGCCGGAAAAAGCAAAGACAATGTGGGAAACTTTTTCGCAGATTTGGTTCGTATCACAACAAGAGTTCTTCTCCCTTTTTCTATTGTCGGTGGTCTGTTGCTGGTTTGGCAAGGCGTTCCGCAGAATTTCTCCGGAAATGTTGTGGTAGATACCATTGAAGGTGCCAAACAAGTAATTGCAATGGGTCCTGTTGCAGCATTGGAAATCATCAAGCATTTTGGAACAAACGGCGGTGGATTTTTGGGCGCAAACTCCAGTACTCCCATTGAGAATCCAACCATCATTACCAATCTGATTGAGCTTTATTCCATGATGCTACTGCCGGGCGCCTGTGTCATCACTTTTGGTAAAATGGTGCGTGACCGTAAGCTCGAAATGGTACAGGCAAAGTCAGGTTTGGATGAAGAACAGGCATTTGAGTCTAAGAGCAAGATCCGTAAGAGCATCACTGTGTGGATGTATGGACGTGAAGGTCGCAGCATTTTCGCTGCTATGGGTATTATTTTCTTGATTGGTCTTTCCGTTTGCTTTTGGGCAGAGAGTCAGGGAAATCCCGCACTTGCGGATGTTGGTTTAAGCCAGTCTATGGGTAGCATGGAAGGTAAGGAAGTACGATTTGGCATTGCACAATCTGCATTGTTTACAACGACTACAACGTCCTTTACAACCGGTACTGTGAATAACATGCATGATACCTTAACCCCCTTGGGCGGCATGATCCCGATGCTTCACATGATGCTCAACGTTGTGTTTGGCGGTAAAGGCGTTGGACTCATGAACATGATCATGTATGCGATTTTGGCAGTATTTATCTGCGGCCTGATGATTGGTCGAACACCAGAATATCTGGGCAAAAAGATTGAAGGCCGAGAAATGAAATTAACGGCTTTGTGTATCATCATTCATCCGCTGTTGATTCTTGCGTTCTCTGCTTTGGCCGTTGGAACGCAGGCTGGAATGGAAGGAATTACAAATCCGGGATTTCACGGACTTTCTCAGGTGCTTTATGAGTATGCTTCTTCTGCCGCAAACAATGGTTCCGGCTTTGAGGGATTGGCTGATAACACAATGTTCTGGAATATCACCACAGGTCTTGCCATGTTCTTCGGTCGCTATCTCTCCATTGTCATTCAGCTGGCGATTGCAGGTTCTTTGATGAAGAAACGTTTTGTCAACGAGTCTGCAGGTACCCTGCATACTGATACTGCAAGCTTTGCTGTAATTCTGGTGTTTGTCGTTTACATCTTTGCAGCGCTGACATTTTTCCCGGTACTTGCACTCGGTCCCATTGCGGAACATTTGACCCTTTGGGCATAAGGAGGAACATATATGAGCAAAAAGAATCAGAAACTGATTACACCTGAAATATTTCGCCAGGCAATTATCGGTTCCTTTACGAAATTAAATCCCCTGTACATGATGAAAAATCCCGTCATGTTCGTGGTCGAAGTTGGCTGTTTCATCACCCTGATCCTTTCCTTTTTCCCGGCATTGTTTGGTGATGTCAGCGACGGTACCAATTTAAGGGTTTACAATATTATCGTCTGTGTAGTTCTATTTATCACCGTTTTGTTTGCAAACTTCGCTGAATCTGTTGCAGAAGGTCGCGGCAAAGCGCAAGCAGCAAGCCTCAAAAAAACACAGAAAGATACCAAAGCCCGTTTACTCATGGAAGACGGTACAGAGAAAATTGTTCTTTCCAGCGAGCTGAAAAAAGGCGATATTGTAATGGTTTCTGCCGGTGAAATTATCCCCGGCGACGGCGAAGTCATTGAAGGGATTGCTTCTGTCGATGAATCCGCCATTACGGGTGAATCTGCTCCTGTTGTTCGGGAATCCGGCGGTGACTTCTGTTCCGTTACCGGTGGTACTACGATTGTATCTGACTGGCTGAAAATCCGTATTACTTCCGATGCAGGTAACAGCTTTCTTGACCGTATGATTGCACTGGTGGAAGGCGCTTCCCGTAAAAAGACTCCGAACGAAATTGCGCTGAGCACTCTGCTGGTATCTCTGACCATCATCTTTATGATTGTCATTGTAACCCTGTATCCCATTGGCATTTATTCCGGAGTACAGCTGCAAACTTCCACTCTGATTGCCTTGGCTGTTTGTCTGATTCCTACTACCATTGGCGGCCTGCTTTCTGCAATCGGTATTGCCGGTATGGACCGTGTTACTCGTTTTAACGTCATTGCTATGTCTGGTAAAGCTGTGGAAGCTTGCGGCGATGTAGATACTATGATTCTTGATAAAACTGGTACAATCACATATGGTAATCGCCTTGCAGCTGATTTCTTCCCGGTAGGTGGTGCAAATCGTAGTGACCTCATTCGGTGTGCGGCTTTGACTAGCCTGCATGATGAAACTCCCGAAGGAAAATCCACTTTAGAGCTTGCTCGCCGTTTGGGTGATAACAGCGAAGAAACTACTGGTTCGGAATTTATTGAATTTACCGCTCAGACGAGAATGAGTGGTGTCGATCTTCCGGATGGCACAAAGGTTCGTAAAGGCGCAGCAGAAGCCATTGAACAGTATGTGAAATCACTTGGAGGAGTAATTCCTGAAGATCTCCATGAACAGGTTGATAAGATTTCCAGCTTAGGCGGCACACCCCTTACTGTCTGTGAGGATGATCGGATTTTAGGCGTGATTTATCTGAAGGATACTGTAAAACCCGGTATGGTAGAACGATTTGAGCGTCTTCGTGCCATTGGCATTAAGACAATTATGTGTACGGGTGATAACCCGTTGACAGCTGCTACTATTGCAAAGGAAGCCGGTGTTGATGGATTTATCGCAGAATGTAAACCTGAAGATAAGATCGATGTTATTAAAAAAGAACAATCTGAAGGAAAAATTGTAGCCATGACAGGCGATGGCACAAACGATGCCCCTGCATTGGCTCAAGCAAATGTCGGCTTGGCAATGAACAGCGGTACTACTGCCGCAAAAGAAGCTGCCAACATGGTCGATCTGGATTCCGATCCCACAAAGATTTTGGAAGTTGTGGAAATTGGTAAACAGCTTCTTATTACACGAGGAAGTCTTACCACATTCTCCATTGCAAATGATATTGCAAAATATTTTGCAATCATTCCTGCGATGTTTATGATGGCGATTCCTCAGCTTCAGGTTTTGAACATTATGCACCTGACTACCACTTACAGCGCCATTTTGTCCGCCTTGATCTTTAACGCTATTATCATTCCATGCCTGATTCCTCTGGCTATGAAAGGTGTTAAATATCGTCCGATGTCTTCTGGAAAGATGCTGGCAAGAAATATGTTTATTTATGGTTTAGGCGGCGTGATTACTCCTTTTATCGGAATTAAAATGATTGATATGATCATTGCACCGCTGCTGTCTTTAATTGGTCTTGGCCTTTAAGAAAGGATGGTTGTACTATGAAAGAATCAGTGAAAAACTTACTGCACGGTACGCGTCAAGCAGTTACAGTTACAGTTGTTTTAATGCTAATTTGCGGACTCTTGTTCCCTTGCCTATTAACTGGATTATCCGCCTTGATTTTCCCGAATCAAGCGGGAGGAAATCTCATTACCGTAAATGGCCAAACAGTTGGCGCAAAATATGTAGGACAGGAATTTACAGAGGATTACTACATGTGGAGCCGTCCTTCTGCTTACCACTATAATGTCTATACCGAGGGTGAGGACGGAAAGCAGTATTATCCGGACGGGACAGAATTTCTGGGGATCGGATCTGGCTCCAATAACTATGCGCCCTCTAATCCTGCACTGACGGAACGTGTGGAAGCAGATATTGAATCATTTTTGGAAAAGAACCCCGAAGTAAAACGGGAAGATATTCCTACTGATTTGTTGACTGCTTCTGGTTCTGGTTTAGATCCTCATATTTCTCCTGAATCTGCTGAAGTTCAGATTCCCAGAATTGTAGAAGCATCTGGGCTGAGTGAAGACACTGTTCGAGATATTGTCAAAAACAATACGGAGGGCAAATTCCTTGGTATTTTCGGTGAAGAAACAGTCAACGTATTGATGGTCAACATTGAGATTGCTCAAAATATGGATCTCATCTAACGGAAAGGAGAGAATTGATATGATGGAGATGCATTCCTTCTTGACTGCCAAACAGATGGATATTCCATCTCCGGATTGTGAAGAAAATATATCCGTTCGTGACTTGTTTGAATTCTTATATCAAATAAGCGAATGGATTCAAACAAGTCCTTGGGCATACCGACATGGAGGTGTAGAAAACAGTACCGTTTATGTCTGGTTTGATGACGTTGCTTTTGCGGAAGACGATTTTGGGCAGATGTTTGGAGAATATCTTGTCCTGCTTCGTACAAGATGGAAAATCGATATCTTTGGTACAGCAGGAATGTCACAAGAAACCGTATGGCTAACATTGCAGGAAGAAAACAATCATGTTTATGCAGTTCAAAAGACACTTTCTGGTTATCCAGTTGATACCATAGAATCGCTTTGTCTGAGAATCCAATGCCTTTCCTCTGAGCAATCAGAAATTCTATATGCATTGGTTGCTGCAACAAATTGGAAAAACGGTATAGTAACTTTAGACTGGAAATATGGTTCATTTCTGTTGGAGGAAAACCTTGCAATGCCAACACAAAACAGTTGTTTTTGCTATGGACATATATGTGAGAATATAGATCCTGAAGACACACTTCAAGTACTTACTTTCCAGCAGAAAATTATTCTTTGGACTGGATTCCTAAAAAACGGTTTTGACTACACAGAGTTTGAATGGCTGTATCATACCATTTCTAAAGATGTTGTACCAAATAGAATTGAATGGGAGCTTTCATTGCATACGGCAATGCAAAATTTGAAATACACCATACAAGTATCGCCAAATGACTTTGAACTATATGACGGACATGGATGTCGCCGCTATTTTAGTTTTAACAGCACAAGTTATGCAGAACGCGCCTTTCTTAAAATTTTATTTCCATTAAATATATGAATGCAAGACGGTCTACGGTTATAGTAACTGCAGACCGTCTTAGTATTTAATGAAAGCTTATTTCAATTTTTGGAAGAAAGATAGCGCATCGGTACGCTCTCCGTTCTGCCACACTTCAAAATGCAGATGGTTTCCCGTAGAATTGCCGGTGGTACCAACATAGCCAATGACTTCTCCCTGTTTCACTTCCTGCCCTACGGTTACGCAGATAGAGGAACAGTGGGCATACAAGGTGTCAAAAGTATCATTGTGGCTTATCTTGATATGATATCCATATCCACCGCCCCAAGAGTCGATGGCATTGGCAATGGTAACTGTGCCATCTGCCGCTGCCAGAATCGGTGTACCACCCGGCGCTCCAATATCGGTTCCGCTGTGGTAGGCAATTTCTCCGGTAAAGGGGTCCTCACGGTATCCAAACCATGAGGTAATGGTATAACTTTGCGGAAGAGGCCATTGGAAAATCCCGGTCCCTTCCCAATCGGTATTGGGATTCATGATCTGACCACCGCCGCTGCTAAAACTACCCAGCAGCTCTGCCCACAGATTCTGGTTTTCCGGCTCCGACATTAAGGCAAGGTATTCGTTCTGCCTTGCATTGAATCGGTACTGCTGTGCCATTTCTTCCGGGGTTTTGTGCGTGATGGAGATTTCCAGAATGGTTTCCGTTACTGTTTCGGTGCGAGTGCTTTCTTTTCCGTCCTCGTCTACTTCGGTAACTTCCACTTCATGACTCTCAGTACGGGTGCTGGAAGACACTGCATTCATCTCCCACATAATGTCCCGCAGCTGTTGAACTTGAGCGTCATCCAAAGATGCCACCTGCGCGCCATTTTCCGCACCAGTTACCTTGGCGGAGAATACGGCAAGGACATCTTCCCAATTGATAGAAAGAACTCCATCGTTGGAGGTGATCTCCTGCCGGTCGTGGGCGGTGGTATTCTCGATCTCCTGTATGTGCGCCTGAAATTCTCCGTTTAGGGTAGTAACAGCCTGCGTTACGCTGGTGCCGGTTCCCGTAGAATCTGAACCGAAAAACAAACCAAAACAAGAGCCGACGATCATAGCAATCAGACAGATTAACAAAATAATGACTACAGCTACCCATCCTCCGGCAGCAATGGCGGCGATCAAGCCTTTTATTGCCGCAACAGCAGCCTTTATCGCAGTGGCAGTGGCTTTGACTGCAGTTTTCACACCAGTTACGGCTGCTTTGGCGGTCGTTTTGGCGGCTTGTGCGGCTTTTTGTGCCGCTTTTGCAGTGGTCTGCGCTGTTTTCTGCGCTGTCTTGGCTGCCTGCTGTGCAGTTTTTGCCGAGCGCTGGGCAGTCTTGATACCTTTAGCACTATTCTTTACGCCTTTCATAGAACGGCTGGCGGTTTTTACTGCTTTTTGAGGTTTTCCTTTGACAGCTTTGGCATCGGTATTTTTGGTTCGTATTTTAGAAGTGGTATCCTTCGTGATCTCCGTTGCATTGCTGCCAGCGTTTTTCGCTTCCGAGAGGGTACGGGAAATTTCTCGTTTTTCTTTGATTTTCCGAGCGGTGGTCTATGCCAGTTTTTTCCCGCCCCGATAGGTAAGGTTGGCACCCTTTCTGGCGGTGGTTTCGATGCCGGACAGCATTTGATCTCCGGCGCTGTTGGCGGGGGTGTTGAAGGTTTCTCCCTGCTGGCTGGCAAAAGGCGTCCCCTTCAATTCCAATACGGCTTTCTCCTTGGATTTCAGCCATACATCCTTCATTGCAGTTTTCGGGGCTTTGGCGGCACTATCCAAATGCCTCGGTTTTCCGCTTTCTGGTTTGGTCTTAATTTCTTTCAATGGGCATACCTCCTAAAAAAGATACAGGGAGCCAAAGGAGGCTCCCTGCTGCAATATTGTTTCATGTATAGATTTACACTCCCCTCAGTGCTTCATCCGGCTTGGTGGTCATCAGCTGGTACAGACGGGTATTGCGGGGGAAGATGTTTTCAAATGGTACAATGTTGCCAGCACAGCGGATGAGACCACAGCCAGCCGCTACATTGGTGATGTAGCCGAGTTGGGTGTCCGAGATATGGGGGAGATTTGCCAGTTCATCCCGGTCGGTGGAGGATTGGTTCAGAAGGAGCAGGAACTCCGAGTTTGCCAGCATCAGGCGGGCAGTATCGGACCGGAGCAGCTCGTAGGGTAGGGTAAAGGCGCCTTGCCGCCGTTGGCGGTAGGTTTCCTACACCC
>CAUWLU010000067.1:0-11627 GCA_963559705.1 uncultured Acutalibacter sp.
CTCTAGGATGGCTGGTTCCTTTGTCTACTGCGGGGCTGGAGTTGACGGTTACGTTGTTTCTTAAATGCTCACTATCATAATTGTCAAACACATTAGTTTTTGAAACTCGACAAGCTCTACAAATGCCATTGGAAGAAGGATTAACTGCACCACAAGAACAACGCCAGATTTCTCCCAAATCTTGAGGACAAAAAGTGGAATTACTGGTAGTTTCCTTCTGGTATTGTATTTTCAATATAGGGTTACTGAAAGCGGATTCTAGCGTTTCTTGCTTTGGTAAAGGATCCCACACTTCATTAGGAGCCACTTTCCACTTAGAATTATCTTCAAAAATAACTTCCATAACAGCGGGTAGAAAGGCTCGTGTTGTTGAATCTGGAAACTTCACTGGCGTTTTTTCTCCAAAGGTCTGGTTTATCTTTGTGTTTAGGTCAAGGTATTGAAATTCAAATTCCTGGCCTAAAACTTTCCCAGCGGTATCGAACGGCAAAAATGCCACTGTCGTTGCTTTAATAGGCTTATCCTGTAAATTGAGTATTTTTAATTGGCCGATTACTTGGCCGTTTTCGTTATCTTTAAGGAGCGCGCCAGCTTCTACCAAAACAGGCGCGTGACGGACATAACAATCTTTTGGCAAAGTAAAAAGGCGAGTATACCGTTCGCTCATTGATGTCATTCTCCTTTATAGTTCAGGCAGTTCGTCATTGTTTGCGTTCTTTTTCATGGAGAGGTTGCGGTCAGGAAGAGCAACAACCATGAACCAGCCAGGGAGCCCAACAAAACTCCACCAAAAATACTTCCGCTCGTTGTGGCCTTTCATTTGGGCAATTTCGTAAAACGTGTGTGCAATAAACCAATCAGCCAATACTATAATCACCAGAACCAGCAAATAGATAAAAATTGTCATTTCTGTCTCCTCCCTACTTCTATAAAGCTAGTTTCATGGCAATTTTATCACACTTAATCGCTATTGTCTATTATCGCAGACATTATTTTCTCTATTTTTTCATACACTTTTGAAAAGGAGTGTCTACGATGATAGAATTTAATAAATTTGCAGTGGGTCATGTGGTAAGGCAATTACGCAAAGATCGTGGCCTATCTCAAGAAGTATTCAGCGGCTTGGCAGGGATAGCCAGAAGTCATTTGGCGATGATAGAAAGCGGTAGCAAACAAGCTAACTTTGAAACGGTTTGGCGCATTTCAAATGCCTTTGAGATGCCTCCCCATGAGTTTGTGCGTCTGGTGGAAGGGGAAATCCAAGGTGAAGGGAAACCGAAACAGGCATAAAAACAGCGTGGTCTAGAAATAGGCTTTTTCATTTCCTCAACGATGAATAGGATTTTCTCTCCTTGCCTCTTCCATTCGTATGGTTATGGGTACTTCTATATGGCCGTTGACCTATCTAATTAACAAAGGAATCCTAAACAAGAAAAATTTTTTCTACTGAAATACGGCCAAAGTATGCGGAACAAATTGCGGAACAAATTAAAATAAGAACGCTAAAATTCTTGATATTACTTGAAAATTGTAAAATATGCGATGATTGAGTGGGGTTCATCCCTCCCGTCATGCTGACAAAATGCTCCAAAGTCTTGCTGTCCAGATTCCGCTTTTTTCGTTGGAGTTTGGCGATGATCTGATCGATCTGATACTGGACTTGTTTTTCCTCTTCCACCACTTCCAGGCCATCCAACAACTGTCCGAAGGAAGTGGAAGAATTGGCCACCACAGGTTTCATGGTGCTCACTGGATCTATGGAGTCATAAACCCCTACCGGATCATAAATCTCAAAGTGGGTCTTGTGAATCTTGGGACACAAGCGGGTTGCGCGGCCCAGCATCTGTTCAAACAGAATACGGGATCTCACCCGGCGCAAAAACACCAGGTTGGTGATCTCCGGCACATCAATGCCGGTTGTCAACAGATCCACGGTCACTGCGATACTGGGGTACTTCTCGTTTTTGAACCGTTTGATGGCCTCTTGTACCTTTTTGGGGTTTCCTCCCCCTACGCTGCCGGTGATCTTCATAATGGCGTCGTTGTCCACGCCATATTCTGAGTAGATATTCTTGAGGATATCTACAATCATGTCAGCATGCTGGTCATTCACGGCAAAAATAAGGGTTTTCCCCTGTTCCTCCGGATTCTCCGGGTCGATGTCCTGGGCAATTTCTGCCAACACCACTTCATTAAAAGGCCGGGTGATGACTCGTCTATTAAACTGCTCCACATCGAAATCCAACTCATCCTCCAGCAGTTCGCTGTTGGTGATTTCTCCAGTTACCGGGTCGTAAATTGTTACGGTATCGCCGGACTGATAGTGGATACCCTCATCCCGCAGTTTGGTGTAGAGATTATGAGGGGCATCATGATCCACCAGATACCCTTCTATGACGGCTTCCCGATAGGTGTACTTAAAAACCGGCTGGCCGAAAATCTTGGTGGTCTGGAGGGCCGGAGTGGCTGTCAGAGCAATCTTTACCGCATCAAAATACTCAATCACACTACGATATTTGCTTTGATAATCCCGCTGATCCCGATAGAGAAGCTCGGTGTCCCCCATCTCCTTGTCCAGCAGGTAGCCGCGGTGAGCCTCATCCACAATGATCAAATCGTAATCACTGACCGCAGGCATAGAATCCCCGTCATTGTAGAGGATGCGCTTCACCATTCCCTGCACCGTAGCCACCTGGATGCGGGTCTCCCGTTCAATCTCTTTATCTTCAAGACTCTTGATGTTGTAAATATCCGCCAAAGGCATGAGATCCTCCAGCTTGACCTCTTTGAATACATCCAATGCCTGCTCTCCCAGAGCAGTGCGGTCCACTAGAAACAGGATTCGTTTGAAACGGCCTGTTTTCAAGAAGCGGTAGATCATGCCCAGCACGGTACGGGTCTTTCCAGTTCCAGTGGCCATGGCCAGAAGAGCCGCACTTTTTCCGTCCATAATCGCCTGTTCCGCCGCCTGAATGGCCCGCAGCTGATAATCCCGAAGATTCAAACCGTCTTTATCCCGCAGCAGGTCGAAGGGCATCTGTTCCAGTGCCCGATTTCCCGTTTCATTATCTTTCCCTAACAATTCCAGTAGGTTTTCCGGACTCATCCAGCCCCGCAACGCTTTTGGCACATTGGATGGCTGACGGAGGTCCAAAAAACAAATCCCGGACTTTGTCTTAAACTGCTCCAAATACGGTCTGCCGTTGGTTGCAAAAGTAAATGGCACTTTATAGCTGCCCCAGGTCCCTACCTGATACTTTGCGTCTTCTCCACGAATATTGCGGGGATAGTCTTTCCCTTGATAGTCAATCACAGAGGGAATGTCCTTATGTTCTGCCTTTGCTTCGATGATACCCACTAATGTTAGGCCAATAAAGAGAGCATAGTCGGCACGGCCATGATTCCCAATTGTGGAATCCGTGGGCCACTCCGCAATGGCAAGATTCCGACCTTTGGCAGGGCAAGTTCCTTTGGAAAAGCGCAGATTTTCCGAATCAGCTTCCCATCCCACCTGACGGAGCTGCTGGTCAATGAGATACCGTGTCTCTGCCTCCGTTTTCTTCCGTTGACTGGCCGCTCTTGCTGCCTGTTGGCGGCGCTCCTCTTTCGGGACCGACTCCGAAGCAGCAGCTTTTTCTTCCGCTTTCTTTGCCAGATATTCCTCCCGGACCATTTCAGAAGCAGCGTCTTCCATATCCAGTACAGGTGACTCAGAGGGCATGATAAAGGGAGTAGTTTGGTAATTCCAATCCCCATAGGTCTGCATAAACCATTCGCACAAGCTGTACGCCATTTGCAGCAGAACCTTGCCTTCCGAGATAGAAGCATAGTTTTCGTGAACAGCTTTGTTCCGAACCTTTCGCAGCGCATGGAGAATCTCAACAAGCTCCCGGGTCAGCAACCCCTCCTGATACAGGACGGTGATACGATTGGCAGCCGTATTTTCCGCAGGAAACGCAATATGATCGTACGTGAACATCAGGTTCACAAGGGTTTCCTCAATCATTCCCAATTTCATCAAGCAAGAATTGGAATCCGAATAAAGATAAGCTTCTGCCTTTTTACCGAACTGGGCCAAGACAGGAAACTCTTTTTCCAGAAAATCAAAATTGCTTTTCATGCTGGCTCACCATCCTTGCGAATTCTGCAAATTTTCACCGAGAGATTTTGGAAATCATTTTAAGCAGCAGCGAGTTGAAATCATCCCTACAGCAGCCACATCTTCACGATATCTATCTGCGCTTATACAGAGTAAGTTTATCATACTTTTTGATGAAAAACAACGAAAACAGCAATCTCGCAATGGGGCTGCTGCCTCGTTATTCATACATTCCGTTTTTCATAAATTGTCTAAAAAACTCCCTCCCCACCTGCTCTGCCCAAAGCTGCCCCAGCTTCACCCAACAATGGATCTTCTGTGGGCAGCATCCCAAAGGCCAAGGCTCAGGAGAGCAGCAGTCCCAGGGGAAACCAGCGAGCCAATCCTTTCCACCGGCGCTGATTTTCCTGTTGAAAAGCCTCCAGCTCCTTCACCAGTTTCTCCCGCACCCCCTTTCAGCTCCGGACGCCCTGCATCAAGGGGATGATTTCCAGGACTTTTTGCAGCGCTGCCGGCAGTCATCTTGAGCTGCGCGTTTCCACAGAGGAGCAGAAGGCAGTTCCATCATTTGCCATCCAGCTTTTTGGCCAGGTCCTCCAGATAGGCCTTCTGCTGACGCTTCAAGTAACCGGGCACCAGGGGACGCATCCACCAACGCTTGGCAGTGACCGCTTCCACAAACGTCACCTGTGTACCTGCCTTGGCAGAGGTAAACCGTCCCTCCCAATGGCCGGACATATTTTCGTTCTCCATGTGGAAGGCCCAGAAAGCGGGCTCCTCACAGGCGGTCACGGTAAAGGTCGTGGCAAAACCGCCTTTGGTGTACTCCACAAAGGTGGTTTCGGAGAGCACCTCCACCCGCGCCAGATCGCTGCGCCAGGAGGTGTCCTCTAAATTGGTCACCACATTCCATACCTGCTGAACCGGACAGGGGAACTCCCAAGTCATTTGTGATACTGCCATGGTTTAATTCTCCTTTCAGGCCCTCCTCACCGGCTGGCGGATCACCGTTTTCAGCCGCTCCGGCTTGCAACGCCGCACATCGCTGAGGTAGATCTCATGATGGAAGCGGTTCTCCCCAAAGTCCGACTCCAAGCCCTGGGACTTGGCGTACTCCTCCATAGCGGCCACAGTGGCGGGCTCGTTGTCGTAGGGGCCGATATGCATACACTGGACGCACAGCCCTTCCTCCCAGGTAAAAAACTCCACTGGGGAGAAATCCTGCCCCTTCTTCTCCCCAGCCTCCTCAATGGCCCAGCCAACTATCTCTTTGGTGACAAACTCCGGCAGACGGATCAGGGAAATCCACTGAAACGCCTCTTTGTGGGCGTAGTTCACCCCACGGACTCCCTCCTGCCACCACAGGCCTTCCAGGGGCGGCACCACATAGTCAAAATACCCCTCCAACGGATGCTTGCCCAACTTGCTCATCTTGATGGTGAAGGCCACGGCATAGAGCAACCCCAGCGCCTGCTTATATGGGCCGCCCTCCTCATTGGGATCGCCTTTCCCCCGCACTGCCAGGAAATTCATGGCGGGCACGGTAACGATCCCCGGTTTCTTGGGGGGCAGATAAAACTCCTTGTACTCCTTTTTGCAGTCAAAGGCCACGGGGCGTCACCTCCTTCAGGCGTTCCGTCCTGTGGGCAAGACCTTCCTCAAACGCCTGGTCGGACAGGGCTGGGTCCCGGGTGTCCCGCCAGAGCTGGCAGGGGGCCTCCCCGCAGAGGCCGCAGTGGGTCAAACGCTTCCGGTTGGCGGCGCAGGCATAGATGGGACAGACTTTCCCCTCTGGGACGAAAAACACCTTGCCGCCGCTCTCATTGCAGCCAGGGCAGTCCTTTTGATAGAAATCGCAATCCCCGCAGACCTGGCCGCAGACGGTCAGCCCCAGGGCAAGCCGCTGGGCCTTTTTGCTCAATCCTCCCAGCACCAGGCCATAGGACTTGTCCAGCATCTCCTGCAGCAGGCCATCCGGCATCGCTCCGTCGGGCCGCACCGAGTTCCAGCACCGCTTGTCCGAATAGTACCCGGGCAGGATGTCCTCATACTCCCCCCGAAGGAACTCCCCCTCCATGGGGTCCAGCTTCAAGTTGATGTAGTAGGGCTTGCCCTCCTTGTCCAGGCACACTGCCGCGAACATCTTCCCGCCAATGTGATACCGCACCCAGTTCCACACCGGCTGAAAATCCTTAGTCACGCCCCGCTTTTGCAGCAAGTATTCATCCAACCACTGATAGCGCATTGTTTTCCCTCCTATTCATAGTGGCTCAGAGCCCGGCGCAGCAACTGGGCCAGGTTGTCCCGCAACTCCGCCGGTTCCAGCAATTCCGCTCCGTCCCTGAAGGTGAGCACCCAGCTGAGCAAGCCCTCCACATCCGGGAATCCCCAGCGAAAGAGCAGCGTTCCCTCCGGTTCTTCTGTGAAGCTGTCCGGGCCGTACTCCTCCACCAGTCTCCACTTCCACCGGGGAGAGAACCGCACCACTGCCTGGTACACAGGCGGGAAGATCCGGGCGTCGTCAAAGTCGGGCAGGGGCGCTTCACGAGGGGCAAAGACCTCCCCCACGGAAAGCTCCGTCATGCGCACCAACTTGAACAGGCGGAAGTCCTCCCGACTCCGGCACCAGCCCCACAGATACCAAGCCGACCAATGAAACGCCAGGGAATAGGGCTCCACCCTGCGCCGGCTCTCCCCGCCCGGGGCGAAGTAGGAAAAGCGCACCACCCGGTGATCCTCCATAGCTTCCCGGAGCGCCTCCATCTTGGGGGCAAGGCTGTCCTTGTACCAGGAGGCCAAGTCGATAAGAACGTGACCATCTCCCGTTGCCAGGGTGTGGGACCCGGCGCTGAGCTTTTCCATCAGCTGGGCGTAGCGGCGGGTGCCGCTGACGCTGTCCAAGCTCCGCAGCCCCGCCAAAATAGCCTGCATCTCCGGTGCGGTGAGGACCGTCCGGTCCACCCGGTACCCTTCCAGAATGGAAATGCCTCCCCCAGCGCCTTGGGTGGTGGTGAGGGGAATCCCCGCCTTGCTCAGGGAGTCCAAGTCCCGCTGAATGGTTCGGCGGGACACCTCAAACCGCTCCGCCAGCTCCGGTGCGGTGACCTTCTCCCGCTGGAGCAGAAGGGATAAAATGCCGATGAGCCGGTCCAGTTTCATGGGACGCCTCCTCCTCGGTTTTTCTGTATTATACCACAGGAAGGCGACAGCTGGGTGTCATGTTCCAAAGAACAGACGCAAAAATCTTCTTCCGGAAGGGGCCGCCGTTCTTTTTACCTTCCACGCAAAGAGAGACAGCTCCGAAAAGCTGTCTCTCAAAATCGGAAGAACCTGAAAAGGAGCAATCCGCTGGGGACTAGGGCCGCCCCCAGCTAAAGGTGGTGTTTTTTACTGCTCAATCTCATAGGGCCAGGTGTTGATGCCGCCAAACTCATAGATGTTGGTGTATCCCAGCTCTGCCAGGGCTGCGGAGGCAGTCTTGCTCCGGTTGCCGCTGCGGCAGTAGACCAGGACGGTGTCGTCTTTCTCCGGAATGGCAGCAGAGGCAGTTTCCTCGTTGATGGCACCCACCGGCAGCAGTACAGCTCCGGGAATATGGCCGCTGTCGTACTCCTCCTGTTCCCGCACATCCAGAACGATGACCTCCTGGGTATCCATCATCTCCTTGGCCTCCTCCTGGCTGATCTGCTGATAGGAACCGCCATCGCCTGTGGCACACCCGGCAACTAACATCATAAGCGCACCCAGCAAGGGAATCACTCGTTTCATCCAAAGCACCTCCAAATTTTATCCGAAAGGCTGACCGCCTTTCGGCGGCAGGAGCTTTTCAATTGGGAGCATCGCACTCTCCCGCAGTGGTGTTATTATACAGATTCCCGGTGAATCCGGCAAGGGGCAAAGCCGCCAATTTCCTTTTCTGCCCACTACAAATACGCCTTTGCTAGAAATGCCGCCTTTCTTGTGGTATAATAACCGCAGAAAACGGGGACGCGGACAGTTTGGAAAGTATCCCCGTCCAGTCCGGCTGCTTCAAAGCCGCCCGTGCCCACCGCAGGTGAAATACCATCACTGCAAAACAATGGAACCACGGAACATCACAAGGAGGGATTGCTATGCGCAAGAATTTTGGAGCCAAGACCTGGACCTATCCTCAGCCGGTCTTTATCCTGGCCGCCTATAATGAGAACGGCACCCCTGACGCCATGAACGCGGCCTGGGGCGGCATCAGCGAGGACAAGGAGCTGAGCGTATGCATCAGCGCCGGGCATAAAACCACCGCCAACATCCTGGCCCGCAAGGCATTTACCGTGAGCATGGGCACAGCAGAGCAGGCGGTGGCCTGCGACTATGTGGGCATCGAGTCCGGCAACAAGGTTGCAGACAAGGTGGCAAAGGCTGGCTGGCACATCACCAAGTCGGAATTTGTGGACGCACCCCTCATTGACGAACTGCCCATGGCGGTGGAGGGCCAACTGGTGAGCTATGACCCGGAAAGTTGCCGTCTGGTGGGCAAGATCGTCAATGTAAGCGCCGACGAGTCTGTGTTGGACGAGGCTGGAACCATTGACCCAGATAAGCTGCGGCCCATCACCTTTGACCCCATCCACAACGCATACCGCGTGCTGGGCGAAAAAGTGGCGAACGCCTTCCAGGACGGCGCCAAGCTGAAATAACCGCCGGATTTTGTCTGACGCAGAAATGAGGGACAGAGGTGCGTCCTCCGTCCCTCATCTGTTTTGGAGGAACGATCTCCCTCTCCCCCACACGCCTCTCTCTGAGCTTCCCTGTCCGCCTTCCTCCTTGCTGCCAGGACGCGGGATACCAAACCCTAAAAAAAGCACGGCCCATCGTTGCACTTCTGAAGGATTTATGCTATACTTACGCGGAAATTCAATGGAAATGGAGAGAGGGTATTGAAAACAAAAACCGAGTTTTCCTGAGGTAATTTCCTGCGGAATCTCGCGGTGATTGCCATTCCTGTCACGCTGCAAAATCTTTTGACCACGACGGGCAGCATGGTCGACACCATGATGATCGCACCATTGGGCGAAACGTCCGTTGGTGCTGTGGGGCTCTGCGCCCAATTTTCGTCGCTGATGTTCTCCGGATACTGGGGCTTCGTAGGCGGCGGTATGCTGTTTTTCTCCCAATACTGGGGCGCCAAGGACGAGGACGGCATCGACCGCTCTTTTGGACTGACGCTGGTCTGTATGCTCGCCTCCACATCCATCTTCACCTTCCTTGCGCTGCTGGCGCCGGAGCTGGTGATGAGCATTTATACAGACAAAACTGCAATCCAAGCCATCGGCGTGGATTACCTGCGCATGGTGGGCTTTGCCTATCCCATGCAGGTGATCTCCATGGCAATGAGCGCGCTGCTGCGCTCCACCGAACGGGTACGCATTCCGCTCTATGCAGCGATTGCGTCGGTTGCAACAAACATGAGCCTCAACTGGGTGTTCATTTACGGAAAATTCGGACTTCCGGCAATGGGCGTGCGGGGCGCTGCATTGGCCACCACCTGCGCCGCCGCTGTCAACATGGCAGTCATCCTGATCCTCAGCCGGGCCCAGGGCTATCCGTACCTGTTTCATTTTACAAAGCATTTTCGTTGGAACGGCCCCTTCGTGCGGTCCTATTTTGTAAAATGCTTCCCGATTCTCTGCAATGAGATCTTGATCGGCGTGGGCAACATGGTCATCAACATTGTGCTGGGCCGCCAGTCCGAGCAGGCCATTGCCGCGATTGCCGTGTTCCGCACCTTGGAGGGCTTGGTCATCGGCTTTTTCGCGGGATTTTCCAACGCAGCCTCGGTGCTGGTTGGAAAGAGCGTGGGCGCGGGCGCATTGGACGTTGCTTACGAACGGGCCAAGCGGCTGGTGCTGCTGTGCGGGTGCAGCATCTTTGTGCTGTGCGTGACGCTGCTGGCAGTCCATCGGCCCCTCCTGAGCGTGATGAGCCTTTCCGGCGAATCCCTGGAAATCGGCACCGGACTCTTGATGATCTACAGCGTCGCTGCCGTAATCCGTATGTGCAACTGGACGCAGAACGACACCTACCGCTCGGCGGGCGATGCAGCCTACGGCACGATCCTGGAGATCTCCTTCATGTACGCCCTGGTGCTGCCCTGCGTCTGCCTGACCGGCCTTGTGTGGAAAGCGCCGTTTTTGCTGGTCTTTGCCTGCTGCTACATTGACGAGCCCATCCGGTTTATTTTGATGCAGGTGTATATGTACTCCGGCAAATGGGTGCGCCCTGTCACAGAGCTGGGCCGGGCAGCGCTGCCAGCGTTCCGTAAAAAGCATGGACGCCGCAAAGCCCGGCGGGCAAGCTGACAGAAGAGGTGCTGTCATGTTTTATTCCTGCAAATGCTGCGGCAGCAAAACGCTGCCCGTCCCGCCGGAAGAGGCCACCGCTTTCATCTGCCCGGTCTGCTGGTGGGAAAACGATGTTTTTTTGCAAAGCGACGATGAGCCAAGCGACGAAAACCGAGGGATTTTCCTAAAGCAGGCTCGTGAAAATTACAAAAAATGTGGGTTCTTCAGCCCGGATTTCACTCCCCTGAAAGCGCCCGTCAACTGAATCCCCAGCTTGACGAGAACGCCGCCTTGTGGTAAGGAAGGCGGGCTTCCTGAAAACAGAGCATCCCCCCGGCAGCTTCGAAGCGTCGGGGGGATGCTTGTTTTACTTTGAAAGGCCCTCAGGAGCCAGCCCTGCGGATCTCGCCATCTTCAATCAAAAACACCTGACCGTTGATGGTCACCCGTTCATCTCCAAACCAGGAAATCTGCATCTGATAGGAATTTTCAATTTCCATGATCCGTTCCTTCTCCCCTGGGTGGTCAGTCCATTCCACATAGACCTCCCCATCGTAGCCCTCCCAAAAGCTGAAGTCCGTTTTATAAATCTGGATGGTACAGCTCCCATCTCGGGTGGAGCTTTCCATAGCGGGCCTCGGGGTCTCCGATGAACCTGAGAAGAAGAAAAAAGTACCGATAAGCACCACGATAACCAGCAGCAACGTGGCAAGAGAGAAGATGTTCGCGACCCGGTTCCGAGCAGCCTGCTCCCAATGGGTCTGGAAGCTCAGGATCAAATAGCAGATCAAACTCATCATAGCCCAGCCAACCGGCACCAGGACCAGGAACACCAGGATGGACATTTCCCCACCTAGGAAAAAGGCAATCACCTGAGAAACGGCTCCCAAGACAAAGCATCCGATGAGTACCGCAATCCGCTGCCCACCCGTCAGCCGGCAGATCCATTCCATGACGGGATTTTTTATAAGAACTTTTCGCAAAGCAGTGCACCCCCCATCAGAAAAAAGATAGTACCACGATGGTTGCTGTAAGTAAGAAAGTAAAGATGTTCGCAAGTAGGTTCTGTGTTCTTTGCTGTAAATGGACTTGCAGGCTGAGGATTAGATAACACCACATAACAAGCGGAAGCCACAGGATAAACATATTAATGATATGGTAACCGTCAACAGGAGGAACGGGTAGACGGGAAAGGGAAAAAATGAGAGAAT
>CAUWLU010000068.1:0-11534 GCA_963559705.1 uncultured Acutalibacter sp.
TGCCGTGTGCGGCAGTACCTTAAGCTGCTTTGCACAACGCCCTATCTGGGCGCACTACGGTTTTCTGGTTGACAATACAGGCTTCTATTTCCTGCATGGCAACTGTGTACGTACTGTTTCGTTTTGCTGACTCCTTGCGATAGTAGATTTTTAATGAAACATTCCGAACAATTTTCACGATATAGGATAACAAGGGTTCAGGTCTTGCTGGGGGAATGGCGTTCCATGCGCCTAAGTAGGTGTCGTTGACACATTCCTCCGCATCCTGTTTGCTATTCACAATGTTGTACGAAAGGTTATGACATATCTTTCCGTATTTAATGTCCAATTCCCGTATGACCTGCTGGTCACGCGCGAAAAACATTTCAATAATTCTTTCGTCATCTATCATCATGCCACTTCCTTTCCGGCTTTACCTATATACTACGATTTTAGCGGCAAATACTAAATGAAAGGAAAAACTTTTTCAAAAAACATCTCATACGCCCCATGCTTTGCGTAAGGTTGCCCGCGGCAGCCTTCGCCGTTTCGTTGGCAGCCCTCCGGCGTTCCCCATTGTACGGGAAGATCAGATGGAAAGAAAAACGGCCATATCTCTGTGAACAAGTAGAGGCGGCAGCAATCCTCGCCGTCGCTCCTTGGCATCCATGCTTTCCCTCTTATCTGACTAAATGTTAAGCAGACCGCCCAGGGAATTTTGGCTGCCGTGCCTTATACCCCAATACCCGAATTTCGAATCAGCTATCTATATAGTATCAATTTATTCTTATGGATAAATATCCCCCTGCGAAGCCGGGGGTTTTTCTTCGACAGATAAAGCACTATGTTACTAGCGGCACGCGCACAGCGCGTTGGTACGATCTGCCAGCCGTGTAGGTTTGTTACTTGCCGCCCGTAAACGGGTATTTCCTTAGAAATTCCCCATCGTCATTTGTCTGCTGCCTGGCCTTCTTCCAACTGATGCTTGATATACTCCGCTATTTTTGCTCGTTCTTCCCTACCGTGTCCACGTAGCACCAAACTCTCGGTCCCTGTACTTATACTTCAGATCAGGAAACCGTTCGTATAGCATCAGGCTGCTCTTCCCTTTTAAGGATCCAATCAAACTCTGCACCGAATATTTCAGCGGGATCTCTACCAACACATAGGGATGTGATAAATATGTACGTCGTTCATTTTGGATGACCTCCCTTTGCTTCTTTATGCAGTTGGCAAGACCACACTCTTATTTTAGCAAAGGGAGTTTTCCTTTGTACATCCTTTGGCATTAGTATTTTCTGGAACCACTCGCCTAGCGAGTAGGTTTCTTTTACACACAAAAATAGAGGAATTCCCTAATAAGAATTCCTCTATTTCTTTGAGTGAAATATGATTTTACTTTTGCTCGCGTTTTGTTGACACGACTTTCCGGGAACGCTCAAGATATTTATATAGTTCCGCATAATGCTGGCTGACGATGCAGTAGAACAGCATATCAATCATATTGAGCTGTGCTATTCGAGAGCTAGTTGCGCCGCATCGTATGCTCGTTTCCGGAGCGCTCAAACCAAAATGGACATCAGAGTAAGCCTCTAGCGAAGTTTCACCATACCTTGTGATTGAAATAACAGAAGCCCCACTTTCCTTAGCTTGGCGTGCTGCTTCCAGAATGTCTTTTGTCTCACCAGACCAAGAGATGGCAACTGCAACTCCCTCTTTGCCGAGATTGGCCGCAGAGGTAATCTGTAAATGTGGATCGGCATACGCAGTACAATATTTGTTGATCCGTATAAACTTGTACATGGAATCTTGCGCAATAATCCCAGACGCACCCATGCCATAAAAATCAATGTGCTGGGCACGATACAACAGGTCTGCCGCTTCCTGTACCAAAGATATATCTGTCAGTGCAAGGGAATCTTCAATTGCTTTCGCGTTGTGATAGGAGACGTTTCGTATGATTGTATTTACGTCATCCCCAACACTAATATCCTTATATTCACCTGGAGCGCTGGTTTTCTGCTCGGCTGCCAGCTGCGCGGCCAGCTGAATGGACAAATCTCGGTAACCTTTGTACCCCATCTTTTTGCAAAACCGGGTAACTGCCGCTTGGCTTGCGGTGCTTTTATCAGCAAGCTGTTCAATAGAAAGCCCCATTGCCTCATCAGAGTGTTCTAAAAGATATTTCCCAACCTTTTGTTCCGAGGGAGCCAAATCATTGATTATCTGACTAAGCTTTGCGAAAATTTCAGCCATACTACTCCTCCTTGCCCAATAGACTACTTCACCCTTTGCCTCTCCCACATCAACTTGGCGCAGCCCCAGGCTGCGTTTTGCTTGGGCTGCGTAAAAAGGATTTTGGGATGGTTCCCATCTAACATCCGGCACAAGTGGTGGAGCAAATAAGGCGATTTCGTGATAAGGCTGCCGGCGTATACGCACATCACTTGGGGGTCCTTGAAAAAGGCATTCCCGGCCGTTTTAACCAGTTCTGCCAGTTCCTTGGCGCATGCATCCATAATTTCAAAAGCAGCCCCATCTCCTTTTTTATACGCCAAATCACACAAAAATGCAAGAGCCGCAATGTCCGACTTCCCTTTGTTGCGATGATAGAGGCAATCCACCAGATCGTCCATATCACGGAGACCCCATTGCTTCAATATGAGCTCTGTCAGCACAGTGGGGCTTCTGCGGCCATCCCACGCTTTTGCAACTGCCTGAAGCATCCGGCGGGACATATCGAAACCGCTTCCCTCGTCCCCCATGACGTGCCCCCAACCTCCTACCCGACATACCTTCCCAGTGCAGTCACGCCCGTAGCAAATAGAGCCTGTCCCCGCTATCAACAACAAACCATATCCGGTTTCCGTTCCACCGTACAAAGCACCCTCTGCATCTGTGGTCACGTAGATAGAGGAGGAGATGCCTGCATTTCGTAGAAAATCCTGGAGCATCTTTTTGGCAGAATCCCTACCAGCGCCCGCAGATCCCAGGCAGACCCCCTGGCACTGAGCCGGGGAAAGGCCGCTTTCCTGGCGAAACTTCAATAGCAGAGAAGAGAGGTTGGTATCCACCGCCGCCGGCGAATTGCTGGTTAAGTTGGAACTTTCCCCTTTTGTCTCGTACAATATGTTCATCTTCCTATCCGCGGCAACCAGATGAGTCTTTGTGCCGCCGCCATACATCCCAATGACATATTCCATGGGGCCTTTTCCTCACTTTCCCACTATTTGCCTCTTCTGCTGCTCCTCATACAGAGAAACCGCCCTGGAAATCGTCTGCTCCTTTTCAAGAAGGCTCCTGGCCTCTTCCACGCTGCAATGGCACAGCAAACATAGAATGGCCGTTTTTGTCTCTCCCTTTGCCTGTTGAAGCGCATGCTCAGCCTTTGCCCGGGGAACCCCGGTTGCCTGCATGATAATGCGTATGGTTCGGTCTTTCAGCTTATGGTTGCTGGGGGAAAGATCCACCATCAAGTTGTGATAGACCTTCCCCAGCTTAATCATAGCCGCCGTAGAGAGCATGTTCAGCACCATTTTCTGCGCTGTCCCCGCTTTCATGCGGGTGCTTCCCATAATCGCTTCGGGCCCTACAATTGGGACAATGGTTACGTCGGCTGCTTGGATGACGCTTCCAGGAAAGGTGTTGCAAAGGGCGATAGACGCTGCGCCCAGCTTTTTGGCATGTTCCAATGCCCCCAACACGTAAGGTGCATTTCCACTGGCGCTGATTCCCACTACTGCATCTTTTTCAGAAACATAAAGCCGGTCCAAGTCTTTGCCTCCTTGGCTGTAGCAGTCTTCCGCACCTTCAACAGAGGTCCGAAGCGCCTTGTCCCCGCCAGCGATAATCCCTACTACTAAGTTAGGATCTGTCCTAAAGGTAGGCGGGCACTCTGATGCATCCAGTACTCCAAGCCTTCCGCTGGTCCCAGCGCCAACATAGATGAGACGTCCCCCGGATCTGATCCGTTCTACAATGATGTCCACAGCCTTTTCAATTTCTGGAAGTGTCCTACCGACCGCATCTGCCACTTTGCAGTCTTCAGCATGAATTTCCTCTAGTATTTCCATTGTGCTGCAGGTGTCGATATTTACGGTATTAGGGTTCACTTTCTCTGTTGTCAGCTCTGAGTAATCCATATTTATTCCTCTCACTAAGGGGACTAGGTTTCGTATTTTACGTAGAACAATGTCTGGGGGGCGCTGGTGAGTTCCAATGCAGCCGTGTCCGGATCTGCGTTATGCTTTGCTTCTCCTCCGGCGTGAGGGATGCTTTCCGCTGTAAAGGACTGGATGAAACAGGGTCCCTCCACTTTTACTAAAATGCTCTGGGGGGAAGAGGTCTTGTTGGCGCAGGCAATCAGGACCCCATCCTCCAAGGAATAGCAGGCTGCTTGGACGCCCTCCGGGGTGCAAAGGATTCCGTCTTGGTCGCGATAGGTTCCCAGGCCGAAGGTTTCCAGCCAAAAGTTCCGCAGAGAAATTGTGTTCTTTAGGTACTCATAGCTTTTGGGATCTCTGCGGAAGGTGTTATCCTCTTCCAAGTCGTAAACCCAAAAGTACATTCCCAAAAGGAACGCCCGGTCAATCATCTCCCTGGAAGCCTGGGCAACGTGGACGGGACGCATGGCTAGGTTTTGCTCAGGGTAAAGCATGTCGACCAAAATCTGCTCTGGGAAGGTATAGCGGTAGAGCTTAGGAAACGCACCGCAGTGGTGGTAGGAAAATGTAGAGACCAATTGGCCGGAAACTAGGTTCCCATACGAATCGGAAACGCCTTCGTGGATCATCGAAAGTGGCTGATCACTCCCCTGCTGGCGCCGCAAAGCGACGTCTTCCAACATTTTTTGGTACCAGACACTCCATTCTCCAAATCCGTGATCATGGTGAGGGTTGTGGCACAAACAGGGACTGCCCATGGCCAACTGGTCTAAATACATCCCATCAATCCCAATATCTTCCGTGACATAGGAAACAGTCTCCTCCAGCTTCTTACGCCATCCTTGACTTCCAATGCACTGCACCGCAAACCGCAAATTCCCAGAGCCATACTGTTCTGTCATGATAGAACCATCCTCAAGAACTACCCCGTTTTCTGCGATAAACTCCTTCAAATGGCCATACTTTGTGTTGGCAAGGCGGGAATTTACATAAAAGCAGATATGGCCTCCTTGGGAGATTACCTTTGCAACTTGATCCCGCAGCTCGTCTGCCGTTCCAAGATCGGCTGCCGGTTCATACTCTGGGAACCCATTGTCAAAGCCATCCTTATGCCATCCGGCCACCAGAAGATGGTTCAGCCCCAGCTCTCTTGCCTGTTCCAACAGTCTGGGAATATCCGAGAAATGGTGGACAATCCCACCATTTTGATACTTAAAGTCATAATGGGCCACTAACCCGGCACTCTTCTCGAACCATTTAGGACGGTAAACGGCTGCTTGGGAATGCTCCCGGTGGAAAGCACGGTATTTTTCCGCACCGTTGTGCCAATCCCCTGGGTGCACTGCCACCACAAACTCCGGAGAATCCCAGCAAGATTCAGGCACCAGGTGCACAGGATGTCCAAAAGAGAAATTCATTCCAGGGCTATGCGGACCGCAGGTATCCGCCCTAAGGGAGCAGATGTTGGGGGTGACGTCATGGCAGGCGAAATAAAGCCCTCCATTCTCCCCGTAATAATCCAACCACTTCATGGACAAATTACCGGAATACTTTTCATCAACACTGTACACTTCGCCAGGAAGCTTCCGGGAAAGAGCCCCCAAGCCGTAAACATATTTGTAGTTTTGCCACCGCCAGTAAATGACAGAATGTTCCTGGGCAAAGGCTGTGATGGGGTCTTTCACCTGAATGCCGGCTTCAAACGGATAGACTAAGGTATTTTCCCGCCAATCCTGCCCAAAGTAAACTCCGTTCACACAGGGGAAGCGGACCTCCTGCATTTTCTCCACGCTGTGGTTTTCCACATGGATCCGCCATTGGCTGTCACCGTTTTCCAAAAGCTCCACGGTGTACTCCACCCGGACGTTCCAGGGGCTCTCCCCATCCCACAAGGAGGAATAGGTTACAGTCACCGAGGGCTTTTGGGCGGAAACGACGATCTCTGGCCGGAGTTGGGGATACTGGGCAATGGCCTCGGCAGACCCGGGGCGAAGGCAGGTTTCTCCATTCCCAGCAATGACGGCAAATGGCTGGGGCAAAACAAACAGATGGTTTTTTAGCAAATTCTCCCCAGAGGTTTCATCGATCAGCTCCAGCACCTCGCCGGTAAGGCTATCCAATGCCAGGGACAGGCAGCCATTTGAGAGATGGTACCTGCTTTGATAGTACATAGTTTCACTCCTCTCAGCTTGTTTGCAGTACTCACTTCATACCAGCGTTGTCAATCGTCTTTTGCACAATCTCACGATATTCGTCCAATCCCATTTTTTCTACGTTGGCCTTGTAGTCTTCCCACTGATCAAAGCTAGCCTCTCCAGTGATAAACTTCGCAGTCATGTCTGTCAGGTAAGTGGAGATATCTGTAGTGAGAATCGAAATTCTCGTGGAATCCTCGGCAGAATAGTTAAGCTGCCCCCAAATGGTCTCAGGGGTGTAATCCATCAGGGCCTGGGCGGCGTTAACGGTGGTCTCAGGAATCATAAAATCTCCAAAGTGGGCGTCATCGGCCACAGAGGGGTTCCCGCCGCCACTCCAGCAAACGTAACTTCCCAAAACCTCTTCCATGTTCATCCCATCTGGGTTGTTCATGACCTTATCCGTAAATTGGGGATTGCCCTCATCGTCAATGATATAGGTATCGCCTTCCACACCCATAAAGAAATGTTCAATACCTTCCGGAGAGTAGAAGTAGTCAACCCACCTTACAGTTTCAGCAGGATGCTCGTTCATTTTGGTGATAAACGTGTTTTGCCCTGCCACAGGGATGGTCCTGCCGCCAAACAGCTGATCCCCGTCCGGCCCAATCAGGGGAGCCGGGATGTAGGTATAATCGTCTGCATAGCTTCCCAAATAGTTGGTATTATTAGTGAACACTACACCCAGAATATTTTGCTCCGCTTTTGCGGTGAGTTTGGGGATGTCCACGGTGAATACCTCTTGGTCCAGCAATTTCTCCTCATAAAGCTTATTGCAGAATTCCAAGAACGACCTGTACGCATCAATTGTTTTAATGAAGCGCAGCTCACCCGTATCAGGGTCGATATCCCACTCTTCCTGAGCAGCCCCTCTGGTAAGCAGGCCAAAAGAGCCCATCAATCCCTTTGTCAGGGCGCTGATACCTTCAGTGCAGAAGGGGATCTCATCATTCTCACCATTGCTGTTGTAATCATAGCCATACATAGTTTTCAGCAACTCGTAAAAATCATCTGTGGTTTCCGGCATTTCCAGGCTTTGTGCTTCCATCCACTTCTGGTTGATGAATAGCTTTGGGAAAATACGGGAGGACGCCGCAGTTACCAAATAGGGGAACCCATAAATTTTCCCATCTGCCAGAGTGATTTCCTTTTCAATGGAAGCGTCCTTTGCCATATAGGAGGAAAAATTGGGGGTATATTCCCCTAAATAATCATCCAATGGGACTAGGGTGCCTTCTGCGGCATATTTGGTAATATCCCCAGATGCCAGGTTGCACTTAAAGAACACATCGGGCAGCTGGTTGGAGGCAAACTTCAAATTGAGCTTTTCTTGGAAGGATGCCTGAGGAGCCGTCTCATAATTAACGCGCACACCGGTGGCTTCTTCTGCATAATCCCAAATAGGTAAGTCGTTAAAATCCCCTTTCGTATAAGGGCCCTCCATCGCGAAACCCGTAATCTCAATTGTCTCTGAGCCCTGGGCAGTGGAGACGCCTTCAGAAGACGGAGTATCTGTTGATGATGAACCGGAACCGGAACCGCCGCATCCGGCGACGTTTAAGGCCATAAGTGCTGCCAGGCCAGCCGCTGCCATTTTCTTTAAAGTAAATTTCATTTTTAGACCTCCCTTGTTAAATGTTTTCCAGCGATGTTTGAAGTGCGAAAACTTGCCTCCTCTTCCTGTCGTTTTTAGCTATCCCCTCCTTTATCCTTTGATGGCACCCACCATGATGCCCTTGACAAAATACTTTTGCAGGAACGGGTATACAGCGATAATGGGGGCCGACGCCACAACAATCAGCGCGTACTTAATAGTTTCTGCCATAACTTGCCGGTTCGCTAAAGAATCCACCTCAGCTACCATGTCCTCCGACATGGTATTTTGCACTAAAATCGACCGGAGAATGAGCTGCAACGGGAAAAGCTCTTTGTTGCTCAAATAAATTAAAGCATCAAAAAAGCTGTTCCAATGGGCAACACCATAAAACAGAATCATCACGGCGAGGACAGGCATGGACAACGGCAAAATAACGCGCACCAGTAATTTGAAATCGCTACATCCGTCAACCATAGCTGCCTCAGAAAGCTCCGGCGGGATGCTTGTTTGAAAATATGTCCGCACGATAATCACATTCCACACAGAAATGGCGCCGGGCAAGATCATGACCCAGATAGTATCAAGAAGGTGGAGCGTGTTGGACATGAGCAGAAAGGTGGGGATTAACCCGCCGCTAAAGAACATGGTAATAGCCAACATAATGGTAAAAAATTTCCTTCCGGAAAAATCTTTACGGGAAAGCGGATATGCGGCAAGGACAGTCAAAATGATACTGACAGCCGTTCCCAAAACAGTGTAAACAATCGTGTTGCGATACCCAGTAAGGATTTGCGGGTCGCGGAATACCATTTTATAGGACTCTACATTGATTTTTTTAGGAAGGAGTGTGACATTCCCTGCCAACACCTCCAACGGGTCGCTAAAAGAGGCAATTACGATAAAATAAAGCGGGTACAGAATAGCCAACATAACCAGGGATAAAAGCGTGGTGTTTACCACGGTGAAGATAAGATCCTCTTTCCCCTTTTTAATTTTTGATTGGTTTGCCATGTTGCTCCCTCCTTATGTCAAAAGAGACTGGTTTGGTCCAATTTTTTCACGATGGTGTTGACGGTAATCAAGAGGATAAAATTGATGAAGGAATTGAACAGGCCAATTGCCGTGGAAAACGAATATTGGCTCTGTTGTAAGCCGACCTTATACACATAGGTGGATATCACCTCGGCAGAAGAGCGGTTGATATCGTTCATTAGCAGGAAAACCTTCTCAAAGCCCACGTTCATAATGGAACCACAGTTCATAATGAGCATGATGCATACTGTGGGAAGGATCCCAGGGAGGTTGATATGCCAAATCCGTTTTAACCGGGAGGCGCCATCGATAACTGCGGCCTCGTGAAGCGCGGGGTCAATTCCAGCCAGGGCAGAGAGGTAAATAATCGAACCCCAACCAGTACTTTGCCACACCCCAGAAAGAACATAAATGGTTTTGAAATACTTGCCCTCATACATAAAGTTGATAGGCTCCGCACCCAGTGCCTCCCGCAGCATGTTGAAAATGCCGGATTGGGGAGAGAGAAATAGAATAATCATCCCGGCCAACACAACCACAGAAATGAAATAGGGCGCATATGTAATTGTTTGTACCACCTTTTTGAAAAAACGATTTTTCACTTCGTTGAGCATTAGGGCAAGGAGGATGGGGCAAGGAAAGCTGACAACCAGCGAATACAGGCTGATCGTGACCGTGTTCCACAGGACTTCGCTAAAATTGTTGCTGTTAAAGAAGCGCTCAAAATGGGTGAGACCAACCCAAGGGCTTCCCCAGATTCCCAAGGCCCCTGAAAAGTCCTTAAAGGCAATCTGGATTCCGTACATCGGGAAATAATGGAAAACGAGGAAATAAAGAAAAACAGGTAGAAACATCAGGTAGAGCTGCCAATTTCGCAAAGCTTTATGCCAAAATTTCGATTTAACCAACTGCTTCATTGCGTTTCCCCCTTCGGATTTTTCAGCGCAAAAACTGCTCCGTTCCGTTTAAAAGTTTTATTTACTATGTTATATCACAAGTGAATTGAAATTTCAATAGGTTTTGAAAAATTTTTTCTGAAAATCTTTAAATATTTAAAATTTAATTTCGCGCATTCCTTCTAGAAGACCTTGCCCCCCAGTCAATCTCAGTTGGAAACAGCCATACAAGGACTTCCTTTCCCATCAGTCAGCCAGCTGCTTTCATACTTCCCACCAAAAGCAGTATTGAGAGCGCCAGTTGTGATTGTATCCCCAAAACGGACGGTATCCACCACCTGGGCGTCCGGGCAGCAAAAGGCCATCTGGTTTGGGATAGCAGATGGTCCCGTACAATTTGTACTCCAGTCCAATCAGGCCAATGCGCAACAAAAAGGCGCGAAAGGTGAAGGAGGGTTCTCGCTGATCTCGGTTTTCCGCATTACCGCCCGCTTCTGATTGATGGCCTGGGCAGAGATGGCCAGCGTCAGCGTAATGCAGTTCATTCTCCATTTTCAAGCGTTTGAGCTCATATTTGCATTCTGCAATGCTCGGCTTTCGGACTTCACCTTTCCTGGGACATCCCTTGGGGTTTGGCGGGATACCCACTGCAAGCTTTCTCTGTTTTCGATTGTATCGGCAAAGGAAAACCCGCATTTTCTTATACGTAAACCCCAGCTTTTCTCCAATCTGACGCAGAGTCTGCCCCTGTTCCCGCAGTTCGACTATTTCCTTCTCGTGTTCCTGAATTTGGCTGTATTTTCTCGGCATAGCAAAGACCTCCTGTAGTAGTTTAAACCGAACCAGTAAAAACGGACAATAGAAAAAAATCCCCCTGATGCAGTAAAATAAAAGTGCTACATCAGGGGAATTTTATATGGCGAGAAGATATCAGAAAATACAGGTCATGCTTCCAGAAATCAAGAAAATGCTTTGAGAAGGAAAGAGCCAACGTGAAATGGCGGAAAGATGGGGCCTGGAGGGAGACAGGCCGGTCCATAACCTGTTAAAACGAGAAAAGAAGAAGGTCACCTCGGAGTTGCACCTCCACAGCGACAAGAGTGCTCAGTACACCTCACAAGCATATTTTGAGCTGACTCAACAATACGGTATTACGCCTTCGATGTCCAGACGTGAGAACCCATATGACAATGCAATGGCGGAAAATTTCTTTTCCATTCTAAAAACAGAGTGCATCTACCGCCACAACCCAGCTACCTTTTCAGAAGCCAATGAGATGATTGACCGTTACATCCACTTTTACAACCACAGCGCATCCAAACGGAAACAGGAGTGGCGCCGCTGGCGCTACTCCACTCCTGCTAAAGCAGAATCTTCCTACTCAGTTTTTTGTGCTGTCCCCACAATCCAGGGCGGTTCAATATTCCTTTGGGGATTCTGGGTTTGCGTTACAAAAAAGATACCCGATTCAAAATGAGAATCCCGGTTCGGCATGAGTCTATTCTCATTTTACATTGCGATTTAGATGCCCCATTCCCGCAAGAAAAGGAGCTCTGAAAAGTTGAACTGAAGCTTAAGTTTCCAGCGTAGAAAAAGAGGCTGGAATTTGGATGTCTTATTTTTGGGTTCCAAATTTCGGCCTCTATTCTCATGCATTTATTGGATCAAACCG
>CAUWLU010000069.1:0-11339 GCA_963559705.1 uncultured Acutalibacter sp.
CTTATTCATTTCCCTCTTGTGCTATCCATTGCATAGCCCATGGGGGATTTTTTATGCCTTGCTTGCTCATTCGCCCCCGTTTGTCGCATTTTTGACCCCCCAGCTATTTCCCGGCCCGGCCCCAGGGAAGCGATTTTTTGACCCCTTACCTAAAAAAATTTTGCGCTTCCGAACCCGCAAGGCTTGGCCTGCGGCCCAGCAGTACCTTTCGCGGGCGCGGGCGTTCCGACTTCGCGCGGGCGGGCGAGGGTGCGGGCGCGTTTGCTGTAATCTTCGGCCTGGCCGCTGGCGTTGGCTCTGGCCTTGGTTGCCTGTTCTGCTCCCGCTGGTGGTGGGCCGTCCCTGCCTGGTGCGGTGGTTGCTGTCCGGTCTCCCGGCTGGCGGCTCCCGGTTGCTGTTCCCGCTGTTCCCGCTGTTCCTCTGCCTGCTGGCGGCTTGCGCTGCCCCCTGGGCCTGCATGAGTGCGCCCCACCGCCCGCGCCCGCATAGGCCGCAGCCACCACGGCGACAATCTGCCGCCCACGGTTCCGGCTCACACCACGCCACCCCCGGCCCGATCTGCCGCCGCTGTCTTCCGCTAATCTGCCGCCCGTCCTGCCCCGGTTCCTGCCCGCCGCCGTTCTGCCGCCGATCATGCCCAGCCGCCCGGCGGAGGGTTTTATGCGCCCGGTCTGGTATCTTGATAGCCTGGATATATACGCCCCCTATAATCCCCCAAACACAGCATTTTCCACAAAAAATCGCCCCGGAAATTTGTGCAAAAAAACTTCCCCAGTCCCCCCTAAAGGGGGACGGGGGAACGGTTTTGGCCCTATTGACGGCCCGAAAAAATGCCGCTATCATTCGAGCCAAGCCAAGGCCACACGGCCCCGGCCCCCGGACCCGCCGCCGGGAACAGTTCAGCGGGGGCCAAGTGAACGGGCCGACACGGCGCACGGTTTAGGGCACCCGCCGAAATGCCCCAGCGAAAGAAGCGGTGCAGCCCGCAAGGGTGCCGGGGCAAATCGCCGCCGGTCAAATGCAACTGTGACAGTGACAGCCGGGACAACCGGAGGAAGCAAGAAAGGCCCTGGGCGGTGTGCCTGAAACGCCGCACCCCAGCCCGCAAGGGCAAAAAAATAGCCGCCCCGGTGGTAACGACGCCGGGACGGCTGGCGGGGAGGTGAACGCGTTGCGGTGCATCAATGGCACATGGTACTACCGGGGCCGCCGGTATGCCACACTGCGCGAGGCTCTGTTGAGCCTCTGGCCTAAGTGATTAGGCCCGCCGGGGGAGAAATCCCCCGGCCCCCTCCGGGGGATATGATACCACGCCCCGACCAGAAAAGCAACGGACTTCGTTGCAAGAAATTTCCCCCGTAGGGGGAACCCCCAGCCCCCGAAAAAAATTGCGAAAAAGTGCTTGACAAAACGACACGCAACAGTGTATGCTGAAAGCACAGAACGACACGCAACAGTGAACAGGCCAACGAGCCGGAAAGGAAAAACACCATGACAAACAACGAGATCATCTTTGAGACCGTCCGCGCCAGCTTTACCCCCGCCCAGCTTGCCGAGCTGGTCGCCGCCACCTACACCGCCGAGCAGATCGCCGCCCGCCGGGCGGGCGTGAAAATCACCGTTGCTGAGGGCAGCGACGAGACCCCCGACGCCGTGTTTCATGCCATGCTGGCCGCTGACACTTTCCACACTTTCGCGGAGTGGAAGCGCATGGGGTACAGCGTGAAAAAGGGCCAGCACGCCGCCCTGGTGTGCAACCTCTGGAAGTACACCGACAAGCCCGGCAAGGCCGCCAAGGAAGCCGCCGCCGCTGCCGGGCAGGACGCCCCCGAGACCGACCCCCATTTCTATATGGCAAAGTCCCACCTGTTCAACGCCTTGCAGGTTGAAAAATCCAAGCGCTGACCCAGCCGCCGGACACCTTAGCGGGCCGCACCGGACAAAGCGACCCGACCCCAGCCCGACACCGGGCCACACAAGAAAAAAATAGATGATCTGGAGGTTATCAGCATGAAAAAGTACATGGGCAACTACACCAACGAGGCCGCAAAGGCCCTGAAAGGCTCCGAGCGCATTATCTGCCGCGTGACCGACGACGGCGCGATCTATGTTACCAACGGCTTTATCGCCTACAAGATGAACCCCCCGGAGTATGCCGCCATCGTCCAGCCCGTGACCTGCTGCGAGGCCGGTAACTACACCATGCAGAACGGCGAAAAGGCCGCGGATAACGGCTTTGATCTGGTCAAGCTGTTTAACGAGACCGTGGAGCAGACCGCCAACGCCCCCGCCCTGGAGCGTTGCCCCCTGACCCTCCAGGCAGGCAAGGCCCCTGCCGCCAGCTACTACAACCCCACCGCCGGTGTGGCGTCGTTCTACAACGCAAAATTTATTGCGGCGCTCACCCCATCCGCAACGCTCCGGGCCACCGGCGCGATCTCCGCCGCCGTCGCCTATGTGGGTGATGAACCCCTGGCCCTGGTTCTGCCGATCAAGCCCGAACCCAAGGCCGCCCGGGCCGTCAAGGCATACTTTGCCGAGTGTGACAACGGCGCCACCGCCGAGGCCGACAAACTCCGCGCCGAGCTGGCCCAGGCACAAGACGAGCTTTCCGCTGTGCGCGGCGATCTTTACCGGGCCACTAACAAAATCGCCGAGCTGGAAGCCCAGCAGGCCGCGCCCGCCGCCGAGCAGCCCGAACCCAAAACCGCCGCCGAACTGATTGCCGCCCGCTTTGCCGATCTGGCAGGCGTCACCGCCACCATCAAGGGCGCACAGACCGCCGCGCCGGTGGTGTGGCTGGCCGGAGACACCGAGCGCCACGCCGACGCGATCAAGGCCGCCGGGGCCAAGTGGAGCAGCAAAAAATCCGCCTATTATGTCCGCGTCGCCTGACACGGACCCCGGACACCTTAGCGGGCCGCACCGGACAAAGCGACCCGACCCCATGTAAAACCCGCCGCCCAGGGTAAAGGGCAGAAAGGCCAAAAATGAATATGAGATTGACCGATTGGAACGCCTCTCTTGCACACGCCGCTGAGCTGGTAGACAAGTTGAACCAAAACGGTTGCAACGCCCGCGCCATTTCCTACTCCATGTACGATGGGCGCAAAGGTATCGCAATCCAGCTTTTCGATCGGGAAAACAATTTTTCTACCGAGTTCAAAACCGGCATTTTCGCCACATTCGGAGATATGAAAAACGCCCTCAACGCCTGCTATCATCGCGCTATGTCTGCCCAGTTCGGTAGAGTATAAGCCACCCACCAAAGCACAAAACGAGGAGGTTTTCACCATGGCAGCAATCGAGCGCAAAATCAACGGCACTTTTGCCCCCGTCCCCGGCGGCTACGCCCAGCAGATCAACGAGCAGACAACGCTTTTTGTCCCGGAGTTTACAGTTGCCCGCTACGACACCGAAACCGGTGAGCTTTTCGGCCACGCTCCCGACTATGAAGCACTGGAGGCGGCAAAGTCCCCCGCCGTTCACGCAGACAAACCCGGCGAATATTCCTATTGCTACGAAATGGAAAAGGCCCCGACAGGCTGCGACTTCTCCGCCAGTCTTTCATACTACGGCAAGCATTATTATCTCCGTCCGCTCCGCGACGATCTCCCGCAGCTCCGCGGGCGCGGTATATCCTACGACGAGCAGCGCAGCACATACACCGTCACCCGCCGCGCCTATGACAAGCTCAAAGAGCAGTACCGCATGAGCTTTGAAACCTGTCTTGACTGACCACAACCCCCGGACACCTTCGCGGGCCGCACCGGACAAAGCGACCCGGCCCCAGGCCACAAGGCCAAACCACAAACCCCAAAAAGGAGCTGATACCATGCGCAAAGAGCCGTTCCCCATCAAAAATATTCTGGATAGTCTGCGCGAGGATGTCCAGAACGGCACGATCACCCTTTCCCAAGCCGCCGAGGAGCTTCACCGTGCCGGATGGTCAAACTACATCGACGAGGACACCGCCCGGCGGCTTCTAAAACTGTAAGCCCGCAAGGCCGACGCAAACGCGCCGCCGGTGCAAGCCCGGCCTCGCTCCCACCAGGGCGGGGGCGCTCATGGGCCAAAACCCAAATCCAAAACAGGGAGGTTTCTACCATGCCGCAACCCAAAATCTATGCCGCAGTCCTGAACCACTTTGGCAGCTTGTCCGACCTTGCCGCCACGCTGGGGGCAACGGTTGTTGACGAGACCCTTTGCTTCTCCGGCCTGACGGGTCAGGCGGTTTCCGATCTCATGGAGCAGCACGGGCTTGATTACAACTATTCCGGCACCCCGGAGGCGGCCAAGGAAGCCGACCAATAACCCCACCACCCAAAACCAAGGAGGAAAAGCCATGTACGAACAGCAAAGCCTATTGACCGCCGATCTGGACGAGATCATTGACGCCACCGGCCACAACGACGCACAGCCCCAGGAGCAAGCCCAGAAAGCCCCCGCCGTCAAATATTACCCCATCGACGAGGAGACGGCCCGCCGGGCGCACGAGATGATGTCCATGCGAGACTACCCCGCAGGCCGCGCCACAAACGAATACCGGGCCAGCGTGGACAAAGCCGCCGCCCTGGTTGAGCGCTGCAAGGCCGCCACAAGTCCCTACTACCACGGCAAGCTGGACGCCCTACTTGACCGCTACGCCCGCCGCCTCGCCCAGTGGACGAACGACTACAACTGCAACGGCGCAAGCTGTCCCAGTATCCTTGTTTCCGGCGGCTCCAACTTCCCAGTGAAGAAAAAGCAGCGCCAGAACGCCCGCGAGGACAGCTTGTGGCAGGAGTACAAAGAGATCGAGGCCATCTTGCACAAAATCAAAACCGTCGGCTCCGGCCCCGTCGATCTGGCCGACCCCCACGCCCGTGAAATGCTCACCGACCAGCTCCAGCAGTTACAAAACAGGTTGGACACCGGCAAGGCCATGAACGCCTACTACCGCAAGCACAAGACCTTGAAGGGCTTCCCTGGTATGAGCGATGAAACCGCCGCCCAAAATGACGCCGCCATCCAAAGCGCCTATTCCTGGGCGCAAAAGCCCATGCCTGACTATGAGCTTTCCAGCCTGCGGGGCAAGATCAAGCGGGTGGAAGCCCGCCTTGCCGAGCTGGACAGCCGAGCCGCCCAGCAGACACAGCCCGCCGAAAACACCAAATTTGACGGCGGCGAGATCGTCCGCAACCTGGAGGCCGACCGGCTCCAAATCCTCTTTGACGAAAAGCCCGACGAGGATACCCGCGCCGCACTCAAATCCAACGGCTTCCGCTGGTCCCCCCGGTACAGCGCATGGCAGCGGCAGTTGACCCCCAACGCAGAGCAGGCCGCCCGCCGCGCCCTGGGCCTTGATTGACAACCATTTTCGTGCCCCCACGGAAATGATACCCGGACACCTTGGAGCCGCCGCACCGGCACAAAGCGACGGCGCCCCATACAAAACCCGCCGCCCAGGGTAAAGGGCAGAAAGGCCGCAAATATGTATGTTCTGGAATACAAGCAGCTTCATATCGTCCGTGAGGAGCAGACTAAAAATCGAACCTGCCAAAGCTACCGTTGGAAACAGGCCGCCATCTGCGAGAGCAGGGAACCCCTTGAAGCAATCCGTTCCGCCAAAACTCGCCCCGAAGAATGGCGCGTTGTCCCCATGGGCGACAGCGCAGCAGAGAATTGAAGGAGATTGCCCCATGTCAATTCTGTATGAAAAGTTCAAAAAATACCAGGTTCCCGCATCCTCTGTTGAGGACTTCCGCCGCCGCTACACAAAGCCCGACCGCTTTGCACAGCGCGGCCCGGAATATCAGGCCGCCGTCCTCCAGGCTGCCCGCGACGATCTTGCACAGTTCGGCTATACCATCATCAGCCGCCACGACAGCGTGACCGGTGAAGTCGTGGCCTACTACGAGCCAAACGAACAGGAGGTATCCCAATGATTGACCACAAGAACCACTATGCCCGCTACTGTGAACTCATATCCCTGGCCGCCAGCTCCGCCCCCGCTCGCCAGCGGGACGGCGGATACATGGCCGCCGTCTATATCCTTTCCGCCGACAAAACGCTGTGTGACATCGCCCGGCGCAAAATTTGCCCCGACGGTATCAGTTTCCCCGGCATTTTATCCGTCGCCCGCCGGGCGGAACTGTCTGACAGCCAATTTACAGCCATCCGCTCCGCTCACAATCTGTTCAATGGCGGCTCCAGTTCCTCTGTTACCCCCTATGATCTCGCCCTCTGCGATTATCTGACTTTGGACATCATCACGCAGGCTATGTATATCTGGAAGTGCGGCTGCACCATTTTCGCCGGTCAAGACGGCAGCATACAGCTTGACCGCACCGGCGAGTGCCAGCGCCGCGGGATTGAACAGGCCCTTTCCCAGCATTTATCTGAATTTGAATAGACCTATACACTGTTTCGTGTTATAATACGACAAGTTCAATTCACTTCATCGGGAGGTTTTTATATGACCAACAAGGAATACATCGCCCAGCGCGTCAACAAGAATTGCACCCGTGCCTCGTGCCTCCTCTGTGCCGAGGCCGATAAATACCCCAGCTATAACGATTGCCCATATCTCCCCCTTAAAGAAATCGCTTGCAACAGGCCCTTAACCGCCGCAGATGTCCCCGATGATCTTGCAACCGACTGATAGTGAACGGAGGCACCCCATGGACAACACACAGCAGATTTTCCCGGCGTTCCGCCTGGTGGCTCAGTTTGCCGACGGCCAGCGCCTCACCTTTGACGGCCTGACCGAGCAGCAGGCACAGCAAAGCATGGAGGCCGCCCAGGCCCAGCATGGAGATATTACCTGGTTCGACGGCGTAACCGACCAGCACTACGAAAACGGGCGCTATTACAAACTCACCCCGCAGCCCCCGGAGATCACCATGATCGACCTGACGGGCTATAACGAACCCCAGGAGGAGGAATGACCTATGCCAGTTCCAGAATACAGGCGGCGCGGCAACGACCGTTATAACGCCAAGTGCGACTATATCAGCGTCCGCCCGATCAAGTCCATTGGTGCGGCCATCCGTGCCGCTGCCAAGGCCGCCGATCAGAGCGTCCAGGGCTATGTGATACAGGCTTGTATTGAGCGCATGAAGCGGGAGGGCCAGCCCCTCGAACTCAATACGCCCGACGAACCCCCGGAACCCTGACGCCGTTATCAGAACGGGAAAAAGCGTTATCAAAACCTCAAAAAGCGAAACAAAACCCCGGCAGACCGTAACAAAACGGCCCGCCGGGGTTCTTTCATCTTTTCCCGCTCCTGTACAGGTATCTATACCGGCTCCGCAGCGCCCGCATCCGCCGCCGCCGAGCTAAGTATCTACCCACGCTTCCGGTTATCGTTCTCACAAAACCCACGGGCTTTTCCTCCATTCGCAAATTGTTTTTCCACAGCCTTTCCCCGCTTTGTGGAAACTTGAACACGCCGCGCATATAGTCGGTTCAGAAAACTTCCTTTAGGGCTGGTTTCCGGCGGCTCGCCCCTGCGAAAATCCGTCCCGGTGGGCGGCAGACACAGCCCCAAAATCATCCTGCTCCCCTCACAAAATTTTTCAGCGCTTATTATGTACGCGCGCGCGCGGCGCGGGCGGCCAACTCCGCCGCCTCCGGTAGCTCCTCCAGGGCCTCGCCAAAACGCTCCATAGCCCGCTCGTGCCAGTTTCTCACGGTGCTGTCCGGTGCGTTCATTCTGACACCCGTTTTTGCCCAACTGTAACCACGCACATAGCGCATCAAGATCACCTGCTTGTACCTACCGTTTACGGCGTCCAGGCAGCCCCGGATGGCCGCTGCGTCCGCGCTCAAAACCGTCTCGTTCGCCTTGATCTCTGCCAGCCGGTCGCCCACACCGCTTTCCAGCGCCCGCAGGCCCGCTTCTTCCGTCGGTTTCCCCGGCGACGAGCTGTGCGGCGTCCCGTCATACGCCAGCCCACGCAGCCCATAGTAATTGCCCTCCAGCTCCTCCCGCTCCTGCTGTAACAAGCGCAGCATACCCGGAATGGCCTTGTAATACTGGGCTATGTGTTTCACGCTCTCAAACTGCATCGTCGCCTCCCGTTCCCGGCTTTCTGTTCGCCGTCTCCCTCTAACACCCTCAGTCCAGCGTTCTGCTGAAAATCGGCTCGTCAGCCTTGCTTTCGTCCACTTCCACCGGCTCACCGAGAATTTCCGTCAGCCGTCTTGCCAGCATGGCGTACCCGAAGTAGTCCCCGCCCTTTGCCCACTCTCCAAACTCCCGGAACACAGCTTCCGTGGCTTTGATCGTCTCCTCCAGGCGCTCCCGGCCAAAGCCCAGCGCCTTGTGTGTGCCCAGTGCGTAGCACTTGACCACGATCTCCGCCGCTTCCCGCTGTTCTCCCAGCATGGCCCAGTCTCTTGCTTTTTTGGGTGGCTTCGTGATAGGCAGCACAAAATTCCCGTCGTACAAGCCCGCCAGCGTCTCGTTGAGCAGTTTCTTTGCCCGCTCCATACCCACGGCCCTCTGGTTGATTGCAAAGCGCTCCAGCTCCCCATTGGCCGCGTCCGTCACTCTCTGCAAGCGGCCCTCTCCAATGCCGTACCGGTCATTCAGCGCCACCATGAAGCACAAACAGATCACATGGCCTGCCGCCTCCCGGTTTTCCTGTACCCGCTCGCTTTCCGGCTTCTTGGTGCGCAGATACCGCGCCTGGGCCTGCCGGGCCACATTCCCAGCGAAAACAGGCGGCTTTCTTTTATGCTTCCCCATGGTTTTCCTCCATTTCCACAATGTTTTCACATCTCCGCCCGCAGATGGGGCAGAACTGCACACAAAGCACATTCAGCCCGCCACCTGTGGTCGTACTGTCCATACACAGGCGTGGCCTGCCGTTTTCGTCCCACTCAATCCAAAATGCCATCCCGTCCACGGTCTCCAGCTTTTGGTGCCGCTGGCACAGCCCGCACACGGGTTTCTGCTTCTCGTCCATCGTTACTTTGCCCCCTTGGTCAGTTCTGTCCAGCGGTCAATTTCCTCTTTGCTGTCCGCTGTTATGATCTCCGTGAATTTCCATCCAGCCGGGCGGGCCACCTGTTCCAGGAATACCCGCCGCCGCAGGGCATAATCCCGCTGCATCCGCCGGACAAACTTGCTCTTGATCTCCACGATCTCCACGGTTCCGTCTGCATAAACCAACCGGAAGTCCGCAGTATACCGAACCGGGCGCAGCTTCAAAGCCCCGTATTGTCCCGCCGGGAACAGGGGAAAGCATGGGTGGGCCTCCCACTCCACGATCTCACCCCGCGCCACCTTTGGGGCCACGGTGCCGATGTAATATTCATACTCGCCCAGGCTGTCAAACTCCTTGCCGGTGATCTTCGCGGCCCGTGCCGCCTCCGCCAGCGGGTCGCTCCGCTTTTTTCTTCCCTTGGCGAGCTGCGCTTCCGCCTGCGCCCGGTAGCGCGGCGGCAGGTCGGACAGCTCCAGACGGAACGCCATCACAAAATGCCCTCCCGCCGTTTTTCTTCCTGTGTCGCCTGCATATCGGCGTGGTGCAGGGCCAGCACAAGGGCACATTTGTCCTGTGCTTCGTTCAGCGCCCGGCTCCCGCCCCGGAAAGCATCGTCATAAGCCCCCATGTGCCAGCGGATAGCAAGAGCCTCCTCGTCGGTCAAGTCCATGAACTTCATCACCAGATACACAGACTTTTCCCCATGCCCCATCGGCAGCTGGTCTTTCACGCTGTACTTTCCGTCCCGCTCCCTGCGGTAATAGCCGGTTTTGCAGACATCATGCAGCAGTGCCACGACGGCGACACTCTCCCCGCCGTACTCCCGGATGGTATACTGTCCGAGCAGGGCATAATATACATTCAGGCTGTGTTCCACCAGCCCGCCGGGATATGCCCCGTGAAAGCGTGTGCTGGCCGGTGCCTCGAAAAAGTCCGTGGTTCCAAGCCAGGCCAGCAGGTCTGCCGCCCCTGGCCTCGTCACCTGGGATATGAAAATTTCCTTGAACCGTTCCTTGTTTGTCATACAGGTCTCCTCCTCGTCTGTTTGATATTCCCACGCCCATGCCAGCATTCGGCACGGCGCAAGATCACGATTGTGTGGCGCATACCCCCGTCGCTCACTTTGGTTTCCACCCGGTTCAGGGTGTACCCCGGATACTTCTTCTCCCAAAATTCCGTGTCGTCTATGTACAGGGTGCTGGCCTCGTCCAGCTTCCGGCGGCTCCACTTGCTGTCATTGGGCGGAGGTGTCTTTGGTTTCTCCAGGCCCCGGCTCTGTCTCCAGCTCCGGGCACACCGCTTGTTCTTGCTGATGTATCGCACAAGACTTTCCACGCTGCCATGGTCAACATCCAGGTATTCTCCGCGCGTCAAGCCTATTCTTTTCCCGTTTACGCTCCACAGTTCTTCCAACACATCCCTGGTCAAGCCCTCCGTGTGCTGGATGATCGCGTGGTGATGATGGCGGCCACAAACTTTCCCGTCCTCCGTGATCGTGGTGTACTCCGTCGCCGCCACCCACTTGGGGCGCTGCACTCCGTTCCTGTCACACCACCGGTAAAGCCGCTTGATGTAGTTCGTAAAATCCAGGTCGGCCCTGTGTGTGTCCCCCGGCTCCGGCAGATGATCGTCGTCGTATGTCCCAGTCCAGGAGAAATCCCCTTTTCCGAAGTTGGTGTTGACGAGCTGCACATGGTAGCGCTTGGCCCGGTTGTCGTTGTAGGTCTGCTGTGCCAGAGAGGATGCTTCTTTTTTCTTTGCCCGGCGTGACGCCTTATGCTTCTTGGCTGAGACAGGGTATAGATCGACCTCCATGTATGGGGCTGTGTCGTAGTCCTTGCCGCAGATATGCTTTTGTTCTCGGTAATACAGGCCCACGACCTCACCCCTCCCCATAGCACCCGCTCCGTCTGTGTCAAGGCCGGGTCGTATTTCCTGCCGGAAATCTCCACCCTTTCCCTTGACCCAGCCTGCGCTTGGTGCTGATCGCTGATTACCGGAAGCAAGGGCGGGCCTTGCTTCCGCTCAACAACATTCTCTTTCCTGTCCGGCCAGCCTTTTGGCCTGTCCCTCCTGGGCTTCCACCTCTCCCGGTGGCCTGTCCCTTAACTTAACGCTGATATACCAGCCCATTGTCGGCCCTCGCCGACTTTATTTTTTGCCCGCCGTCAGGCAGGCACAGGAGTTTTCTCAACCGGCAAGGCCGCGCCGATCACCGGCGCGACCGCTGCCGCTCGCTGAATTGTCAGGTGCTTTTTTCTCGTCGCCGTCCCCGGCTGCAATAATCATCCGGGCGCACAATGCCCAGGTACCCCAGTGGGCGCAGGGTCTCTGGCATCTCTGACGCGATCTCCGCCGCCGGTC
>CAUWLU010000070.1:0-10975 GCA_963559705.1 uncultured Acutalibacter sp.
AAATAATTTCGTGCAAGATTACGATTTTTGCTGACCTTCCATGCCTCTTCTGTAGTATCAATCGCGTATAAAATTTTACCTTCTACATCTGAAAAGGCACGACCTGCACGACCGCAAATATTCCAGAAATCCCGATTGCTAATACAGCTTTGGTCATAATATGGCGTTGAAACTATAATTGAAGAAATTCCTACATTTACACCTTGCCCCAATGTAGATGAAGCAATAATAATAAGCGGTGGTTTTGAACGCATCAACCTTTCCATAGCAATACGGACGAGAGTGGGCAAACGATTATTATGGCAAATTACCCCCTTTCTGGCAGCAATCAAAATAATATCATTCTCGTTTAGTTCTTCTTTGCAAACACTTTCAAATACATTCCAGAGCGAACAATCCCATAAAAAATCCTCTGAGTGTTCCCCCAATGCAAAAAGTACACTTTCAGCTAATCCCTCAATAAAATTTGCTCGCGCTGAATAAATCATGACCGTTCCCGTTTTTGCCAGACGAACCGCTGTCGCAGCAATAGCTTCTTTTTTATTATTGGGAAACATATTTCTTCTTTTTCCAAACCCTAAAGGTGCTTTTTGAACAAAGTTAGGATTAAATGGTTTTCCTTCGCTTTCCCACTCCAGCCTAACACGATTTTCATCCCACAATAATAGCCCTAACCTCTCTAATGCAGGTTTCCACTCTGACTTTGCGACTAAGCTGGTATCCGCAGCAACCCAATCAGCCAACTCATTTGCGTTAGGTAAAACAGCAGACAACAGTAACATTTTTATTTGATTTCGAGAGGCAAATTCATTTATATGTGTAAGGAAAATTTCATTTTTTATATATCTATCTTCTGCACCTAAAAGATGTCCCTCATCAATAACAATCAGCTTGAGTTCGGACTCAAGCTCTGAACCACATCGGATAAGAGCTTTTGCCTTTTCAGGCGTTGCAACGATAACTTGAGATTGCTTGATAAGCTCAAAGTCTGTTACATTGGCGGTAGAACCTCCATAAAGCTGAGAAACAGTAATTCCAAGAGGAGCAAATGTTTTACTAAGGCTTTGTTCGACTTCAAAGGCTAATGACCGAAAAGGGGCGAGATATAAAGTTTTTGACACAATGTGCTTAGACAAGGTGTTTAGGATAGCAATCTCTGCAACTCTCGTTTTTCCACCGCTTGTGCGAAGATTAATAACACCTCCGCTATTTTCTCCAACTGCAAGCGGAATGGCCATTGTTTGTGATGGCCATAGCTCCGTAATGGCAGGCTTGAATCCACTAAGCAGCCGAATGTAATTCTCGGTTATATGTTGAGCAGGCAGCAAAGGCGGCAAAATTGTCCAAAGAGAAGCCTCTTGAAAAGTCGAAAGAATAATTTTTAACAGTCTTACTATTAACCAATAGGATATTAAATTGCTTTCAGTGGCAATCGATAGCAACTTATCAAATATATTATCTATTGAAACAAAGTTACTTTGATTTCCTGTTTGAACAAAATCAACAACCATTAAGAAGATTCGTGCAATTTCGTGAGAAATAACCCATTCATCTAAGCTTTGTATGTCAGATAACTCATTGGGCGACTCAAAGAAAACTTGGTTTACATTTTGCAACAAAGAATTAAAATCTTTTTTTATAAATTGAATAACTATTTGCCCAACAACAAAATCGAGATTTACGTTATTTAGTACAATAAAGGCACGCGAATATTGTTTAGCAGCATATAATGCCATCCCAGAAATCAGCAAATTGTAGTCTTTCCCGTCGAATTCATCATCATTATACTTATAAATATCCGATAATAATTTACCGGCCTTTTCTAATATTGATAAACTTTCTGTGGCGGTAAAATTGCTGTTTGATTTTTCCATCAAGGAACAACCGCAAGAGAGCAATGCATAAGCAATGTGTGTTGCTTTTTCAGTAAGCAATGGGTCAAAATCTGGATAGTTTTCTGGAATTTCTTTTACCTCTTGAAGAATTCTCCTCGCGTCTGCTTGCGTAATAAGATTGTCTAGGCGACCTTGCGACAATTCATTTAGTAGATCGGAAATATAATCTGTTGGAATACTCATAATCTACTCTCCAATTCTTCAAAAGCTTTCTTAACCATAGTTTCGGGGTTTTGTATTCCCAGCGATATCATCAACAAATTGTGAAGATTATCTGTAGTATGTCTGTTCACATGATTTTTTGCATTTTGATTGCTCATGAGAAATCCAACATAGTCAATATGTAGTTTATTGGTGGCAAACAGTATGGCACAGTTTTGAACTCTTCGGCCAAGTTCAGGCTTGTTTTCTTGGAACAATCTTTCAGCCACAAACATAAGAGAGATTGGCAGCCCAGCCTTATATGAGCGTACAAGCCCATCAACAATATCGATTACAGACTGCTTATCTGGTATACCTCTGAATTTTGATTCACCAACAATAATACGTACAGGATCTGAATCCAAATCAAACAATAGGACGTCATCGCCTTTCATAGACTGATCTGGATTAGTATTATATCTCAGCCT
The DNA here is from genome assembly GCA_963559705.1 of uncultured Acutalibacter sp. GTDB lineage: Bacteria > Bacillota > Clostridia > Oscillospirales > Acutalibacteraceae > Acutalibacter. The sequence continues at coordinate 2,525 of CAUWLU010000070.1, forward strand.
ATATATGGGAAGCTCCATATCGGTTGTAGAAACCAAATATTCCGCCAAGAAAACTTCAGCAAAATTTCCTTTCTGGGTTGTTGAAGTCTGTGGGTAAGGGGATCGAAGGATTGGGAGATTTTCTATTTTTAATGTTGCAATCAAATCCATATGGCGTTGTAATGCCTCCGGACTAATATGATGCCTTTGTAAAGCATCTTCCATATACCGAAGCAGAATATCACTATGTCCATTGTCTTCTAAAACTCTATGCTCTATGCCGCTTGTAGTCGTGCAATCAGTTGATAGAAGACATGTAGCAAAAGGCTCTTTTTCATCTGAAAGTTGATTTATAAGGGACATAGTCTATCTGCTCCTTTCACGTCATAATTTGTTATTTAGTATTCATGACTCAACAAAAAATCCGCCAAGTGTACGATTTTTACACCATTGACATTTCCTGCGGCCAACTCGTCCAACGTCACAACGTATTTAGGGTAGTGATCCTTGATTTCAAGGAGATTGGCGATTTCCCGATCAGATTCCTCCGGCAACCTACGACATACCTGAACGTAGATACGCTCGTCGCGCTGCACTGCCACAAAGTCAATTTCTTTCGTTTCGTTTTTTCCGATATAGACCTCATAGCCTCGACGCCGCAGCTCAAAATATACGATGTTCTCCAGCATAGCTGCGATTGACTTTGGATTAAATCCCATGATGCAGTATTTTAGGGACGCATCTGCCAGATAGAATTTTTCCTGGGTTTTCAGTACAGATTTTCCCTGCAAATCATACCGCTGGCAGCGATAGATTACAAACGCCTTTTCCAGCCAGTTTAGATAGTTATAAACCGCCTCCACCGACAGGGAACGCCCCTCGCTTTTTAGAAACTTCGCAATGGCATTGGCTGAAAAGGTCTTGCCCACATTTTCCACGATATACTTTACAACACGGTTAAATAAATCAAAGTTCGTGATGTTGTGCCGTTTTGTAATATCGTTCGTAATAACACAGAGTTATAGATGCCCTCCACGATCTGATAGGCGGAGCGTTCGTCAAAGTTGCTCAGCGCCACAATGGGGAACCCGCCCAATCGCAGGTATTCGTTTAACAATTCCTTTGGAGAACGGGAATCAGATTTTTTGAATTCCAAATACTCAGCAAAAGATAACGTATAAACCGGAATGGAAATGTAGCGCCCCGTCAAGTAGGTGGATATTTCGCCGGACATCAGCTTGGAATTGGAGCCGGTCACATAAATATCGGTGTTGGCATTCTCCAACAGACTATTGACTGCTTTTTCCCAACCTTCGATTTCCTGTACTTCATCCAGCAAAAGGTAGTAGCGCCCTTCATCGGTCATTTGCCCCTTTATACCGGTATACATATCTTTGTCGGTCATACCATCATCAAAATCCTCCGACGTATATCGCATACTGATAATATGGTCTGCGGCAATCCCACTTTCCAGCAGATCATCCCGCAGCATATCTAAAATTGTGGATTTGCCACAGCGCCGGATTCCCGCTAATATCTTCACAAGCGGAACATCCCGATAGGTTTTCAGCGTATTCATATAGTTTGACCGGATAATCATATCGCTCGCCTCCTTATTCCTTACTCATAATATACCGAAAAAGTTCTGGAGTATCAATAGTTTTTACTGTAAATCCGTAAAAACTCATTAAATACTAAAACTTTTTATGACGAGGCGCTTAGATATTCGAAAACGCAGTTTGAAAAAGATATTGCGCTTCTGCTGAAAGATTGCGATGAATATGAAATTCGCATCATAAAGGATATGACCGCTTCTTTGAAGGACACTCTGTGTCGGGATAATCACCTACGCATAATGAGCAGCAAGGAAACGAAATCATAAGAGAAACTCCTATGTACGGCTTCATTTTTAAGAAAGTGGCTGTATGAGGGAGTTTTTCTTATGTAAGCACCGGCTGGAACAGTTCCAATCGGTGCTGGGAGAGCTTATCACTCCAGACCTACAACCTTTCTTGCAGGCGGTTCCTCGCCCTCATCGGGAGCCTCGTCGATCAGCGTTTTGTCTTTCTCATCCATATTAAGCAGGATGTTCAGTTCTTTCAAACGTGCGGTTTTCTCGGCCAGCTCGTCATCGCGGACAAATGGTGTGGCCAGTTCGGTGCGGGCATTTTCAAGCTGCACCTTGGCTTCCTCCAGTTTGGCCCGTTCCGCGTCAAGGTTTCCTGCCAGATTCTCCAGCGCGTTGTCCAGACGGGTGATGTTGCCGAACACATCCGCACCCAGCGTCACCGTATGGGACAGGGTGCCTTTCAGTGTGATACGGTACTCGTTGCTCATCCCGTCATAGGCCAGCACCATAGAAAAGCCCCGGTACTGCCCCAGTAGGACAGCATCGGAACCGGTCATCTTTGTGCAGACGTCGATGATCGCCTTGCCTGCATCCTCTTTTCCGGTGTAGTGTTTGCCCTCCACCTCCATACCGCAGAATCCCTCCTGCGCTTTCGGATGGGCTTTCGCCAGCTCCACATCTTTTTCATAGCCTGCAATTCTCTCTGTCAATCGGGTGATCTCTGCTGGATATTTGCGGTGTACCAGTTCCTCCAAAGCATACACCTGATTCAAGTGGCTGGCTTTGAGCATATTCAGCCGCGCCACCTCCATATCCAGATTGCACTTTTCGATAATAAGGGGTTGCCGGTGGCCAGCGCCTTGATCTCAGAATAGCTCAGGGCGGTTTCGTCCACATCATCCGCCACGCGAACAGGGGCTTTGCTGGTCATGATTTGAGCAATAAATTTCTGCTTGTTCTCTACGAGCTGATACAGGTAAGCGTCAAAAGTTCCCTCGGTAACATAGCGATAGACTTCCACCTCCTCATTTTCATTGCCCTGACGGACAATTCTTCCAAGCCGCTGCTGAAGATCGCTGGGCCGCCAAGGGCAGTCCAAATCATGCAGGGCAATGAGCCTGTCCTGAACATTGGTGCCAGCCCCCATTTTCTGTGTGCTCCCCATAAGAACGCGCACCTGACCGGCACGCACCTTCGCAAACAGCTCTTTCTTCTTTGCCTCCGAGTCCGCTGTGTGGATAAAGGAAATCTCCTCCTCCGGGATACCGGCGTCCAACAGCTTCTTTTTTAGGTCGTCGTAAACGCTGAACGAGCCGGTTCCAGGGGTCCCCGCGAAGTCGTCAGACTTTGTGGGGAGAGGAGGAGCAGCGGAGTGGGCGGATGTCGGAAGCTCGCTTCCGACGGAGCTTAGCGAAGCCCGCGACGACGAAGGTGTGGACAGGTCGCAGAATACAAGCTGGGTGGAGCGTTTTTCTTTCGTCTGTTCCCAGATGCGACAGACATTGCGGGCGCAGACAGCCACCTTGCCGTCCGGGTCATCCCGTGCCAGCGGCTGAATGAGCCGCATATCCAGAGCCAGCTTTCTGCCGTCATTGGTGATGCGGAGCATATTGTCCACATGGGGATCGACGCCGCCGCCACGGATTTTTTCCGCCCGTTCCGCCAGCCCTTTTATCATCTCCTGTTGGATTTCCGAAGGCTTGATAACCTCGGTGTGGAAGTTGGCTTTTGGTACAGGCAGGTGCAGCATATCCGCCGTCTGAATATCGGCCACCTGTTTGAATACGCTCATGAGTTCCGGCAGGTTATAAAACTTTGCAAATCGGATCTTGGCGCGGTAGCCGCTGCCTGCCGGCGACAGCTCGATGGTGGTGACAGTTTCCCCAAAGTTGGACGCCCAATCATCAAAGTGGATCAGCCCCATCTCCTGTAAGGTGCGGTACTGCAAGTACCGTTGGATGGTGTAAAGCTCCACCATAGAGTTCGAGATAGGGGTACCGGTGGCAAAGATCACGCCGCGCTCTCCGGTCAGCTCGTCCAGGTACTGACACTTCATAAAGAGGTCGGAACTTTTCTGCGCCTCGGTCTGGGCAATGCCGCCCACATTCCGCATTTTTGTCATTAAAAAGAGGTTTTTAAAATAGTGACTTTCGTCAATGAAGATGCGGTCAACACCCAATTCCTCGAATGTCACAACATCATCTTTCCGGCTCTGGTCGTTGAGCTTCGCCAGTTTCGCCTCCAGAGATTTGCGGGTGCGCTCCATCTGTTTGATGGTGTAACGCTCCGCCTTCTGTGACTTGGCCTCTTCGATACCGAACAGGATCTCGTCGATCTGCTGTTGGAGAATGATCTGCTGGCGCTCGACGCTCATGGGAATTTTCTCAAACTGGCTGTGACCGATGATGATGGCGTCATATTCTCCGGTGGAAATGCGGCTGCAAAACTTTTTCCTGTTCTGCTTCTCAAAATCCTTCTTTGTGGCAACCAAGATATTGGCGCTGGGGTAAAGCTGCAAAAACTCAGCCGCCCACTGTTCTGTGATGTGGTTTGGAACCACGATCAGCGACTTGGTGCAAAGCCCCAGCCGCTTCATTTCCATTGCCGCCGCCACCATCTCATAGGTTTTGCCCGCCCCCACCTCGTGGGCAAGCAAGGTGTTTCCACCGTACAAAATGTGCGCGATTGCATTGATTTGATGGGGCCGCAGGGAGATTTCCGGATTCATCCCCTCAAAGTGAATATGCCGTCCGTCATACTCACGGGGACGGATGCTGTTGAAGGTTTCGTTGTAGATGCGACACAGGCGCTCCCTGCGGTCAATATCCCGCCATATCCACTCTGAAAATTTCTGCTTAATAAGTTCCTGCCTGTCCTGGGCAATGGCGGTTTCCTTCTTGTTGAGGACGGCTTTTTTATTGCCGGTTTCATCCTCGATATAGTCGAATACCCGCACATCCTTCTGGTTCAGGGTCTGCTCCAGGATGTGATAGGCGGTCATGCGCTTGGTGCCGTAGGTGGTGAGTACCTTTACATTGCCCCGGTCAGAGTTTTTGTCCGTGATGGCCCACTGACCGGTAGCTTCGGAACGAAGGATTTTGATGCGGTTCCGGGCGTAATATCCGGGGGTAAACAGTTCCACCATGAACTGCTGGTAGATGTCGATAGGCACCCAACTGGCACCGATGCGAACACCGATTTCCCCAGCGCCCAGATCTGCGGGCTGCACCGCTTCCAGCGCCTCCACCTGTCTGCGGGCAGCTTCCTTCTGGCTGTCCGGGGCAGTTTCCAAAAAGGCTTTGGCCATCTGCAATTTCCGACGCACGTTTCCTGAAAGATACTCATCCGCCGTCACGAGGGAAAAGGCTTGCAGACTGAGGGAATTTCCCCGCAGCTCATCCGGGTTTTCCGGGACTTCAATGTTGCGGAAGATCACGCCGGCAAGCTCGCTCTCCAGTTCCTCCGGTGATTTGCCGGACAGTTCGGCCATATAGTCCATGTCCACACAGGCTTTTTCAGAGATAGACACCGCCAATGCTTCGCTGGCAGTATCCACGCTGGTGACGGCCACATGAGGACGAATGGTGCGCTTGGAGGAACATATCGGCTTTTCTTTTTAGGTTGCCTTGCTCATCCAGCACGTATAATTAAAACCATCTCGGAAGGGGTGGTTTTAATTATTTCTCCTTTCCTCGAAAAGTTATATTGCAGGAGTAGCTACCTGCTTTATAATCAGAACAAGCACTGCGGATTTGTACCTATTCAGCTACGGCTCAGACTGTTTGGAGGTGACTCAAACCGCAGTGGTTTGTCTGAATTGGTGATTAGTTGGGTAACGCTTGACGTTTTATTTGCGTGAATACATGGACAAGCCTTCTGTGGAAACAGCAGTGCTAAAATACAAACAAGAGGAGGAAACCATTTGTACTTTGTAGGAATCGATATTTCAAAATTTAAGCACGACTGCGCCATCATGGATGAACTTGGCGATGTCATCACACCCTCGTGGTCGTTTCAGAATGACCGCGAGGGATTTTCTTTGCTTAGGGAACTGCTTAATGCCCTCGAGGGGGAAAAGAAGATAGGACTTGAATCTACCGGCCATTATGGACAAAACCTGAAGCTGTTCCTCGAAAACAACGGTTTCTCGTTCATGGAGTTCAATCCGCTTCTGATCAACCGATTCGTTCGCAGCAAATCGCTCAGAAAAACAAAGACGGATTCCATAGACGCTCTCATGATAGCCCAATATCTGATGACGGTAGAGTACAAGCCCTATCCACCGTCATTTTACACACTCGAAAAGCTAAAGCCACTAACAAGATTTCGGGACAGCCTGATTCGGCAGCGAAGCAGGCAGATGGTGGAGTTAACAAACATTCTCGACAAGGTTTTTCCTGAGTTCAAGCCCTTTTTCAAAGGAAGATTCTCGATGACAGCGCTGTATATTCTTTCCCATTATGCTTCCCCGGAGAAAATCTCCAACATGAATTCCAAGTCCTACGAATCACTGCGACGCCTTTCTCGGGGTAAATTCTCCATGGTGAATTTTGTAGAGCTCAAAACTCTGGCCAGAAATACAGTCGGTTCAACCAGAGATTATCTGCTTCAGGAAATGGAGATCATCATCGACATCTACAACCAATTGCAAAGCAAGGTGGAAGAAGTCGAGCAGCAGATAAACGACTGCGTTCTCATGCTTGATCCGCCCATGCTGACCATTCCTGGAATTGGGGTGTCCTCTGCAGCCGTTATCCTTTCTGAGTTCAGGGATCTTTCCAAATTCAACAGTCCGTCCAAGTTGCTTTCCTTTGCCGGATTGGAACCTGGATTTTTTCAATCCGGTACTTCCGAAAGCATGGGCAAAATGGTAAAGCACGGGTCTTCCCATTTGCGCTACGCCATTATGAACTGTGCGCAGACGGTAATTAATAACGAGCCGACATTTGCTGCCTACTACGCCAAGAAACGCGCCGAGGGCAAGGAGCACCGTGTCGCTCTTACCCATGTTGCAAAAAAGCTTTTGAGGGTTATTTATACGCTCCAGACGAAAGATCTGCCCTATAACCCGGATCTCATTCGCTGATCCATAACCAGTTTAGTTTTGAAGTCCTCGGAAGAGGGCTTGGTTTTGTGCACCCTTTTTGGCTAAATAAAAATTTTTCAATTTCCTCTTGACTTCTTATAGTTGGTCACCTCCTTCGTGAAAGACTCGTAGGCCATGGCCACTTTGCTGGTGGGATCGTAATCATAAATGCTCTTTCCCGCCGCACTGACTTCAGCGGCCTTTACAGCCAGGGGAATTTGGCTGTTGTAGATACAGAGCACGCTGCCGTAATTCTCCCGTAAAATTTCCGCCGTCTGCCTGGCCAGATTGGTGCGGTTGTCCACCAAGGTGAGCAAAACGCCGTCCACCCGCAGGCTGGGATTGATCTGCCGTTTCACTTTTCCGATGGTGCGTAGCAGCTGAGTCATGCCCTTGGCGGGGAGGTACTGGGCCTGCACCGGGATAATCACGCTGTCGGCGGCGGCAAAGACGTTAATAGTGACCATGCCCAGGGAGGGCATACAGTCGATGAGAATGTAGTCGTACTGGTTCCGCACCTGGAACAACACTTCCTTCAAGGCGAACTCCCGGCTCATAGCAGTGACCAGAGCCATCTCCATGGCGGAAAGCTCAATATTGGATGGCAGCAGGTCTACACCTTCCCGGTGATGGAGCAAGGCTGAATGAATGTCCACTGGGTCATCCCGAATGGCTCGCTCCATGAGGGTGGCTAGGGTGGAGGGCAGGCTGTCTTGGTTTTGCCAGCCTAGACAGGTGGTCAGGTCGCTTTGGGGATCGGCGTCTACCAGAAGAACACGTTTCCCTTGTCGGGCCAGGCCCACTCCCAGGTTGACGGTGGTGGTAGTTTTGCCGGTGCCGCCCTTTTGATTGGCCAGGGCGATAATCCGGCAGTTGGGTTGATTCATGGGACTCCTCCTTTCTGCTTGCCATCTCCATTTTGGAGCGGCTATGTAGCAACATGAAAAAAGCACCCTACTGGGTGCCTTTTCATTTATGTACGTAGTTTCTTCTCCAACTTTTTAATGAGGTGGAGAAACACCTCATCCACCAGGTAGGTGTCCCGGTCCTCTTCCAGCCATTTGTTCCGCAGTTCATTGAGGCCGTGGAGCAGGAGGTTGGCTTCTGTGGGAGTGAGATTTAGGCGAATAGTTTGTTTCATGGGGTGGGCCTCCTTTCAACCCCAGTATATAAAAAGAAAAAGCTATTCACAAAGGTAAGGCGCTGAAGAACAATAGTCTAATGCTCCTTGTAGATCACTAGACTGGTAAAAATTCAAAAAATCATCTTGTATGTGCCTTGCATTAATATTACCTGAAAAAGGAAAAAGCCCGTCATTTTTCATGAGCGGGCCGAACCATGACAAAAATGCAATGCAATTCCTGCAATTTTATCGGTTAACAATCGTACACTTAACGTATTAACTTTTGTTCTGGGAGAGCTAAAAAGAAAAACGATAAAAAATATAAAAAACCCGCGAATGTCTAACATTCGCGGGTTTTTTGGCTCCCCCAGTTGGGCTCGAACCAACGACACCGCGGTTAACAGCCGCGTGCTC
>CAUWLU010000071.1:0-10253 GCA_963559705.1 uncultured Acutalibacter sp.
AGAACATCTCGTTGCCGTCCCACTCCTGCCAAACCAGCTTGTCCCCGGCGTAGGCGTAATGGTACTAGGACACTATGTGCGGAAAGAGCCAAGCCCTCCCTGCCATGACTATAGCGGAAAGGCTTGGCCAAATCAATTCATCCAATATACTTTTTCATTCGGAACTTCTATCGCTTGGCAAACGACCGTAAAAAAGTCTCCTGAAATAAACTCAATCATGCACTCCAGATAATCTTCTTCTGCTCCTAGCACAGACTCCTTATAACGGTCTCTCGCATCCCGTTGTTGTAGCAGCCAAGGTAAGAGAGTTCGCCCTTTCTCATCCATCAACGTCAATCCCAGCGCATGTTGGGATTGACCCCAAAAATCGCAGGAGGTCATTTCAAATCCTCTCACTTGATGAAAGACAATCTCATAGCATGGAGACTTCATTTTGAATTCTGAAGGGACCACTTCTGCTGTTTCCCAAGCCAGCATGGAAAGACGCAACTCCTTCTTCTCGCGGATAAACCGAAGTTCCGAAAGTTCATCATCATGGATAGAAATTCCCACTCCACTTTTTTGTGATGCATCAATTTTCATGGCATACCTCCAAAATACCAAGAATTCCATGGTTCAGGAACCGGTGTTTCAGCTAAATAATGTATTCCGCCCTCTGCAATGTGTTTATTGTTCCACTCTATACGCATCACATGATAATGTGGACCGTATCTATAATCCTCATCCCACTCAAATATATTTTTTCCGGAATTCGCATCCCGCCACTGAATAACTTTACCATTACCTGTACCCGTATACTCATGCCGAATCAAGCCTTTGGGGTTAAAATCGTATGGATTTTGAGTAAAGTATGCTTGTGGCTTTTCACCAGGTCTTGGTATGACAACATCTCTATCCTGCTCAATAAAATCTTCTCTTGCATGGGATGAACCAGAAAAAGATTCTGTGAAATTATTCCATCCTTCCTGAATTACAGGAACAGTTACAGCGGTAATTACTGCCGTAATGGTAATCCCAATGGCAACACCAAGTGCAAGGAGAATATCATCTACAATAGCAATACTTCCAGAAGGATCACTATAACAGACTGGATTGTTCCCACAGTAAGCAAACATATTGTAGGAAAGCAGACCCGTACCCGTGGAAGCGTACCTATCCGCATTGATAAACCGGGAAACCACGGGGTCATAGTAGCGGCTCTTTCTCCATCACCACTACTAAATCCGTGTAATCGTGTCACCGCCACAACCCCAGCTCCCTTTCGGGTTTGAAAATTTCCCCTTTGGGAAGGTTGTCATCTTTTAGATTATAATGCCGCCGGTCTTTGCCGCAAGTGACGTAGGAAATCCCTAAGCATGGGGTTAAGTCTCCGTCCAACACGTTCATATCCAGAATAAAAGTCTTGAGCTTCTTCATCTTTTTGAGAAAATGCAAATTGGGAAGGGAATTGCTTCCTGTCAGCCAGAGGTACTCCAAATTTTCCAGCTCCTCTAAAACAGTAAAATCGGTGATCTTGGCGCAATTTTCAATGGAAAGCACCCTGCACGTGTCCTTGATCTTCCTCAAAGCAGAAATATCTTGCAAAGAACGATTATAGGAAAGGTCAAGGCATTGCAGCTCCGGCGCTTTTTCCACGCCGTTTATAGACTGGATATTGCTCATAAATAAGCACAAACACATAAGTTCCTTGCTGGAAAATAGCTGTGTTACATCCCGGCTAGGACTGCGGTATCTCTCGATAAAAAGCTGTTTTAGAGTATCTATCTTTTGAAAATTCTTGGTTCCTTTCGTGACCTGCAGCGCGAGATTGACCAGCCCGGGAATCCGGGAATAGTCAATTTCATTCAAGTACTGGTCCCACTCCCCATATTGGGTCCGGCATTCCAAAGAGCGAATCTCCGGCATCTCATACAGCGGAGAGAAATCAAAATTCCCTGCTGCCTGCTCAGACGGAAGGATCACCAGCTCCTTCAAGGAAGAGCACTGGGGCAACCAGGAAATATCTTTGAGAATGATCGTTGCCTTCTCTATCTGATGGCTTTGGATGTATTGGATGTACTCCTCACGAGTGTGGAGCGGGATCTCATATTGTGGAGTGTGGCAATCGGATTCTCCGGGGCATTTCACAATGAGCGCGTCGTGTTTCAATTTTGCATCGATAGCTGTATAGCCATAGTTATTTACAATTCTATAATGACTCAATAGTGTCACCTCTCTATCAATTGTTGCTCCGCATATCTCTTCCCAGGACTCCAAATTTTGTTATAAGTCAATGGGTTAATTTTTGCCACGCCCCTCTTTTGTTGCAGTTTATATTCATCAATAAATGCAGCCCTATCATTTTCTGCTTTCTTCCAGGAAATAGAAACCACTCCATCTCCATTTTTCGATATCCGTTTCGCAGAGTTAATTGCCCTTTTGAAACCACCCTTGCCTACATAATTTTTTCCACTCTCAAAGATAATTTCATAGGAACCTACAGCTGTGCGTATATCGCTTGTTTTGTCTGCTGCATGATAAAGTGCCTTGGCACTCGCTATAGCATCGTCCGCTTTTGCTACAGCTTTTACAACCGCTCCACCTCCAGTAAGACCAGGAACTGCTAACGAAACAATATCCGCAGTCAAACTTACCCAAGCGATCGGGTTTGCTGGATTAGCTACAACATCTGCTACACTCGTTACAACAGAAACCACATCGAACACTGTGTCCCAGAAGTCTCCGTTGAAATCAATTCGACATACAGGATTATTCTCGCAATATGCGAACATATTGTAGGAAAGTAGGCCATTCCCCGTGGAAGCATAGCTATCCGCATTGATAAACCGGGAAACCACAGGGTCATAGTAGCGGCTCTGCAGGTAGTAGAAGCCTGTTTCGGTATCGTAATAATACCCACGGTACCGCAGGGGGTTGACCTCTGCCAGGCTACCGCTGGAGGAAATGAGCTTGCCCCAGGCGTCGTACTCATAGGTGGCCAGCACATTGCCGTTGACGTCCTCGATGCGGGTGATGTCGCCCTGCTGAGTGGTCATGTAGTAGCCGGTCACGTTGGAGCCGCTGGCCGGATGGTACCAGAAGCCAACAGGGGCGCTGGACTCATCGTAGAAGAAGAACATCTCGTTGCCGTCCCACTCCTGCCAAACCAGCTTGTCCCCGGCGTAGGCATAATGGTACGTAGTGCCGTCCACAGTCTTAGTAGTCCGCAGGCCGTTACTGTCGTAAGTGTAGGACACATCCGTGCTGCCGGAGCTGGCCTCCATCAGCTGCCTGCCGTTGGCCCATTCCATAGCCCAGCGGGTGCCGTTGTAATAGCTGATCGGATTTCCGCTGACTACAGTGCCGGACACCGTGTTGCCGGAAGCATTGTACGTCTGGCCCTCATAGGCGATCTTCTGCCCATCGTAGGCGGTGAGCAGGTCATTCCAGCTGGCGTTATCGTAGGAGTACGCAACAGTTTCCCCGCCCAGCGTGCGGCTGCGGATATTACCCGCCGTATCATAGGTGAAGGTTTCGGTCCCGCGGCTGTCAGTGGCCTTGGTCATCTGGCCAAACTTATCGTACTCATAACTGCTCAAAAAGTCAAGAGTTCCTGAGCCCAACTGCCGGTATACTTCGTTGATATTTCCCGCTGCATCATAATCGTAGCGGTAGGTCATCTTAGTGCCGTTGCCATCTGCCCCAGCGAACACATAATACTGGATAAGGTTGGATTGCCGATTAGCCGTCCCAGTGCCCAGATAATTCCTGCGGTGCTGGTACACCCCAGAAACATTCTTTTTGCTGACCCTCAGCAAATTATCATACTCAAAGGAGAGCGTCCGGCCTGTGCCCAGGAGCATACTGCTCAGAGTGCCGTTCTTGTTATTGTATGTGTAGGATTCGTGCAGTGTCTCATCCGATACCTGCCAGTACTGGTCTTTGAGGCGGTTTTGGTCATCGTAGCCATGCTGTGTTGAAAGACGGGTCACACCATCGCCGATCTGTTGGCTGCGGATCAGCCTGCCCAGTCTGTCGTATTCGTACCGATACTCTGCCAAAACATTTCCCGATCCATCCCGGATCACGCTGCCGGCTTCATTGCCAAACGCATCGTAGCTGTAGGATTCCGCGTATTCCAGCAGGTTTCCCGAAAAATGCTCCACGGACACCCTTCGTCCGTAAAGATCGTAGAAATATTCCTCCGAATCCCCGTTCCCATACTCCATGCGTGTCATGGGTCCATTATTTTCCCCGTACTCATAGGAGGCCAGGATGATAGGAGAACTCCAGTCACCATCCTTGTTGGGGTCAGCATTGGCATTGTCACTGGATTGAACCCGCACAGATGTGGTATTTCCCCACGTATCGATGGGCATGGAATACCGCTGCCACTGTACATTGCTCCCTTCAAAGGATTTCCGGGAAGCAGCGGTTAAAAATCCACGCTCATAGGTATAGGGAAGGGACAATGCTCCGGAAACGTACAGACTGTTGGAGCGGCCATTCGTTCCATCCACATATGTCCGGTTGACCGTCAGATTTCCTGCCTCGCTGGGAGTTGTTGCGCTTCCCAAACGTCCCAGACTGTCATAAGTATAGGATGTCGTTCGATTATTTACATCGTTGGAGCTGGCAACATGGTTTTGATCCGAGGTATAGTTGGCACTGCTTTGGAGATAGATCCCCGTTGTTCCTTTCTGCAGTTTGGCCAAAGTGTTGTTTCCAGCACCGTCATATTGAGCCGTCATGTTTACGCCATCGTTTGTGGCGCTAGTCATGTTGTGGCTGCTGTCATAGGTGAAATCGAATTGCCCCAATCCAGCAGAAACAAACTCTGTTAAATCAGGCCCATTGTATTTGTAAGTGTCTGTGCTCTGGCTTGACGTGGTGACCGCAACCACTTTTCCATCATCATTATAGGTATATGTCTGAGCGGGTTCCTCAGTCAATGTGATTTGGTCGAACCATGCCGTGTTGATATTGTAGTCATATGCCAAATAGACCGTGATGGTGTCCACAGTCTTTCCTGACTGCTTCGGCACAATAAATCCAGATGCATACTGCCAGCCATCGTAGCGCGGATCAAAAACCACATATTGGTACTCCGGTGTTGTGGAATCCGTGTACTTGATTTCGGCAACCATGCCGAAGAACCGCTGGAAGGTACTGTTGAGGCCGCTCATATCATTTGGGCCAACACTGTCGGCCGCTGCCATCGCTTTGCCCCAAGCGGAAAGCATATAGGTGGCGTTCGAGCTTCGGTTGACCTTTATTGTTTGAGAAGCTCTCCGTCCAGCATCAGGGTGACCCGGTATTTGGAACACATAACCTCTGTGAGCATCCTCACCTGCAGCCAACACCGGTCCGGTCCTCACCGTGTCATAGGTCCAATATTTCGAAATTTCGGAGGGCGATGCCCCGGATGCACCCCATTTCTCCAGATTTCCAAGTTGAACCAGGTTTGCGGAAGAAGCTACCCCCTGCTTTTCTTCAGGCATATCTTCAGCGGGGATGACGATCTTCTCCAACTGGAAATCATCAAACGCCGCAAATTTCGCCGCATTTTTCAGATTGGCCGACACGCGGTAATTTCCGCTTGTCTGCGGGGTATAGGTTACCTCCAGGCGGGTCCAGCCATTTTCTACCTGATTCGAAGTAGCATAGCTGAGCAGATTGCTCTCCGCCAAATCTGTTCCATCGCTGTTTTGGAAAGACAGGCTCAGTCCGCCATCCTTGCCGAATGCCGTCATAGCGGAAGAGTTTGCATAACCGGAGAAAACATAGGTGCTTCCCGCTTCCAAGTATACCTGCTGATAGAGGTTTGCCATGCCGCCGCTGCCTCCGGTGGAGACAAGGCTGTCCGGCAGAAGCATTTTCGTCAGATAGCTGCCGGTCCGTGGCTTTACTGCTGGGTTGGTTTCGCTGATCTCTGTCCGGAAGGCGATCCCTGCGCCGGAAGGCTGAGCACCCTTAGTCCATCCATACAGGCTGTCAGAATCCACTTCCATACCGCTGTTGCTCAGAAGATTGGGAGTGGCAATTCCAGAGGACGAAGCCCCTGTGGCCTTGTTGTTCTTCTTAGACGTCCCACTGTTTTTGGTGTACGTTGCGGCAGAGGTTCCGATAATTTCCTTGTGATCTGAGGTGTAATCGATCGTGTTGACCGTTCGTCCCGTAAGATCAAAGGTGTAGCTAATCAGCACATCATCTTCCGTATCCCGCGTGCGGTCCATGCCGTAAAAGCGATACAATCGCTGCTGCAAGCTTGGAATCCAGACATTCCATGCATCGCCAACAGACTGTGTGCCATTGATGTCGGATGCCACAAAGCCCTTGCCGCTCTGTACGCAGTAATTCCCATTGACCAATTGATAGGCAAGCTCATATCCGTAACCAGATTCCCCATCATACAGCTTGGTCAACAGGTGGGCGCCGTTGCTGTAGTCGTACTGAGCGGAAACCCCGTCCGGGAAAGTGATCTTTGTGAGGAGGTCCGGACCTGAGCTTGGGGTTTCATACGTAAACGTGTAAGCGCGCCCAGTTTTGTCCGTGATGGAGGACAGGCGGTTCCCCGAGTAAGTCAGCTTGCAGATAAGGGACTGCACATCTGCAGCACTGCCATTGTCGTTGATCTGCCAAACCTGGGTGACCCGGTTTGCTTGATTTGCCTTCGGCTTCCAGACGCTTCCCGAAACCGGGAAGGGATTTGACGAGCTGTAATTTGTGGTGTCGTTATACAGGTAATAGATACTATTCCCATTCGCGTCGATGATCCTGTTCAAGTATCCATTTACAAATTCCTTCTTGTTCCCTGTCTCATCAGACAGTGTATAGGTCGTTCCAGAGACTGACAGTGAGTAGCCCAAACCTTCCTCGTCCTTATAGGGTGCGGAAGATTTGGCTTCGAAATAATGCTCCGTACCATCGGCGTCAGTGTACACATAATAGTCCGTGGAGACATTATCGGTCTTTACAGTAGTTTTCATTACCGTTTCCTGCAGGGACAGCTTCCAGCCTGAACCGATATTCATGTTGGAATAATCCGCTGTGTGCATTCCAAACCCATCGTTTTGGGAGAAATACCTTCCACGGTAAGGAGAGTTGTAGTACGCAGCAATCGTAAAGGGCAGAACTTCATTATTGGAGGAAAACAGCGGAACTTCCGCAGTCAACTGCTCTGTGAAGTCTCCCACATAAGCTGTACCTGCCCGGTCCACAGGGATGGTCTGATATGTAAACCGATTTTCGATACCCACATTGTTCTGGTAGTAGATCAAAAAGATGGGGGTATAGTTTACGTTCATCCAAAAAACGGAAGCAGCATACTTCGAGGAGGTAAAGGCCTCCGGACCGACAGCGTCCATAGCGAGCAGCCTGTCCTCCTGCTTACTGGAGTACCATTTGCTGACGATCCGGGAGATGTCCCATTGCGCGTATGACCCCGTATTCCCGTTTCCCATTCGCGCGTAGGATTCCACATCTTCGCTGAATTCCGGCCTGGTCGCCCAGGTCATGCTGCGAATCCACTGAGCGGCAGAGCTGTATTGACTGGGACGCTCTCCGGTTACCTCATGAGCGCGCACAAACAGCCGGTTCATTGCCACAGCGCTATACGTATGCTGATAGAGACCCAAAACAGCGGTCGCTACCGTGCAGTTGGAGGGCAGGGTGGGGAGCTTGCCGAACTGTAAAAATGCCTGCAGGTTTCGGCCTTCGTAGTCTGTGCCAATGTAGATGCTTTCGCCGCCCGCGCCGGTCACAGAGGAACCCTCTGTCAAGCTGGTAGCTGTAATACTTCCTTGGTAGTCCCCTCCGTAGAGGATGAAAGTGGGGTCAATGGAAATAGGATAGACGCGAGACGGGTCCTCCATCCACAGAGGGTCCGCTTCCACCGTGAGCACATATCCCTTTTCTGTCTGAGACAATTCATATTTCGCATCATAAGAGACAGCTTGGTTTCCATCCACCATATAGGGAGCCGGGATCTCGTATATCGTTTCTCCCTGGCTGTTTTGCAGGCTGACTCCTCCGGACGGCTCCATGATGGGTGTAAGACCTTCAAAATCCATCAGGAAGGAATAGCGGTATGACTCCTGTTTTGATTTAACCAAAATGCTTTCCTTGATATTGAACCCGTAGTTTTGATATATCAGGTCCACTCCCGGAAAGATATTTTCATAGGTGACTTTGGAAGAAATCAGCTCGGGCTGTACCTGTTCCGCAACTGTTTTCTGGGGTTCTTCCGGTGTCGGATTCCCGCCTGGTCCAGGTTCTTCGCCGGGTTCATCACCTTCTCCACCCGGATTATCGTTCCCATCTCCCGGGTTTTCGATGAGAGCAGGGATACCTTCTGACGCAGAAGGCGTCTCTGTAGGTTCCGGGGAAGGAGCTTCCTCTGGCTCAATCGTAGGCATGGGTTCCGGGGAAGGAGCTTCCTCCGGCCCAATCGTAGGCATTGGTTCCGGAGAAGGAGATTCTTCCGGCTCAATCGTAGGCGTTGGTTCCGGCGAAGGAGACTCTTCCGGCTCAATCGTAGGCATGGGTTCCGGGGAAGGAGACTCTTCCGGCCCAATCGTAGGCGTTGGTTCCGGAGAAAGGGACTCCTCCGGTTCGATCGTAGACTCTGCTTCGGGGGAAGGGAACTCCTCTGGTCCAGTTGCAGGCTCTGAGTCAGGTGTTGGAGATTCTTCCGCTTCGGGAGTAGGAATCGGCTCCGGAGAAGCCGATTCCTCAGGCTCAAGCGTAGGCGCTGGTTCCGGAGTGGAAGAACTTTCCGGAGTTTCTTCCGGCAACACAGGCACCGTGTTTTCCAGAAGATCATCCGCCGTTTCTGGACGCAGTATGGAAAGGTCCAGGCCATATTCGGAATTGGAGACGGAGAGCACTTTTTCATCCGGGCGCAATACAGCGGCGTATGCTTTTTCGTTTTCGCCATTGACCGCCGCATAGGATGGGGCTTCCGAGAGTTCTTCCATTCCACGCTCGGAGGCCGGTTCGTTTTGCTTCAAAATAAGCGTGTTGTCGATATCTTTCCAGATGCCATCCGCTGTTTCATAGTGGACCGCACTAGGATAAGAGGCTGCCACGTAGCTTCCATCGCTCAAACGGAAATGCTTCGCGGCAGCCTCTCTCTGATCTTCCACTTCGAACAGCACTTGAAGGTCATTTCCACCTTCTGAAACAGATTCAGGACGGATCGTCTCTCCTGCTGTTGGCGCGGCTGTCTCAAATGGATCTTCCGCAGCTGACACTGGAACAGCAGTCCCTTGCAGCAGCAGCGCAGAAACAAGGACCATTGCAATGACTCTTTTTACTTTTTTCATGATTTCCTCCTCGTTTTGTTGTCGTTTCTTACCGCCTTGAAACAACATCCCCTCTCGGTGTTTCAAGGCTTCTGTAATGAAATATTAACACAGAACAAGGATGTTGTCACTGCTTTTTAATCACATTTTAATATTTTTTGTTAGTAAAGGCCATTCTTGATACAATACCTAGAGATCTGGAAGATATATACGAGCGACAGAAATATCGTCATCCCCATAAAGCTCCTTAGACCATAAACGGCTGAACGTATAGGCGATGTCTTAAACTTTATAACAACCGTTATAAGTTTGACGAATCCCCCCCTCTCCCTCTGCCGTTCGGAAATCCACCGCATTCTGAACTGGATTCGTCGGGGAGGCCTTGTCATGGTTTTCGATTTTGTGCTGGTCAATCTGATGGGACCATCATGGGTATCGTAATGCAATACCCGCCTATCAGGAGGGTATGAGAATACAAAGTATACCACTGCAAGAATTGCGGGTTCACATTCAGCCGGGTCGGGAAAGTGGAACCTTGCCCCGATTGAGGCAAGCCAGACATAAAATCAGTGCTGGAGCATGAGAGCAAGGAGTTCCGGGAAAACAACGCAAACCGTTGAAGGACAATAAAAAACCAGAGGTGATTCCTCCGTGGAATACCCCTGGTTTTTATTTTGTAAGGAAAAACTCACTGGTCCGCTCGATACTCCGCAATATCTTCCAGATGGCAGGATAGAGCGGTACACAGTTTATCCAGCGTTTTGGTTTCGACATTGTCGTTGGCCCGTAGGCGGCGTATTGTTTTACTGTCAATGCCACATCGTTCCCTTAATTGGTAGGTTGACATCCCTCTGTTTTCCATGGTGACCCATAGCCGTTCAAAAGTAATCATTAAATCAATTCCCCCATCTTGACTTTGATATGTACCCAGGATTCTGGACACATTAAAAATTGAATTAGGTGCACATG
>CAUWLU010000072.1:0-10101 GCA_963559705.1 uncultured Acutalibacter sp.
GTTCTACTTAAAATTTTCTTGTATCACCCTCTTGACTTAATACCATTGGACTTTCAAAACGATGCTTCGATTATACGCCCGGGGAAGGGGACTGTCAACGGCCGCTCTTTTCCGGTTGAAAACCAGGTGGATCTGCATTATAATAAACAAATAGGAAATACGGCTCAGAGCCGTCACAGCCCAAGACGAGAAAGGGGATTTTTGATGAAAGAAAAGAATACGGGCGTCCTGCGCCTGGTGCTGCGAGTGCTGCAGGGTATGCTGATCGGCGTGGGCGCGGTGCTGCCGGGGATCTCCGGCGGTGTGCTGTGCGTGGTGTTCGGCATTTATAAACCTGTGATGGAGCTGCTGTCCAACCCGCTCCGCAAGTTCAAGACCCATGTGCCGAAGCTGCTGCCGGTGATTGTGGGAGCGATCCTGGGCTTTTTGGGTGTGGCCAAGGTGCTGGCCTTTTTCTTGGAGAAGTACCCGGATCAGTCGGTGTGCCTGTTTGTGGGCCTTATCGGCGGGATGCTGCCCTCCCTCCTTCGAGAGGCTGGGGAACAGGGCCGCACGCGGGGCAGCTGGATCTCCATGGGAGCTGCCTTCATCATCCTGCTGGGGGTGCTGCTCTCCTTGAATATGCTTTCGGTGAGCATCGTGCCCGGCTTTGGCTGGTATCTGTTCTGCGGTTTCTGCATGGCGCTCAGCGTCATTGCGCCGGGTATGAGCTTTTCCACACTGCTGATGCCTTTGGGGCTGTACACGCCCCTGGTGGACGGCATCGGCAGCCTGGATTTCCATGTGCTGGCCCCTGCCGGCATTGGCGCCGTGGTGACGGTGATCTGCCTTGCCAAGGCCATCAACGCGCTGTTCACTCACTTCTATAACTATGCATTCCATGCCATTGTGGGCATTGTGATTGCGGCGACCTTGGTGATTATCCCCTTTGGCAGCTTTACTGCCGGTGTGGGTGTGGCTGTGGCCAATGTGATCTGCCTGGCGGTGGGTGTGGCGGCAGCTCTGGCTCTTGATAAATTCAATCAGAGTGTGCCCAAGGAGGAGTAAGATTGCAAGGGTTTGGGGATAGCGTCCCCAAGGTCTGAAACCGCTGCGGCAGAAAAGAACCTGGAAGCGAAGCCGCTTTTAGGGATTTCTACGGAAAGCCGAAATACAAAAACGCTCCCTCCAGGAGACGGGAAGTCTTCCGTCCACCTGGAGAGGGCGTTTTTTACTTATGAGCGCCCGTTAGAGCGTGGCTGTGGCGTAAAGCTCCTCCGCTGTCTTTACCAGAAACTCCGCGCCGTTTTCCCGCAGCTCGTCCTTCCCGCGGAAGCCCCACAGCACACCGCAGGGGTGCATCCCGGCGTTTTTTCCGGTCTGCATATCAACGCCGCTGTCACCGCAGTAGAGTACCCGGTCCGGAGCGGCGCCCAGGGCGGCTGCAATATCCAGCACCGCGGCGGGGTCCGGTTTCACCGGGATTCCCTCCCTTTGGCCGTGAGCTTGGGGGAACAGATCCCCAAACATCTCTGCCACGATATCCCGTGCCACGTTGTCCGGCTTGTTGGAGAGTACTCCCAGCTGAAAGCCCTCCTTTTTCAGCTGGACCAGAACGTCCACAATGCCGGGGTAGGGTTCCACCAGGGCCATGGGGTCGCTCTCATAAAGGCTGTCATAGTAGGCACGGAACTGCCGGACGCGCTCTTCTGGAAACTGAGCCCCCACCGTGCGCAGCATACGCCGTATGAGTTTATCCGCCCCATTGCCCACCAAGGTTTTATACTGCTCTGTGGGAATGGCCGGCAGGCCGAAATGCTCCAGGGTGGCGTTGCCGAAATGAGAAATGGAGGTCAGGGTGTTTGCCAGGGTGCCGTCCAAGTCAAAGATGCAGGCGTCAAAACGCCGGATGTGCTGATTCATGAAGATCCCTCCCAGGGAAAGTATGGTTTCATTATAGAGATACCGGTGGGGAAAATCAAGCGCATACTTGCAAGGGGGGCAAAGCCGTGATATAATCCTGTTGAATTTGGAATTTTGAAATGGGAGGGACTCACTGTGGATTACGCGCAGAAAGCATTGGAAATGCACCGGGAGTGGAAGGGAAAGATCCGTGTCACCACCCCCTGTGTGCTGGAGAATAAGGAGGACTTGTCCGTGGCCTATACGCCCGGCGTGGCGGCCCCTTGCTTGGAGATCCAGAAGGATGTGGACAAATCCTATGAGTACACCCGCCGTGGGAACCTGGTGGCTGTGGTCACCGACGGCACCGCAGTGCTGGGACTGGGGGACATTGGCCCCGAGGCCGGTATGCCTGTGATGGAGGGCAAGTGTGCGCTGTTTTCCTCCTTTGCCGGCATTGACGCGTTCCCCATCTGCGTGCGGTCCAAGGATGTGGATGAGATCGTCCATACCATCGAGCTGATTGCCGGGTCCTTTGGCGGCATCAACTTGGAGGATATTGGCGCGCCCCGCTGCTTTGAGGTGGAGCGGAAGCTCAAGGAGCGGCTGGATATCCCCGTGTTCCACGACGACCAGCACGGCACGGCAGTCATCACGGTTTCGGCCATGCTCAACGCTTTGAAGGTGGTGGGCAAGAAGATCGAGGAGGTCAGCGTTGTGGTCAACGGCGCGGGTGCCGCCGGAACTGCCTGCACCAAGCTGCTTGTGGCTTTGGGCTTGAAAAATGTGGTGGTCTGCGACCGGAACGGCGCTTTGGTCCCCGGCCTGCCCGGCATGACGGACGCCCAGGCGCAGTTGGCTGAGGAAACCAACCCGCAGAGGAAATCCGGTACGCTGGCGGACGTGATTCAGGGAGCCAATGTGTTCATGGGCTTCTCCGCGCCCAATTGTCTCACCGGCGATATGGTCAGGACCATGGCAAAGGACGCCATTGTGCTCGCCTGCGCCAACCCCACACCGGAGATTTTCCCCGAGGAGGCTCTGGCAGCCGGGGCCCGGGTGGTGGGTACCGGCCGGTCCGACTATCCCAATCAGATCAATAATGTTTTGGCCTTCCCTGGGATTTTCCGGGGAGCGTTGGATGTCCGCGCCAAGGAGATCAACAACGAGATGAAGGTGGCTGCGGCAAAGGCCCTGGCTGCTCTGATTTCCGACCAGGAGCTCAGCGAGACCAACATCATTCCCTCCGCCTTTGACAAACGGGTGGTGCCTGCGGTTGCTCAGGCAGTTGCCCAGGCGGCAAGGGAGACCGGTGTGGCAAGGCTTTAAATGCTTTAAAAAATACTTTGCAAAAGCGCGGAAATTGTATTATAATACTAAATAGAAGGCTTTTGGAGCTCTGAGAAGTGACGAAGCTTCGGAGGCCTTCGCTTAGAAAGAAGATGTATTTCTATGGAGAAATCACGTTGGACGGTGTATCGGGTGGTGTCGGTAGCTGTATTTGCAGCCCTGGTGTTTGTGGGCAGTGTGATCCAGGTGCCGGTCCCCGCCGCCTTTGGCATGACGCGCATCCATCTGGGGAACATTTTTTGTCTGCTTTCAGGCTTTATTTTGGGGCCGCTTGGCGGCGGCTTGGCGGCAGGCATTGGTTCCGGGCTGTATGACGTCGTCATCTACGGCGATTTTCTCTCTGCGCCGTTTACCTTGGTGTTCAAAGGGCTGATGGCCGTGGTCTGCGGCATGGTGGCCTATATCGGTCAAAATCGGGGAGAGAACCACAAGCTGAACATTGCAGCGGGGATCTCCGGCAGCGTCACCTACATCATCCTGTACCTTGGCAAGAGCTTTGCAGAGGGGATGCTGCTGGGCAGCGCTATGGGCACAGTGCTCACGGCGTTGGCCACCAAGCTTGCCACCTCCAGCATCAATGCGGCGATTGCAGTGGCGGTGTCCGTGCCCCTGTGCGCGGCTGTGAAAGCAGCTTTGAGAAAGAGCGGCCTTTTGGAGAAATTATAAGTTTTTGGAAAAATCATCGGAGAATCCGTAAGCCTTCACATCCTTTTCACATTGCGGGGGGATAATACAATCACAGCAAGGGGATACCAACTAGAGGGTCCCTTGAGGTGCTTGCAGGCCCCGAGCCTGGAAAGGAGTCATGGTTTATGTATAACGATCCCAATCAGAACAGCTATAACAATATCAACAACACCGGCGAACCGCTGGATCCAAATAAAGAACAGGAAGCAAAAGCGGCTCAGGGTGGGCAGGCTGCCCCTGGCTATCCGGCCGGGGAACAGAATCAGCAAACTGCTTACCCCACACAGACCTCTTGGCAGTATGGCGGGCAGAATCAAACGCCCAACACCTACACCTGGAACGGCGTTCAGCCCGGCACGCCATACTATCAGCCCCCCAAGCAGAAAAAGCCTCGGGATGGGAAAAAAACCAAGAAGTTCCTCCTGCGGGCCGTTGCGGCAGTCCTTGGCTGCGCGGTGATCTCGCTGGGGTCGGTGGGCATCTTTGCCGCCATGATCCAAACGGGTGTGGTGAACATCGAGAGCACCGGCTCTCGGGATACAGCGGCCTTTACGCTGTATAAGCAGGCGGATGACGGGGAGAATCCCAGCAATGTGGTCTCTACCGACGCCTTGACCCGCCAGCAGGCGGCGCAGAAGGTGATCCCCTCCGTGGTGTGCATCCAGAATTACCAAATCAGCACCAACGGGTTTTTCTTCAGCGGGAACGGCAATGGAGAGACCACCGGCTCCCTGGCGGGGGAAGGCTCGGGCATCATCATTTCGGAGGACGGGTATATCGTCACCAATCAGCATGTGGTGAGCGGGGCCAGCAATCTGGAAGTGGTCACCTCTGACGGCGTGTCCTATGAGGCAAAGCTGGTGGGCGAGGACACTCAGACCGACCTGGCGGTGCTCAAAATCGAGGCCGAGGGCCTGACTGCTGCTGAGTTCGCCTCCTCTGACGACCTGCAGGTGGGCGATGAGGTGATGGCCGTGGGCAATCCCGGCGGCCTGCAGCTTAGCTCCAGCGTGACATTTGGTTACGTTTCTGCGTTGAACCGGCCCGTCACCAACAAGCAGACGGGGTATACGGTCAACAGCATTCAGACTGACGCTGCCATCAATCCGGGCAACTCCGGCGGCGCGTTGGTGGATATGAATGGCCGCGTGGTGGGCGTCAACTCTTCTAAGATCGCCGCCACGGAGTATGAGGGCCTTGGTTTCGCCATCCCCTCCGGCACGGTGCAGCCCATTGTCTCTGACTTGATTAAGTACGGCTTTGTGAAGGATCGCCCCATGCTGGGCATCACCGGCACATTCCTCAACGCCCTGCAGGCGGCGTGGAACAACGTGCCCTCCGGGTTTTTGGTGAATGAAATCAGCAGCGAAGAGGCCGGAAAGTCCGGCTTGCAGCGCAATGATATCATCACGGCAATCGACGCCACCCAGGTGACCAGCGCCACCACCATCGCCGCCTATATCGCCGACAAAAAGCCCGGCGATACCGTCACCCTGACCGTTTACCGGTACACCACCGGCGAGAGCCTGCAGCTAGAGCTGGTCCTCTCGGAAAACACGGGGCTGAGCAGTCAATTCAGCGGCAGATAAATCCCTTACGAGTACAAGTATCTTTTTCATAAATCTCCTTTTTCAAGCAGGGAGGGCGGGGTGGTTGCCCCGCCCTTCTTGCGTTTTGGGACGCCTGCGGAAAAAGTCCAAAAATCCCCGCCGGGAGGGGTTATTCTTTTCCGCCTTGTGCCGATATCACTATTGTAAGCCAAAATCCCACCGGATGCGGCTGGCACACTGCGCCCGGCAGACCCGGCCGGCTCCTGCCAAAGGGTGCTGAAAAAAAGCAGAGAAGGATCTCTGCAACAATGAAGAAAGGAAGCTAATTATGCGTATTCAACACAACATTATGGCGATGAACGCCTATCGCAACTACAACAACAACACCTCCGCGCTGTCCAAGAACCTGGAGAAGCTGTCCTCCGGCTACAAGATCAACCGCGCCGGTGACGACGCTGCCGGTCTGGCCATCTCTGAGAAGATGCGCGCTCAGATCACCGGCTTGGATCAGGCTCAGGACAACGCTCAGTCCGGCATCAACCTGGTGCAGACCGCCGAAGGTGCTCTGCAGGAAGTTCATGACATGCTCAACCGTATGGTCAAGCTGGCCGACCAGTCCGCCAACGGCACCTACGACAACGCTGTGGACCGTTCCAACCTGCAGCAGGAAGTCGACAAGCTGCGCGAGGAAATCGACCGCATCGCCGATTCCGCCAACTACAACGGCATCAACCTGCTGGATGGCTCTATGCAGACAGGTGCTAAGACCGATATTGATTCCACCACTTTGTCTGCAGTTGTTAATGGCCAGGATAAAGCTGGTGTGACCGCAGGTATCGATCTGAGCGGTGCTTTTAAAGCTAACGACTCTGTTACTATCAACGGTGTAACTTACACTTATGCTGCTAATGCGGACGGTACCGATGGCAAGACCTTTAAAGATTTGGGTGCCTTGAAGACGGCTGCAGCAAAAAACAACGTTGAACTGGATATTACAACTAGTACTGCTGTTACTGCTAAGAAGATTGGTAAGGACCTCTCCTTGCAGATCGGCGACACCAGCGACAGCTTCAACCAGATGTCCGTTTCCATCCAGGATATGCACGCCAAAGCCCTGGGCATCCAGGACGTTAGCGTTGCTGACCAGGAATCCGCACAGAAGGCTGTCAGCGTTTTGAAGAACGCTATCAACACCGTGTCCCAGGTGCGCGGCACCCTGGGTGCAACCCAGAACCGTCTGGACCACACCATCAACAACCTGTCCGTGATGCAGGAGAACATCCAGGACGCTGAGTCCACCATCCGCGACACCGACGTTGCTGACGAGATGATGGCCTACACCAAGAACAACATCCTGATTCAGTCCGCTCAGGCCATGCTGGCCCAGGCCAACCAGGTGCCCCAGGGCGTTCTGCAGCTGCTGCAGTAAGCTTAGAGGCTGTTCAAAAAGCGATAAGGAGACATCCGGGGTTTCCCGGATGTCTTTTTTTGCGGGGAAAGATGTCTAAACTTGTACGTACTTTTTTGCGGCGGGTTGTTTTCGAAAAAAGCCTCTGCTATAATGGAGAAAACCGCAAAAACAAGCAGGAGGCGCTTATGAAACATAGTCAAAATTACCGTTGGCCCAAGCTGGAGCTGGGGGCCTGCTATTACCCGGAGCATTGGAGCGAAACCCTGTGGGAGAGCGACCTGGACAGGATGCTGGCCCACGGCGTCACCACCATCCGCGTGGGGGAGTTCGCCTGGAGCCTGACCGAGCCGGAGGAGGGCGTTTTCACCTATGATTTTTGGGACCGCTTCTTGGATTTGGCAGAGCAAAAGGGCATGAAGGTGATCTTCTGCACACCCACAGCCACCCCCCCAGCCTGGCTGACGGAGAAGTACCCGGAGGTCCTAAACGCCCGCCGGGACGGCGTGCTGTACCGCCACGGCACCCGGCGGCATTACAATTACAACTCCAAAAAGTACCGGGAGCTTTCCGCCCGCATCGTGGAGAAGCTGGCCCGGCATTATGGCAAGCGATCCTGCATCGTGGGCTGGCAGGTGGACAATGAGTTCAACTGCGAGACCCAGGAGTTTTACTCCGAGAGCGACAACGCCGCCTTCCGGGAGTTCCTCCGCGACAAATACGGCACCCTGGACGCGCTGAATCACGCCTGGGGCGCGGTGTTCTGGAACCAGACCTACACCGCCTGGGAGCAGGTCCATGTACCCCGCACCACCTATGGGGACGGCACCAACCCCAACCAAAAGCTGGATTATATCCGGTTTGTGTCCCACAGCACGCTGCGCTACTGCGCGCTGCAGGTGGAGGTTCTCCGCAAGTATACCAAGCCTGGGGATTTCATCACCACCAACGGCATGTTTGGCAGCCTGGACAACCACAAGCTTGCCGGGGAGGTCCTGGACGTTTACACCTACGATAGCTACCCCAACTTTGCCTATGCCATGGAGGCCGACCCCCGCGGCGACAAAAACCTCCGCGACCGCAAGTGGAGCCGCAACCTGATGGAAGTGCGGTCCATCTGCCCCCACTTCGGCATCATGGAGCAGCAGGCCGGTACCGGCGGCAGCACCGGCGGATCGGCGCCCGCGCCCAAGCCCGGCCAGATGATGCTCTGGGTGATGCAGAGCGTGGCCCACGGCGCAGAGTACGTCAGCTTTTTCCGCTGGCGCACGGCCGTCTTTGGAACAGAGATGTACTGGCA
Organism: uncultured Acutalibacter sp.; assembly: GCA_963559705.1. Classification (GTDB taxonomy): domain Bacteria; phylum Bacillota; class Clostridia; order Oscillospirales; family Acutalibacteraceae; genus Acutalibacter. The sequence continues at coordinate 8,177 of CAUWLU010000072.1, forward strand.
TGGCCTGTTGGATTACGACAACCGGCCCAACCGCAAGCTGGCCGAGCTGCAGCGTCTCAACGCCAGAATCCAGGCCATCCAAGAGCTGTCCGGCACAGATTACGTCGCCCCCGTGGCCATGGTGAAGGATTACGACAATGTCTTTGACACCCAGGTGGACGCCTGGCATCAGACCTTGACCCACCAAAGCGAGCAGGAGATCTTTGTGGCCTGTCAACTGGCCCATACGCCCCTGGACGTGGTGTATCTGCAAGAGGGGATGGAGGCCCAGGACCTGCAAAAGGCCTATCCGGTGCTGTTCTGCCCCCACCAGGAGATCCTTTCCCCGGAGAGGGCCCGTCTGTTGGAGGAGTACGCCCGCCTTGGCGGCACCCTGATTTTGGGAGCGCGCACTGGGCAGAAGGATCTCCACGGCCATTGCGTGATGCAGCCAGTGCCCGGTCTTCTGACCGAAGCCGCTGGCACCCAGGTGGCAGAGTGTACCTTCATCGGCCCCGGCGACGATCCGGTCCCCATGGTGTGGGAGGGCAAGGAGCTGCCCACCGGCATCTTCAATGAAGTTCTGGAGCCTGTCGCCCCCGAGACCAAGGTCCTGGCCCGTTTCGGCGGGGACACCTGGTACGCGGGCGAGCCTGCGCTCACCTGCACTCCGGTTGGGGATGGCCGAGTGCTGCACCTGGGCGGCTGCTTTACCAGAGAAACCGTGGAGGCCCTCTTGAAGGAGCTGCACGTGTACGAGCCCTTTCAAGATCGCGTCACTGTGCCCGCCGCCTGCGAGATCGCCCTGCGGCGAAAGGGGGACCAGGATTACCTCATGGTCCTCAACTATGAGCGGGAGCCCCAGGAGATCGTGCTGAATACAGCCATGGTGGATCTTGACACCGGCAGCCAGGTCCAAGGCCGGGTAGAGCTGGGCAGCTACGAGACCAAGGTGTACCGAATCCTGTGAAGGAGGAGCGCGATATGGAAACCCGGATTGGAATGTTGTTTCCGGAAGGAAAGGAGCGGGCGGTAACGCTCAGCTATGACGATGGATTTACCTTTGACCGCCAGCTGGTGGAGTTGCTCAACCGGTATGGGCTGAAAGGGACGTTCAACTTGAATTCCGGCCTGTTTGGGACAGGAGACCCTGGAAGCTATCAAGGAAAGCCGTTGGACTTCTACCGGATTCCCAGGGAAGAGATTGCCGCCCTGTACCAGGGGCATGAGATAGCCGGTCATGGACTGTATCATTCTTCCCTTACTTCGGTGCCCGCTTCCACATCGCTGCTGGAGATTGTGGAGGATAAGCGCCTCCTGGAGGAGCTGACAGGGACTGTGGTGCGCAGCTTTGCCTACGCCTTCGGGGATTGGGACGCCAAAGTTGTGGAGCTTCTTCGCCAGGCGGGGTATGCCAGCGCCCGTACTGTGGAGTCTACGGGCCGGTTCGACATTCCCCAGGAGTTTTTGGCATGGCCCGCCACCTGTCATCATGATGATCCCAGGTTGATGGAGCTGGTGGATGCCTTTTTCGCCCCAGAGGATTCTTGGACGGGGAAAAGGGCAAAGCTGTTCTACCTGTGGGGACATTCCTTTGAGTTTGCCGGCAATGACAACTGGCAGGTGCTGGAGCGGTTTGCCCAGAAGATGGCGGCCCACAAAGAGCAGTGCTGGTTTGCCACTAATGGAGAAATCGTGGATTACGTGACAGCCTATCGCCGGCTGGAGTGGTCCGTGGATAGCAGGAAGGTTTGCAATCCCTCTGCCTTGCAGGTGTGGGTGCTGGTCAATGGCAAACCCATAGCCATTCCCGGAGGCGCCTGTTTTAATCTGGATTCCCTCCTCTGAGCCACCGTCTTAAAAGCATAAAAAGAGCCGAACTCCTTTGTGAGTGAAGTAGTCAATAGTTAGTAGACACAAAATCTCTTATACCATCAGTTCTGTTC
>CAUWLU010000073.1:0-10030 GCA_963559705.1 uncultured Acutalibacter sp.
TGGCTTGAGAAAAATATTTTTAGACTTTTTTAGCATTTACTATTGACAAACGGCATTTTTTATCCAGAGAGGCAGGACAATCCGAAGGGGGGGCTGCTTTTGCGCTTGCTCTCGCTTACTGGGCCTTTTCGGGCAGGTCCTCAATCAGATCAGCGGCGGCGTCCAGCCAATCGCCCTCAAACAGCTCGATGGCTCCCTTGTCGCAGGCAGCGGCCAGCTTGGGGTCCATGGGCAGCTTGCCCAGCACCTTCAGGGCATACTTGGCGGCCACCTCGTCAATATGGCTCTCGCCAAAGACGCGGATCTCCTTGCCGCAGTCGGGGCAGGTGATGTAGCTCATGTTTTCCACCAGGCCCAGCACGGGAACATCCATCATCTTGGCCATCTCTACGGCCTTAGAGACGATCATGCCCACCAGCTCCTGGGGAGAGGTGACAATGAGGATGCCGTCCACAGGCAGGGACTGGAACACGGTCAGAGGGGCGTCGCCGGTTCCGGGAGGCATATCCACAAACATATAGTCCACGTTGCCCCAGACGACGTCGGTCCAGAACTGCTTGATGGCGCCGGCGATCACAGGACCGCGCCACACCACAGGGGAGGTCTCCTCCTCCAGCAGCAGGTTGATGCTCATAACCTTGACGCCGGTCTTGCTGGCCACGGGATAGATGCCGTTCTCATCGGAGAGGGCCCGCTGCTTCATGCCGAAGCACTTGGGGATGGAGGGGCCGGTGATGTCGGCGTCCAGCACAGCCACATCGCTACCCCGGCGGCGCAGGGTGGTGGCAAGCAGAGAGGTGACCAGGGACTTGCCCACGCCGCCCTTGCCGCTGACAACGCCGATGACCTTTTTCACATGGCTGAGGTCGTTGGTTTTTTCCAAAAAGCTTTGGGGCTCCTGCCGGGAGGGGCAGTCCATCTCACAGCTAGAACAATCATGGGTGCAATTTTCGCTCATAATACTCGAACTCCTTCTCGCAGTGTCGTATCTTTTATTTTACCCCTTTTTTTAAAAAAGTAAAGTGGTATATGCCAAAAACCCGATCAAATTGGGTGCCGCAGCTTTTGAAAAGGCCGGCAAAGCTTTTACATTGCTTCTTCCTCTTTCTTCACCGGCAGCTCAAACCAGAAGGTGCTGCCCTTTCCCACTTGGCTGGTCACCCCATAGGCGCCGCCGTGGAGGTCCAGGATATTCTTCACAATGGAAAGGCCCAGCCCGCTGCCCATCTGAGCCCGCTTATGCTCCTTGTCCACCTTATAATAGCGCTCCCAGATGTCCTTGAGCTTTTCCGGAGAGATGCCCTCGCCGGTATCGGTGACGGACACCCGTACCTTGTCGCCGCAGACGGTTTGCTCCAGGGTGATGGTCTTGTCCTCTCCGGAATAGGTGATGGCATTGTTCACCAGGTTGTACACCACCTGGGAGATCTTCAATTCATCTGCATCCACCCAGACCTCCTCCTCCGCATGGAAGGGGAACCGATAATCCGCCAGCTTGTCATAGCGGTGCAGCATTTGCCGGATGCTCTCCGTCAGGTTGAAGGGGTTCTTTTCCAGGGGCAGCACGCCAGCCTCCAGCTTGGACAGGTCCAGCAGATCGTTGACAAGATTGGTCAGGCGCTCTGTTTCGTCAATGATGATCTGCACATTCTCCGGGGTGTTTTCTCCGGGCAGATCCCGCATCACTTCGCCATAGCCCTTAATCATGGTCAGGGGCGTGCGCAGGTCGTGGGAGACATTGGCCAAAAGATCCCGCCGCAGCCCCTCTACTTTAGACAGCTCCTCGGCAGCGTAGTTCAAGGTATGGGCCAGCTCTCGGACCTCTCTGGCCCCATGCTCCTGAAACCGGATGGCGTAATCTCCTTTTGCCAGCACCTTGGCGCCCTCGTTGATGGCAGTGATGGGACGGGAGATCTTCCGAGAGATCACCGCAGCCAGCAGGGCGCCCAGCACCACCATCACAGCCATCAAGGTGGTCACCTGCACCAGCAGCGTCTCTTTGATGGAATCCACCGGGGTGATGACGCTCTCCAGCAGCACCATGCGGTTAAGCCCCGAAGGCGTACGGGTGATGGTGACATAGAGGATGACCGCATCCTGAGAGCCGTCCTGGTTCACAAAGGGGGACTGTGCCACCGTCATCCAAGAGCCTCCCTGGAGGTTCACATCATTGAACAGATTGTACAGGTTTGCCCGAGAGCCGGAAAAGTTCTCCAGATAGCTCTCCTTTTGGCTGGCTTTCCACCCCGCCAGCAGCTGTCCAAGCTCATCGGTGACCACAATGTTGACGCCGGAATTCAAACAGATCTGGCGCACCTGCTCGGCCATATCCGCATCGTCCAGCCGATGCTCCACAGTTTCTGCGGCAGCCTTTACCCGGCTGATCTGCACCGTCCGGTAAAAAGGCTCCAGCAGCACCACTTGAAACAGCCACAGCAGCGCCGCCACCACCACGATCAACACCCCAAAGCCCAGCATGATCTGCCCGCCGATGCCCAGCCCCTTTCCCTTGCGCCGGCTCATCTCAAGACACCTCAAACCGGTAACCTACGCCCCGCAGGGTGACAATATACCCGCTGTAAGGCCCCAGGGACCGGCGCAGCAGCTTGATGTGAGTGTCCAGGGTGCGGTCGTCGCCGTAGAAATCGTACCCCCACACATTGGTAATCAGCATTTCCCGGGTTAGGGCAAGATTCTTATTCCGAGCCATGTACACCAAAAGGTCGTACTCCTTGGGGGAAAGCTCCACCCGCTGGCCGTCCACGGTGACGATTCTGGCGTCCAGATCCATGGAGAGCCCGCCGAATTCCATCACGTTCCGCTTTCGCTCCTGAGCCTGAGGCCGCACCCGGTTCATGATGGCCGTCACCCGCATCATCAGCTCCTTGGGGGAAAAGGGTTTGACCACATAGTCGTCCACCCCCAGCTCAAAGCCGTGGATGCGGTCGTACTCCTCCCCGCGGGCGGAGAGCATCAGCACCGGCGTGCTGCACACCTTGCGGATCTCCGCCACTGCGGAAAAGCCGTCCAGCTCCGGCATCATCACGTCCATGATGATGATGTCAAAGATACCAGGGTCCCGGCGGCACAGAGTTACCGCCTCCATGCCGTTTTTGGCCTCCGTCACCTGATTGCCTTCAAACTCAGCGTATTTGCGTATCAGCGCCCGAATTTTCTCCTCATCGTCCACCACCAAAATGCGGTACATGCAGCCACCTCGTTTCCAAAATTGTGATTCTGCGGTCCTGTTTTCCACAGAATAGCTCCTCGCTGTGAAATTCTCGTGAAGTTCCTGCAAAAGGATGCACGCTCTCCCAGATGCTCCTAGTATAGCCCAGGGGATTTGATTTTTCAAGGCAGCCCCAGCACAAGCTCCCGCAAAAATCCTATTGACTTTTTTTGAAAAAAAGGGTATCATAATTCTGGAAAAACTATATAAAATAGAATATCGATACGCTATAAATATTAGATTTTTTGGATAAGGAGGAATCTGCTATGCTGCCTGTCATCACCATTTCCCGTCAGTACGGAAGCGGAGGTCATGAAATCGGGGAAAAAATCGCTCAAAAGCTGGATCTTCCCTTCTATGACAAGGCCCTCATTGCCATGGCCGCCAAAAAGAGCGGTCTGTCCGAGGAGGTGTTTGCCGACGCTGACGAAAAGGCTACCAGCAGCCTGTTGTACTCTATGGTCATGGGCAGCTACGCCTTTGGCGCCAGAGTGCCCGGTATCAACGAGATGCCCATCAACGACAAGCTGTTCATCATCCAATCGGATATCATTAAAAAGGCTGCCCAGGAAGGCCCCTGCGTCATCATCGGCCGCTGCGCCGACTACATCCTGCGGGAGCATCCCAACTGCTTGAACGTCTTTGTCCATGCGGATAAGCCCGCCCGCATCAAACGCATTGTGGGCTTGGGCCACTGTGAGGAAAAGAAGGCCCCGGATTTTGTCACCAAAAAGGACAAACAGCGGGCAAACTACTACAATTTCTACTCCAACAAGCGTTGGGACGATCTGCAAAACTACGCCCTCACCATCGACACCTCCCGCTTCTCCGTGGACAAGGCGGTGGAGATGATTATTGATGCTGCAAAGCTGCTGGATGTGTAAAGTCACGGAAAGGCTTTGCCGGAGCTGTCGTTTTCCCAATCTCATACTTCCACAAGCGCTGGGCTGCCCTCTTTTGCGGCAGCCCTTTTTGCTATGCAAATCCAGTGAGCTGTGCTATAATAGGAGAATCTTCCGGGGCCTGCGCCCCGCATATTCTTTGGAGGTTCCATGAACAAGCTGCTGCACAACAAACGACGTTTGGCAATTCTTTGCTCGGTGCTGGGCATCCTGGTGCTGGCAGTGGGAGTGGGGCTGGGCCTGGCCGCTGCCGGCGAGGGCTACACCTTGACCACCTATTCCATGGGTTCCTACGTCCAGCAGACTGTCTACGGCGGGAACCGGGAAAAAGCCGCTGCTGCCGCCTCCTCCGCTGTGACCGAGCTGGAAGGCTTGATCTCCCGCAACGTGGCTGACAGCGACATCCTCCGTCTGAATCAGGCTGCCGGGACGAGCTTTTTGGCGATTGACCAGCGCACCTGGGACGTGCTGAACACCTCCCTTCAGGTGTGCCAAGCCAGCGACGGCGCCTTTGACGTCACCATCGGCCCCGTCAGCGGGCTGTGGGGCTTCGACACCCTGGAACCTCACCTGCCCAAGGAAAGCACCATCCAGTTCCTGCTGCCCATGGTGGACTATGAGAACCTGTCCCTGCTGGAGGACGGCACTGCCGCCCTTCAAGTCCGCGGCGCCGCCCTGGACCTGGGAGCTGTGGGCAAGGGCGCCGGTTGTGACGCTGCCATTGCCGCTTATCAGGAAAACGGCGCGGACAGGGCCATTGTCTCCGTGGGGGGCAGTGTGGGAGTTTACGGTCAAAAGCCCGGGGACCAGCCCTGGCGCATTGCTGTCCGGGACCCTGCCAGCGACGGCTCTTTGGGAGAGCTGGCCATTTATGAAGGGTTCCTCTCCACCTCCGGCAGCTATGAAAAGACCTTCACCCAGGACGGCGTCACCTATCACCACATTTTAGACCCCCGCACAGGCTGCCCGGCGGACAGCCCCCTGCTCTCCGTCACGGTGTGGAGTCCCGGCGGAGCGCTCAGCGATGCGCTGTCCACCGCTTGCTTTATTCTGGGTATGGAGGATAGCCTCCCCCTGCTGGAGGAGTTTGGCAGCGGCGCTGTCTTTATCACCAAGGACCACCAGATCTACGTGACGGAAAACCTTCAGGACGCCTTCACCTTGGCCGCAGAGGGCTACACCCTGGCGGGGGTGGCAGAATGAGGGAGAACACCAAATTCATGACCCCCGCAGCCTGGTTGCTGTGTGTTGGCGTGCTGCTGCTGGGTGGGGTATGGTATCTGCTGCTGAGTCTCTCCCCCCAGGGGCGCACCGCCATCGTGGAGCGGGATGGGGAAGTGGTGCTGCGCCGGGACCTGTCCCAGCTGACGGAGGAAACCACCTTCACCATAGAAGGCGATCAGGGCATTGAAGTGACCATCACGCTGTCTCCTGTTGGGGCAGCGGTGACCTCCTCCACTTGTCCGGATCAAGTGTGCGTGCGGACCGGGCTGCTGACCAGGTCCGGAGAGAGCGCCATCTGTCTGCCGGGGAAGCTCTCACTGCGGCTGGAGGGCGGCGGGGATTCCGTGGACGCCACCGTCTATTGACCAGGAGGTGCCTATGAAAAAAACATCCGGCCGGGTAGCCTTTACCGGGATGCTGGCGGCGTTGGCCCTGGCCCTGGCCTTTTTGGAGGGTCTGCTGCCCCCCCTGCCCATGATGCCTCCCGGGGCCAAGCTGGGGCTGTCCAATATCGCCTCCATGTATGCCGCAGGGACCCTGGGCCTGCCCAGCGCCCTGTTTTTGTCCGTGTTCAAGGGGCTGTTCTCCTGGCTGACCAGAGGGCCTGTGGCCGGGCTTTTGAGCTTGTCGGGAGGGGTGTGCAGCACCTTGGTGCTGTGGCTCCTGCTCACCCGCACCAAGGCTTCCCTAGGCGTGGTGGGCGTCTGCGGCGCTTTGACCCACAACGCCGCCCAGCTCTGCGCTGCCTATTTTCTCACCAGCACCAGCGTGCTGTTTTACGTGCCCTTTTTGCTGATTTTCGGCGTGCTGACCGGCTTGCTCACCGGCCTGGTGCTGAAGCTGACCCTGCCCCCTTTGGAGCGGCTGAAACGCTATCTGGAATAAAAAACTCCTCCGTATGTTCACGGAGGAGTTTCGCTTTTCTAAATGAATCATTTGACCGCACAGCCGCCCCATTCCACAACAGTGAAGCCACCCCGCTCCGGAGCAGTCAGCTCTTGTGCAGGGATTTCCACCGGGGCTTTCAGGGGCTTCCACGCCAGGAACACCCGCAGCAGCGTATCGGGAGCCGGTTCGATGGACAGCTGTGCCGCCTCTGTGTAGGCGTCGGACTGGAACGCAATCAGGTTATAAGGGTTCTCCTCCATCTGGGGCAGCCAATAGACCATAAACTCATTGGCTTCCCGGCGGGTGAGTCCCAGCCGGCTCAAAGCCTCCTCCAGGAAAGCGGCGGTGTCCTCTCCCGCCACACAGAAGCCTTGGGAAAAGTCATATTCTACGGTGTCCTTACCCTCCCAATAGAGGTAGTTGTAGGTCTGGCCGTCTGCATCGGTCAAGGTGCCGTCCGGGCTGGCGGACACGGTCCAGCCGTTGTTGTAGGCAGGGTAAGTACAGGTCAATTCCCCGGCGTATTGGAGCTGCACCGTGACAGCGGTCTCCTCCTCCGGGTAGAGGTAGATCACGGGCTTGGCACTATACCGCCCCTCCTGGGCTTCCTGGCAGGCTGCAAGACTGCCCGCGCAGACCAGCGCCAACAGGCCCGCCAAAACAGGTTTTAGATTCCATTTTTTCATAGATTTTCCGCTCCTTTCCGTCTCTGTTTTTGTCCTTTTTCGGTCAGGTGTCCGACTCCCCGCAGTACAGGGGGCAGGTCACGCGGTCGTACACAGCGGCGGTCTTCTGGGAGAGCTCCGCCTTCCAGTACTGGGTGCCGTCCCAGTGCTCCAAGATGGTGGAATCCGTCAGGGTCACCCCCAGGGTTCCCGGAAGAATTGGGGAAGCTCCCGCACATTCAGTGAAAAGAGCTGCAAACATCAGGGCCAACACAGTGGCTGCACATCTTTTCATAGAATCATCCCCCTTGATTCCAGTATACATCCTGGACAGAAGATTGCAAGGCTTGCAGGGAAATATCGTCAATTTTTTAGGAAAAGCCAAACCCGACCCCCGCACCAATCGACGCAAGGGTCGGGTTTGCTGCGTTTTGCGGCCTCAAGAGCCTTGCGCCTGCAAACGTTTGGCCGGGGACCGAAGGCTCTTGGAGAGCAGCGGAAGCGCTCCTTTCTATGCAGAAGGAGCGACTGCCGAATGACAGCCGCTCCTCCTTTGTAGAGCTTTTTATGCTTTTGCTAAGGGAATCCATCGCAAAGCCTGCACAAAGCTCACTTTGCGATGCGTTGGCAGAACAGGGTCATGAGCATTGCCGCTTGGGCGCGGGTAGCCCGGCCCTTGGGAGCCAGCGTGGTGCTGCTGGTGCCGCTGATCAAGCCCACGGCAATGGCCCAGCGGATGGCATCCATGGCCCAGGGGCTGATCTGCGCGGCGTCGGTGTACTTGCTCAGATTTGCCCTGGCTGTTGTGTCATAACCCTTGTACTGGGCATAGTGATACAGGATGGTGGCCATCTGCTCGCGGGTGATGGCGTCGTTGGGGCCGAACAGCGTATCGCTGTATCCGGCCACGATGCCGTTCTTCCGCGCCCAGTAGACTGCCGTGGCATACCAGGCGTCACGGTCCACGTCCTGGAAGGGATAGCCAAAGATCTCGGAATTAATGTCCGGAGAGCCCTCCAAGTGGTACAGGATGGTCACGATCATACCGCGGGTGGTGGCCAGATTAGGGGAGAAGGTGTTCGCCCCAGTGCCAGCCATCAGGCCGTGTTCATGGACATACTGCACCGCATCGTAGTACCAGGTGTCCTTGGAAACGTCCGCAAAGGGATTGGTCCAGGGACCTTGCTTTTGGAACTTGACCTCCACATAGGCGGAGCTGCCAGGCATTTGGAAGGTACTCTCGTAGTATCGAGTCAGGGTGTCCAGCCTGCCTTGGGCAGCAGTCTTAGCGTCGCCCTCTTCCAAACCTTTAACATACTCTTTGGCATAGTTGTAGTTCAGGGCTGCATTGCCAAGATTTTCCCAGGTTTTGTCTTTGTCAAAAGCTTTTTGGTACTCTTCCGCAGCATCCAGCTCTGCCTCTGTCGGCACAAAGGGTTCCTCTGCCAGAGCGATGGTCGGCACGAGGGTGAGAATCATGCAGATGCACAGTAGGATGGATAAGAATCTCTTTTTCATGAATACAGTTTCACTCCTTATGTTTGATTGCTGAAATGTGTAGGAATAAAAGGAAACTTCTCCTCCTTTCTGGACAGAATCTTCATTTTGTCTGGGAATTTGTGACAAATTAGATTTTGTTTCCAAGTATCTGTAGAACAGAGATACAAATTTTTTGCATGTAAATAAAAGACGCTCTACAGAGCGGTTCTCAAAAAAGTATAACGGGGCATACGGGAACAGGCCGTCAAAAATTTTTCTTGACGGTCTTGGTCCTTATACCCAAAATAAGATTTAGGAATACTTGTTTTTTTCGGGTTTTCGTGGTAAGATGATATTGCCGGTTCAATATGTATATTAAAGAACCGGATAGGAAACAGAATGAAGATTCTGTCTATAACAGCAGCCGCATTTGATTCAAGAGCTTGGCGTGTTCTATGCCAGTGGAAATGAGATAGATGCGGGTGGTTTCGATGCTGCTGTGTCCCAGCACGTCGGCAAGGCGAGCAATATCGTGGCAGATCCGGTAGAATGTTCGGGCAAATAAATGACGGAGATTGTGAGGGAACACCTTGCTTGGCTCCACATTGGCTTGTTTGCAGAGGGCTTTCATCTCCGCCCAAATCTGTTTGCGTGACAGAGAATGGCCGCTTCTGGTGAGAAATAACTCACCGGAGGCGGTTTTGTTTTTCTTGGCGTATTTGAGAAGCTTCCGGCAGAGCTTTCCCGGCAGCAGGATGGTGCGGATTTTTCCTTTGAGAGAGATTTCCGTCTTACCTGCTCGCGCCGCCTCTACAGTGATAGAACACACCTCACTGACCCGGATGCCGGTGGCGCAGATGGTTTCCATAAGCAGCGACAGGCGTTCTTTCCCAGCTTTATTCGCAGTGGCAATAAGCCGCTTGTATTTTTCCTTGGTGAGCTCCCTGCCGGATTCCCGAAACAGACGCCGCTGAAGCCGCAGATGCTTGACGCGGCAGTCCTGCCATCCCATATAGGCGAGGAAACGGTCAAGGGCAGATAGTTTTCCGTTAACGGTGGAAGGCGCGCAGTGTTCCGTGAGCAGCTGGTTCTTCCACTGAGCAATGCCAGATTTAGTGACCTCGCTGCCGTTTAAATATGCTGCAAACAAGCGCACCTCCCGGAGATACTTTTCGATTGTTGCAGAGCTTCTCTCATCCTCTTTCAGGTATTTCCCGAAGCATAGGATTTGCTTTGTTGTAATGATTCGTACTTCCATATGGCCCTCCTTTGCAAGATGCTCTCCTTAGTGTACCTTGTCCGTAGGTGGTCATGCAGCAAGGCCTCACCGCGAACCAAAGAAAATGGTAGATAAAAGAGTGTAGGTGACAGCAAATAAGACTAAAAAATCCCCTTCTCCCGGGGGAGAGGGGGATGGGGAACCAATGAGGATTGCGTGAAAACAGACGCTTTTTCTCATCGTTATAAGGAGAATGAATAAATGACTTTATAGCTTTAAGGAAGAGCGCTGTATGTCAGCAAGGCGGGCAAAAAAATTCGCGAACCCCACAAAAGTGAGATTCGCGAATCAGGTGCAGCGTCACGCTGCTGGTGGAGCGGATAAAGCAAAATCCGAACCCATTTCTGAGTTCGGATTTGCGTGT
>CAUWLU010000074.1:0-9997 GCA_963559705.1 uncultured Acutalibacter sp.
GGGTGTAGGAAACCTACCGCCAACGGCGGCAAGGCGCCTTTACCCTACCCTACGAAGATGAAGTGGAAGCAAGAGAACTTGCCCGTATCATTGAGAGCTTTTTGGATATATTGACCACAAAAGAGCGCATCATTTTCATGCGCCGATACGCATACATAGATACCTATGCAGACATAGGGAAACGCATGGAAATATCTGAAAAAAATGTTTCTGTTCGGCTTTCCTTGATCCGTCAAAAGATGAAGCGGTATTTGATAGAAAGAGAGATATTCGTATGAACACAAAACTGTTTTCCGATGCCATGAACGAAATCGATAACAAATATTATGAGGAAGCAATGACAGAATTGCAGCCTGATAGATTGCATCTGAAATGGTGGAAACTTCACAAGATAGCAGCTTGCTTTGCCGCAGTTATGTTGATGGGGGCTCTGTCGTTTGGTACTGCTTTTGCGGCCAGCGCAGATTTTAGAGAAGCTGTTATAGGGTTTTTCACCGGTGGATTTGTAGAGCAAGGAATAGATGAACAAGGGTACTATTCAGTATATTTTCATGATGCTGGAAATTCTGATCCTATTACGGTGCGGGATGGTCAAATTTATTTTGTAATGGATAGCTCCGAAATTAACATCACAGAGCAATGCTCCGAAACAACATACTATTCCTATGAAACAACAGACGCGGACGGAAATTACCATGTAATCTTAGTGGGCGGGACACCCGACAATGCAGGATGGGCTGAATTGGTATTTGAAAATGATAGCACTAAAACAGGGCCAATGGTACTTGGAGAGTACGAAGGTGAAGAACCAGAATGGTTAATGACCGGTAAAAAAACATTTACAGACAAATATATGGCTGATTGTAAATAAAGACTGTTACTACAACTAAGCTTCCAAAAGGCAGTAGTCTTCCCTCCTAGGGGGCGGTTGCCTTTTGGTTACTGTGTGGGGAAGTTGACGTTTACGCCACCTTTTTTAGGGATCAGTTTCTCCTAGATTCAAATTTTCCTAAATCAACCGAAAATGAGAGCACCCCATTTGCCAGACAGTAGGACATACTGAATGACAAGTGGGGTGCTTTATTATGCCAAGACTATTAAAACAACTGTTTCCGCCGGTAGGTGGAGGGATTGAGCCCATATGCTTGACGGAACAGCTTGACAAAGTAGCTAGGGCTTGAAAAGCCTGTGGATAATGCAATCTCCGTTACGGGAAGATTGGTGGTGGCAAGCAGGTGGGTTGCAGCTTCCAGCCGGTAATTGTTTAAATAGTGGATGGGAGAGGTGCCCATATGCCGGTGAAACAAATTGATGGCGGTGTTTTTGCTGACAAAACCTACGTCGGCTATATCCTTTAAAAAAATTTTTTCTGCATACGACCGGTGAATAAACGCTACCATAGCCTTGAGCGCCGAGGTGGGGGAGGCGGGGTCCGTTTCAGCGGCTTCTGAGCATAGGTGAATGTACATGGACTCCCACACTTGGCACAGCAATCCCTGTATATGGAGCGCCGCTGTAGGAGAACTCCAGGACTGCTCCATTTTCAGCAGAAGGCTCAGGAGTTCTTTTTGCCAGGGGACGGTTTGAACGATGTGAAAAAAGGGAAGGGCAGAGTTCTCTAAGATCGCGTCTGCATAGCGGGAGAACAGGCTGCCGCAGCTTTTCAATACAGAGGGGTGAAACAGCAGGGAGAAAACCTGGCAGTCCTCCTCAATCGAACAAATTTTCTGGGGGGGGGGTAATGCGGCTGCCGGCTGTTGATAAACAAGCCTTCTGTGGGAAGAAGGGGAATGGAGATCTTGTCAATTTGCATGGTTAGTTTTCCGCTGACAATATAGAGAAACTCGAACTCTTCATGCCAATGCGGCAAGGAGGGCGCCGTCCTTTGGGTGTGCTCAATTTCCCTGGAAAGGCTGGCGGGATATCCGTCGAAATCATATCGTATCACGGTTGAGCCCTTTTGAAGAGAAAAGGTCTCCTTTTCAGCGTTTAAGTCCATCAAGATTGCACCTCACCCTTCATAATAGACTGGAAAATTCAGGAATGATTTTAGCAGATGGGCAAACCAGATGTCAAGTAGTGCAGAGTGGAGCCGCTAAGCTCTCATGAAATGATAAAAAAGGTAAGTTTAGCATAATAATTTAGAGAAATCGCAGCGAAATTGTGATATTTTGCTATTATTGAAGTGATATTTCGGTATTTTTAATCAGCAAAATGATGTATATTATATCGCGTAAGAGGGATTAACTGGTCAATATCAACAAGGAGGAGACTTTTGATTCAGTTCCCTCAAAAATTAAACAATTGCGGCTTTGCCGCAGTACTTTTCAAGGAGGAAGCGATTATGAAGAAATGGCGCAAGATAACGTCCCTGTTGCTTGCATTGACCATGGCAGCCAGCATGGTGGCATGTTCAGGCGGCGGAGAAAGCTCTACATCAGAAGCCAGCACCCCCCAGTCTCAGACCAGCGAGGTCAGCGAGACCAGCGAACCCAGCTCGGAGGCCAGTGAGGCAGGTACGACGGACGTGGCTACTGGAAGCTATCCCCGTGAGGAAAGTCTCTATCAGGGCGGTCAGCAGTGGAGCGCCCCCGTTTCTGCAAACCCCATGGCGGCAAACGCCAGCTATGGTGCAATGGGCAATGGTGATACCGGCGCCCGCGAGCTGGTGTGGGAGACCATGTATATGTACAATGTGGCTGACGGCGTGGATTATCCCCTGTTGGCTGCCGATGCTTGGGTGTGGAACGATGACAAATCCGTGATGTCCATCAACCTAAAGGAAGTGGCCCACTGGAGCGACGGCACCCCCTTTACCGCTGCGGACGTAGAGGCCTCCTGGAACGCGTATGTGGATTCCGGCAGTAATACGGGTATTGCATACAGCCCCTATGTGGCTGATATTGTGGCTACCGGCGATTACTCCATCGAGGTTCAGTGCAATATGGAAAACCACAATGTGATGAAGGTGGAAGAGCTGGTCCGCAAAATGTATATCATGCAGAAGGCCTATTTGGACTCTCTGTCTGAGAAGACCGGCGGCGATGCCACGGCCATGAAGAACGAGACCATGTGGGACGCTCCCTCCACTGCTCCGTATCATCCCTTGGAGCAAAATGATCAGAAGTGGGTTATTCTGCGCGATGACAATTACTGGGGGCAGCACGAGTCCATGTGGGGCAAGCTGCCTGTACCCAAGTACATCATCCACAACATCTACTCCAGCAACGATGTGGCCGCTCAGGCTTTCAAGAACGGCGAAATCGACATCAACCAGAGTTATACCGCGAATATTCAAACCCTGTGGGAAGACGAGGGCCTGCCCATTTCAACCTACATGGAGAATCCTCCCTATAACGATGCGGGCGTAATTCCTACGGTAGTATTTAACGTGAAGAAGCCTGGCTTGGATCAGGTGGAGGTCCGTAAAGCCATTGCTATGGCTGTCGACTACGAGCAGATTATTGCCTCTGCTATGACTGGCCAGTCTCCCACTTTTGAAGAGTATCCCCGCACCCTGTTCAACTGGTCCGAGGCACAGCAGGGGCTGATTTTGGACAAGGAAGCATTGTCTCCCCTACAGTGGACAGGAAACGATGCGGAAGGCGCCAAGGCTCTGCTGGATGGAGCGGGCATTGTAGATACCAACGGCGACGGCAACCGGGAATATAACGGTGAAAAGCTGTCCTTCAAGGTTGAGTGCCCCACAGGCTGGTCTGATTATGAGGCTGCTTTGAACATCGTCCAGGAAGCCGGCAAGAAGATTGGCATTGCCATTGAAACCTACTATCCGGAGTCCGCTCAGGTTACCGATGATCTGCAGTCCGGCAACTTTGATATCTCCCTCACTTCTTATGCGGGCACTCCTTATGGCACCTTCTACTTCTATATGTATGGCTTTGGCGGCGAATTCCCAGAGACCATGACCACGAACCAGGGGCGTTGGTACAACGAAGAGGCGGACACGCTCATTGAAGAATTGGCCAACACCACGGATGAAACCCGTCAGAAGGAGATCTATCAGCGTCTGAATGAGATTTACCTTACCGAAGTGCCTTCCTTTGGCGTTATGTATCGTCCCTATCAGTTTATGAGCTGCTATGAGGGTGTTTGGACCAACTTCCCCAACGAGAACGATGGCTCCGATCCCAAGATCCCTGCGATGATGTGCACGGACGGTTATGGTGTTGCCGCATTGTACAATTTGCAGCTGGTAGAGGGCTAAGCGAAAGGTCCTGACTATATAACGCGTATAGGTATTGTTTTTCCTGCTTTTTATTATGAAAACAGGCGCTGCGCGGGATCGGGGGTGTGTCCCGGTTCCGCGCAGTTCATAGAATGGGGTGGGGCCGATGGCTCGAAGGATGCGCTGCAGCCATTTGGCCCTACTGCTATGAAATTTTGGATGTGCAAAGTAAAAAAGTCTATATTGAGTGTTCTAAAGTCGGTCCATGCAATACAGAAGTGATATGCTTGAGAGGTATAAGCAGACCTTTGCACATCGCGATTTATCCAAGCAAAAGAGGTGACATCCTTTGAAAGGAATGAGGAAATACTACTGCCGCAAGATCATTTGGTACGTCATCACCCTGGTGTGTGCAGTAGTCTTAAATTTCCTGCTGCCCCGTTTAATGCCCGGAAACCCGGTGGATATGCTGGTGAATCAGGCAGCTGCCGGTGGCGTAGACCCAAGTGTTCGTGATCAGATGGTTCAGCAATATACCGAAGAGTTTGGTTTGGACAAGTCCTTGCCGGAACAGTTTTTCACGTACATAGGCAATCTGTTTCAAGGGAATTTGGGAATGTCCATTTCCCAATATCCCCGTTCTGTCAATGATATTGTAGGTTCTGCTATCATTTGGACGTTAGCCCTGCAGTTGCCCTCCATCATTGTGGGGTGGTTTATCGGAAATCTGTTGGGCGCTTTGGCTGCCTATATCCGCAAAGGTGTGGACAAGGCTTTGCTGCCGGTTTTTATGTTCATCAGCAATATCCCCACCTTTGGCTTAGGAATGGTGTTCTTGTGGCTGTTTGCCAGTGAGCTGCACTGGTTCCCTGTGGGCGGCGGTTACGCCTCCAATATGACACCCCACTGGGGTATGGACTTTGTGCTTTCCGTCATCAGTCACTACCGGCTGCCCTTCTTAACCATGGTGCTTGTCACCATCGGCGGTCAGGCTATCGGTATGCGTTCCATGTCTATTTATGAGTTGAATGCGGATTACGTGAAATACAGCCGCTTTTTGGGTATCCGCGATCATAAGATCGTAGGCTATGTGTTCCGCAACGCTATGCTGCCCCAGGTCACTGGCTTGGCCCTGTCGCTTGGTACCATGGTGGGCGGAAACCTTGTGGCAGAGATGGTGTTCAGCTATCCTGGTATCGGCACTACCATTTTCGGAGCGATTACTGGGCGAGACTATCCACTGCTGTCCAGCTGCACGCTGATTATCACCATCATGGTGCTCATCGCCAACCTGATTGTAGAGATCTTGTATGCTGTCATCGACCCCCGTGTCAAGGCGGCACAGCAAGAAAGCTGAAAGGAGGCGGGCAAATGTTTCACCAAATTAAGCAAGTATTTCACTCACCTAAATTTGTTGTGGGGTTTATCATCTTTGTCTTTATGCTTTTGACGGCTCTTTTTTACCCGTTGATCTCCGAATTTGGCCCTATGGAAATGATAGGCACGGGATTTTATCCTCCAGGCACCTATGTTTCTGTAGCAGACACCGTCCAAAGCAATGGAAGCCGTACCTTCAATGTAGGGAGCTCTGGCTCTGTCTACGACTCCGCTCTTCCTCAGGAAACGCGGGAGAAAATGAAAGTGTGGCTGGTAAAACAAGCCGGTATTCCGGAGGGGGATATCGACTTGAGCGAAGCGGAAGCTTTGGTGTCCCTGTGGAACGATCACTACGACCCTGCACTGTCCGCAGGAATGATTACTGCGGACAAGCGTGCCTATCAGCGTCTGAATGAGGAGATAAACACTCTGGCAGCGGGGGGCGGCACAATCATTTTGGCCGCCGAAGATGAAGAGGGAAATTTGCAGGTTACCAAAAGAATCGAACCAAATCAGTTTGTCCAAGTTGAGAGAGGTGCAAATACGATCACAGTGCCGATGGGTACGGATAACTTTGGCGCGGATATGGCAACAAAGCTGGCAAGCTCCATTGGGGTTTCTCTTCAAATTGGATTTTTAGCAGGCATCATCGCTACTGCTATCGGTTTGTTTTTTGGATTGGCTTCCGGTTATTTGGGGGGCTGGGTCGATGATCTGCTGGTATTCGTCACCAATCTTTTCACAGTCATTCCCAGCTTCGTCATTCTTATTTTGATTGCCAACAGCGTGGGCCAGGCAGCCCGCGGCCCTTTGATGGTCGCTTTGATTATTGGGTGTACCTCTTGGCCCTGGACGGCGCGTTCGGTGCGTTCTCAAGTGCTGTCTCTCCGCAATCGGGATCATGTGAACCTCTCCAAGCTTTCCGGGCACAGCCTGCCCAGAATTGTCCTAGTGGATATTCTTCCCTATCTTGCCTCCTACGTGGTGATGGCCATGATTCTCCAAATCTCTTCGGGCATTTTGTCCGAAGCTCAGCTCTCTATGCTGGGACTTGGACCCTCAACGGCGGACGCTACCACTTTAGGCTTGATGATGAATTGGGCGCAGAAGTTCGGTGCTCTGACATCCAACTGTTGGTGGGCTTTTATCCCTGTGATTATCTCCGTAGCGCTGATCACTTTCTCGCTGAATCTGATGAATACGGGGTTGGATCAGGTGTTTAACCCCCAGTTGCGGGATAGTTGAGAAGGAGGGAATGAACGGATGCCTAAAACTATGTTGGAAGTTTCAAACCTAAAAACGAAATATGTCACTCGGTTTAAAGAGAGCGTTTATGCAGTGGACGGCGTCTCTTTGAAGATCGAGGAAGGAAAATCTTTGGGAATCGCCGGTGAGTCGGGATGCGGGAAATCTACATTGGCTCTCAGCCTGATGGGTTACTACTTTGCTCCGCTGCATTATATGAGTGGGGACATTATCGTGGATGGTGTCAAAATCTCCGATATGAAGCCTGACGAGGTCCGAAAAAAGGTGTTGGGCAATGAGATCGCCTATATTCCCCAGGCTGCAATGAATGCGCTCAATCCCACCCAAAAAATCATCCGATTTATTGAAGATGTGATTCACGCCCATGACAAAAGTGTTACAAAAAAGGACATTTACGACATGGCTGTGGAGCGGTTTCAGATTTTGGGTCTGCCGAAAGAGGTGCTGGAAAAGCACGCAGTAGAGCTCTCTGGAGGTATGAAGCAGCGTACCGTTATCGCTATTTCTACAATTCTTTCCCCCAAGGTGCTCATCGCGGATGAACCTTCTTCGGCGCTGGACGTGACCAGTCAAAAGATGGTTATCAAAATGCTGCGGGAGCTGATGGAAAAGGGCTTTATTAAATCCATGATCTTCATCACTCATGAATTGCCCTTGCTTTATAATGTGACAGATGATATCATGGTCATGTATGCTGGCCAGATTGTAGAAAAGGGCACCGCCAAAGAGATGGTATTCGATCCGATCCATCCCTACTCCAAAGGTCTGATGGGTTCCATTATCGTACCGGAAGAGGGAACTAGAGATCATAAGTTAGAAGCTATCCCCGGCACGCCCCCCAATTTGAAAAAACCTCCCTCTGGATGCCGGTTTGCCGCGCGGTGCAAATATGCCAAGCCTGAGTGCTCCTTTTATGAGATTCCGGAAAAGGAATTTGGCAATGGCCGTATGCATCGCTGCATCTATGATGTGGACTATCTAAGGGAGGTGTACGCAAGAAATGGCTGAATTGGGAAAATCTGTTCTCCGCGGAGAGGGCGTTACCAAAGTGTTTGGCTATGGCAAAACTAGGACCTTGGCGGTGGACCATGTGGATTTTGATTTCCGAGAAGGGGAGGTCATCTCCATTGTGGGTGAGTCCGGCTCCGGAAAGACCACGATTGCTCGGATGATTTTGGGCTTGATTGGAGTTACAGAGGGAACTATGTTTTTTAACGGCCAAACTCGGGATATTTCCTCTGGCAAAAAGAAGCGGGAATATTGGAAGAACATCCAAGCAGTTTTTCAAGATCCCTTTTCTTCTTTCAATATGTTCAACAAAATAGACTCGGTGCTGTTGGACTGCATCAATATGGCTGGCGGCCGCCGTCTTTCCAAGGCAGAAAAGGAGAAGCTGATGACAGAAGCGTGCTCCTTTGTGAATTTGAAGTACGCAGAGCTCACCAATAAATACCCATTTGAGCTCTCTGGCGGCCAGATGCAGCGGCTGATGATTGCTCGGATTTTTCTGCTTAAACCGAAGATCCTTATAGCGGATGAGCCCACTTCCATGGTGGACGCCTGCTCTCGGGCCACGATTCTGGATATGCTGCTGAAGCTTCGGGATGAGATTCACATGACCATCGTGTTCATTACTCACGATATTGGTTTAGCCTATTATGTATCCGATTCTGTATACATTATGGAGCACGGGCGGATTGTGGAATCCGGTCCCGCAGAAGAGGTGATTATTCATCCTCAGGCCGACTATACAAAGAGGCTCATCAGCGATGTGCCGAAGATTAGCGGCGAGTGGGATCTTTCCACAGTTTGATTGATAGACGGATGATAACACCAGGAAGGAAGCTCTCCCTTTTCGAGGGGGTGGGCTTCCTTCCTGTTCTGCAAGAAGGGGGATAGACAGTGAGTCAACTTAAGAAGTGGCAAGCAGCCGGTGTATGCGCCTCCCGAGGGGCCTGAACCTCGTTGCCCGTATAGTGATCGGGTCGGGAGGCGTATGCAGTAGGCCCCTTTTTCAAAAGGATTTTTACACTATTTTGGAAAAGAGGTCTCATTATGGCAAGTACTATGAATATGACAGTGGGAGAGCCTCGGCGGCTATTGATCCGCTTTGCAGTACCCTTGCTGCTGTCGAATATCTGTCAATCCCTATATGCTGTGGCAGACAGCGCAGTGGTAGGACGTTTCTTGGGGGTCGAGGCTTTTGCGGCAGTGGGCGCTGCGGGCACGGTCAGCTGGATGGTTATTGATATCATCATCGGTTTGACCCAGGGCTTTGGTGTTCTTTTTGCCCAGCGCTTCGGCGGGGGAGAGACGGAAATGTTAAAAAAGGCACTGGGTAACGCTATATGGCTGGGTGCCGCTCTGGGAGTGCTTTTTACCTTGGCGGGGATGTTGGGAGCGGGACCCATGCTGCGAATCATTCAAACACCTCCGGAATTGTTAGAGAGCGCCACAATTTATCTTTGCTGGCTGTTTGGCGGCGCTACAATCACTATGGCCTATAACCTGGTTGGAAAATTGCTGTCCGCGTTGGGCGATAGCCGCACGCCCCTCGTGGCGGTCATTCTGTCCAGCGTACTCAATGTAGCTCTTGATGCAGTGTTCATCCCGGTGTTCCATTGGGGTATGACAGGGGTAGCTGCCTCGACAGTAACGGCGCAGCTGTTCAGCTTTCTATTCTGTCTGCGGAAATTGCGGGGAATCCCCGAGGTGCATCTGGATAAAGATGCGTTTAAAGTGGACAGAACCAGCATGAGAGAACTCATTCGCTTAGGGGCGCCCATGGGGTTCCGTAATGGGGTGATCTCCGTGGGAGGCTTGTTTGTCCAATGGGTCATCAATGGGTTTGGAGTTTTATTTGTGGCAGGAACTTCTGCCGCGCAGAAGTATCTGGACCTTTTGCAGCTGGTGGCTGGCGCCTTGGATGGAGCCGTGGCTACCTATTCTGCCCAGAATTATGGGGTCGGGAATTTTGACCGGATTCGCAGGGGTATGAGCTGCGCCTGCAGGATCGCTCTTGTCAGCGCAGTGATCACGTTGGGGCTTACTGTGGTGCTGGGGCGATCCATGATCCAATGGATTGTTACTGGTTCCCCTTCGGATATGGAAGAGGTGGTGGCCCTCCGGGCCGTAGCCCATGGACACCACCAGCAGGTAGCTGTTTCC
>CAUWLU010000075.1:0-9936 GCA_963559705.1 uncultured Acutalibacter sp.
TACTTAAAATTTTCTTGTATCACCCTCTTGACTTAATACCATTGGACTTTTTACGCCCAGGTCCACTGGTCCACGTTGTTCACCACGGACCACCCATGACCATGGGGATGGATCTTCTGCTGGGCAACCTGCAGCCCCTCGCGGACCCAGTACAAATGATCGATATTCACCAGCCAAACCCAAGGGAGATCCCCTTTCTGGGTGATACCGGTTTCCCCGTCCCACTGGGCTTTCTGCCAAAGGGCATAGGATTCCTCCAAATCGGAACACGCCAGCGCTTCCTCCATGTACTGGTCCACGGTCCCGTTGGAATAGGGCGAGTATTGGGCGCTCCCGGTATCCCCACTGGTATGGTAGATATTGTAAAGCTCCATGGGGCTGTGAGCGCCCCATCCCCACAGCAGCGGCGTGGAAAGCGCTCTGTCATAGGCCGTATCCCAGCCCACGCCCTCTATGGTGCAAGCGATGCCCAAGGCTTCCATCTGGCTGGCAAAATCCGCGGTAAGCGCTTGGCGCACAGAATCTCCGTTTGTGTACAGGAGGCAAAGCTCGGCCTTGACGCCATCCTTCTCCCGAACGCCATCGCTGCCCAGGACCCATCCCGCCTCATCCAGCAAAGCGGCCGCGCCCTCCGGGTCATACTCCACTTGGGACTCTGGATTGTACCAGGGCATCTGGTCGCAGACGCTGTAAGCAGGTGTTCCGTAACCATTCAACACATTGTCGATCATCTCCTGGCGGTCCACTCCGATATTCAGCGCGCGGCGCACCAGCACATCACTGGTAAAATCGTTGCCCAGAGCCACACCGTCTGCGGTTTCCCCTCCGGAAGCAGCGGCGGGCAAATTGAACCCTCGGTTGTCCACGCTTTGATAGGCCTCCAAATGATACCCGGACACAGACTCATTGGAATAGGTGGCGGAGGTGTACGCCAAATCCACCTGACCCGCTTGGGCCGCTAAGAACGCAGCGTCCTCCTCCATAAACAGGATGGTGACCCGCTTCATTTTGGGCGCCTCCCCATAATAGCCGGGATTTGCCTCTAAAATCACCTGCTGGCCGCGATCCCACTGCTTCAACACATAGCGGCCGGAGCCAATGGGGTTCGCTCCATAGGAAGCGCTGTCGTAGGCATGCTCCGGCACGATTCCCACCGTTGCCATTGTGTAGGGCCAGATGGAAAACGCCCTGGTCATGTGAAAAATCACGGTGGAATCATCCACTGCCACTGCGTGATCCAGCATGGTAAAGTCGTTGACGGAGCTTGTTTCCTTCAACGTATTGTAGGTAAAAGCCACATCCTCCGCTGTCAGCGGCTCCCCATCGGTAAACACGGCGTCCGTCCGAATCGTCACTTCCCAGGTCAGGCCGTCCTCACTGACAGAGTACGCTGTGGCCAAGTCGTATCCGATGGTCAAATCCGTATTGGTGACCGTGAGCGTGGATTGAATCAGCGGCTCGTGGACATGCTCCCCGGCGCCCCAGCCATAGGCGGGATCAAATCCAGCCTCCGGCTCGGAGGTGGGGCCCATGGCAATGACCACAGCGTCCTTTTCCGCTCCCTGGGCGGACACAGCCTCCGAACTCTCCACGGTCCCCGTCCCGCCGCAGCCGCCAAACACTCCCAAAACCATACTGCACACCAAAAACACTGCAAAGATTTTCTTCCTCATGATGACCTCCTCCAACACACAAAAAAGGCGCCCGCTTCTTTTCCAGAAGCAGACGCCTTCCTGACATCCTTCTTAAAATAAATCGACAAAGCTTTTTGGTTCGCTGCCATTCCCCAGCTTGGGCCGGAGCGCCGGCTTCCTGCCGGCTTTCTGCATACAGCAGGGATTATTATACAAAAAGGAGCGGAGGATGTCAAGCGTTTCTCGTTCTCTCAAAACGCAGCTTTGACAGCGCAGCGCTCCCGGTTTTTACAGCCCTTGATACTGGCTTTCCAGCCATTCCACCGCCTGCTCCAGCCCCTCTTCAGAAAGCGGGTACTCTCGCTGCTCCACGTTTTGGGCGCGTTCAAAGCTGCGGTCCTCCGTCCAAGCGTAGGCCCGCAGCACGGCCTCCTCCTTGAAGGGCGCTACCCGATAGCGGAGCAGCACCCCGGCATCCGCATCCTTTGTCTTTTGTCCGGTGTAGAAATTCCCCTCGTCAAAATAGTGAAATTTCTGCATCTCCAATTCTCGTTCCATCGGAACCACCCTTTCTTCAACTCATTTCGGCTGGCGCAGCACAGTGCTGGCCAACCTTGTGCCGGACAGCCTGCCGTACAGGTAATCCCGCCCCGTTTTGGAAACGCGATTCCTGGCCGTTTCCAGCAAGAAAAAGAACGTTCCCGCAAAAAGCCACAGAACCCTGAAAAAGAGCTGGGCAAATTCGGAACCAGCGGGAAACGTGGCCAGCACTGCTCCCACGGCGTAGAAGCCATAGGTGAATAGAATCAAAAATCCATAGCGCAGCAGGCACCGCCACAGCTGCACCCGGGTGCCGTCCAAATTGACCACGCAGATCCTTGTCAGCCGTTTTCCCAAGCTCTTGCCTGCACAAGCCCATTGGAACAATCCAAAATACAGCAGCCACGCAACCGCCAACGGCAAGGCGTACCAATCCGGTAAAACAGCGGAAACCAGCGTCCACAACAAACTGACAAACACCATATCCACTAAAAACGAAAGAAACCGTCTAGTAAAGGTGACCCGCTCCCCTTTTTCATAGGAATGCTGATCGATTTCTTCCCGGCCGGGCAGAAGCCTCATTAAGGGGCCGGTTGCCAAATAGCCCAACACCCCGCCCAATGTGTTGCAAAGAAGATCGTCCACATCAAACAGGCGGTACGCCCGGGGATACATCCCATAAAGGCCGGACAGCTGCGTCAGCTCGAAAAACAGGCTGACCCCCAGAGAAATTAACAGGGAAACCCCGAATTTTCTGCGGAAGTAATAGCGCAGATAAAACCCCAGCGGCATCAGTAGCGCAATGTTGAACACAAACTGCAGGGTAAAGGTAGAGGTCAGGGCTGGCAAGTAGGTGGACGGCTGCGCAAGCTGAAAGCCCGTCTCCCTGCCCAGGTCGCGGAAAAAGCTGAATGGAATCAGCTGCATGGTCGGACCGGTCATCCGCGCCACCTCCTCCCGCGTGGGAAGAGGCAGGATCACTAAAAAGTAAGCGCACAGGGCATACAGCACCAAAGAGTAGCTGAGAAAAAAGTGCGCAAACGTCATGCAGCCATATTTGCGATAGTGGTGAATCAAAAAAGGAAGCGCAATCACTGCGGCAGCAATCGGAAACGCAAGTACGGCCTGCCATACCACCCGAATGTAAAAAGACATAGGATCTCCTTTATTGCAAATTCTGTGTTGGAACAGCGCGCCTGTAAAGATAAGCCCGCCCTCTTTTTCCATCTTGGCAAATCACGCCAAGGGCGCGCAGCACATTGGCGGCCAGGGCTGCCTTTTTGGGAGTACGCCCAATCGCCTTGCCCAACTCCCGGGCAGTGAAGAGCGAAGGGAGCGCTTCGGGAATGAGGCAAGCATACTCCTCCGGACGCTTCAGCCATATTTGATCCAGCAGGGCCACCGGCATCCTGTCAAACCGCGTGGACCCCCGCTTCCCATCCTGGCTCCAGCCGTTCAGCAAGCGGTAATCCTCCACCCGCAGCATCAGCAGGCACAGCCGCAGACCATCCCTGGTCAGAAAATCCCGCAGCCAGTAAAGCTCCGGCAGGACGTAGCCCGCCGCAGGCTTCAAGGGACTTTTCCGGGGCCGCGTGCATTCTCCGGCGTTGTTGACCCAGATCACCGTTTTCTCCGCCGGGATCGGATACACCACCGTCACCTTCCCCTGGGTTAGGAAATATTCCAGCTTCGGACGCAGCTTGCTCAAAGAGCAGGTCTGGATCTCGACCACACCGTCCTCTGTGACGGCGTCTGCCACAAACCGGCCCATCCGCACCTCCTGCCGGGAAGGGTCCGGCTGGAAATAGTATTTCACTGCGCTGTGCAGGGTCTTTTCCCCCAATGTGCCGATTCCTTGGGCTTGGCGCTCGCCGGAAACCGCCCAGCGGCACGCCTCTAAAAATCTGTCGGAGTCCATCAAGCCTTCAAAGCGAAAAGACGCGCAAAATTATCGTAGAGCATTTTTCGGTTGTCCTCTTCCCCATATTCTAAAGCAAAAAAGCGCTCTAATTCCTTTTTCGGCGACCACATGGGAAAATCCGTGCCGAACATGGTATGCTCCACCCCAAAATGCTCGATGTTCTTTCGGGCCTGCTCGGGCTCGATGGAAAACAGAGAGCTGGAGGTGTCGATGTACACATTGGTTCCAGAAAGCTCCCGGCACGCGTCCGCCCATTCGCTGTAGCCTCCCAGGTGAGCAGCAATGCAGGTAAACTCGGGGAGCTTCTCGATGACGCGCATCAGACGGAACGGAGAGGAATAATCCGTCCGGCTGTCCCCGGTGTGGAACAGCACAGGAAGCCCCCGGCGGTGGGCCTCCTGATACACGGGAAGCATCCGCGCATCATCAATATGGAACCTTTGGAAATCGGGGTGCAGCTTGATTCCCCGCAGGCCACGCCGCTGGATATCGTCCATTTCCCCGGCAATATCCTCCACATCCTGATGCCACGCAGCCAATCCGATAAACTGAGGGTATTTTTTGCATTTTTCCTCAATGAACTGGTTGATGGAGCGGACCTGCTCCACCTTGGTCGCCACAGAGCATACAAGGAACCGTTCGATTCCCGCTTCGGCGCCCCGCTCTGCCAGGGTGTGGGGAAGTCCCACGTTCTGCATGGGGATGTGATAAAAGTCGCCGACCGAATCCGTGGCCTTCACTGCAATTTTCCCCGGATAGATATGGGCGTGAGTATCTGCCACCCGATAGCTCACTCCATTGTGTACAACAGACACTTAACATTCCTTCCTTTCTTCCTTTTCCCGCTTTTCCCGTTCTCTTTGCGCTTTGGAAAATATACAGCCGCAGTAATCCTGGCGATACAGTCCATACTCTTTCGAAAGCTCTACTGAGCGTTTATAGCCGTTCTTCTTTTTGAAATCCGACGGCAGATGAGCCACTCCGTATTTTGCACCCAGCTCCTCCCCCAGCTGATTTAACAGCGCTGCATTCTTCATGGGTGAGATGGTGAGCGTGGTGGTATAATAATCAAAGCGGAGACGGGCGGCTTCCTGGGCGGCATATTCCAGCCGCAGCCGGAAGCACGCTTCACAGCGCGCCCCTCCCTCCGGAGCTTTCTCCAAGCCGCGGGCAGCTTCTGCAAACGCCTGGCCGTCATAGCCGCAGGGCAGCAAGTCCACCGGGTGCGCCAGCTCCATCTGGGAGACCAACCGCTTCAGCTCGGCCTCCCGCTTATCATACTCTTCCCGAGGGGAGATATTGGGATTATAATACAACAGGGTAATGGCAAAATATTGAGAGAGATATTCCAGCACGGCGCTGGAACAAGGAGCGCAGCATACATGAAGCAGCAATCGCGGCACCCTGGCTTCACGCTGAAATTGCCCGATCAAACGCTCCAGCTCTTTGGAATAATTTCGGGGAGCTGCCGCCATTTCCACACCCTCCTTCACTGGTTAAAATCCATGCTACAGTTTAACACAGTACAATCCGAAATGCAAGGACGTTACTTTTTCCAAGACATTGGTCTTTCTTAGTTGACCCCTTCTGCGGGGTATGATATGATGATACTATTACTTGATTATTCTTAGGAAGTCTAAGGTAAGGCGGCATTTTTATGGACCTTTCTTTTTTTCTCTCCAATCCTCTCATCAATGTGGGCGTGATCTCTTGGCTGGTGGCGCAGCTTATCAAAACCACCCTGGATGCCATCAAGCACCGGGCATTTAATAAACAGCGATTGGCGGGAGCCGGCGGTATGCCCAGCTCTCACTCGGCAGTGTGCGTTTCTGTGGTGCTGACATCTTACTTCCTGTATGGATTCCAATCGCCTATTTTTGCACTGGCCTTTATTGTGGCTCTGATTGTGATGTATGACGCCACCGGTGTGCGCTGGGCAGCTGGGCTTCACGCAAAGGCCATCAACCAGATTGTGGAATATCTGGACAGCGGCGATATCAACGACCAGGAAAAGGATTTAAACGACCTGATCCCCAGGCTGAACGAATCCTTGGGGCATCGTGTGATTGAAGTGATTGCCGGTGCAATTTTGGGCATGGTCATCGCTGGGATCGCTCATATTGTGCGCCAGGGCGGCGTCCACTTCCTGTAATGGCTCTTTGTGCTTATCAAGCGGTTTGCGTTTTGGCAGACCGCTTGTTCTGTCTTTTCCGCCGCAGAGCAGCCGTCCAAATCCGTGCAAGCGCCAGCAGCACAAGGGGCTGTCCCACAATTGAGACAGCCCCTTTGCTTTCCGCCAGCTATTTCCAGCTCCTGCAATCCGTGTGCTTTTTATACAAAGACGCGAAGCATCGTTCCCTATTGCCAAACCGCACCTTCTGTGATTACGCTGCTTGCCGTTTCGGCCTTTTCCCCGGTCGAAACCCACTGCACATACGCCCATTGCCGCTGTTCTGGGTCCAGGGTGTTTTCTTCAATCGGCGTCCCACACTCCTGATATAAGTAAAAATCCGTAAAGCTGTTTTTCTCCAGAACCGCATACATTTTACAGCCTTCCAACCCCGTGTCATTCGCATCTTCCGCGGACAACTCGCCCAAATAGGCGTACCCATCCGGCAGCTCATCAACAGGCATATACTGTGCAACATACTGATATCCGTTTATGGTAATCGTTGGCGGCAAGGCCCCCGTATCGGCTTCCGGTCTGTTTCCGCAACCAGCCAAAAGCAGGGCGAGCGCCAGCGCCCACGCAAATCCTCTCAACCTTCTCATAGGGGTTCCTTCCTTCAAGAAATCATGCTTCCATCCCTATAGACGAAAAAGGCAAAAAAAGATTACAGCCTTTTTCTATCATACAATCGTTTCCTGCTTCTTTCCATGCTTGCACAGGGGCCCTTTCCGCTAATCCAGCGCAGGCAGATTCATCCTCCCAAAAGGAAAACACACAGTTCCTCCCTGCGGTCTTGTCTTTGAAAAGACAGTATGGTATAATATTTAAGTTTTGATTAGAATTGGATTAAAGTGAGGGAAGCCCCGATGTAACAGCCGTCTCAGCACCCGGAATCATCACATTATACCTGAGAAAGGATGGCTTATTTTGCCTGATTTAACAAATGAAATTCAACGCCGGAGAACCTTTGCAATCATCTCCCACCCCGACGCTGGTAAAACAACCTTAACAGAAAAATTCCTGCTGTACGGCGGAGCAATCACCTTGGCCGGTATGGTAAAGGGCAAGCGCAATTCCCGCCACGCCGTCTCTGACTGGATGGAAATCGAAAAACAGAGAGGAATCTCCGTCACCTCTTCGGTGATGCAGTTCCAATACGATGGATATTGCATCAACATTTTGGACACCCCCGGTCACCAGGACTTCTCGGAGGACACCTACCGCACCCTGATGGCAGCGGATTCCGCTGTGATGGTCATCGACGCCTCCAAGGGCGTGGAGGCGCAGACCCGCAAGCTCTTTAAAGTATGCGTCATGCGGGACATCCCGATTTTCACCTTCATCAACAAGATGGACCGCGACTCCCGCAGCCCCTATGATCTGCTGGATGAAATCGAGAAGGAGCTTGGGATCGGGACCTACCCCATGAACTGGCCCATTGGCTCCGGCGTGGATTTTAAGGGCGTTTATGACCGGGAACGCCGCCAAGTGCTTCAATTTGAACCGGACGGCGACAACGCGGGCCGGAAGGAGGCCCGGAAGCACGATTTCTCTCTGGAGGACGAGGGCTTGCGGGCTGCGATTGGGGACTACCTCTATGAAACCCTGCAGGATGACGTGGAGCTTATTGATGGCGCCGGGTACGACTTTGATCTGGAGAAAGTCCGCCACGGAAAGCTCTCCCCGGTGTTCTTCGGCTCTGCTTTGACAAACTTTGGCGTGGAGCCCTTTCTGGAAAGCTTCCTGAAGCTGACCACTCCTCCCCTGGCGCGGAACACTGCCAACGGCATCGTGGACCCCTTTGATCCCAGCTTCTCTGCCTTTGTTTTCAAAATCCAGGCCAACATGAACAAGGCCCACCGCGACAGAATCGCCTTTATCCGCATTTGCAGCGGCAAGTTTGAAAAAGGCATGGAGGTGGAGCATGTTCAGGGCGGGCGCAGGATGAAGCTCTCCCAGCCCCAGCAGCTCATGGCCCAAAGCCGCGAAATCATTGAAGAGGCCTATGCCGGGGACATTATCGGCGTGTTCGACCCCGGCGTTTTCTCCATCGGCGATACCGTGAGCGCTCCGGGAAAGAAGATCGTCTTTGAAGGCATCCCCACCTTTGCCCCAGAGCTGTTCAGCCTGGTGCGGCAAAAGGACACCATGAAGCGGAAGCAGTTCGTCAAGGGCGCCACTCAGATCGCGCAAGAAGGCGCCATCCAGATCTTCCAGGAGATCGGCGCTGGCATGGAGGAGATCATCGTTGGCGTGGTGGGCAGCCTGCAGTTCGATGTGTTTCAGTATCGGATGGAAAACGAGTACAACGTGGACATCCTGATGCAGACCCTGCCCTACTCCTATATCCGCTGGATTGACAACGAGGAGATTGATTTGAAAAAGCTGAACCTCACTTCCGACACCAGGAAGGTCCAGGATATGAAGGGGCGCTATCTGCTGCTGTTTTCCAACCAGTGGAGCATCAACTGGGCTTTGGAGCACAACGAGGGACTGCTGCTCTCTGAATTCAGCAAAAACTAAAAAACGCTGCCGGGCATTGACCCGGCAGTTTTTGTAAGGAGGAATCTTTTATGCAGTTCAGCCGTATGGAACCAATTCACGCCGGATGGTCGGGGGACCAAAAGTACCGCGCTTGGACAGAGGACGGAAGCTCCTACTTCATTCGCCTGTGTCCGCCGGAAAAGGAGGAAAAGCTGCAAAAGGCGTTCTCCTTCCAAAAGCAGGCAGCGGATGCCGGTCTGCCCGTGAGCCGCCCCTTAGAGCTGACGGCTCAGGGGGAAAAGCTGCTGTGGGTGGAGGAATGGACCTCCGGGGAAATGGCGGAAGAAGCCCTCCCCCGTCTCTCCCCGGCAGAGCAGTATCCATTGGGGGTTCAGGCGGGGCAGACCGCCAAAGCCCTCCACAGCCTTCCCTGTTCCACGCCCCAAGAGTCCTGGGAGGTTCGCTTTGGGAGGAAGCTTGACAAAAAGATCGAAATGTACCGGGCCTGCCCCCTGCAATACGAGAACGGGGAGCTGTTTATCCGCTATCTGGAGGAAAACCGGCACCTGCTGGCGGGGCGTCCCCAGTGCACCCAGCACGGTGATTTTCATGTGGGAAACATGATACTCTGTGACGGGACCCTTGCCATCATCGACTTTGACCGCCCGGATTTTGGGGACCCCTGGGAGGAATTCAACCGCATTGTTTGGTGCGCTCAGCTCTCTCCCGCTTTTGCTTCGGGACTGGTGGACGGCTACTTCGGAGGAACGCCTCCCCTGCTCTTCTGGAGGCTGCTGGCCCTCTATATTTCCAGCAACACCTTGGGATCCCTGCCCTGGGCCATCCCCTTTGGAGAAACAGAAAGCGCCACCATGCGAAAGCAGGCCGCTGAAGTGCTTCAATGGTACGACAATATGAAAAATCCCATTCCCAGTTGGTACCAATCCAAAGCCCAATCAAAACCACTAGTAAACTAATGCTTTGCTCAGACCCCAGAGGGGTCAGTACTTGCTGACCCCTGGAAGGGGTACTGAGGGTTTGTCATCGCAGTATCTTGAAAATTCCTGAAAAAGCCTGTAAAACCAATAGATTTACAAGGCAAATAAGCACTTACTACACCACTACTACACCATTTTCAGTAAGAGCCTTGAATGACAAAATTGTAAATGGAGAAATTTAGCGGCAGC
>CAUWLU010000076.1:0-9636 GCA_963559705.1 uncultured Acutalibacter sp.
ATAGGGCTTTGCCCGTCGAAGAAAAACCCCCGGCTTCGCCGGGGGATATTTATTTATCTTTTAAAGTTAGAATTCGACCTTGGTGCCGCCTGCCTGACGAACGGACAGCGTGTAGCAGGAGCCTTTTCCGAACACCTTTTCGATCTCGGCGCGGTACTCATCCAATGCATCCAGCGGCACAAACGCTTGAATCGTTCCCGCAAAACCGCCGCCGTGGACGCGCCATGCACCCTTGCCGGCCAACAGCTTTTCCGTGAGGGACAGGGCCAGGGTCAGGCCCTGCTCCTGGGGGTCCACCACAGCAAACACATTTTGCAGCCGCTGGAAAGAGGATTTGCCGGAAGTGAGGATCATCTGCTTGAAGCCGTCAAAATCCCCCGCGCGCAGAGCGTCGGCTTCTTCAGCGGCGATCTTGTCCTCATCAAAGAAGTGCATGGCCCGAAGCACAGCCCGGTCGCCGGTCTCCTTGCGGATCTCGCCGATATGTTCATAGAACGCGTCCGCATCCACATCCCGCAGGAATTCCTTGCCAAAGTGGGCCGCAACGCTCTTCATCTCCGCTGGAATCGCGGCGTACTCGCCAGTGAGGTTGGCGTGGTTGCCGCCAGTATCCACCACGCACAGGACATATCCCGCTTTCGTGATGTCAAAGTCCACCTTTTCGATGATGGGATCCTCAGGGTCCTTAAAGTCGATGGACGTAAAGCCGCCCACAGAGCTGGCCATTTGATCCAGCAGGCCGGAGGGCTTTCCAAAATAGACGTTCTCTGCATACTGTGCGATCTTTGCAGCCGTGACGGCGTCGATCTTGCCATCATTGTAGAGATGGCTGATGACGGTGACCACCAGCACCTCAAATGCGGCGGAGCTGGAAAGCCCGGAGCCCTTGAGCACTCGGGTGATGGTATAACATTCAAAACCGCCAACCTGATATCCCAGCTGGACGCACCGGGAGCAAATCCCCCGCAGCAGCGCTGCAGAGGTGCCCTCCTCCTCTGCCTTCTGCTCCAAGCTGCTCAGGTCCACCACATCCACCTTGGGGTACTCTGCGGATTTGAGCACAACCTTGCAGTCATCCGTTTTGCGGGCATAGGCGGCAATATCCAGATTGACGGCAGCAGCCAGCACACGGCCGTGGTTGTGGTCCGTGTGGTTGCCGCCGATTTCAGAACGGCCGGGGGCGCTGAAAAACTCGCCGCCCTCCTCGCTGCCAAACTGCTCTGCAAAGCCTTTTCGAAGCTCCTCGTATCGGGCGCGCTGGCCTTGGGCCTCCTGCTGATACAATTCCTCAAATTTGACGATCATAGCCAATTTGTCCTTTCTATAAAAAATAAAATCAATGATTCTCCAGCATCCGAAGAAGCTCCTCCTCCGTCAGCACAGGGATCTCCAACTGGCGGGCCTTTTCCAATTTGCTGCCGGCATCCTCCCCCGCAAGCACATAGCTTGTCTTTTTCGATACGGAGGAGGTGACCTTTCCTCCGTGGCTTTCGATAAGCTGTGCAGCCTCTTTCCGGCTCATTGTGGGCAGCGTGCCGGTGAGCACAAAGGTGCTTCCAGCCAGGGAGGTGCTTTGGGCTTCCTGGCGGTGAGCTTCCATGTGGACCCCCAGCTCCTTCAGCCGGGCCACCAGCTCTCGGGTGGATTCCTTTTGGAAATAGGCTGCCACCTCTTTCGCCATAATGCCGCCAAACCCCTCAATTTGAGCAATCTCCTCCTCTGTGGCCCCCTCCAGCTGGTCCATGGAGGGAAAAGCGCCGCACAGCACCTGGGCTACCTTGGCTCCGATATGAGGGATTCCCAGAGCATACACCAGGCGGTACAGGTCGTTCTCCCGGGAACGCCGGATAGACGCCACCAGGTTTTCGGCGCTCTTTTTGCCGAAGCGCTCCAGCATTTGAAGCGCCTTGGCCTCCAGGGTGTACAGGTCCGCCGGGGAATGCACCATGCCCGCCTGCACAAGCTGTTCCAGGATTGCCGGTCCCAAGCCGTCGATATCCATGGCGTCCCGAGAGGCAAAGTGGATCAAATTCCGCAGCAATTGCGCGGGACACTGGGGATTGGTGCAGCGGGTAGCCGCTTCCCCCTCCACGCGCGTGACTTGCTCTCCGCAGGAAGGGCACGCCTCCGGGAGCCGGTAAGGCTCGGAGTTTTCCGGGCTGGACAGCACAGCCACCACCTCCGGAATGATCTCCCCCGCCTTCCGCAGCACAACACGGGACCCCACCCGAATGTCCTTTTCCGAGATAAAATCCTGATTGTGCAGGGTGGCGCGGCTGACGGTGGTGCCGGCCAGCGTCACAGGCTCAAAGCGGCCAGTGGGGGTTAAAACCCCTGTGCGGCCCACGTTGACCTCGATCTCCAAAAGAGTGGTCTCCTTTTCCTCGGGAGGATACTTAAAGGCCTCTGCCCACCGCGGGAATTTTGCGGTGCTGCCCAATTCCTCCCGCTGGGAAAATTGGTTTACCTTGATTACGGCCCCGTCGATTGGGAACTGGAACTCTCCCCGTTTCTCCCCGATCTCTCGGATAAAGCCCAGGGCTTCTTCGATATCTGCGGTTTTGCGGTAAATCGGGGCCACCGGAAAGCCCAGCTCCTTCAGCCACTGAAGGGCCTGGTCGTGGCAGGAAAGCTCTTTCCCCTGTACCTGCTGAACGTTAAATACAAAGATGCTCAATTCCCGCTGCGCGGTGATCCTGGGGTCCTTTTGGCGCAGAGAGCCCGCCGCAGCATTCCGCGGGTTCTTAAAGGTTTTTTCCTCCAAAAGCTCCTGGCGTTCACAAAGACGCTCAAAGCTCTCATCGGACATATAGACCTCGCCCCGCACCTCCAAAAACGGCACGGCCTCCCCAAGGACCTTGGGAACCTGACCAATGGTGCGGATGTTTTCCGTCACATCCTCGCCAGTGACGCCGTCCCCTCGCGTGGAGCCCCGAAAGAAGATGCCGTCCCGGTACTCCAACGCCACGGAAAGCCCGTCGAATTTGGGCTCCACTACGTACTCCACCGCTCCTACGGCATCCCGTACCCGGCGGTCAAAGTCCCGCGTTTCCTCCTCCGAAAAGGAGTCGTGAAGGCTTTCCAGCGGCACCTGGTGCGTCACAGGAGCAAAGGTGTTGTACACAGCTCCCCCCACCTTTTGGGTGGGAGAATCCGGCGTGACCAATTCCGGGAACAGGGATTCCAAGGTCTCCAACTGACGGTAGAGCTGGTCATACTCAAAATCGCTGATCTCCGGGTCATCCTCCGTATAATACTTTTTGCTGTGAAAGCGTATTTGCTCCCGCAGGGACTCCAATTTACTCTGTGCTTCCTGTTTCTCCATAGTTTGTTCGTTTCCTCTATCCGTTATGATATAGCGCCGCATTGGGCACGTTTCCAACCAGCACGGTCTCTGCCAGCACTGTGGAGGTTTCGGTTTCCATTTCTGCCGGGAACCGCCTGGACTGGGAGACCCCCCTGGTGCGGACCGTCATGGTCACCCGGTGGCAGCTTTGATTGATGCCTGCAGAAGCAAACTCCGTTTCAAAGGAGAGGTCCACGGAGCTTTCCACCTGCAGCGTCAGCGGAACCGAAAAGCCCCTGCCATTGAAAAGCGCCACCCCAGTGAAGCTGCCGACGGGCACATTCACGGTAACTGGGCCGTTCAGGGCTTCCTGCAGCCGAGACAGCAGCCGCGTCCGCAAGGCGTTTAAAGCCGCTGCGTCTGTGTGGACCGCTTCGGGGTCCCCGGCTTCATTGCGTTCCACGATCACATAGGAGCTGCTTTCTGCCAAGGCGGTTCCCACTGCTGCGTTGACGCAGGACAGCGCATGGGCCCGCATTGCCTCCTGGAGGACTTCTTCCGAAACAGAGCCAAGTCCCCATTCGGAAAACGCAGTTCCTCCCAGCAAGAGGGAAACCAGCATCACAAGCACTGCGGCGCCGATCCCCCTTTTTCCGGAGCGGCTGCCCAATCGACGTTTGCCCAGCGATCTGCTCATACTCTCACCCCCGCCTTCCATGCTACGCAGGAAAACTTGTTCGGGTGTGAAGCTTTAAGCCTTTATCAATTTTTGCAGCCTGCGAAGGGTCTCTGCCATGGGCAGCCCCACAATATTGGAGTAGTCCCCTTGGATGGACTGGACCAGCACCACGCCGATCCCCTCAATGCCGTAAGAGCCGGCCCGCCCGCGGGACTCCCCCATGGCCACGTATTCTTCAATCTCCTCCTGGGAAAGAGGATAGAACGTGACCTGAGTGACCTGATGAAAAACCTCGCTTTTGCCCTCTGCCAGCAGGCACACCCCGGTAATCAGCTCGTGGGTGCGGCCGGACAGCCGCCGCAAGGTCGCTTTGGCGTCCTCGTCGTCCTTGGGCTTTCCCAGAATCATCCCATCGACGCTCACCACGGAGTCCGCCGCAATAATGGGACGGTCCGGATGCAGCGCAGCTACTGCTTCTCCCTTTCTGCGGGCCAGAGCTTCCACCGTTTGGGCTGGCGTGTACTCCGCAGGGACAGCTTCATCCACGCCGGACACGATCACTTCAAACTCCACTCCCGCCTTCTCCAGGAGCATCTTTCTGCTGGGGGACGCCGACGCCAGCACTACCGGGCGGTCAATCTTCAAAGCCATTGGGATTCATCCTCTGCCAGCGCAGAGAATCCGCGCACATATCATCCAAGGTCTTTTTCGCCTTCCAGCCCAGCTCCTCATAAGCCCTGGTGCAGTCGGCATAGCACTCGGGGATATCGCCGGGACGCCGGGGGTCTATCACATAGGGGATGTCCTTGCCGGCGGCCTTGGAAAACGCCTTAATCATATCCAGCACGGAATAGCCCGTGCCAGTGCCCAAATTGTACACCTTTGCACCGGTAAACCCTTTTTCAAACAGGGGGAGCACTGCGGCGTGGCCCTTGGCCAGGTCCACAACATGGATATAGTCCCGGACACCGGTGCCGTCCGGAGTGGGATAATCGCTGCCGAACACATGGACCTTTTCCCGCTTGCCCACCACGGTTTGCGTGATGTAGGGCACCAGGTTGTTGGGGATGCCGTTGGGGTCCTCTCCCAGCTTGCCGCTCTCATGGGCGCCCACAGGATTGAAATAGCGCAGCAACACCGGATGGAACTCCTTGTCAGCATTGGCGCAATCGGTGAGGATGCGCTCGATCATCAGCTTTGTGGAGCCGTAAGGATTGGTGGCGGACAGAGGGAATTCCTCCCGGATGGGCACGGAAGCAGGATCACCGTACACTGTGGCGGAGGAGCTGAACACAAAATTGCCCACGCCGAACTCTTTCATCACCTTCAGCAGCACCAGGGTGGAAGTGAGGTTGTTGTCATAATACTTCAGCGGAATGGAGACGGACTCTCCCACTGCCTTCAAACCGGCAAAATGGATGACCGCGTCGATTTTTTCCTTGGAAAAGATCTCCCGCATTTTTTCCTCATCACAAACGTCGTACTGATAGAAGGTAACCTTTTTTCCGGCAAGCTCCTCCACACGCTCCACTGCAACGCGCTTGCTGTTGCAGAGATTGTCCGCAATGACCACTTCGTGTCCCTGCTCCAGCAGGATGACGGAAGTATGGCTGCCAATGTAACCAGCGCCACCAGTGACCAAAATTTTCATCCAAAACACTCCTTCCTGAAAGTTGAACGGTCGCCAGGGTATTCATACAGCGGGCCGCCTTTGTCTGTGTTTATTATAAGGGAAAACAGGTACAAAATACAAGAGTTTCGTAGAAATTGCCCCAAATGAAATAAACCGAGATCTATCGGTGAATACTAAAAAAGCGGCAGTCTGCGTAGTTAGGGGGCAAGGAATCGATGGTTCAGGACGTTTTCATTTTTCTGACAGGGAGTTTTGCCTACCCTGTTTTAGAGCTTCTTTGGCGGGGAGAAACACACTCCTCCATGGCGTTGGCCGGGGGAATCTGCCTGTGCTTAATCAACCACATTTGCTGCGACGTGCTGGAGGACAGCAGTGTGGTCAGCCGCTGCATGGCAGGAGCCGGCATTATCACCGGGGTGGAGCTGCTGCTTGGATTGCTCCTGAACCGATTGCTGGGATTTGCCATCTGGGATTACTCCAACGTCCCCCTGAACCTGCTGGGACAGGTCTGTGTTCCCTACTCGTTTTTGTGGATGGGATTATCCCTGCCAGCCATGGCTTTTTGCCAACTGTTCCAAGAAAGCTCTTTGGAAAAAGAGGCCGAACGAAATCTGCGAGTGGATAAAAAGCACAAAAAGTATCAGCGTACACGTTCGAGGGGCGTTGCGGAATCCGTCAAGCAGGCCATGGAATAAAAAGCAAAAAAAGAGCAAGGCATGGGACTTTACACCATCCCGTGCCTTGCTCTCCTTTTTACCGGCAGATCTCGTCGATTCGCTCCAGCTCCTCGGAAGTAAACGTGATTTTTCCCACCACTCCGATGTTGTCCAAAATCTGAGAGGGACGGGACGCACCGATCAGCACGCTGGTGACTGCTCCATCCCGCAGCACCCAGCTCAATGCCATCTGCGCCAAGGACTGCCCGCGCTCAGCGGCCAACTTATCCAGCGCCCGAATCTGCTCAAGACGCTTTTCCGTCAAATCCGACTCCTTCAGGAACCTGCCGTCCCGGTGGATTCTGCTATCCTCAGGGATTCCATGGAGATATTTATTCGTCAGCATTCCCTGGGCCAGCGGGCTGAACGCAATGATGCCCAGTCCCTCTTCCACAGCCGCTGCTTTCAAGCCGTTGTTCTCGATGGTTCTGTTGAAGATGGAATAACTGTTTTGGTTGATCACAAAGGGGCATTTCAGCTCCCGCAGAATTGCTGCAGCCCGCTTCATGGTTTCTCCGTCATAATTGGACAGGCCGACATACAGAGCCTTGCCGCTGTTTACCGCCGCGCTCAAAGCCAGCATGGTCTCCTCCAAGGGAGTTTCCGGGTCCATGCGATGATGGTAGAAAATATCCACATACTCCAAACCCAGACGTTTCAGACTTTGGTCCAAGCTGGCCAGCAGATATTTTCTGCTGCCGCCGTCCCCATAAGGGCCATCCCACATTTCATAACCCGCTTTGCTGCTGATAATCAGCTCATCGCGATATGCGCTCAGCTCCTCCCGAAGGATTCTCCCGAGGTTTTCTTCTGCACTGCCGGGCAATGGGCCGTAATTATTGGCTAAGTCAAAATGGGTGATGCCGTTGTTGAAAGCTGTAAAGCACATTTGCTTCATGTTTTCATAATCATCGTTTGTTCCAAAATTATGCCAAAATCCCAAGGAAACCAAGGGCAGCCGCAAGCCGCTTGTTCCGCAGCGGGGGTACTTCATTGCTCCATACCGAGCATCGTTTGCAAGAAATGACATTGAACCACTCCTCCTTTTCTTTGCCTTTCGCTGAAGCGGTTTGGCAAGCTTATTATATCGATTTCTTCGGTGCTGGTCAACAAATATCCCCCGGAAAAACCGGGGGACTTTTATTACGTTCTTACATTTCGTATGGACACGAGAAAGGGCCTTATGGCTTACAGACATGACATGGGGTGCGTCCCGACTGCATCGCCTCAGCTACCGTGCCGTGAAGAAGGTTTTTGGAATCGGCAATAGTGGGACAGGTAGCCCGATGATACCTGGACCCACCGGATGTCCAATACACTGTAGAGGTCACAGGCTTTGGCGTAGCCGTGGGAGAAGGAGAGGCGGAAGGAGCCGGTGTGGCAGTGGGCGCAGGGGTCGGCGTGGGATCTTCCGTGGGAAGAATCTCTGTTTTCAGCAGGATGGTTTCGGCGTTATGGAAAATAGCTGCCACCTGAGCCCTACTGGCATTGCCCTGGGGCTCCAGCATCCCACCGCTGCCGTTTATGATCTTGTGATAGGTGGCCCACTTCATGGCCTGCACCGCATAGGAGGAAACCTTTCCTTTGTCGGGAAAACTGGCATACACGGTATCTTGATAGCTGGTGTCATTGCCGGTGCGCTTGGCGTAATTGTAAAGTATAGTGGCTGCCTGCTCTCGGGTGATGGAAGCGTCCGGACTGAATTTCCCATTACCCGAACCGCTGACGATGCCGTTTTCCGTAGCCCAATTGATCCGGCTGGCATAGTACCTAGAAGCGGGCACATCCTCAAAACGGCTGCCGGGATACTGCGTCACATCAATGCCGGTTTTATTGCCCAGTACTGTGACAAACATGCCCCGGCTCATTGTGGTCTCAGGCTCAAAGGCAGTATCGTTGGTGCCGGAAAATAGGCCGGTGCTCACGGCGTACTCCACATGGGGGTAGAACCAGTCGTTTTGGTTCACGTCGGTGAACGAATCCGCGCTGGCAGCAAAGACAGGCCACACTGTGGCAGAAAGCAGCAGCGCACCGGAAAGCAGCAGAGCGATGAGTTTCTTTTTCATGATAGGCTCCCCTTTTCTTTGCGTTTGATTAAGTTAGGTATCTTTAGGATACGCAGCCACAAGCAACGGACAAAAGCAACGCGCAGGTCAGCACTGAGGCGTTTTTTATTTGAGAAAACCGACCGTGTGGCTGTCAGGCGTTGAGCGCCTCGTGGTTTTGATAGGCGATCTCCTGGAGGTACTTGTACAGGGGCTGGACATTGTATTTTTTGGGGAATTCCAGCGTTTTCTCAGCCACAGCAACACCGCCGCTGCACTTGAAATAGGGGCTGAGAATGTAGTGGATATTGATCTCGCTGTCGTCCGCGCCAAAGCCGGCCGTTTCGGCGGAAACATGGTAGATCTGGCTGAGATTGATGGAATCCACCCGCATCTTCGTGCCGGTGGCGCCCTGCTTGTCAAAATCGATGATGCGCTTGTCCGTGATGATGACCACGTCCCGCACCAGCTGAAAGCCTGTGGTGATGGTCTCTCCGTCCATTAGGTACGCGCCGTATTCCTGCATGAGCGCTTCGGGGGCCACCTCGTTCAAATTGCCCATCAGGCCGGAGGTCATCGTGCTGCCTAGGTTTTTTAACAGTCCCATTTTCCGTTCTCCTTTTTTTGATATTCACGGCTGAGCCGTAGGTCAATAGCACCGCTTGCAAGCGGTATATCCCATAGATTCTGCTTCTTCCAAAGAGACCTTTTGAGGATTATCCATGTTGCTGCAGCCTGCACTTTTGTGGTATTTAGACCCGCTCTGTGGAATCCAGACATACACAACAGGCTCTTCCGTGGGAGCTGCTGGGGCGGGCTCCGGCGTGGGAGTGGGCGCAGGTGTAGGCGTGGGAGAGGGCGTTGGTGTTGGGGAGGGAGTGGGCGTTGGTTCTGGCGTAGTCGGCAGTTCTTCCTGAGAAGCTGATCTTTCTACACCGGAGGGAGCGGGAGAAGCTGTGGGGATGGTGCTGTTTGACGCGGGGTTTATCAAATTCCCAATGACCCCGATGACCAAGATTGCACCAATCACATAAAGCCATACCCGGCGTTTTTTCTTCTTCACAGGTGGTTCCGGCGGTTGGTAGACAGGCTTCTTTTCCATGCTTTCACCCTCATTCCTCAGTAATATTCCCTCAGCCTCTGTCTGCGGTTTATCTTCCCACCTTCCCTATTGCACCTCGCCGAGAAAGGCCACGGCCTTTCCAATGATCCGCACCTTGTTCATATCCTCCCCACTGTAGACCCACGGGGAGTATCTGGGGTTTTCTGCCTGGAGC
>CAUWLU010000077.1:0-9203 GCA_963559705.1 uncultured Acutalibacter sp.
TGCGGGATCACTAGTTTTCAAGACTAGCTCCTTAAACCACTCGGACACCTCTCCACGTCTGATGCTTGTATATGATAGCACACCCTCTATAAAAAGTCAACAATTTTTCTTGAAAGATGCGTCAATAAAATATTTTTGGAGGTTCAGTTGACATTTTACTCCATATTCCCTATAATTTCAGCAGTTATTCCCATTTTAAATCGAGGTGGAATCCATGATGTCTATGAAATACCGAGAAGCTTCCCTGGAGGACGTGGAACTGGCCTGGGAAAAAAATTTGAATGACAACCCAGGTGACAGCCGCTGGGCAGTATGGCGCGAGCAATATCTGGAATACAATCGGAACGGCCAAGGGAAAACCTTTGTGGCTGTATGGGATCAGAAGGTCGCCGGAGAAGGCACCCTCCTGTTCTCTCCTGATTGCGGCGCCATCAGCGGC
The DNA here is from genome assembly GCA_963559705.1 of uncultured Acutalibacter sp. Lineage (GTDB taxonomy): Bacteria > Bacillota > Clostridia > Oscillospirales > Acutalibacteraceae > Acutalibacter. Next base: position 440 of record CAUWLU010000077.1, read on the forward strand.
AGGACGCAGCTGGCCGATCAAAGGACTGTGGCAAATGTCAACGCTTTGCGCATGGATAAAGCATTTGAAGGCCAGGGACATATGTCAAAGCTTGTGCGTTTGATGGAGGAAACCGCCGCGCGGCTGGGATATCGCTATGTGACTATCGGCGTTGACGCCAAGGAAGCCCGGAATCTGGCGATCTATCTGCACTGGGGCTACACGGAGTTCATTCACTCAGAGGTGGAGGACGGGGAACTTGTGCTGTACTATCGCAAAGCGCTGTAAAGGGAATCAGCTTGCTCAAAGCAAAGCATCCAAATGGGCTTGCTGTCTGTGAATCGCAGGCGGCAAGCTCTTTCTCCGTTGCTCTGAATCCGTTCCGGAGTTTGGACGGCGAACGTCATAGTGCCCAAGCTCCCCTTTCTAAGAGAGAAGGCTCCCCTTCCCCTTTCGCCGGAGTTTTGCACCGCAATCGCACAAAGCGCTTCTCTTCACCTTCTGTAAAGCTGATAGCTTCACAGGATTTGCAAGGCTCTGCGGGCCTTTCCCGGGCGGATTGCTCTAATGCCGGGAACATGGTATACTACACCATAGTTTGGACACAAAGAAGGTGCATAAGAGTATGAGCAGACAAAAGGAAGCTCCCAAAGAGATTCAAATTCGAGGTGCGCGGGTTCATAACCTAAAAAACCTGGATGTCAACGTTCCGCTGAACAAGATCGTGGGAGTGGCAGGGGTTTCCGGCTCGGGAAAATCTTCGCTGGCGCTGGGAGTGCTTTACGCGGAAGGGTCCCGGCGGTATCTGGAGGCGCTTTCCACCTACACGCGCCGCCGCATGACCCAAGCATCTGAGGCAGAAGTGGATGAGGTACTCCATGTTCCTGCGGCGTTAGCGCTTCATCAACGCCCGGGCGTTCCTGGAATCCGCAGTACCTTCGGTACAGGGACAGAGCTTCTCAACAGCCTCCGTCTGATGTTTTCCCGGCTGGCCAGCCATCGCTGTCCCAATGGCCATTACCATCCCCCAACCTTGGCTGTGGCAGCGGAGCAACCCCTCACCTGTCCGGAATGCGGAGTGCTCTTTTCTGCGCCGGGTGCGGAAGAGCTGGCATTCAACTCCCAGGGCGCCTGCCCCACCTGCGGAGGGACCGGGATCGTCCGCACTGTGGACCGCTCCACGCTGGTACCGGACGACTCCCTCTCCATCGAAGACGGCGCGGTGGCCTCTTGGAATTCCTTGATGTGGTCCATCATGGTGGATGTCTGCCGGGAAATGGGCGTGCGGACCAACGTCCCCTTCCGTGATTTGACGGATCAGGAAAAGGAGATCGTTTTTGACGGACCCGCAGTGAAAAAGCATATCATGATCCACAACAAGAGCAGCAATCAGGTGAGCGAGCTGGATTTCACCTATTTCAACGCCGTATACACGGTAGAAAACGCCCTTGCAAAGGTCAAGGACGAAAAGGGCATGAAGCGTGTGGAGAAATTCCTCAAAGAGGACCTCTGCCCTGACTGCTGCGGAACGCGGCTCTCTGAGGCGGCAAGAGCGCCCAAGCTGCGCGGCATTCGCCTTGACCAAGCCTGCACCATGGCGCTGAGCGAGCTGACCCACTGGGTGGAGGGCGTTCCAAGCTCTCTGCCCGAAGAAATGCGGCCCATGGCCAGCAGCATCTGCCAAGCTTTTCAGACAGTGGCCCAGCGGCTTTTGGAGCTGGGGTTGGGCTATCTCAGCCTGGACCGGACCTCCTCCACCCTATCCACCGGGGAACGCCAGCGCATGCAGCTGGCGCGAGCCGTTCGGAACCGCACCACAGGGGTGCTCTATGTATTGGACGAGCCTTCCATCGGCCTGCACCCAGTGAACATTGTGGGACTGACCCGGGTGATGGATGACTTGGTGGCAGATGGAAACTCCATCGTGCTGGTGGATCATGACACCCAGATCCTAGCCCACGCCGACTGGATCATCGAAATGGGACCGGAGGCCGGGGAAGCCGGAGGACGAGTCATTGCTCAGGATACCGCACCGGGCTTGTGTGAAAATCCGGCTTCCCAAATCGGCCCCTTTTTGAGGGCGGCACCGCTGTCCCCGGTGCGTCAGCGGGCTTCTAAAGAGCAGCTGTTCGAGCTTGGACGCATTCACCTGTCCACGCAATCGCTCCACACGGTGCAGCCCTTGGAGGTGGACATCCCGCAAGGAAGGCTGACCGTGATAACCGGCGTATCCGGCTCTGGTAAGACGACGCTGATTTTAGAGAGCTTGCTCCCTGGGCTGGAGGCTATGATATCCGGAACAAAGCTGCCCGACCACGTGAACGCCGTGAGCGCCCCTGGAATCCAGCGTGCAAAGCTGATTGACGCCACTCCCATCGGCATCAATGTGCGCTCCACAGTCGCCACTTACGCCAACGTCCACGACGAGCTGCGGAAGGTCTTCGCCCGCACACCGGACGCGAAAGCCAAAGGACACAAGGCCGGGGATTTTTCCTACAATACGGGAAAGCTTCGGTGCCCAATCTGCGACGGCACGGGCAGCATCAGTCTGGATGTGCAGTTTCTCCCCGATGTGGAGATTGCCTGCCCGGAGTGCCATGGGTCCCGTTATGGGAAGGAAGCCACCCATATCAAGTACCAATCCAAGGACGGCTCTTCGGAATATTCCCTTCCTCAGTTGATGGCCATGGATATCCATACCGCCTTGAAAACCTGCAAGGATTTGAAATTGGTGCGTCAGCGCCTGCAGGTGCTGGAGGACCTGGGCTTGGGCTATTTGACCCTGGGTGAAGCGACCCCCTCCCTTTCCGGCGGCGAGGCGCAGCGCCTAAAGCTTGCAAGTGAAATGGGACGCGGTCAGAGCGATTGTGTATTTGTATTTGACGAGCCCACAATCGGCCTGCACCCCTTGGACGTGCGGACGCTTCTTCAAGTGTTCCAAACGCTCATCGGCCAAGGCGCTACCGTGATCGTCATCGAGCACGATCTGGATGTGATCCGCAGCGGGGATTATATCATTGATATGGGGCCGGGCGGCGGCAAGGACGGCGGCAGAATCGTGGCCTGCGGTACGCCCGAGGAAATCGCAGCCTGTCCGGACAGCGTAACAGGACGATTCCTGACATGAAAAAGGAAGCCAATCCCTTTTGGGGAAAGGCTTCCTTCTTTATTCTGTAAGACTAGTTTAGAACCAACGGGCTTCCGTCATCTTGTCCTCAAAGGTAATGGAGCGCTTGAGCACATCGCAAGCCTTGACAAGGCCCTCGTTCTTGCTCATCAGGCTGTCCTCATGCTCAATGGACAGAACGTAATCGTAGCCCACCATACGCAGCTGGCTGACAAAGTCCTTCCAGAACAGCTCATCATGGCCGTAACCAATGGAGCGGAAAATCCAGGAACGGTTCAGCTCCTCGCCGTAAGGACGGGTATCCAAAGTGCCGTCCACAGGTGCGTTGACGGGGTCGATCTTGGTATCCTTGGCATGGACATGGAAGATCGCCTCGCCGCCCAGGGCGCGGATGACCTTGATGGGGTCCATACCCTGCCAAATCAGATGGCTGGGGTCCAGATTGGCACCGATCTCAGGGCCAACTGCCTCGCGGAGCTTCTTCAAAGTGTAGGTGTTGTAAACGCAGAAGCCCTGATGCATCTCCAGAGCAATCTTGTTTACGCCGTGAGCCTTGGCAAAGGCCACAAAATCCTTCCAGTAAGGGATCAGGACCTCATTCCACTGCCAGTCCAGGATCTCCAGGTAATCGTTGGGCCAAGCGCAAACCACCCAGTTGGGGTTCTTGCTCTCGGGGCAGTCGCCGGGGCAGCCGGAGAAGCAGTTGATCTGATGAATCCCCAGTTTTTCTGCCATGAGCACAGCGTTGCGCATATCATCGTCAAACTGCTTGGCAATCTCCTTATTGGGATGCACAGGGTTGCCATGGCAGCTCAGCGCGCTGATCTCCAGCCCGGATTCCTCGATGGTCTTAACAAACTCCTGGAACTTCTCTTCATCATGGAGCAGTACGCCGGGATCGCAGTGATCCTTGCCGGGGTAACCGCCGCAGCCAATTTCCACCATCTGGGCGCCCAGGGATTTAAAGTAAGCAAGAGCCTCTTTTAAAGGGGTCTCCCCGATCACATTGGTGAGTACACCTAATTTCATCTTTGAACACTCCTTCGCTAAGCACTGGGTTTCCTTCCCATTGCCTGTTAGTCTGTTCTCATTATAGAGAATTCCCTTTAAAAATGCAATCCCCTCTTGCCAAAATATCCTGTTGGGATTCCTATTTTTCAAACTACGCTCCTGCGCCCAGCCGGATATGCAGCGCACGAATCACCCAAACAGCGCCGCTGTACGCAAAGGCTTTCCTTACAGCTCCCCCTGTTTTGCACCGGCCTTTAAAAGCAGATACTCCATGGAGTCCTCCAAAGCCTTCCAACTGGCTGCCACCACGTCCCCGGAAACCCCCACCGTGGTAAAGGTGTCCTCTCCGTCAGTGGAGGTAATCAGTACGCGAACCCCTGCGGCAGTAGCGCTCCTGCTGTCCAGCACGCGGACCTTGTAGTCTGTCAGCTTTACCTGGGACAGCACCGGGTAAAAGATCTCCAGCGCCTTGCGCAGCGCCCGGTCCAAGGCGTTGACAGGGCCGTTGCCCTCAGCGGCCATCAGTTGGATCTCTCCGCCCACCCGGACCTTCACCGTGGCGCTGGCTCCCCGGTCCCGTCCGCCGCTGTAGTCCGTGTAAATGTGGTAATACAGCAATTCAAAAAAAGGCGAGAAAGGCATCAGCCGTTTGCGGACCAGCAATTGGAAGGAGGCGTCCGCGCCCTCAAATTGATACCCGTGGGACTCCAGGTCCTTCAGCTCTTGAAGCAGCTCCTTGGCCTCCCGGGAATCCACCTGGACATTTGGAAAGACTTCCTTGATCTTCTCCAGGACCACAGCCCGTCCAGACATCTCCGAAGCGGGAAAGCGCCTGGTATTGCCCACCAAGTAGGGGTCTACCTGTTCAAAGGAACGCGGGGACTTTAGGACGCCTGCGGCATGCATCCCCGCCTTGTGGGCAAAAGCGTTTTCGCCCACATAGGGCAGCCATGGGGGGAGATCCAAGTTGGCGATGGAGGCCAATTCCCGCACCCGCTGGGTCAGATGCATCATTTCCTCCTGAGGAATACAGGGAATCCCAAGCTTTAGCTGAAGATCTGGGATGATTGTGGAGAGATTGGCGTTTCCGCAGCGCTCCCCAAAGCCCAGCAGGGTCCCCTGGATCTGGGATGCTCCCGCCTGCACCGCCACAATGGAATTTGCCGTAGCCATCCCGCAGTCCTCGTGAAAATGCACGGCCACAGGGACATCGAGCTTTCTGACGACCTCCTTGACGACCTTCTCCACCTCTTGCGGAAAAGCGCCGCCGTTGGTATCACAAAGACACACAACATCAGCCCCGCCCCGCACAGCGGCGCGCAAAGCCTGCCAAGCATAGGCCTTGTCATCCTTCCAGCCGTCAAAGAAATGCTCCGCATCAAAGAACACCTCCCTGCCGTGGGATTTCAAAAAACGGCAGCTTTCCTCAATCATGCGGAGATTTTCTTCCTGTGTCGTCTCCAGCACGGTGGCCACTTGGAATTTCCAGCACTTGCCAAACACAGAGCAGCACGGCGTATTCGCCCGCAAGACGGCCTGCAGATTGCCGTCGTCCTCGGGAAGGATTCCCTTTCTGCGGGTGCTGCCAAAGGACACCAGCTTCGTATGCCGCAGGGGGAATTCCGCCACTCTGTGGAAGAATTCCTCGTCCTTGGGATTGGAACCGGGATTTCCGGCTTCCACATATTGAACACCCACCTGGTCCAAAAGCTTTACGGCTTGAAGCTTATCCTCCAAAGAAAATACGATTCCCGTCCCCTGTGCGCCATCCCGCAGGGTGGAATCCAGTATTGTTATCGGGCCCATAGTTATCCCTCTTTCGTGACATCCGTCTCCACTTGGGGCAGGGGTTCATCGTCCATCAGACGCTGAAGCAGCTCTGTGGAAGCTTTGTGATATACCATGGCTTTTTCGCTGCGTTCGATGGAGCTTCCCTCTGCTGCGCGGCAAGAGATCCTCAGCCTGCCAAAAAGCTCCTGCAGGATGTCCGCGCTATACATATCCTCCTCGGTAGCCTGCGGTTCAAATTTGGCAAAGACAGGAACGTCCTCCCATGGGATCATAGCATTTTCATAATCGTCGGCCTCTTCCGGCATCGCGGTGCCGTCCGTATACTGGAAAAAGCCGATGAATTCACTCTCCAACGCGCTAAAAGCTTCGTTGTCGTGAAGGTACAGAATGGCGGAATTATTGCTGGCGTCCGCCATAAAGCGAATGATCGCAGCCTCCTGTGCAGCGGGGTCGGCTGTGGAGCTGCCGGAATATGCGTAATTCACCACATCCACCACCACCTGGCCGTCGCCGTTTCGGTCATCCGCATAGGGAGTGATGCATCTCTCCAGCTCCTCCAAGCCGTTGGCCGGCATGCTGTAGGAGGTGAGCAGACCGATTGTGTAATCCGGGTCCACCTTGCTGAGGATGGAATACAGCAAGCTGATCACCATTCCGGAGATCAGCACCACTGCAAGCAAAATACGCTTGTTGTAATACCACCAGTTTTTTCGTTTATCCTTGGCTGTCACCAGCTTGATCTCGTTTTGATGGATGGTGTCCTCCCCTGCGTTTAACAGGTAACGCTCTCTTGCCATAGCTCTGCTCCTTACTAGATATCATAAATTGTGCGGCACGACGGAATCGAACCAGCAAAAAACCTCTGCAGCAAGCGATCCCTGGACCTGTCATACTGACATCAGCCTCAGCGATACCAACAGAATTATCTTCAAGTTTAACACACTCAATTTGTGATTTCAACCCTTTCGCGCTGCGGGCAACGGGAAAAAGGGCAGGTCTTATTTGAAAAAATTATGAAAAGCCATATCGAACAGGTATTGGACATCCCGCTCAAAGCCCGCTACAATAGAGATACGATGAAAACACTTTGCAGGAGGGAAGCTTCGATGCAATATACGACATTAGGGAACTCTCAGTTAAAGGTCTCCCGCATCTGCATGGGATGCATGGGGTTTGGCGATCCGTCGAAGGGGCAGCACAGCTGGACCATCGACGAGGACGCATCCCGGCAGATCATCAAGCAGGGCCTGGACCTTGGAATCAACTTTTTTGACACGGCCATCGGCTATCAAAACGGCACCAGCGAGCAGTATCTGGGCCGGGCGCTCCGAGAGCTCGCGCGCCGCGAGGACGTGGTGGTCGCCACCAAATTCCCCGGCCGTTCCCCCGAGGAGATCGCTGCAGGGGTCTCTGGGCAGCAGCACGTGGCGGCCCTGCTGGATAAGAGCTTGCAGAATCTGGGGATGGACTATGTGGATTTGTACATTTATCATATATGGGATTACGCCACTCCCCTTTACGAGATTCTGGAGGGGCTCGCCAACGCGGTAAAAGCAGGAAAGGCCCGTTATATAGGAATCTCCAACTGCTATGCCTATCAGCTTGCAAAGGCCAACGTCCTGGCAGAAAAGGAAGGGTTTCCGCAATTCGTGTCCATCCAGGGCCATTACAACCTGATCTTCCGTGAAGAGGAACGGGAAATGGCCAAACTCTGTGCAGAGGATAACATTGCCATGACCCCCTACAGCGCTCTTGCCGGAGGCCGGCTCTCCAAGCATCCGGGAGAAACCTCCAAACGCTTGGAGCAGGACAGCTACGGCAAATTCAAGTATGATGCCACTGCCCAGCAGGACGGCGCCATCATCCAGCGAGTGGCAGAATTGGCGGACCAGCACGGCGTCACCATGACGGAGATCTCCTTGGCCTGGCTGCTCCAAAAGGTCGCCGCACCCGTGGTGGGCGCCACAAAGCCCCATCATATCGAGGGCGCCGCCAAAGCGGTGGAGCTGCAATTGTCCCAGGAGGAAATGTCCTATTTAGAAGAGCCCTATATCCCCCACAAGCTCGTGGGCGTCATGGCCCAGAACAGCCCTGCTTCCGCTGGCGAAAAGCAGGTATGGACGGTCAAATAAAGCGGAGGAACTTTCATGTTTGATTTTAGAAAGTACGACCCGGAATTTGCAGAACGATTTGAGCATTTTGCTTTTGACGAAGTCATCAACGACCCGGACCAGGCACTGGACCCTATCACCCGGCATTTGGCCATCCTGGCCACATTGCTGGGCTGTCAAGGAGCGGAGGCTTTTCGCGAGGAGCTGCCCGCAGCTTTGGATGCAGGCGTCTCTCCTGTGATGGTCAAAGAAGCGATCTATCAGGGGGTGGATTACTTGGGAATCGGTCGAGTGCTGCCCTTTCTCAACGCCGCAAATGAAATCCTTGAAGCGCGGGGTATCGAGCTTCCACTGCCGGGGCAAGCAACCACCACGATGGAAGACCGCCTGGAAAAGGGAGCGCAGGCCCAAGCGGAAATCTTTGGACCTCACATGCTGGAAGCCTGGAAGCTGGGAACCATCAACCGCTGGTTGGCAGAAAACTGCTTTGGGGATTATTACACTCGCGGCGGTTTGGATTTGAAGCAGCGGGAGCTGATCACCTTTTGCTGCTTATCTGCCCAAGGCGGCTGTGAGCCGCAGCTCATCGCCCACGCAAGGGGGAATATGAATTTAGGCAACAGCAAAGAGCTTCTCATCAAAGTGGTGTGCCAGTGCTTGCCATATATTGGATATCCCCGAAGCCTGAATGCGCTCTCCTGCATCCAGAAGGCGGAAGAAGCCTAAGTGCTTACCAGAAAAAAAG
>CAUWLU010000078.1:0-9036 GCA_963559705.1 uncultured Acutalibacter sp.
CACTAGAATATCAATATTGTAATATCAATTATTCCCTCTCACTCCATCCAACACCGCCCGCACAGATCGCTCCGGCAAATGGATCAGCCAAGGATCCTCCGCCAAGCTCTCCAGATAGTGGGCGTCCGAGTCCCGGAAGACCCGCAAGCCCGTCATCTCGGGATACTGCTGCCGAAACGCCTCCAGATCGCAGTCGCGGGTCACCTCCGCAGCAGTAAAACCCGCCTCCGGAGGAAGGACACCCAAAGAGGCTATGACGCTGTAGGAATCCCGATTCACATGAGCAGGAATCGCCACACCGCCATATTCAGCAGTTAGGGAAACCACCTGGTCAACACTGATGAAGGAGGAAACCAACAGTAAGCTGTCCTCCTCCCCCACCTTTTCGTCCTCCCCATTGAGGATGGGCTGTTCCCCAAAGATCTCCGGCTTATTTTTCACATGGGGCATGTGGTCATAGACATACCGGTCAAACTCCAGCGCGCCCTCCAGCGTCTCAAACAGGCACACCACATGGGCTTCCTCCGCAGTGCAAAGCTCCATCCCCGGAATCACCAGCAGGCCATTGCGTTCCCCGGCCTCAACAGCAGCGGGGGCATTCCGGCAGGTGTTGTGATCTGTGATAGCGAGGATCTCACACCCGGAAAGCACTGCCATCTGCACCAGGTTGTTGGGCGTCATGTCGCCGTCGCCGCAGGGGGACAAACAGGAATGCACATGAAAGTCATAACGATAGCTATTCATTTCAGCAACTCATAGATCTTGACAGCCGTCTGATAGCTGTTGTCCCCGCAGCCATAAACCGGGATCTCTTGAAGCTCCGCTTTCTTAGCCGCTTCCTCGTCCAGAACAGCGTTCTCCGTCAAGACGATGCAGCTCACATCTGTGAGCGTGGCCACTGCAATGGCATTGACATTGCCCATCACCGTGATCCACACATTTCCCGACTGCGCCCTGGCCATCACCCAGCTGAGCAGATCTCCCATGTAGCAGCCGTCCACCTGGTTGCCCTCGCCCTCTCCGCCTGCCAGCAGAGTCCAGCCGCAGGCAGAGGCCACCTCTTTTACAGTCATTCCGTTTCCTCCCTCTTGTCAGACTCTTCTATAGAAAAGCGCCCCATACTCCTCTCCAGCTCCGAAAGGGTGCTGGCCACTTTTTTCATACGCTTGCGATAGACAAAAATGCACTCCGTATCCTTGCAGATCCCCTTTACCACATCTTCGGCAAAGGCCCGGCAGGTGGGCGCTCCGCAGGCGCCGCAGTCAAGGCCGGGGAACTCCTGCTCGATTTGATCGATTTCTATCATCATCTGCATGGCTTCCTGCAAATTGCTGGAAAGCGTGAGGACGTCTGAAAACTCCAAGCCCTCCTCCCACTCCATCACCTGGGGGATCGGGCCGCCCTTCAGATGGTTCTGGGACACCGGCAGATATTTCCGCAGCCGCTGGATGCGCGCCTTGGCCACATAGGGATTCTCCACACACAGCACCCCTCCCACGCAGCCACCCGCACAGGCGTTCAGCTCGATAAAATCCAATTCGCCAATGCGCTCGTCCTCAATCTCCTCCAACACGCGGATCACATTCTCGATGCCATCGGCAGCCAGATACTTCTCATTGAGCAAAGCCGCTGCCTCACCGCCGCTGGTGGACCAGCCCACGCCGATAATCCCTGAATTGGCCAGCGGCTCCAATTTTTTCAGGTGATCCATCTCATGAGAGAGAACGGGAAAAACCTCGCTGATGGCGATTGCCCCATCCACCTGGGATTTTTCAATGCCCAAGGGCATTTCGATATCCGTGACCTTGGCCGGACAGGGTGTGATGAAAAAGCAGCCGATCTCCTCTTCGGGCAAGCCGGTTTTCTTCACCGCCTCCCTTTTGGCGATGGCCGCCGCAGTCTCCATGGGGGATTTCAGCGGCAGAACATGATCGCACAAATCGGGAAACCGGACGCGGATCAGCCGCACCACCGCCGGGCACGCGGAGCTGATCACCGGGCGCTTCAGCTTGCCGGCCTCCATCAGCTTACGGGTTGCCTCGCTGACCAGCTCTGCTGCGCGGGACACCTCGAACACATCGTCGAAGCCCATCGCCTTCAGGCCAGTGAGCACATAGTCGATATCATCTAAATTGTTGAACTGCCCGTACAAGGCCGGCGCGGGCAGCGCAATGTTATAAGTAAATTCACTGAGCTTGGAAAGATGGCTGTGCCGTGCCCGTTTCGCGTGATGGGGGCAGATCCGTATGCACTCGCCGCAGTCAATGCACCGCTCCTTGGCGATAACCGCTTTTCCGCCGCGGACGCGGATCGCCTCTGTGGGGCAGCGCTTGATGCAGTTGGTACAGCCCACGCACTTTTCCTCGTTCAGTGTGACGGAATGGTAAAATTCAGCCACGTTCACGTACCTCCCTCGACAACGCCGGGGGGCGGCGTCATCCTTATTCCTCTTTTCTTCCTGGAAAAACCGTCATATACACCGTTGTTCCCTCACCCACAACGGAATCGATCCGCATTTCATCGGAATACTTTTTCATGTTCGGCAAGCCCATGCCGGCGCCAAATCCAAGGGCGCGCACATTGTCCGGGGCCGTGGACCATCCGGCCTGCATCGCTTGATCCACATCCGCAATGCCGGGCCCCCGGTCCTTCAGGACGATCTCCACGCGGTCGGGGTCGATGTTCACTTCTGCCTCGCCGCCGTTGGCATGAATGACCATGTTGATCTCGCCTTCATACATGGCGATGGAAACCCTCCGCACAGCGTCCGGCTCATACCCCAGCTTCTTCAGCTTGTGCTTCACATCGCCGGAGGCCTCGCCCGCGCGGGTAAAATCGTCCCCAGGCACCTGATAGGTCAAATGCAGCATACTCATTCGATCTCACAGCCTCCTCGCAGTCCATTGGAGTAAAGCAGCCCGCACGCCGTAAACATCCGATAGGGCGATGCCAGCACCGTGATCCCCTTTTGCCGGGCAAGCTCCACCACATTGGGATCAATATTTTTTCCGCGAACAAACACGATGCAGTGCATATCCATCATCTCTGCTGTTCGCACCACCTGAGGGTTCATCAAACCGGTGAGCAGGACCGATTGATCTTTGACGAATGCCAGCACATCGCTCATCATATCGCTGCCGCAGGCGGTTTTGACCTCTTCCTCCATGTTGCCCTCATGGAAAACCTGGCACTTCAGGATGTCAACAATTTCCTTTACCTTCATACGATTTCCTCCTGTGTGGGTTTGAGAGCCCCTGGGCTCCTTACGGGAATACTCCCGTCATACAGATAAACGTGGGAGATGGCGGGAACGTATCCCATGTCCTGGCGTCCCCACAGCGAAAAGCCCCACCTCTGTAGAGTAATTATACCATAACTTCCGGACGACAACAAATATTTTTATAATCTTTCCCGGAAAAAAGTTTTCTGGTTTTTCTCCAAGCCAGATCCAGAAGCCGCTCCGAAGTTTCGCTCTTTTGATTTTTATTTCCCAGGGGAGAGCCACCCAAAAAGACAACTGTCTTTCAATAAAAGACAAATATGTACAAGTGTTTCCAGTGGGTGGCAATCGCGCATTTTTTGTGAAAAAAAGTAATTTTGCGCTTGCATTTACCGGAAACAGCTACTATAATGAACAGTAACTTTAACAATTTAGCGGAATAAAACACTACGATTGTTTCCGAGGAGGTTTTACCATGTCACGTGTCTACAATTTTTCTGCCGGACCATCCATGCTTCCCGAAGCAGTGCTGCAAAAAGCTGCCGCTGAACTGATGGATTATCAAGGAAGCGGTCAGTCTGTGATGGAAATGTCCCACCGCTCTAAGGTGTTTGATGGGATTTACCAGGAGACGGAGGCTCTGTGGCGGGAAGTGATGAGCATCCCGGACAACTACAAGATCCTCTTCCTCCAGGGAGGCGCTTCCTCCCAATTTGCCGCAGTGCCCATGAACCTGATGACCAAATCCGGCAAAGCGGACTATGTGCTGTCCGGCCAGTTTTCCACCAAAGCGTACAAGGAAGCTGCCCGCTATGGCGACGTGAAGGCGGTAGCCTCCTCCAAGGAGGACAATTTCTCTCATATTCCCGTGCTGGATGAAAAGGAGTTTCGCGCGGACGCGGATTACTTCCATATCTGCATGAACAACACCATTTACGGAACCCTGTGGCATCAACTGCCCGCTACCGGCGATGTTCCTTTGGTGGCCGATATCTCCTCCTGCATCCTTTCCGAGCCCATTGATGTCTCTAAGTTTGGCTTGCTCTATGCAGGCGCTCAAAAAAATGTGGCTCCCGCAGGACTGACCATCGTCATTGTCCGGGAGGACCTTCTGGGCGAGCCTATGGAGTTCACCCCCACTATGTTCAACTATAAGACCATGGCGGAAAACGACTCCATGTACAACACGCCCCCCTGCTGGCCCATCTACATCAGCAAATTGGTGCTGGAGTGGATCAAAAACGACATCGGCGGCCTGGAGAAAATGAAAGAGCGCAACGTCCGCAAAGCTCAGCTGCTCTATGACTTCCTGGACCAGTCCGCTCTGTTCAAGGGCTGTGCCGAAAAGGACAGCCGCTCCATCATGAACGTGACCTTCGTCACCGGTGACAAGGACTTGGACGCCAAGTTTGTCAAAGAGAGCGCGGCTGCCGGTTTTGTGAACCTCAAAGGCCACCGCAGCGTGGGCGGTATGCGCGCCTCCATCTACAACGCCATGCCGGAAGAGGGCATCGTGAAGCTGGTGGAGTTCATGAAGAAATTTGAATTGGAAAATCAGTGAGAAAGGGTGAGATCCCATGTACAAGATCCTATGCCTCAATAAAATCAGCCCGGTGGGAACTAAGCGCTTTGGGGAGGCTTACACCTTCTCTCCGGAAATGGAGAAGCCCGACGGCATCTTGGTTCGCTCGGCCTCCATGCACGATATGGAAATGGACGACAATCTGCTGGCCATTGCCAGAGCGGGCGCCGGTGTGAACAATATCCCTGTGGACAAATGCTCTGAAAAGGGAATTGTGGTGTTCAACACCCCGGGCGCCAACGCCAACGCCGTTAAAGAGCTTGTTCTGGCCGCCCTCTTCCTCACCTCCCGAAAGATCATCCCTGCCATGGACTGGGTGAAAACCTTGAAGGGCCAGGGCGATCAGGTGGAAAAGCTCGTGGAAAAGGGCAAGGGCGCCTTTGCCGGACCGGAAATCCATGGAAAAGCCCTGGGCGTCATCGGCTTGGGAGCCATCGGTATTTTGGTGGCAAACGCCGCCGCCGCTCTGGGGATGGAGGTCTATGGGTATGACCCCTTCCTGTCCGTAGAGCACGCCTGGCACCTCTCCAGCGAAGTGCATCTCTCCTTGAGCCTGGATGAGATCTACTCCGAATGCGACTACATCACCCTGCATCTCCCCTTGACCAAGGAGAACAAGGGCATGGTGGGAGCGGACTCTCTGCAAAAAATGAAGGACGGAGTTCGAATCCTCAACTTTGCCCGGGGCGCCCTGGTGGACACCGACGCTCTGCTGGCTGCTTTGGAGTCCGGAAAGGTTTCCGCTTACGCCACGGACTTCCCCGCTGACAGCATGCTGGGCGTGGAAGGCATTGTGGCCATCCCGCACCTGGGAGCCTCCACACCGGAAAGCGAGGACAACTGCGCTGTGATGGCTGTGGTTCAGATGAAGGATTTCTTGGAGAACGGCAACATCGTCAACTCTGTGAATATGCCCTCCATCTTCATGGCGCGGGAACCCGGCACACGCCGGATCTGCATGGTCCACAAGAATGTGCCCAACACCATCGCGATGTTTGCCGCTGCGTGCGGCGAGGCCGGGCTCAACATTGAAAATATGCAGAGCAAATCCCGCGGCGAATACGCTTACACCATCCTGGACGTTTCCGGAGACCTCACTCCTGCGGCCACGGAAGCCCTTCAAGCGCTGGAGCCCATCATCAAAGTGCGGGTAATCGACTAAGCAGCAAAGGATGACATACTAAAACGGGAATCCCCCAAAACGAAGCGCACCTCATTTGTCAGGCAGATCCTACTGGATGACAAATAGGTGCGCTTCAAAAAGGGAGATTCCCGTTTTTTACGGTCCGATTACGCTTTACTGCGGAGCATTTCCGTCCTGCCCATCCGGCTGCTGGGGCGGAGTATTGTCATAAGGAGGCATCGGCATCGTGCCGCCGCCATAGGGGGGCATATTGCCATACACGGGCTGTACCGGAGGGAACATCAACGCGGTCATTTTTTTGCGATACTCCTTCAGCAGCAGGGACATCAGAATACAACATGCCGCGCCTGCCAAGCTGGCGATCCCGGCAAGGGGGCTGATAATCAAGAAAAGCACGCCGTTCAGCGCGTTTATCACACCCAAAAACATCAGGAAGCCGGTGAGGAAGCCGGGAATCCGGTTATCCGGAACACCGTTGACAGCGGAGGCTTTGATCCGATTGATCACCTTGACGATGCTTACATAAAAGAAAATGAAAAGCACCAGCGTGGCCACAAGGACCGCTGCAAGCACACCCAAAACCACCTGAACAACCATCATCACGCCTGCATCTTCATAGCCGCCATAATAGAAATACTCTCCCGCTTGGAACGCCAAAACAAAGAGGAGGACTCCCACAATTAACAGCATAAAGGCTATGGCCAAGCAGACCGAAACCAAGGAAATGATGACGATCACCTTACAGAAGGTCAGCCCCACTGTGGAAACGTTGCCGGTTTCCCGATTGCGGCAAGCACTGTAAAACAGCCACATACCCACAGCAATCAGAATCGTGAGGATCGAACTAAAAATCGCCCCCACCACGGCCGGGGCTTCCCAAGCACCCGTATCAAAACCCAGATTAAAATTCACGGTAAAATGGAAAAACTGCTCTGCCATGGCATTGACGCTAAAGGCAGACAGGATGGCCAGCAGTGCCACCACCGAGTAGAGGATCGCTGCCGCCAAAAACTTGGTTGAGGAGCCCAAGGTTTTAATCAAGTTCACCGCCGGGTTGGACGAGAGCATCGGCGCCCCGCAAGGACACAGCATCCCATCCGGCACCGTACTTCCGCATTTCGGACAAATCATAAATCTTTCCCTCCTAGCTAACGAGATTCCGCAGGTGTACGCCAACCGTTCGCGCCGCCTGCTTTCAAAACAATCTTACAGGAAAGTCTTAAAAAAATCAACGGAAAACAAAAAACATTTTTTGTTTTTTCTTCCCTTACTGGACTTTTTTACGGAAAAATGATATATTATGTAAATAGCAAGAATGAATTAGAGGGGATTTTTATGAAAAAAAGTGGAAAAAGATGGCTCTCTGCGCTGTTCTGTGCAGCGCTTCTTTGTGTAAGCCTGCCCCTGCAGAGCGCTCGGGCAGCTTCCTTCAGCGACGTCTCTTGGAACGCTTGGTACCGTCCTGCGGTGAACGCGCTGGCTGACAAGGGGATTCTCAGCGGTACGGGAGGAAACCGGTTTTCTCCCAACTCCACCCTGACCCGCGCTGAATTTGTCACGATGCTGGCAAAATCTACCCTGTCCTCCGGCGACCTGGCTCAGTACAATTTTAAGGGCAGCTTCCGGGATGTGAGCACCTCCAACTGGTGCAACGCCTTTGTCAACTGGGCATACGAAACCGGCGTTGCCAATGGATATGAGAACGGGACCTTCCAGCCCAACAAGCACGTAACCCGTCAGGAAATGGCTGTGATGGCGAAGAATCTGGCCCAAAGCACGGGCCGCAAATTCCCTGCGCTGAACACCCCCGTCTCCTTCCAAGACCAGTATCAAATCGCCTCCTGGGCCAGAGAAGCTGTGAAGCTCTGCCAACAGGCCGGCGTGATCAATGGCGACGCCGGTACCAACCGATTTCGCCCAAAGGACACCGCCACCCGCGCCGAGGCTGCTTCCATCTGCTATCAGTATCTTAACAACTGCAAAACAGACGGCTACACCATCAGCCGGAAGCGTGTGAACGGCGTAGCTGTCCGCGCCGTCATCTTCTCCCCAGACGATTACACTGCCGGCCTGGCATTGGCGCAGGACATGGTGGATGGACGGGAAAGCGCCACCAGCTTGATCCAGCGCACGGGCGCCGCCATTGCTGTCAACGGCGCGTTCTTCAATATGGACAATTACATCCCGCTGGGCACTTTGATCGGCGATGGACGCGTACTGACCGTGGACAACCTGTACGCGCCTGAGAAAGCCGCCCTGGTCATGGCTCCTTCCGGCGCCTTCTCCGTGGAAAATTTCTCCACTCTGTTTTCCGCCACGCTGACGGACGAAACCGGCAAGGAAGTGGCGAAATTCGAGAACGTCGGTATGAACAAATGGCCCAACAACGATTATGACGCCACCCGTATGATCATGACCAGGGATTGGGGACGCACGTTGAATTTTTCCACCCGAGACGCTGTGGCAGTAGACGCCAACGGCACCATCACCAACGTATTCACCTACGCCAGCGGCAATGTGGCCATCCCCGAAGGCGGATTTGTGCTGTGCCAAAAGGCCCGCCGTCAGTATGAGGGCAATTTCTTTGATTCCTGCAAGGTGGGCATGACCATCACGCTGGACCGCACCTACAAGGACATTTCCGGCGGCGAGCTTCCCTTTGATCCGGAGCTTTCCATTGGTGCAGGCCCCCGCATTGTCAAGGACGGAAAGGTCTACGGAAACAACAGCACCTATCAATCCGAGGGTTTTTCCAGCAGCTTGACCTCCGGCAACGCAGTGCGTGTCTGTGCAGGAGTTCGCGCCAACGGCGACCTGGTGATCCTTCAGGCCACCACCAGCGTGCCGTCGCTCTCTCAAATCATGGTGGTTTATGGCTGCCAAGAGGCCGTAAACTTCGACGGCGGAGGTTCCGCCAATCTGTATGTGGATGGGAACTGGCTCTATGGCCCCCAGACGCGGCCGCTCAATAATATGCTGTACTTTACCAGGCCATACTAAGCGCTGCTTGCAAGACCGCCTTTTCAAAGAGCATCCAAATCAAAACCACTAGTAAACTAGTGGTTTGCTCAGACCCCAGAGGGGTCAGTA
>CAUWLU010000079.1:0-8820 GCA_963559705.1 uncultured Acutalibacter sp.
ATTCTCTCATTTTTTCCCTTTCCCGTCTACCCGTTCCTCCTGTTGACGGTTACGATTTAACGGAAAATAGGCATCGAAAAAGGCTTCACAGGACTTTGAAATCCTGCGAAGCCTCCTTCATTTTCCAGCACACTCGCTTCATGCTTTCAGCTGGTTTTCGTATATTTCATATATAGAAGATAATCGATGCCGCTTTGCTTACTGTTTTTCATTTTTATTCGTTCAATTTCTTTAAAACCAAGCTTTTTGTATAAAGAAACCGTTTTAAAATTTGTATCAGCTACTTCTAACAGGAACGATGTATGGGGATCGTTATCAAAAATATATTGAATGACTTTTGATGCAATGCCACGTCTTTGGTGTTTTGAACTAGTTGCCACAAATTCTATAGGCTGCATATCGTTTGTGATCGTAAATGGATATTTTTTGCTTTCGAACTCTTTTCGTAATACTTTGTAAGCAAAAAATCCCATGAACGTCCCTAAATGCTTTTGAAGCTCTTTTTTGTTTAAGAGGATATTATTCAAGCGCTCTTCACAGATAGAAGCAAATCCTGCTATTTCATCATCTATGATCGCAATATAAAATGCATCAAGGTTAAACATATGAGCAAATGCATTTTTTAACACGTCTTTATCTTTGGAGAAGAATTTGATCCACTCGTAAAATCCATCAACAAATATTTCACTTATTTGCTCTCGCACATTCTCTTTTTTAATTTGACCGGCCACTGCTATTTCCATGAAGTTACCCCCTTCTTTAAGATACTCTGACACTTTTTTATGGGTTTTGCGTCAATATCATTTCGTTCCTCAAATCGCCAAATGCTCCAGTTTTTTATATCATACAATAGTTTCCTGCATCTTTCAATGTTTGAAAATCGGCCGTTTTAGCAAAATCGACCGAGCTGGAACTCCTCAGCCCAAAAGGAAAAGGGAAGCCCCCAGCGGGCATCTTGCATATTTTATAAAAAACTGATAAAATATAGTTTCAAGCAAACGTGTAAGGGGCGATGGACGGTGAATATCAAAAAATGGGAATTGGCCCATTTTGACGAGGGTGTGAAAGAGAGAGCGTCGCAGATTGCGGCCCAGTATTCCATGTCGTTTTTTCTTGCGCTGCTGCTGACGATCCGCGGCTTTACCAAGCCCGAGGAGATCCGAGGGCTGTTGGGGGGCGGCGAGCTTTCCGACCCCTTTTTGATGAAGGATATGGACAAGGCGGTTCAGCGGATTCACCAGGCCATCGAGCGGTTTGAGCGCATTGCCGTCTATGGCGATTACGATGCCGATGGCGTGACTGCCACTTCGATCTTATATTCTTATTTGTCTGCGGTGGGCGCCAACGTCATGTATTACATACCCCAGCGGGAGGGCGAGGGCTACGGCATGAACATCCAGGCCGTGGAGAAGCTGCACAGCTATGACGTGGACCTGATCGTCACCGTGGACAATGGCATCGCCTCTGTAAAAGAGACGGCCCGAGCCAAGGAGCTGGGTATGGATGTGGTAATCACGGACCACCACCGTCCTCAGGGTGTGATTCCGGATGCCTGTGCCGTGGTGGACGCCTTTCAGAAAGAGGACACCAGTCCCTTTAAGGAGCTTTGCGGCGCAGGCGTGGCGCTGAAGCTGGTCATTGCCTTGGAGGACGGCGACGCCGGGTCCGTGCTGGAGGAATATGCGGATTTGGCCGCTTTGGGCACCGTGGCGGATGTGGTGCCGGTGCTGGGGGAAAACCGGGATATCGTGAAGGCCGGACTCCAGCTGATTTCCCAAGGGGGCAGAGCGGGAGTGGACGCCCTGCTTCGGGCCAGCGGCATGGGGGATAAGACCTTAACTGCCACGGGCTTGGCCTTTACAGTGATTCCCCGCATCAATGCCACCGGGCGGATGGGCTCTCCGGACAGAGCGGTCCATTTGCTAATCAGCGACAGCTTTGAGGAGGCGGACCCTCTTTCAGAGGAAATCTGCGAGGAGAACGACCGCCGCCGGACTGTGGAGGCTGAGATCGCTCAGGAGGCCTTTGCGAAGATCGAAGGGGACGACAGCCTGCTGTACAGCCGGATCATCGTGGTCGACGGCAGCGGCTGGCATCATGGAGTGATTGGGATTGTTTCTTCCCGGGTCACCGAACGGTATGGCAAGCCCAGCATCATCATTTCCAGTGACGGGCAGGAGGCTCGGGGCAGCGGCAGAAGCGTGGAGGGCTTTTCCCTTTTTGAGGCGGTGAGCTCTTGCAGCGATCTGTTGGAGCGTTACGGCGGGCATCCCATGGCAGCGGGCGTCTCTTTGAAGGCGGAGAACATCCCGCTGTTCCGCGAGAGGATCAATCAGTATGCGGCGCAGGCTTGCCCTGAGATGCCGGCTTTGAAGCTGAAGCTGGATTGCAAGCTGCGGCCAGCGGCGCTTTCCCGCGGTTTGGTGGATAGCCTGTCCCCTTTGGAGCCCTATGGCACTGGGAACCCCCAGCCCATGTTTGGGCTGTATTCCATGACGCTGAAGCAGATCGTCCCCGTGGGGGGCGGAGGGACCCTGCGTCTGCTTTTCGAGAAGGCCGGAGCTTGCTGCACCTGCATGAAGTTCAAAACCAGGCTGGAGGAGTTTCCCTATCATCCAGGAGATGTGCTGGACCTGGCGGTGACCATGGAGCCCAACGATTTCAATGGCCGGGCGGACATCACCATCAGTGTGCAGGATCTGCGGCTTTCCGCAGTGGATGCCGATAAGAGCCTGCACACGTACCGCGTGTATGAGAAGCTTCGCCGGGGAGAAGCGCTGTCTCCGGAGGAGGGCGGGGAGTTGCTCCCCACCCGTCAGGAGCTGGCGGTTGTTTATCGCAAGCTGATCGCTTTGAACGGCAAGGCCTTTTCCGTTCAGGCCCTTTTGCTGGAGCTGAAGGGGATGGGATTGGGCAAGCTGCTGCTCTGCTTGGATATGTTTGAAGAGACGCGTCTTGTGGCAATGGAGGGAAGGGAAGAGGTCCGAGCTGCGGAGATCCTTCCCACAAAAGGAAAGGTTGATATTTTCACCGCACCCATATACCAGCGCGGCAAAGCGCTGGCAGGTGAAGCTAAGAGGGCGTAAAGGAGGAAGGGCTATGGCACTGGTGGTACAAATCAGCACCTATGAGGAGCTGAAAAAGATCATCGAAGAAAGCGGCAAGGAGTTCGACCGGGAGAAGATCGAAGAAGCTTACCGCTTGGCAGAGGAAAAGCACTGCGAGCAAAAGCGCAGCTCTGGCGAGCCTTATATCATCCATCCTCTGTCGGTGGCGGCGATCCTTGTGGGGCTGGGGATGGATTCGGAATCCGTGATAGCCGGGCTGCTCCACGATGTGGTGGAGGATACCGACTGCTGCATTGAAGAGATTCGCCGGACGTTCGGCAAAGACGTGGCATTGCTGATTGACGGCGTGACCAAGCTCACGAAGATCCCCTATTCCTCCCGGGAGGAGCAGCAGGCAGAGAACCTGCGGAAGATGCTCATGGCCATGGCGGAGGATATCCGGGTCATCATCATCAAGTTTGCGGACCGGATGCACAATCTCTCCACGCTGGAGTATATGTCCCCCCAGAAGCAGCGGGACAAGGCTGTGGAGTGCTTGGAGGTCTATGCTCCCATTGCGGACCGGCTCGGTATCCGCACAGTGAAGGAGTATATGGAGGATGTCTCCTTAAAATACCTGGATCCTCAAGCGTATCAGGAGATCGAGGAGGACCTGTTCTCCCGCAGCAACAGCAGCAAGCAGTTTATTGAGGATACCAAAGCGCTGATCCGCAGCAGGACGGAAGCCTCCATCCCCAACGTGTATATCGAGGGAAGGGTGAAGAGCGTTTACGGGATTTATCGGAAGATGTTCGTCCAGGGAAAGGATTTTGATGAGATCTACGATGTCTTTGCAGTGCGGGTGATCGTGGATACCATCGAGGATTGCTACAATGTCCTGGGCATTATCCATGATATGTTCCAGCCCCTGCCGGGACGGTTCAAGGACTATATCTCCATGCCCAAGCCCAATATGTATCAGTCCCTGCACACCACGGTGATCACCAAGGCCGGGGTGCCCTTTGAGGTGCAGATCCGCACATGGGAGATGCACTACACGGCAGAGTACGGCATTGCCGCCCACTGGAAGTACAAGCTGGGGATGTCCGCCAAGGAGTCGGACAATTCCCCCATGGACGACCGCTTGGCCTGGATTCGTCAGATGCTGGAGAATCAGGCGGAAAGCGAGGACGTCACCGACCTGGTCCACTCGATCAAGAGCGATCTGATCCCGGAGGAGGTTTTCGTCTTTACGCCCAAGGGCGATGTGATCAACCTGCCCTTGGGTTCCACGGTGATTGATTTTGCCTATGCCATTCACAGTGCGGTGGGCAACCGGATGATCGGCGCCAAGGTGGATAAGCGCATCGTCCCCCTGGATTACAAGGTGAAAACCGGAGAGATCATTGAGGTCATCACCACCAAGGAGGCCGGCAAAGGCCCCAACCGCGATTGGCTGACCCTGGTGCGTACCAGCGAGGCCCGAAACAAAATCCGCGCCTGGTTCAAAAAAGAAAAGCGGGAAGAAAACATCGTAGAGGGCAAAGCGGAGCTGGAGCGGGAGTTTAAGCGCAGCAATATCCGCCTGACCCAAGAGCTGATGGAGTATATGATCGAGAGCGTTGGGAAGCGCCACAATTGTTCCACAGAGGAGGACTTCTACGCTGCCATTGGCTATGGGGGCATCCAATTGTGGAAGGTGCTTCCCCGCGTGAAGGAGGAGGCCCAGCGCCTGCAAAAGACGGCTGCCTCAGACTCGCTGCAGGAGCTGCCGCCCCCGGTTTCGCCTGAGCCAAAGCGCCGGGTGGCCAGCGGTGTGCTGGTGGAGGGCATGGACAACTGTCTGATCAAATTCTCTCGGTGCTGCAACCCGTTGCCCGGCGACGAAATTATCGGGTTTATCACACGGGGCTTCGGCGTTTCCATCCACAAGCGCAGCTGCTCCAATGTCCCGCGGGATCTGACCCAGTGTCCTGAGCCGGAGCGTTGGGTCAACGCCCATTGGGAAGGGGACGTGAAGGATGAATTCAAATCGACCCTGCACATTGTGGCGTTGGACCGGGGCGGCCTGTTGGCAGATGTGACCCAGCAGTTGTTCAGCATGAAGATTTTTATTCACTCCCTCAATTCCCGGCAGGAGCGCGGAACGGACAATGCCGTGATCTCCGCGACCATTTCCATCAACGGCCTGCCCCAGTTAAAAAATATCATTGACCGCCTGGGCAAGATCCCCGGCGTGCTTTCCATTGACCGCAGTTGACTTGGAATGTATTGAAAGAGGTGTTTTATGGAGCTGTTTCTCAGTGGTCCGTCCTTCCGATACGAATGTGAAAATCTGTGCCGCCTTTTTTTTCCTTACAGTCCGGTGGGAGTGGAGCTTTTGGAAACCGGCCCCTTCACACCTCCCAAAGAGAATCCCTGGGCTTTTTGCGGCATAGAGGAAGCGGAGGGCGCGTACCAATATAAGGTCACGGTTTCCGATGGAGAAAAAAGCCTTTCCCGGCAGAACGCTTCCTCCGAGCTGGGGGAATATTCCATGACCGATTTGCTCTACGGTGCTTTTGTGGAGCTTACCGGGAGCCACCCGGCCTGGGGGATGCTTACGGGGATTCATCCGGTGAAGCTTCTGCGCCAGTATGTGGAGGAGCGCGGGGAAGAAGGTGGCGTGGGGTACTTTCAGACCCACTGCCATGTGACCCCCTCCAAGGCTGATCTGGCCCATCGGGTGCTGAGGGCTCAGGCCCCTGCCGTGGAGGCTCTGGATGAAAACGACTTCAGCCTGTATGTTTCCATCCCCTTTTGTCCCACCAGATGCGCCTATTGTTCCTTTGTCTCCCAGGATGTGGAGCATGCCAAAAAGCTGATAGATCCCTATTTTGAGCTGCTTCTGGTGGAGCTGGAAAAGGTGGCGCAGGTGACTAGGGACCTGGGGCTCTCCCTGGTGACAGTGTACATTGGAGGCGGCACGCCCACCACTCTGTCCGCATCCCAGATTTCTGCTCTGTGCGGGAAGATCCAGCAGGTGTTTGATCTGTCCCGCTGCACGGAGTTTACCGTGGAAGCCGGCCGGCCGGACACCATCACCAGGGAAAAGCTGCTGGCGCTGCGGGAGGCGGGCATCAGCCGCATCAGCATCAATCCCCAATCCCTTTCCGATAAGGTGCTGCAGAACATCGGCCGCCGCCACACCGCCCAGGACGTGGTGGACGCATTTCAGCTTGCTCAGAGCATGGGCTTTACCAACATCAATGCCGATTTGATTGTGGGGCTGCCCGGGGACAATTTAGAAAGCTTTCAAAGGACGCTTGACGGCGTGATGGATCTGGGGGCCTCCAATGTGACGGTGCATTCCTTGGCATTGAAGCGCTCGGCCCGCTTGAACGCGCCGGGAGGAGATTTGTCTCTGCACAGCGAGGGCCAGGAGACTGCCGCCATGATGGATTACTCCATAGCCCGCTTGACCCAGGAGGGCTTCGAGCCCTATTACTTGTACAGACAGACCCGCATGGCAGGGAACCTGGAGAACACGGGATGGGCGAAGCCGGGAACGATTTGCCGGTACAACATCTATACTATGGACGAGTCCAATTCCGTCATTGCCTGTGGGGCCGGAGGCGTCTCCAAGCTGAAGGACCCCTACAGCGGGCGCTTAGAACGGATTTTTAACTTTAAATACCCCACGGAGTACATCACACGCAACCAAGAGATCTTACAGCGAAAGGATGGTGTCACGTCACTTTATGAGCAATTTCGCCAGCGGTTACGTTAAATACATCAACCATCTGGAGCAGATCAACGATGCGGCGGTGAAAGATCCCGCCCGCATGATTGCCGAGGTGGAGGATGCCTATCACGATCATTTGGAAAACATCGCCCGAAATATTGTTTCCCATCACAGGGACGTGCGGGTGATTATGCTTTCCGGCCCAAGCAGCAGCGGCAAGACCACCACAGCGCATTTGCTGTGTGAGTACCTCACTCAGTATGGAGCAAAAAGCCACATTGTCTCCCTGGACAATTTCTATCGTGGAGTGGGCTTGGCGCCTCAATTGCCCAATGGGAAATTTGATTACGAGTCCGTCAAAGCGTTGGATGAGGAGGCCATCCGGCAGTGCTTGCTGGATATCATCTATACGGGAAAGTTTACCGTGCCCCATTACGACTTTGCTCTGGGGCGTCCGGTGGGCGACCCGGCCCGTTTCGAGATCGGCCCGCGGGACATGGTCATTGTGGAGGGGATTCACGGCTTGAATCCTGTCTTTACCACGGAGCTGCCGGAGGGCAGCTGTGTAAAATTGTATGTCAGCGTCAAGCAGCAGATCAAGTCTATCAACGGCGAAGTGATCTCTCCCATGGACCTGCGCTTGGTGCGGCGGATTGTGCGGGACATTCAATTCCGAGACACCTCTCCGGAGCGGACCATTTCCATGTGGCCGCAGGTGGTGGATGGGGAGGACCGGTATATCCGGCCCTATCGTCTCTCTGCGGATTACACGGTGAATTCCATCCATATCTACGAGCCCTGTGTGATGCGGAGCAGAGCCATCCCGATGCTGCGGGCCATTGCCGAGGACAGCCCCTATTACAGGAAGGCCCGTTCGCTGGAGGCGCGTTTGATGCGCTTTGAGCCGGTCGACGAGGCTTTGGTGCCGGAGAATTCCATGCTGAGGGAATTCCTTGGGCCAAAGAACGGTGAATAAGAGAGAAGCTCCCCAGAAAAAGACCTGTGATTTTTGCTGGTTTGTAAGGGATTTGTAAGTGTTTTGAAAGGCAAAATGCTTTGACATTTTCCAAAACTCAGGTATAATGAAGATGCAAGGGCGGCATAAGCCCCCGAAGATATGAGTTGAGAAAAGGAGGACAACAGTCATGGGAATTTTAGATGATGTGGTCATAAATGCAAAGTCTGCTGCCGAAGCCGTCGGTAAGAAGGCCGGCCAGATCGTGGATGTTTCCAAGCTGCGGATCAACGTGGCGGAGGTTAACGCAGAGATCAGCAAGCGTTACGAGGCTTTGGGTGAGTATGTGTATGAGAACTGCCGCGAGAAATTGGCCGAGGACGCTGAGGCTGTGGGCAAGATGGCAGAGATGGACGAGTTGGTCAACCAGCGCAACACTCTGACCAAGGAGCTGGTAGACAAGCAGAACAAGGTTGTCTGTCCCGGCTGCGGTAAGCAAAGCCCCATCTCTGCGGCGTACTGCAGCAATTGCGGTACAAAGCTGGATACAGAAGAGTAAGCGAACACCAGGCTGCATAAGGGGAAATCCAATGCATGGCGAAACCGGTGTGATGGAAGTCACGCCGGTTTTTCTGTGGGCAGCTGGTTTCTTGTGGCAGCGTCAAGCTCCTGTGGGAAAGCCTATCAACGCAGTAAGGAAAGGCTGGAGCTTAACTGCTGACCGTCTTTCGGTATCAACGCTACTGATCTCCGGCAGATTGAGGGCGGCGTAAAAATGCCCAGCTTGTCGGTATGCATAGACCTTTGCAGGGCGCTGAAAATCTCGCCGGATTATCTTTTACAAGATGAACTGGAAGAAAACGAAAGCAGTACCATCCGGGGGATAGAAGCACTTTGGAAAGATGCCTCTCCCAGCAAACAGGCTCTTGCATATGGTATGATAAAAGCGGTGTTGGAGCATAAGGAGTAACAGAACAGCCAGCCGGAACCGGCTGGCTGAATCTCTTTTATGGATCAGCTTATCTGTCCGATAAACTGGAATTTATATAATTATCTCTCTAACTTTCCCCATTTTATAGGCTTTCCCGCCTGTC
>CAUWLU010000080.1:0-8444 GCA_963559705.1 uncultured Acutalibacter sp.
ATAGGGCTTTGCCCGTCGAAGAAAAACCCCCGGCTTCGCCGGGGGATATTTATTTTTGCCTGTTAGGAGGAAATATCGCTGGGAAATTGTATGCCTGCCTGCTTTCGAGCCTTTTCCAGGAAAGCAGCCACTTGCAGACTCAAGTCCGAACAGCGGGCGTATTCCTTGGTGGAAACCTCCGGCTCCATAATGAAGCGGAAGAAGTCCTTGGCCTCCCATCCCATGAGATCATACTTTTCGTCCTTGCCATAAAGCTGTTCTACTGTGCCGTCCTTACGCCGCAGGGAGATCCCAGCAACGCGGGAGATGGATTCCACAGACAGTGTGCCATCGGTTCCTTGGATATCGCTGTTTGCACCTGCTTGGCCCAGCTTGGAATAGGTAAGCGTCACCAATTTATCCGGATAGCGCATGGTGATAACGCCTGCGCCATCCGCACCGCTCTGCAGCATCACCGGGTCAATGGAGAAGGAGTCCGGCTCACCAAACAGCGCAAGAGCGGGGTATACGCAGTAGACCCCCAGATCCATCAGCGCGCCTGCCTCCAGCTGGGGGTTGAAGATATTGGGCAGCTGCCCATCCAAATAGCCGTCCAGCTTGGAGGAGCGCTGGCAAAAATCAAATTTTGCCAAGGAGATCTTCCCCAAAGCGGCAACTCCATCCTCAAGCACCTTTCTTTGAGGCTGATGCAGATACATGATCGCTTCCAGAAAGACCACATGGTTGGCCCTGGCGATTTCCTGCAGCTCACGGACTTGAGCGGCTTGCGCGCACAGCGGTTTTTCGCAGATCACGTGCTTGCCATGCTCCAAAAAAAGCTTGCTTTGAGCATAGTGCAGCGCATTGGGACTGGCGATATAAACCGCGTCAATTTCCTTGGAGGCAGCCATCTTCTCCAAATCGGTGAAGCAGCTCTTTGCCCCATGCTGCTCTGCAAAAGCCTGCGCCCGCTCCTTGGAGCGGGAATACACCGCTGTCAGCTCCCAAAGGCCGCTGTCTTTGGCGCCATGAATGTATTCGTCCACGATCCATCCAGAGCCGATGGTTCCAAATCTCAACATAGCAGATACCCTTTCTTTGACAATCAATCTACAAGGTAGATGGCCGTTTTGATGATGTCCTTAATCTTCTCCATGTCCTCCAACACCACATACTCCGTTTTTCCGTGGGCGTTTGCGCCGCCGGTGCAGATGTTGGGGCAGGGGAGACCCATAAAGGAAAGCCTGGCTCCATCCGTCCCTCCGCGAACAGGCTCTGTGTAGGGCTCCACGCCGTTCTCGCGCATCGCCTGCTCCATGTTCTCGATGATCTCCATGCGGGGGAGGATCATTTCGCGCATATTGTAGTAGCTGTCCTTTACTGTCAAAGTCAAGGGCTGCGTGGGATATTTCACATTGATATAGGAAGCCGCCTGGCCCATAAGCTCCTTTTTCTGAAGGAACCGCTCCTTATCGTGGTCCCGAATGAGGAACTGCATGGTGGTATGAGAGACATTTCCCTGGATGGAATCCAGATGGATAAAGCCTTCACGCCCTTCGGTCACTTCCGGAAGCTGATCCTTCGGCAGCAGGGCGCAGAATTCCATGGCCACGCTCATGGAGTTGACCATCTTTCCTTTTGCACCGCCAGTGTGGGTGGAAACACCCTCCACCTCCACCTCTGCCGAAGCGGCGTTGAAGTTCTCATAATCCAAACCGCCCAGGGAACCGCCGTCCACCGTGTAGGCGTAATCGCAGCCAAAGCCCTCCACGTCAAAGTGGTCCGCGCCTTCGCCGATCTCTTCGTCGGGAGTAAAGCCGAGCTTGACGGTGCCGTGAGGCTTTCCCTCCTTGAGAAGCTCTTCCGCAGCACAGAGGATCTCTGCCACACCGGCCTTATCGTCGCCGCCCAGCAGAGTGGTTCCATCGGTGGTAATCAGCGTCTTGCCCACATGGTCCTTGAGGGAGGGGAAGGCCTCTGGGGAGAGTGCAAGGCCGCTTTGCCCAAGAGCGATGGTCCCTCCATCGTAATTTTCAATGATTTGGGGCTTGATATTTTCTCCACTGACTCCGCCGTAAGTATCCATGTGAGCAATAAAGCCAATGGTGGTTTTCCAAGAATCCGTAGCAGGAATGGTGCCATAAACGCAGCCCCATTCATCCATGTGAGCGTCTGCGATGCCAATGGATTTCATGTGCTCCACGATGTGGGCGCCCAGAACCTTCTGACCGGGAGTACTGGGAGTGGTTCCCGTAGTCTCGTCCGAAGCCGTGGGATAGGACACCAGATCGAGAAAAACTTCTTTTACGGACATCACACTTCACTCCAATACTTCTTCAAGTTGGCAAGGCCGATGCGTACCGCAGTGACAGGGGGCTCCATGCCCTCAAACTCGATGGAGATTGTGTCGTCATACCCAGCGGCTTTGAGCAAATGCAGGCACTGCTTAACCGGCACATTGCCATGGCCCACAATGGTTCCTCTCAGGAAATTGCCGCCTCTTGAACGGAAAGAGCCTTCGCCGGGGTCGTCGCTATAGAAGCTCTTCACCACAAAGTCCTTGGCATGCACATAGCAGACATAGGGGGCAACACGGGTGACAGCTTCCGCGGGATTTTCATCAGCGCACAGGAAGTTGCCCAGGTCGCACAGCAAGCTGAAATTGGGGTGGTCCACTGCCGTGTAAAGCTTCTCCACCCGCTCAGAATCCTGAGAGAAGAAGCCGTGGTTTTCCGTCATGGTCCGCACGCCCTTGGTTGCGGCATAGTCCGCCACTTCCCGCACGGCCTTTGCCAGGGTGGGGATCAGGCTTTCGTAGCTCTTATAATTCCCGGAATTTCTGGGGTATCCGGAAGTGATGTCGTGGCGCATCCGAGGAGCCCCCAGAATGGCGGCAATATCCACCCATTCCTTTACGCGCTGAATCTCTTGCGCCGTGTCGCCATCGCTGCCGTTGAGGAAATCCGCTCCTATGGCCAGGGAGGAGATGGCCAGACCGCACCGGTCCGCTGCTTCCTTCAGCTCTGCTGCCTGCGCTTTTTTCTCCTCATGTGTACCGCTGAAATTGACAAAGTCCACAGCCTCCACCGCGTCAAAACCGAGATCCTTCGCAATGGAAACACACTCCAGAGGCGTTAACTCACCTGCACGAATGGCACTGTAAAAGCTATAGATACTGACAGAATACTTCATCACTTATCTTCCTTTCAAAAATAGAATAGCGGAAACCCGGCGGAAAGGGCCCTGCCGGGTACACATCCGTAATCAATGAGCAGGCTCAGTCACCAAAGCTGATCCCGATCTGCCTTGCGGCGCGGATTTCATCGCAGTCCACGGGCACACCCTTAAGCTTGCCGGCAACATCCTTCAAGGGAACAGGCACACACTCGCCGTTGACAACGCCCACCATGACGCCAAAGGTCTTTTCCTTAATAAACCTTGCAGCCGTAGCGCCCAGACGTGTGCAAAGCACACGGTCATACGCACAGGGACTGCCGCCTCTCTGGAAATGACCGGGAACGCACACGCGGATCTCGTTGTCGATCTTTTCAGAAAGCTCTTCCGCAATGCGATAGACAATGGAAGGATGCTTGAAATCGGCGCGGGCCTTTTTGAACTCCTTCTTCGAGAGCGCCGCCTCTTCCTTAGAGATCGCGCCTTCGGCCACCGCAAGAATCGAAAAGTTTTTGCCCTTGTCAATGCGGTTGTTCAGGGTCTTGGCAATTTTGTTGATGTCATAGGGGATTTCCGGAAGAAGAATTACATCTGCACCGCCGGCAATGCCTGCGGAAAGAGTCAGCCAGCCCACCTTGTGGCCCATGACCTCTACAATGAAGATCCGGCCGTGGGAGGTAGCGGTTGTGTGGATGCAGTCGATGACGTTGGTGGCAATTTCCACTGCGCTGTGAAAGCCGAATGTGACGTCCGTGCCCCAGATGTCATTGTCAATGGTCTTGGGCAGATGGACAACGTTCAGGCCCTCTTGGCTGAGAAGATTGGCAGTCTTTTGGGTGCCATTGCCGCCCAAAATCACCAAGCAGTCCAGCTTCATCTTTTTGTAATTTTCCTTCATGGATTTGACCTTGTCCACGCTGTTCTCGTCAATGACGCGGATGGTCTTAAAGGGCTGTCGGGAAGTCCCCAGAAGGGTGCCGCCTAAGGTGAGGATGCCGGAAAAGTCCGACTCGTTCATCTTATTGTATTCCCCAAAGATCAATCCTTTGTAGCCGTCTTTGATGCCGTAGATTTCAACGTCCTTTCCAAACTCCTGATAAAGGCCCTTGGCAACGCCGCGAATGGCCGCGTTCAACCCTTGGCAATCGCCGCCGCTGGTCAGAATACCCACTCTTTTCAAATTGTATCATCCTCTCTGGAAGAAATCCACCAAAATGCTATTTTTTGCAACTACTTGCAAAAAATACTATGTTATTTTTATTTTAACAGAGTTTTGGGCAGTGTCAAGCTTTTCCGACCTCTTCCGCAGAATGAATGGGAATCAGCGGATTGTCCTTTTCCACTGCCTGCTTGGCCTTCAGACGCTCCTGAGCCATGCGGTAAAAGCTGAGCTGTGCTGTGCAGGCGGTCTTTCCACGGCGGGAAACATGCTGATAGCTGGTGTCGGGCAGCATCATCCTGGCATTGGTGTTGTCGCTGAGCAGGATGTCCAGGGTATGGAACGCACGCTGCTTCAGCTCCTCGTTCTCGATGGGGAACACCAGCTCAATGCGGCGGTCCAGGTTGCGGGGCATCCAGTCGGCGCTTCCCATGTAAATCTTGGGATTCCCAGCGTTTTCAAATTGGAAGATGCGGCTGTGTTCCAGCAGCTGTCCCACAATGCTGATAACAGTGATGTTCTCGCTGATCCCCTCTAGGCCCGGGATCAAACAGCAAATCCCCCGGACGATCAATTTGATTGAGACCCCTGCCTGAGAGGCCTCATACAGCAGGGAGATGATCTCCGGATCTACCAAGGAATTGACCTTGGCGATGATACCGCTGGGAAGCCCGCGCTTGGCGTTTTCCGTCTCGTTTTTGATCATCCTGCAGAAGAAGGGACGCATGGTGTGGGGGGCCACCACAAAGTGGCGGTACTCTGGGGGACGGGAATAGCCTGTGATCACATTGAACAGGGAAGATGCGTCTGCGCCATACTGGCTGTTGCAGGTGAACAGGCCAATGTCCGTGTAGATTTTGGCGGTGGAATCGTTGTAGTTGCCGGTGCCCAAATGCAGATAGCGGCGGATTCCATCCTCTTCCTGGCGGACAACCAGCGCAATCTTGCAGTGGGTTTTTAGCCCCTGCAGGCCATAGATGACATGACAGCCTGCTTTTTCCAGTTTATTGGCCCAGTTGATATTGTTTTCCTCATCAAACCGCGCCTTCAGCTCCACCAAAACAGTGACCTGCTTGCCGTTTTCAGCCGCTTTGATCAAAGCGGCAACAATGGGGGAGTTTCCGGAAACACGGTACAGCGTTTGCTTGATGGCCAAGACATTTTCATCCTCGGCGGCCTGCTCAATAAAACGCACCACAACATCAAAGCTCTCGTAGGGATGGTGGACCATGCGGTCCTTCTCTCGAATCGCCTCAAAGATATTGGTGTATCCCCAAAAATCCGCAGGAGGATTTACCGGCCGGATTGGCGCAAAGCACAGGGACTCAAACCCCTGCACGCCGGCAAATTTTGAAAAGAAGGTGAGATCCAGGGGACCGGGCACTTCATAGATTTCCTTTTTCTTGATGTGGAGCATCTCGATCAAAAACGCTTTGGTGTCCTCGTTGCACTTGTTCAGCAGCTCCAGCCGGACAGGAGCGCCGCGCTTCCGCTTCTTAAT
Source organism: uncultured Acutalibacter sp. (assembly GCA_963559705.1). Taxonomy (GTDB): domain Bacteria; phylum Bacillota; class Clostridia; order Oscillospirales; family Acutalibacteraceae; genus Acutalibacter. The sequence goes on from CAUWLU010000080.1 coordinate 5,814, forward strand.
GGACTTTTTCACTTCGCTCATAAAGTCCTCGGCTTCCTCGTCGATCTCCAAATCGGAATTTCTCGTGACTCGAAAAGGACAGGCCGCTACGATATCATGCAGCTCAAAAAGCTCATCCAGCTTGTGAATGATGACGTCCTCCAACAGGGTGAATTGACGTCCCTCCTTGCTGGGAAGCTCTAAAAATCTGGGCAGGATGGAGGGGACCTGCACAATGGCAAAGACCTTTTCGTCTTTATTATGCTCCTTGCTCTTCAAGCAGACGGCAAGGTTCAAGGTCTTGTTGGCCAGTAAGGGGAAGGGGCGGCTGCCATCCACTGCCAACGGTGTGAGCACCGGGAAAAGCACTCTTTGAAAATACTGGGAGAGATAGCGCTTTTGCTCCTCGTCCATCTCTTCCACAGAAAGGAAGCGGATTCCTTGCTTCTCCAGGGCGGGGAGGATGGAGCGGTGCAGACAGGAGTACTGCTTCTCCATAAAGCGATGGGTTTTCTCCTCCAATAACGGAAGAAGCTCCTGCGGGGTGAGATCGAAGCTGCTGCCCTTTTGCTTATACCCGGAATTGACCTGGTCCTTGACTCCGGCAACGCGCACCATGAAGAACTCGTCCAGATTGGACCCTGTGATGGCCAAAAAACGCAGCCGTTCCATCAAAGGGTTTTCTTTTCTGGTGGCTTCCTCCAGAACGCGGGCGTTAAAGTCCATCCAGCTCAGTTCCCTGTTGTAGTAGGGCATTTTTTTATCTGCCATTGGGCACACCTCATATCATGTCAAATTTGATAGCAAGCTCGGGGGAAAGCCCGAATACTTCTTGAAAATACTGTACGGATTCTGCAAAGGCCCACTGCTCCAACAAAATGTTCTCCGACGCCTTGCCTTTAAACAGCACCTGGTCATCCTCCAGGTGAAGCTTCAAATCGCGTATTTTGTGGTGATGGGATTTATCCAAGGCGTTGGCCAGGCGAAAAATAGCGGCAAGCTTGGAAATGACGATCCGCTCCTCAATGGGCAGCCAAGCAAAGTCGGGGTTTTCTTCCGAGGTCAGGTCGTTGGAAATGCTGCCTGCTACAAAAGCGGTTTCCAACACCTCCTGCTGCCGCAGTCCGAAGATGTCCATTCCCTTGATTAAGTCAAACGTGCATTGATTGTGCTGCCTTACGTTCACAAAGCTGCCGCAGCTATGAAGAATTGCGGCAAGCTCCAGCAGCAGCCGTTTCGATGGATCTAAACCGTGGACCTTTTTCAGCTTATCAAAAATCAAGCAGGCGATCCGGCCTATATGGGCGGAATGGTCCAGATTGCATGCAAAGCTTTTGGCAATGGTTTCTGCACACGCAATCGCGCTTTCTCTCAAATAGGCTTCCATGCCATCCTGCGCCTTTGGGACCAATTGATAGCGAAGCATGGCTTCGGAAATATCCACAGGCGGCGAGACAACCGTTTCGGCCTGGGGGCAAAACCGCAAAAGTCCGTGATAAATCGATAGGGAAGTGTACAGCAGCGCGGCCCGCTCTTCAGTAATTCCAAAACGGTTGGCAATGCTCTCCGGTGTGACAGAGCGAATAGAGTAATATAAAGAGGAGATCTTTTTGGCGTCTATTTGATAGGAGATGCCCGTCCTCTTTGCCTCGCAGAGCTGCGCTATCAGTTCCAGCTGGGACCCAGTGAGGATCAGATTGTTCACCTGAAACCTAGAAATGGCAATCCGGCTAAAAATGGTGTCCAAATATTCCTCGACGATATAATAGAAATCGTCCGCCTCCTGGCACAGCTTCCGAATGGCATCGTAGAGCTTCACGGCTCCCATCGAGATGTTTTGAGAGTATACCACCTTTTGACCGTCATACACAGCCACGCCAATACTGCCCGAGCCAATGTATGCAATCATGGTGTTGCCGGGCGTTAGCTTCGCATCCCCAAGATGCTCCATGATTTCTTTATATAAATATGCCTTTTCCTGACTGTCCTCCAAAACCGTGACGTCCATCCCGTTGCGCACCTTTAACTGATCGGTAACCAGCGCGCGATTTTTTGCTTCACGAAGCGCCGTGCAGGAAATCACCTTTGGCTTTTCGATATTGTAAGAACGCAATGCATCGGAAAACTTTGACAGCACTCCGGAAAGCTCCCGCAAGCTGTCAAAGCTGATGTATCCGCAAGAAAAGACATCATGTCCCAAATCCACTGGATATTCCAGCCTATCTAATGTGGCCATACTGCCCTTGGTCCATTGGGCAACCCGCATCCGCACATTGTTCGAGCCGATCTCAATTACGGCGGCAGCGCGGGCGGTGCTCTTTTTATTCAAGGTGGATCCCTCCCACAGAGAAATTATTGACCCGATTGCTTTTCATTATATCAAATAAATAGGGGAGATTCAAATAGGGTCTGTAAATTTAACGTGGATTTTTCATATTTTTATGCGATTTTAACACAGAGATCCCTGTTCCGGTCCAACAGCATCGGAAGCCAACAGAAGGAAAAACCACTTGCTGGATGCCGGAAAGAAAAAATTTCGATTTTTTTGAATTTACCCCTTGATTTTTTGAGAAAGGCCTGCTATAATAAGCAAGCGTCACACGGAGAGGTATTCTAATGGTAAGGAGCCACATTGGAAATGTGGTGTGCCGC
>CAUWLU010000081.1:0-8441 GCA_963559705.1 uncultured Acutalibacter sp.
TAGCATAAAAATAATGGTAGGCACTTTCGTGTCTACCATTATTTTATCACTTCAAGTGTACTGGGAACGGCTGGATCGGTTTGAGGAAGAAGGGCTGGAGGAATTGGAGAAAAAAGTGAGCCCTGGGAAAACCGGTAGAAAGCGCCGTCAGAAAAGGACAAAGCCGGTAAGAGGCAGCCACCACTACGATAAGAAATGGGTCAGCCGGACAGACCCGGAATCAGGCCATCTGAACCGCCCTGGGAAGCCCCAAGGGCCGCATTACCTAGCGCATCAGACGGTGGATTGCGACCATGGGATCATCTTGGACACGGTGGTGACTTCCGGAGAAGTGAACGATGCGGTTCCTTATTTGAAACAGATTGAACATATCCACCGGGAAACTCTCCCCATTCAAGCAGCCACAGCGGATTCCGCCTATGATCTTCCCCTGTTCCACCGGGTGCTGAAAGACCACAATATCCGTTTTTATGTGCGGCCATGCTCAAACTCCCTAAAGGCCTGTGGGAAAGGTACTCCATCTTCCTTTGCCTACGATGAGGAAAATGATTTGTATCGCTGCCCACAAGGGAAAGAACTGGAGTTGAGGAATCTTACTCGGTTGTCCGGAGGGTTGCGGTGGGTTTACTATTCGAAAAAGGCTGATTGCGATATCTGCCCGGTGAGGACGGAGTGCATTGGGAAACGTCAAACCAAACGCATGGAGCGTAATTATTTCTGGAAAGAGATCCGGGCGGATATTGACGAATTGGAAACCCTACCGTACCAAAGGGCGCTGCGCAAACGGCAGATCTGGAGCGAAGGGACATTTGCCGCGCAGAAATGGGGGAACAATCTGGCCCGGATTTTCCGGCGAGGAATCGAGGCAGCGGAAGACCACTGCCTCCTTTCCGCGACCGCGCTGAACCTAAAAAGGATGATACGAGCCTCCCGCTAACGCCAACCTGCGTCTTTTTTCTTGCTCTCTTCCATTCCATATCAAGATTTTCTCTTTCCTGCGCGCTGGTTTGTCAACAGGGCGAAATTTTGAGGTGACCCCTCCCCTCTTTTTTGACAAATAAAAGGCCGGGATTGCTCCCAGCCTTTGCATTAATATTCCATTCTTCTTAATCCATAGAGGTTCATCTTCCTCGGCTCTTAATCTTCCCCTGAGCCTCATGGAGTTCCTTACGCACTTCCTCGTCGGTTTCCCGTTCGTTCCGATAGTTCAAATGGGTTGCCGTATAGTTGTCGCCTATCATGCCTAAGGCGCGGGCAACTGCGCCGCGGGCTTTTGGGGATTCATTATCCAGCAGGGTAACCCTCCCTTCCCGAATTGATGGACAGAAAAAATAAGGGATATAATGGAAAGGGGAAAAAGAAAATGGATACAAACGACAGGATTTTCAGTACATATCAGCCTACCTACCTTGGTTAAGAGAGACAACATATTGGTACTCCCCAGCATCTACGACACAGGCTGACAATCCCGGAATCTGTACCTCCGCAGAGCAGTTGTCTGGAATATGGATGGTATAAACAATCTGGCTTTCACTTTTCTCCCACTTGCAGCCTACCTCGCCATAGATGCTTCGATAAGATGCCTTGGCCCAGTCAAAATGCCCGCCGGGCTGGGGGTGAAGAAGGAATCGGTTTTCTCCCGCCACACGGATACCGCACATTGTCTCGAACAGCCACTGGCACACCGCCCCTTTTGAGTAATGGTTGAGGCTGGCCGGATTCTTAGCCTGAGTTCCTTCCCAATTTTCCCAAACGGTGGTGGCCCCTTTCTCCACCATATACAGCCAACCCGGCATCTGCTTATTTTCCAGCAGGCGGTAAGCGGCCTCTATGTCGATAGACGCCAGTACATTCAGGATAAGCGGTGTAGACAGGAATCCAGTTCCCACTCTCCATCTGTAATGCTCCATCGCCTGCAACAACCGCTGGCGGGCAAACTCGGCCTGTCTGTTGTTCAAAAGGCCAAACGCAAGGGGGCGTACCAGCTGAGCTTGACGATCCGTGTCCAGGGAATATTTTGGCAGTTCCACCAGTTCTTGATACGCCACCTTACACCCTTCCGCATACTTCCAATACAAAGACGCCTCCTGCTCCTCTCCCATCTCTTGAGCGATTTCCCCCATGAGCCCCAGAACATAGGCGGTGTATGCGGTGCTCACCTCCGGGTGGGGAGAAGCCATATCCTTCCAATCCATAGGATGGACATCTGCCGGTTCCAACCACTCGCCGTAGCTTTGGCCGGCATTTACCAGGTATCGCTTTCCCTTTCCTTTCAGTTTGACCCTGGCTGCAAACGGCCCTCCCCAAGTTCCGCAGCGTTTCATCATAAAACGGGCGTAGCGTTTCATTGGCTCATACCAGCGCCGCAAAATTTCCCGGTCACCATAGAGCTTCCAGAAGCGGTATGGCAGCAAGATTCCCAGGTCGGACCAGCCCACGCTACCGTTCATCGGCCACATGTAAAAGTCCACACCGCCATAGGGGGCGATCTGCGGCAGCCTCCCGCTCTTTTTTTGCCAATCAAACACATCCCGCAGGTATTTTTCGGAAAATGCAGCGTAGTCAAACAAGTACCCTGCTGTTTGAAAAAAAACTGGGCATCCCCCGTCCATCCATGCCGTTCCCTGGTGGGGCAATCTGTGGGAATATCCAGGCTATTCCCCTTTGTCGACCATTTTGTAATTTCGTAAAACCGCTCCAGCAGCGGATCGGAACAAGCAAACTTTCCAGTTTCCTCCAGGTCAGAATAGACGGCAACCACTTTCACGTCCTCTGGGGAGAGAGGCAGCTCCGTCTCTGCCTCCGCGTACTGGAAACCAGACACGGCAAAAGTCGTTTTGTAACGGTTCAAACCCTCTTTACAGCGGTATTCAATTTGTTGCAGTGGCGTAGCGGTGTCATTTTTCTTTTTGCATTGGATATTGTCCAGCGTAAGATTGCCGTCCTTGTCCAGCAGTTCGCCAAACCGGAAAAATAGCCGGTCTCCTTTATGGGCGTTCACCTGGAAGTCCAGATAACCTGCTATGTTTTGGTGGAAATCCAGAAGCAGCTTCCCATTAGGGGCAACTGAAATATCCGGGGTAAAGCGTTCGTGCTCCGTAACCGGCACGTTGTTGCTGGCACAGGGAATCACCGGATGCTTGGTCACCCTGGCCTTCCCCCGGTAGCTGGGGACACGCCAGGCCTCTACAACCTCACCGTCTTTGTTGTCCGCAAAGCGGAGCGGCCCGTCATTGCTCCACTGCCAGGCCCCATCTGACCCTACCACGCACCGGCTGCCATCCCCATACTCCAACTCCAGCTGGGCCAGGAACTTCGTCTCCGTCCCATAAGCGTTTCGGATGCCCCAGGCCCCAACGCTTCCCCGGTACCATCCATCGGCCAACTGGACGGTCAGCTCATTGGCACCAGGGTGAAGCAGCCTGGTAACGTCATAGGTTTGGTATTGCACCCTACGGCGATAGTCTGTAAGCCCTGGGGCAAGGCAGAACATCCCAGCTTTGGTTCCGTTGCAACGGGCCTCGTACAAGCCGCAGGCCGTGATGTAGAGCCTGGCACTTACCAGGCCCTGATCCACCGGAATCTCCCTGCGGAAAAGATCCACTGGATACCGGCGCTTTTTTCTCGGACGGTAATCCCCGGTGATCCACCTGGCACTCCAATCCTCTCTGCGGAGCAGGCCCATCTCAAAAGCCGCTGTCTCCGACCAGGGACCTGCTTTTCCGGCCTCATCCCAAATGCGCACCTGCCACAAGACACACTGCCTACTTTTGAGGGGACTGCCCCCATAGCGAACCCGCATAGAGTCCCCCTCTCGCTTTCCGCTGTCCCAAAGGGGCTTGCCTTTGCCATCTTTACACACCACCTGGAAAGCTGTTTGACGCCGCCCATGCTGGCAGTTCCAGAAAAGCCGTGGTCTTTCCACGTCTATGCCCATGGGGTCGCGCAAGTATTCCGTTTTTAAGTTAACAGCATTCACATCTCAGCCCTCCAATACCAGCTTGGCCTGTCCCCCCTCTTTTACTGTGACCCTGCATAGGCAGGCACCGCTTTCCAAAAGCTGACGGTTCTCCTCCCAGGTCAGGCTACAGGTGATGCCTTTCGGTGTAAAGGGGCAGTAGATCACGGTTTCGCCTCCCGCCTTTGCCTCAAACTCCATCTCAAACCGGCTTTCCTGCGGATCATCGTGATATCGCAACAGGTTTCCGCCTGTCTCCATGGGGTAACTGCGGCGCAGGGCATCGAAATGCTGATCGTTTTCCATGCCCGGGTGATACTCACAGTAGGCATCCCCCCACAGATAGCGCTCTAAAATGCCGTTCATGTGGCGGATCAGATCGCCAGTGAATTCCTTGGAAGGGAACGCCCCCCACTCCCCCACGATGGTGGGCAGAGCCAGACGCTCCTGATCCCGCCTTTTTTCTGCATAAAGGCGTTCCACGTTCTCCCGACTAAAATTGTCATACCGGTCGGAATCCACCACGGTGTCATACCCATGGGGAGCGAAGATCTGAGCCGAGCCCAGACGTTGGATACCGGTGGGCAAATTCGTGCTGCAATAGATAGTACCTCCGGTCACCACGGGCTTTTCACTGTGTTTCCGGATGGCCCGTTCCATCCGCCGGTAAAAATCCATCAGTGTCGTCCTATCAAATTCCAGGAACCGCTGGGCGATTAGACCCATAAATTCCCCCTGGGCCTGGGGAGTGATTTTTTCCGGATGAGCTAAGTCAAACCCAGGATATTTCTGGGCCATCACTGCACTGGCCTCGCCAAAGGAGTTTCGGGCGATGCTCCCCATAAAGGGCTCGTTCATGGGTTCAAACCCCAAAAGGTTGGGGCAGCTGTCGAATACCTTCGCAATTTCCTCCCACATGGCGCTATAATGGTCCAGCAGCCCTATGCCATCCGCCGCAGGCTTGTTGGCCCAAAAATTGTCCGCCGCCCGGATGATAGCGTCGCTGGACAGATATGCCTGGTACCAAAGGTCACAGTTCGCAGGGTGGGGAAGCCCCTCGTCCAGGCACGCCCAATCCGGCGCGCCATCAATAAATTTCTGAGCAAACAAGTCCTGGTGCATGTCCAAGATCACATAGATGCCATGTTTCTCCGCCAGGCCAACAATCTCCCTTAGCTTTTCTAAATACCCATAGTCTATCTTTCCTGGTTCCGGTTCGGCACCGTCCCAGAAGATCCCCAGGCGTATTAGGTTGAACCCGCTTCGCTGGAAATAAGGCATAGCTTGGTAAATCCATGGGTAAAGATGACCGTCCTTACGGTCGCGGGCCAAGACGTTTATCCCGTGAAAAAGCACCTGGTTCCCGCTTCCGTTGACAAACCTCATCCCATCCAGTCTCACAGTGTTCATGTTCGGTCACTCCTTTTAGCAAAATTTCACTTACACCTGGCCTCTGCGATGGCGCTCCTGGATCTCCGCCTGCATCTTAGGCAGCTTTTTCTCCAGATCCATAAACTTCAACAGGATAATTAGCACCACATATTCGATGATAGGCACCACATACCTGACAAAGTAGATCCAGTTGACCACTCCAGGCACCTGGCTCACACCCTTTTCCGGCAGATAGCCGTTCATGCTTAGGTCGGTCTCGTAACAGCCGGAGAAAGCCCCGCAAATGATACCCGTTACGCAGCCGACCAGCGCCGCGGCAACAGTCCCCTCCGGACGGAACCCAAACTTATATTCCACCTCATCATTGGCGGCGTTAGTCAAGGCAGTCAAAATGTAGACCACAGGTAGGGCTCCCATATTGAACAGGAAGTTTGCTGCCACCGCAACCGGGAAATTTGCACCGCCGGCAAGCCCCACAACACAACCCAAAATGGCCAGCACCCCGAAAGCCATGGTCGTCTTGCGGATGGTGAACTTCTGGGAAAGGGGATAGATAATCAGCACACCAATGCCCAGGGGAACTCCGGAAACAATAGTGTAGATCAGGCTGTAATTGTTCTCTGCTGCGGCACCCAAGATCACCGTGCAGAAATTGGTGGAAAGGTTATAGCCAGATATGTTTGAACAGATGGTGGTGACCATCCCAATGACCATGGCAAGCACCCAGTAATGGGAATGAAACAAAGCGCTGATCTGCTTTTTTAGTGAAGTGCGGGAGGAGACATCTACATAGCCCTCCACCTGGGAGTCCTCCAGGGTAATGCGCTCTTTCGTGTAGAAATACTCCACAAACGCCAGCGGGATCGATACCAAGGCGACCGCCCCCACAAGGAAATACCAGTTGCTGGCGGGATACCCGTGCAGCATAGTGTAATACAGGATCGAGCCCACCACCAGGGTCACGGTGGTTCCCACCAGCAGATAGGAACTGACCTTATCCAAAAGATTTACCTGGTTGCGCTCCTTCTGGTTGCGAGTGCAAAGTGTCAGCAAATTAGAGCGAAGGCTAAACAGAGTAACACCCACCGAATTGTAGAGGATGTTGAACACCACCACCCACGCCATTTGCGCCCCCTGGGGCATCTCCGGAATAAAGAACATAAAGAAACTGGAAACCGCTGTAATCAGGGAACCTATCAACACCAGGGGGCGGATACGCCCTGCCGTGGACACGGTATGCTCTACCACATAAGCCGCTGCCAGGCCCATCAAGATCCCGACAACCCGAACCGTCCAGGACATACCCAGGTATGCTCCCACGCCGAACAGTTGATCCACATAGAAGATCTCCGTATAGTACAGCTCAGACAGCTGCCCCATCACTGCGATGAGTGCGGCTGTGCCAAATGGGCCGATCAAGTACCCAAGCAGTTGTTCAGCCACTGTCATGTGGTCTGTTTCAATTCGGCTCATCATGCATGGCTTAGCAAACAAGCCGTTTTTGAAAAACTCTCGCTTCATTGCATCTTGTCACCTCACGAAAGATTACCCGGCCGGAGGATTAACATAAGATTACCACAGCCGAGCAAAAAATAATTGCACATTTGTCGACTTTCTTGTATAATTGCACCGAGGTGAATAAGAGGTGAATAAAATTAGACCGCTGGATCTGGAATATATCTGCCAAATGATTGGAAACCACGCAGGTATCCCGATCCGCATTTTTCACGAGGGGGAGCTCACTTTTTTCTATTCTCTCGCGCCTCTCCCCAAAGACCCAATGGCAGCCCATTGGAAGCAGGTGATGGCAGTGTCGCAGCCGCTGGGGTACTACGCCAGCGAGCACTTTTTATTTTACGCTGTAGTCAACATCGGAACCACCAAGATCGTGCTGGGACCCACCTGTCAAACCCAAATGAGTGAACGAGAACTCCGCGAGCTGGCTTTTTATGCGGATGTGGCCAAGGAGGACACAAAGGAGTTTCTTACAGCCATGAAAAATATCATCCATATGCCACTAGAAAGTATCCTGCAGATTATGGCCATGATGTATTACTGCCTGACCGAGGAAAAAGTGCAGGTATGGGACATCCTTTCCGACCGGTTCAACCCGCCCTTTTCCCCTTCAGAAGAACGCAGACAAGCCCTCAAAGCCCTCTACATCAATGAAGAGGCGCCTCTGTATCATCAACATAACAGTTATCCCCTGGAGCAAGAAATCATGAAGCTGATCCGCTACGGAGAAGTAGACAAACTGGAGAGTTGGGCAAAAAAAGCTCCGGCAATTCGGGGCGGAATCTTGGCCTCCAACCAGCTGCGTCAGCAAAAGAACCTACTTATCGTAGCGGCCACGCTGGAGTCTAGGGCCGCCATCGATGGCGGCGTAGATACGGAAGAAGCATTTTCCCTGAGTGATCAGTACATCCAAAAGTGCGAGATCTGCAGGGATGCGGCAAGGCTCTTTCAACTACATCTGGAAATGGCCATGGACTTTGCCAAACGTGCCACGGAGATCCAACGTCAAGCAAAGGGCTCGCCGCTGGCTGTGAAAGTGCTTCATTACATCTCCCACCACCTCTCCGACTCCATTTCCACGGATGATCTGGCTCGCTCTCTTTACCTAAGCCGTACGCGCCTTTCCGCAAAATTCAAAGAGGAAACCGGCGAGATTCTAAGTGAATTTATCCTTCGCCAGAAAATCGAAGTAGCAAAACGCTTGCTACGGAGCACAGACAAGACAGCTACATCCATAGCCACTTATTTAGGGTTTTCTTCGCAAAGCCATTTTACCCGCACATTTCAGAAGTACGCTGGCTGCTCCCCTAGGGAGTTTCGAAAACAAGAAACCCTCAAATCATAAAAAACGCAGGGAAATTTCCCTCAGCATCAAACCAGCACCGCCCTCTCTAGGACTTGCGAGAGGAACCGGGCAACGCCGGCCCTCTTTCGCTCCCTGGTGCGTCCTCCCACATCCACTCCAAAACCGCATGCCGAGGGTTCGAGTCCTTCTGCCCCTGCCAAAAAGACCAGCACTGCATTGAACAGCACCCCATTTGTTAGACAGTATGATATACTATCTAACAGATGGGGT
>CAUWLU010000082.1:0-8076 GCA_963559705.1 uncultured Acutalibacter sp.
GCATAATAATACCCCCTCTACTGGGTGTCCAGTAAAGGGGGTACATATCAATATGACCCAAAAGAAGCCCCGCTTTCTTTTAGGAGTCTGCAAGGCCCATGGAACAGGAACAGCCACCTTGCTGGGTGGTTGTTTCTTTTTGCCTGATTGCGTGTGCAGAGCGTCAAGGGGCAGAAAAAGTAAATGCCGAAAGCCCTGTAAAATCAAGGCTTTCGGCATTGCTGATGGCGCGCCAGAAGGAACTCGAATCCCCGACCTTCCGCTTAGGAGGCGGATGCTCTATCCAACTGAGCTACTGGCGCATATAAAATTTTCACCGCCTGCATGGCGGCTGAGGAATCCTCTCGCTTCTCTGAAAGGATTTATGGCATCCATTTGAACGCGAGAGACCTCCAGCGGGAAAATCCAACTCACTTACCTCTGTATTTTACCTCATAGTGGGTGGGGTTGTCAATTTCAATTTGAAAAAAGACTTGCTTTTTTTTGCTTCTCATGATATCATAGTTACTGCCTTATTGGATGAAAAGGAGGTGTGACTTATGCCAAACATCAAATCTGCTAAAAAGCGCGTGAAGGTTATCGCTACTAAAACCATGCAGAATCGTGCTGCCAACTCTCAGCTTAAGACTGAGATCAAGAAGGCTAACGCTGCTGTGGCCAACGGTGCTGAGGACAAAGCTGCTGCGGTGCGTGTCGCCATCAAGAAGATTGACCAGGCTGCTGCCAAGGGAATTCTTCACAAGAATACTGCTGCCAGAAAGAAGTCCGCCCTCGCTAAAAAGCTTAACGCGGGTGCTTAAAAGTATCCTGCATTTGCGGAATATTTGTGGAGCAGCTAAAGACAGCGCGCAGGGCAGGGGCTTGGCGGCCAGCAGGGATGCTTGCCGGTGGGTTCCGGAAAATGCCTATGCGCTGTTTTTTTGCATTTTTTTAGTTGACTTTTTCGTTGGGATTCGGTATCATATTTCATATGAAAGGCTGGAACACTAAGTGTGTGGAGGTGCTTATATATGAAAAAAGGAAGCAAATTTGCATTGTTCATCGGCGCTGTAGCTGCCATTGCAGCTGTGGTGGCATCCATTTCTGCCCTGTTGTTCTATTTGGATAAGAAAAAGGATGATGAAGAATTGGAGCACTATCTGGATTGTTCCATCCAATAACAACTCTCTCAACAGCAAAGCGGTGGGGATTTCCCCACCGCTTTTTTTGTATCCTCAACGCTTGCGCGCTTCTGTAAAATCAATGGTCTGGTCCGGCGCTACGACAATCCCCTTGGCCGAGGGGCTGATGGCATAAATGGTGTCATCTTGAAAAATAGGGTAGAAAACATATTGCTCTAAAAGAAGCTGCTCGGCATTTTGATAGGATGCCAAGTCAAAAGCCAGGGACTCGAGGGCCTGGTCGAAATCAGCGCTTTTTAGGAGGCTGGGGAACGCTGTGCTCTCAAAGGATTTGAGCGCGTCATAGGGGGTGGTGCCCCCCGCCCGCAGGGTGTAGAGTGCGGCTTCGTAGCTCCCAGACTCAATGCGGCTTTGGAATTGGCTGGCGGACAGCCGTTCCAGATTGAAGGCGTTGCCCAGGGTGCTGTTCCAGGCGGCCAGCAAGGTGTTGGTCACTGCCACGGATTCCGGATCGTCAAGACAGATGACCGTGATGCTGGGGACCTTTTCCAGGTCCAATTCCCTCAGCAGAGAGGGCAGGTCCTGCAGCGCTTCGCTGTCCTGAAGGGCGTAAGCAGTTTGGCCGGAGGAATAGTACGGCTGGTTGTTCCAGAGAACGCAGGAGGGCATGACGCCCTGGGCCTCCGAAACGCCGCCGCGCTGGGCCAAAAGGTCTTGACGGTTCAGGGATTTGAAAAACAGGGAGCGCAGCTGGGTGCTTTCCAGCTTTTCCGATTGAGGATTCAGCAGCAATCCCGTGACAGCGTCATGCAAGGTGAGCAGGGTGCAGCCCTGTTCTTCCGCGGCCTGAGCCTGATCGTCCGGCAGGGTTAGAATATCCACGTTTCCGCTGACCAAGGCGGTTACGGGGTTTGCATCATAGGATTGGTCGTAATCAATGAGAAAGGTGGCGCTGGCCGCCTGCACCTTGTGGTCGCCCTGGTAGGTGTCGGAACGGGTGACTGTGATAGAGCGCTTTCCGTTGTCTGTTTGCCAAGAGTAGGAGCTGCCGAAGGTGAAGGGGCCGTTGGTAATCAGATATTGGGAAGAAAGGCCGTAATGCCCTTCGCAGGCTTCAAAGTAGCTTTGGCTGCAAGGCATATAGTGAGCGCCGGCAGTGAGAGTGGGAAGATCGGGACTGCTTTTTTCCAGACGGATCACCAGGGTGTGATCGTCCACAGCCTCCAGCCCCAGGGCAGAGGCGTCGGTTTCTCCGTTGGAGTAAGCCCTGGCCCCGCGGATGAGCAATAGATCTTCTGCCAGCGTGCCCGTGGTGGGGGACAGCGCCCTGGTGATGCCGAACACGAAGTCCTGGGCAATCAGGGGGGAGCCATCGCTCCATTTGGCATTTTTCCGCAGGTGAAAGGTGAATTCCGTATTGTCCGCGTTGGAATCCCAGCTTTTGGCCACTCCGGGTACGGCCTTGCCCTCCTCGTCAATGCGGCACAGTCCTTCGAAGAGTGTGGCGATGACTACCTCCGCTGCACTGCCGGAGGCCGTTTGGGGATCGAGAGAGGTGATGTTTTGCGGCAGCAGATAGGTAAAGCTCCCATCCGCTTTAAAGCCTCCGCACCCTGCGCAGAGACAGCACAGCACCAGGCTGAGCAATAAGCATATCCATCGTTTTCCCATGGCCATCCCCTTTTCTCCATGAAGTGATAAATTTTAGTATACACAGAGAGAGGTTCTATATAGTTCTTATTTGGAAAAAAGTTTCCTTTTTCGCTCTCTATTTGACGGAGCAGCAGGCAAAAAGGATAGGAAGAATTTCGGATGCGACCAAAACGAGCAACTTTTCAAAACGTACAGGTTTCTTAATTTTACAAAATGATTCTTGTGCTTTTTTGGGCGTTATGATATTCTACAATTAGAGGAAGGGGGCGTGCTTGTGAAAAAGAAGGTTGTTGCGGCTATGGTGGTGGCCTTTGTCACGGTGTTTTTGATAGGGAGCGTGGTGCTGGCTCAGCTGCGGATGCAGGATAGGCAAGAGGCATTGGCATTTCAGATTACCAATAATTTGTCTCGGGTTCTCAGCTTTGTCAGCGATGAGGTTTCCCAGGAGGAGAAGGCTCAAAACGTTCTGAGCCAGGACACCCAGCGAGCAATGGGCGCCCTGGAGGATGAGCTGGCGCTGTACAGCCATTTCAATCCCCGTTCCCAGGCGACCGTTGTGTGGAACGATTTGCTGTACTATGTAAACCGCATGGCTCAGGAAACAGAACCAGAGCAAAATATGTCCGAGGTAAGCCGTCAAAAAGTAGGGGAATGCTTGGGATTGCTGGAATCTTATATGCGGGCGGTGCTCTATACGGAGGACGGTGAAGCATTGCCCTCCACTGCAGAGGGCTTGCAGACCGGCATTGACCAAGCCTGTCAGATGATGGATACCCCAGAGTATGAACAGCTGCATTTTGATATGATCGAAGTCATTCACGGAAACTGAAAACCGATGAAAAAACCAGCCCGCATTGCCTTGAAAACAGGTCAGTGCGGGCTGGTTATATTGTCTCTGTCTTAAGTTTTACAAAATAATGCTTTCGCCGGTCATCTCTGCGGGCTGGGGCAGATTCAGGATCTTCAGCATCGTGGGAGCAATGTCCGCCAAGCGGCCGCCTTCACGAAGCTGGCAGGGATGATTGATCACGCAGAAGGGCACGGGATTGGTGGTGTGAGCGGTAAAGGGAGAGCCATCGGTGTCCACCATGCGGTCGGCATTGCCGTGGTCAGCGGTGAGCAGCACGCAGCCGCCCATCTCCTTGACAGCCTCCACCACGCGGCCCACGCAGGTGTCCACAGCCTCTACAGCCTTCACAGCGGCCTCAAACACGCCGGTGTGGCCCACCATGTCGCAGTTGGCATAGTTGAGGATCAGTGCATCGTACTTGCCGGACTTCACTGCCTCCACCATCTTGTCGGTGACCTCGTAAGCGCTCATTTCGGGCTGGAGATCATAGGTGGCAACTGCCGGGGACTTGACCAGGATGCGGTCCTCGCCGGGATACTGCTTTTCCACGCCGCCGTTGAAGAAGAAGGTGACATGAGCATACTTCTCTGTCTCGGCAATACGCAGCTGGGTCATGCCCTGGTTGGCGAGATACTCGCCAAAGGTGTTGGTGAGGGACTCGGGCTTGTAGGCCACCTCCACATTGGGCATGGTAGCGTCGTACTGAGTCATGCACACATAGGTCAGGGGGAAGAAGCCCTTCTTCCGCTCAAAGCCGGTGAAATCAGGGTCCACCAGGGTGCGGGTGATCTCACGGGCGCGGTCAGGACGGAAGTTGAAGAAGATCACAGAGTCGCCCGCGCTGATGGGCTCGGCGCCCTTGACAACAGTGGGGACCACAAATTCATCGGTGATCTCCTTGTCGTAGGAGTTCTGCATGGCGCACAGGGGGCAGTCGGCCTGCTCGCCTTCGCCATATACCATGGCAGCGTAGGCCTTCTCCACACGCTCCCAACGATTGTCGCGGTCCATGGCGTAGTAGCGGCCCATGACAGTGGCAATTTTGCCCACGCCGATCTCCTGGAGCTTTTCCATCAGCTCCTTGACGTAGTCCTTGCCGCTGGAGGGGGGCACGTCGCGGCCGTCCATAAAGCAGTGGACGAACACGTTCTCTACGCCTACGCGCTTTGCCATTTCCAGCAGAGCGTACAGGTGGGTGTTGTGGCTGTGTACGCCGCCGTCAGACAGCAGGCCCATGAAGTGGAGGGCCTTGCCGTTCTCCTTGGCGCTGTTCATAGCCTTGAGCAGAGCTTCGTTCTGATCCATGTCGCCGTCCTGGGCAGACTTGGTGATGCGGGTCAGCTCCTGATAGACGATGCGGCCAGCGCCGATGTTGGTGTGGCCGACCTCGCTGTTGCCCATCTGGCCGTCGGGCAGACCCACGTCCATGCCGGAAGCACCGATCTGGGTGTGGGGGTTCTCTGCGAAGATCTGATCCAGATTGGGATGCTTTGCAGCGGCAATGGCGTTGCCCTCAGAGGAAGCAATGCCAAAGCCGTCCAAAATCATCAAAACAAGTGGTTTTTTCATGAAAGCGACTTCCTTTCGATTCGGTAACGAAAAAGTTTCGCCAGCCTTTTCAAAGGCTGTGGGGTTTGGGGCAAAGCCCCAAGGTCTAAAACAAAGCGCAGCTTTGAAAAAAGTGCAGTGCCGCCGCCCGCACGGCGCGCAGCGCATAGGGCAAGGCACGGACGGTTGGCACAGGCCATCCCAGAGGCAGCTCACTGCGAACAGCCCCTCACTGCACTTCCTCTCCGGCAGTGCCGTCGCCCGCACGGCGCGAAGCGCATAGGGCAGGGCACGGACGGTCAGCACAGGCCATCCCAGAGGCAGCTCACTGCGAACAGTCCCTCACTGCACTTCCTCTCCGGATGCGCCGCCGCCCACACGGCGCGCAGCGCATAGGGAAAGGTCCAGGGGGACCTTCAAGGGGTTAGTGCCTTCTGAACTAACTGAGTGGAGGAGGGCCGTTTGGTTCGGCTACAGCGCTTTGCGCTGGTGCGCCGACCCTCACTGCACTTCTTTTCCGGCTGCGCCGGTTTTAAGGTCGCGCTTTTCAGGTCGCGCCTTTTTGAAAAAAGGCGCCCCAAAAACTTCTATATGCCTGCGGCGTTACGGTACAATTCTCAGCAGTTTACTTCGCTGCTTCCACGATGGTGGCAAAATCCTGGGGCTTCAGGGAAGCGCCGCCGATCAGGCCGCCGTCCACGTCGGGCTGAGCCAGCAGCTCAGCAGCGTTGCCGGCGTTCATGGAGCCGCCGTACTGAATGGTGATGCCGTCGGCAGCAGCCTGGCTGTACACAGAGGCAATGCACTCGCGGATGGTGTGGCAGACCTCGTTGGCCTGCTGGGCAGTGGCGGTCTTGCCGGTGCCGATGGCCCACACGGGCTCATAGGCGATGATGACGCGCTTCAGCTCCTCCTCGGAGACGCCGCCCAGAGCGATCTTGGTCTGCATGGAGACCAGCTCGCTGGTGATGCCCTGCTCGCGCTGCTCCAGGGTCTCGCCCACGCAGAGGATCACGGTCATGCCTGCGTCCAGAGCGGCACGTACCCGCTTCTGCACGGTGACGTCGGTCTCACCGAAGTACTGGCGGCGCTCGCTGTGGCCGATAATGACGATGTTCACGCCCATGGCGGTGAGCATCTCAGCGGAGATCTCGCCGGTGTAGGCGCCGCTCTTCTCCCAGTGGCAGTTCTCTGCGCCGATCTGAATGTTGGTGCCGTTGGCAGCTTCCTGAGCAGCGGACAGGTCCACAAAGGGAGTGCAGGCAACCACGTCGCAGGCAGCGTCCTTCACCAGGGGGGCAATGGCTGCAATAAGCTCCTTTGCCTCAGCGGGGGTCTTGTTCATTTTCCAGTTTCCGGCGATGACAACCTTACGCAGTGCTTTATTCATGAGAAATCTCTCCTTTTCGTAATATGTGATTGATTGTAAGAAATGCGGCAGCTGGTGGCCGCCGCACTCTCGGTGTAGAAATTTATTTGTCGGCGATGCAGGCGATGCCGGGCAGAACCTTGCCCTCCAGGTACTCCAGGGAGGCGCCGCCGCCGGTGGAGATGTGGGTGATCTGATCGGCGTAGCCCAGCTGCATCACAGCAGCAGCAGAGTCGCCGCCGCCGATAATGGTGGTGGCATCGGTCTCGGCCAGAGCCTTGGCTACAGCGCGGGTGCCCTCAGCCAGCACGGGGTTCTCGAATACGCCCATGGGGCCGTTCCAGACCACGGTCTTGGCAGACTTGACAGCCTCGCCGAACAGCTCGCGGGTCTTGGGGCCGATGTCCAGGCCCATCTTTTCAGCAGGAATCTTGGTGGATTCCAGGTACTCCACGTCGATGGGAGCGTCAATGGGATCGGGGAAGGAAGCAGCCACAGCGGTATCCACAGGCAGCAGCAGCTTGACGCCCTTCTCCTCAGCAGCCTTGAGCATATTCTTGCAGTAGTCGATCTTCTCGTTGTCCACCAGAGAGGTGCCGACCTCATTGCCCTGAGCCTTCAGGAAGGTGTAAGCCATGCCGCCGCCGATGATGAGGGTATCGACCTTGGTCAGCAGGTTCTCAATCACGCTGAGCTTGTCCGCAACCTTGGCGCCGCCCAGAATGGCCACGAAGGGACGCACGGGGTTCTCCACAGCGTTGCCCAGGAACTCGATTTCCTTGCTCATCAGGTAGCCCACAGCGGTGTCCTTGATGTGATCGGTGACGCCGGCGGTGGAGCAGTGAGCGCGGTGAGCGGAGCCAAAAGCGTCATTGACATAAACGTCGCAGAGGCTGGCCAGCTCCCCGGAGAAGGGCTCCAGGTTCTTGGTTTCTTCCTTGCGGAAACGGGTGTTCTGCAGCAGGACCACGTCGCCGTCCTTCATTGCAGCCACAGCGGCCTTGGCGTTGTCGCCCACAACCGTATCGTCGTCGGCAAAGACAACGGGCTGGCCCAGCAGCTCAGAGAGGCGGGCAGCGCAGGGGGCCAGGCTGAACTTGGCCTCGGGGCCGTTCTTGGGCTTGCCCAGATGGCTGCAGAGGATCACCTTGCCGCCGTCAGCCACCAGCTTTTTGATGGTGGGCAGGGCAGCCACAATGCGGTTGTCGTTGGTGATGACGCCGTCCTTCATGGGGACGTTGAAGTCTACGCGGACCAGTACCCGCTTGCCTTTTACGTCGATGTCGTCAATGGTCTTTTTGCTGAGAAAACTCATGTTCAGGCACTCCTTCTAATCATATATGGTTGATTGTGAAAGTTTGCACAAATTACCAACACTAATTGTACCCCAGATCCTGCCCCTTTTCAAGTAAAAAAGCAGGGAATCTCACATTTTTTCTCAAAGCCCGCCCCCAAACGGAAAAATCCCCGTTTCGGGGCGTTTGAACAGCACCCCATTTGTTAGACAGTATGATATACTATCTAACAGATGGGGT
>CAUWLU010000083.1:0-8026 GCA_963559705.1 uncultured Acutalibacter sp.
TCTTCGCCTTTCCTTCACGCAGAGTTCACAAAACCGGGGTAAAATTAGGAAAACTGTAGTGGCAAAATGGAAAACCCTTGCAAAAGGAGCTGATTTGCGGTACTATAGTAAAGTTAACGATGTCGCCCAAAACTGGGGACAGCAAGTGAAAAGACGGAAACAGGAGGAATCACGGACATGATAGAGGTCAAGAACCTCACCAAGCGCTATGGCCAGAACCTGGCGCTGGATCGCGTGAGTTTTAAAATCGAGGAGGGCACCATCGTTGGGTTCCTGGGGCCCAACGGCGCGGGCAAATCCACAACCATGAACATCATCACAGGGTATCTCTCCGCCACCTCCGGCGAGGTGCTGGTGTCTGGAAAGAACACCCTGGAGGAGCCGGGCGAGGTGAAAAAGCTGATCGGCTATCTGCCGGAGCAGCCGCCCCTGTATATGGATATGACGGTGAAAGAGTACCTGAACTTCATGTACGATTTGAAAAAGGTCAAGCTTCCCCGGGAGGAACACCTGAAGGAGATCTGCCGGCTGGTGCGCATCGAGAATGTGTATAACCGGCTCATCGGCAACCTGTCCAAGGGATATAAGCAGCGTGTGGGCATTGCCCAGGCGCTGATCGGCAATCCCCCTGTGCTGATTCTGGACGAGCCCACCGTGGGTCTGGACCCCAAGCAGATCATTGAGATCCGCACCCTGATAAAGAATCTGGGCAAAAATCACACCGTGATCCTCAGCTCCCACATCCTGCCCGAGGTACAGGCTGTGTGCGAGCGGATTCTGGTGGTGAACAATGGCCGGATCGTGGCAGACGGCGCCACGGACACCCTGGCCCACGACCTCTCCCCCGACCACCGGCTGATCCTGCGGGCCGAGGGTCCCGAGCGGGAGATGGTCCACGCCCTGCAGACCGTGCCCGGCGTGGTGGAGGCCTATTCCTTGGGCGAGAAGGAGAAGGGTGTGTTCGAGCTGAGCGTGGAATCCACCCCGAACAACGATATCCGCCGGGACGTCTTTGCTCTGATGGCCCGGAAGGGCTGGCCCATGCTGGCCTTGAAGAATACCGACCTGACGCTGGAGGATCTGTTCCTGCAGCTGACCAGCACCGACGTCTCCCTGGTGCAGCACCAGGAGGAGGACGGCCAGCACCTGGACCCCAAGGAGCTGGAGCTGGATACCCAGGAGAAAGACGCGGGGGAAGTCCCTGCAGAGACCGAATCTGAGAAAGGAGGGGATGCGAAGTGAAAGCCATCTTCAAGCGCGAAGTGCGCTCTTATTTCAGTTCCCCTGTGGGCTATGTATTCGTGGCGGCGCTGATGGCGCTGTATGGCTTCTATTACTATCAGGCCATGCTCACCAGCTCCTCCGGCTATATTTCGGCTGTGTTTGCCGCCATGTTCACCTTCAGCATGATGATTATTCCCATCATCACCATGCGCTCCATGACCGACGACCAGAAGAACAAAACCGACCAGGCCCTTTTGACAGCGCCCGTGGGGGTGACCTCCATTGTGCTGGGCAAATTCTTCGCCTGCTGCTTTGTGTATTTCATTGCCGTCACCTTGGGAAGCCTGCTTCCCGCCGTGGTGATGAGCACCTTCTCCTCCCCCTCCTGGGGCGAGATCATCGGCAATTACATCGGCGCGCTGCTCTATGGCTCTGCCATGATCTCCATCGGCGTGTTCATCTCTAGCCTGACCATCAGTCAGATCATTGCCGCTATCGGCACCTTTGTCATCTCCGTGGTGCTTATGTATCTGGATTCCTTGGCTGCGGCCATTTCCAACCAGACCATCAGCACCGTCATCAAGTGGCTGTCCTTTAACGACCGCTACAGCACCTTTACCCAGGGTATGTTCAGCCTTTCCAGCGTGATCTTCTTTGTGAGCGTGGCAGCTGTGTTCGTTTTCCTCACCGCGCGCAAGGTGGAAAGCCGCCGCTGGAGCTAAGAAGGAGGGCCGCAGATTATGGAAACCAAACAGACCGAAGTCAACACTCAGACGCAGAACACCGGGGCCCCCAAGCAGGCTCCGAAAAAGACGAAGAATCCCTTCCGTTCCAACAAGTTTAAGCGGGGCGGCATGGCCACCCTGCTGACGGTGGTGTTCGTCGCCATTGTGGTGGCGCTCAATGTGATCGTCACCGCCCTGACCGACCGTTTCCCCTCTCTGGATATCGACATGACTGCCCAGGGCCTGAACACCCTGTCCGAGCAGGCTGTGGAGATCGCCCAGGGTGTGGAAAAGGACACCACGATCTACCTCATGGGCACTGAGGACGGCTATGACTCCAACCAGATCTACGCAAACTACGGGTTGGAGTACAGCCAAGTGGCCAACCTGGCCCGGCGTTTGGCAGAGGCCAACTCCAAGATCAAGGTGGAGTTTGTGGACCCCGATACCAATCCCGAGTTTGTCAGCCAGTATTCCGAGGACAACCTGGCCACCGGCAAGGTGCTGGTAAAGACCGAGACCCGCCATCGGGTGCTGACCGTGACGGACCTGTTCGCCATTGAGCAGGACCAGACCACCGGGGCCACCAATTCCTTCTCCATGGTGGACAGCGCCCTGGCCGGTGCTCTGGAAGTGGTGAACATGGACAATGTGCCTGTTTTCGCCATTGCCACCGGCCACAACGAGCTGCTGAACACCAGCAATATGGCCAGCTTCATCGGCATGATGGAGGATCAGAATTTTGAGATCCAGCAGGTGGATCTGCTGACCCAGGAACTGCCGGAGGGCACCCAGGTGCTGATGCTGCCCACTCCCACTACGGATTATTCCGCGGAGGAGCTGAACAAGATCCGCGCCTATCTCAACGACGCCTCTCAGAAAACTCCCCTGACCGTGCTGACCACCACCTATCCCACCCAGGGAGCGATGCCCAATTTCGCCGCCTTCCTGGAGGAGTGGGGCGTTCGGGTGCAGGAGGGCGTTGTGGCGGAAACCGACACCAGCCGCATGGCCATTGCCGACGTCACCGCTGTGCTGGCAGATCACAACAAGGAGTACCTCCCCGACAACACCTATGACCGTTTGGTGTCCTTCTACAGCTCTCCCCTGGAGCTGGTGTTTAAGGGCAACAACGATGTCTCCACCTATCCCCTGTGGACCACCAGCGATTCCGCCTTTGTGCTCACGGAGGAGAACGCCAACGAGGACAACGAAACTCGCGAAACCGGCGCTCAAAACGTGGCCACGCTCTCCAGCAAATACGTCCAGGTGGACGGCTCCTCCATCACCAGGAACCTGGTGGTGTTCGGTTCCTCCAACGTGTTCCTGGACAGCTTCATGAGCAACGCCTTCTCCGACGCCGCCTATCTCAAGGATATGCTGCTGAACCTCACCGGCAACAGCGGCAGCTCCGTCAGCGTGATCACCCAGCGGGTGCAGACCAATGAGATGGACATCGTCGCCACCCGCGGCACCATGGATTTTTGGGGCATTGTGTTCATCGCCGGCATTCCGGTGGTGATCCTGGCAGTGGGCCTGGTGATCTTCCTGAAGAGGAGGCACCTGTAAGGTATGAAGAAGAGTATCCGCAATCTGATCATCATGCTGGCGGTGCTGGTGGTCATCGGCGGCGGAGCAGCTGTCCTGTTGCTCACCCAGCCCGAGGCCGAGGAGCCTTCCTCCTCCAGCAGCGCCTCTGCAAGCTCCATTTCCCTGATTGAGCGGGAGTCCGAAGAGGTGACCTCCCTTTCGGTCGCCAACACCCACGGCGAGTACCGGATCATCCCCGAGGACGGGACCGTTACTTCCCAGGAGGAGGAAAGCTCCTCCCCCCTGCGTTTTACCATCGAAGGCTATCAGGGTTTTGACATAAAGACTGCCTCGGTCACTGCTGCGGTCAACACCACCGTGCTGCTCAGCGCCTCCAAGAATTTGGGCGAGCAGGAGGACCTGGACCAGTTCGGCCTTTCCGGCCAGGGCCAGGCCAAGGTGACCCTCAAGTATTCCGACGGCGCCAGCGATACGGTCATCGTGGGCAATGAGGCCGGGGAATCCGTTGGCCGTTACCTGCTGATGAACGGCAAGGTCTATATCGGTTCCTTCAGCGGCTCCCTGTTGGAGTCCCCCCTGGGCTTCATCAATACGGAGATCTACACCATTGCCGACCGCACGGAGGAGACTGTGGACAGCGAGGGCTCCTCCTCCACCACGGTTTTGGCAGACCTGCTGTATCATATCACCTTCAGCGGGACCCATTTGGAGCAGCCCATCACAGTGGAATCCGACCCCAGCAAGATCAGCGGCTATATGGTGACCTTCCCGATGAAGGCGGAGTCCGGCACCAATGATCTGTCGGAGATCATCACAGCCCTGAAGAGCCTGACGGCGGATTCCGTGGCAGCCACGGGCCGCACCCAGGAAAACCTGGAGAAGTACGGCCTTGCGGAGCCCTACGCTCAGATTGAGTTTGACATGAACGGCGAGGAGCATACCCTGGCCGTCAGCAAGGCGGGCTCCGACGGCAGCCGGTATCTGGTCGCCGATGATCTGGACGTGATCTACACGGTGGCTGATGCAACGGTGTCCTCCTGGGCAGAGGCCACGCTGATGGATCTGCGTATGAGCTATGTGTGGCTGCCCAATATCAACAGCGTCAGCACCTTGACTGTGGAAACCGCCGGAGGCAGCTATGCCTTCCAGGTGACCAGGACCCTCAACGAGGAAAAGTCCACCGAGACCGAGCCCAGCTACGACCTGACCGTGAAGAACGGCGACGGCGCGGCCGTGGAGTATGAGATCTATCAGGATCTCTATCAGATGCTGCTGAGTCAGGCAGTGCTGTCCACCGACGCTGTGTCCTATGAGGAAAGCGCCCCCGTGCTGACCGTGACCTATGAGTATTTCGACGGCGGTGATTCCGACGTCATCTCCTATTGCCCTGTGGAGGGCCAGGAGGAGCGCTATGCCGCGCTGCTCAATGGCTCCTACAGCGGATTGGTCCGCCGCAGCGAGATTCAGAGTGTGCTGGAAGTGGCGGAGCCCGTGTACCAGAACCAGCCCATTGAGGAGGGCTAAGCTCTCCCCTGCCAGAAGCTGGGGACGTGCTTTTCCATAGCAGACCATAAAAAGAAAGTGCCTCCGCGGCCTCGCTGAAAGGGGCGGCGGGGGCTTTTTCGTATTATAAAAACTGAAAAAGGACGGAAAGAGGAAAGAGGGATGAAACAGTGAAGAGAGCAAGGGGCCTTTTGCTGGCGCTGCTGTTGGCGGCGGGAGCAGCGGGCTGCACAGCTTCCGAGCTTCCCGAGTCCACCCCCAGCATGGCGCCGGAGGTGAGCCAGGTGGAGGCCGAGCCCTATGAGATCGGCCTGGTGCAGTACCAGGAGAGCGCCGCCTGGAACAACCTGCGGGAGGCCTATATGGGCCGCTTGGAGGAGTGGGGCTGCGGCGAGGAGCAGGTGGTAATCAATTATCAAAACGCCAAGGGAGATCCGGCCGCTGCAGAGCAGATCTGCCAGGACTTTGTGGAGAACGGCACGGATATGATCGTGGCCATTTCCACACCGGCAGCCCAGGCCGCGATGGAGGCAGCCTCCGGCACGGAGGTGACCGTGGTGGTTGCCGGGGTCACCCAGGAGGGCGGTCTCAACCTGAATGGCAAAAACGCAAAAGCCACAGGCGTGATGACGCCCACGGCGATGAAATCCCTGGTGGACCTGGCCCGGCAGGCAAACGGCTCTCTGACCTCCCTGGGGCTGCTGTACAACCCACAGGAGCCTGACTCCAAGGCTGCGGCAGAGGCGGCCAAGGCCTATGCCGCCCAGCTTGGGCTGGAGGTTTTGGAACAGACGCCCTCTTCCCCGGAGGGTGTGGAGCAGGCCATGAAGGACCTGTGCGCCCAGGGCGTGGGCGCGGTACTGACCCCGGTGGACGGCACGGTGGCTGCTTCGGCGGCAGCGGCGGCCCAGGCGGCCAAGGACGCCAAGAGCCCCTGGTATACGGAGGATGCCGCCATGGTTCAGGCGGGAGCCTTGGCAAGCTACAGCGCCGCAGCCCGAGAGCTGGGCGCACGGGCCGCAGACATGACGGTGGAGCTTTTGGAGGGCCGCCCTGTGGGAGAGCTGCCCGCAGAGAGCATCTCCGGCGACCGGCTGACCGTGAACCAGACCACAATGGAGGCCCTTTCCTCTGTGGCCATTCCTCCGGAGGTCCTTCAGGGGGCCTATTTGTGCCAGTGATCCTTTTGTAAGCAAGAGCTGTTGCAGCAGGCAACGGCTTATTTTTGCGCGCTCTGGGATTGACGGGGCGCGGTGCTGCCTTTGCCGAGTTTTCCACAGAGTCTTTTCCTGCGGTTGAAAAAAAGTTGAACCGGGAAAGCGGTTTGACATGGAAAAAAGAACCTTCTATCCTTTGGGAAAAAGCGGCGAAAAGTCCGCGGGAAGGAGACTGGAATGGCGTATTTGCAAAGTCGGAAAAACAAGAGCGGCGAGGTGGTTTCCTACAGTATTCGAGTGTATAAGGGGCGGGACCCCCGCACGGGGAGGCAGCTGACGCCCTACACCATGACCTGGTATGTGCCCGAGGGATGGAGTGAGAAGCGCGCGCGAAAGGAAGCGGAAAAGCAAGCGGCAGTTTTTGAAAAGCAGTGCCGGGAGGGGTATCTCTCTGACGGGCGGCAGACCTTTGCCCAATACGCTCAGTACGTGTTGGAGCTGAAGGAGCGCACAGGGCTGAAGCACCTGACGCTGATCCATTATCAGCAGAGTTTGAATCGGGTGCTGCCCTTTTTAGGGCATCTCAAGCTGGGAGAGATTCGCCCCCAGCATTTGAACTACGTCTATCAGCAGCTATCCTTGCCAGAGGCCCGGGAGGACAATGAAAAGGCCTATCCCCGGCCGTCCCTGTGGCAGGTGGTGGAGGCCCGAGGGCTGGGACTGTGCGTGCCGGGAAAGGACGGGCGGAGGATCAGCCTGGAGCGGCTGCGGGATGGGAAGCCGGTGATGCCGGCCACTGCCAGACGGATTGCCGAGGCATTGGAGCTGCCCTATTCCCTGCTGTTTTCCACGGTGCGGGAGGAAAAATGCCTCAGCGGGAGGACCATCATGAATTGCCACCTGGTGATCTCCATTGTGCTGAGCCAGGCAGAGCGGGAAATGCGGATTCCGCTGAATCCGGCCCACCGGGCCAGCCCGCCCAAGTGGGAGAATCACGACCCCAACTATTTTCAGATGGAGGAAGTGGCGAAGATCCTGGCGGCGCTGCGGGCAGAGCCCATCAAATGGAGGACGGCGGTGCAGCTGCTGTTGGTATCGGGCTGCCGCCGGGGAGAGCTGCTGGGGCTGAAGTGGGATCATGTGGATTGGGACAACGGTCAAATTCATATTGATTGCACGCTGTTGTACGCAGGGGATCGCGGGGTGTACGAAGGCACGCCCAAAACCAGGGATTCGGTGCGGACCATCAAGCTGCCGGAGGAAACCATGTGCCTGCTGAGGGAGTATCAGCAGTGGCAGGAGGAGCTTCGGAAGGAGCTGGGAGAGCAGTGGAAGGAATCGCCCTATGTGTTCCCGGGAGAACGGGGCGGGAGGATGAATCCCAGTCAATTGGGGAACTGGCTCAGCCGGTTTGAAAAGCGGCATGATCTCCCCCATTTGAATCCTCACGCCTTCCGCCACACCATGACCAGTATGCTGTTTTTTCATGGCGTGGACAGTGTGAGCATCAGCCACCGGTTGGGGCATTCTAACGTGTCTACGACTACAAGCATCTACAGTCACGTGATGCGTCAGGCAGAGAGCCGCATCAGCGATTGCATGGCCGATGTGCTGCTGAATACCCGGCTGCCCCAGGAGGACACGGAGCAGCCCTCGCCGGAAGGAGCGCCCGAGACGGAGGCCGGTCAAAAGGCAAAGGGAGGTGAAAAATGAGGGACTTGTTGAACATAAGTTGAAAAATGCAGAGATTTTCCCGGAAAAATGCAGCAGCCGGGCCGGGAAAGCCTGAGGGGCCAGCCAGCGCAAATTGCAGTTTATAGATAACTTAAACTCACAGGATCATGCCCTGTGAGAATCTAAAATTAA
>CAUWLU010000084.1:0-7894 GCA_963559705.1 uncultured Acutalibacter sp.
CTTTTCAGCAGGATTTGTTGGAAAGGTTTATTTGCCGCGCCTTTTTTATGCTTTTTAGTGGATTTTAGCGGTTTCTGGCAGTTCCATGCCCGGAACAATGACAACAGAAGGATTCTTCTGTTACCAAAAAATATTTAAGGAAATGTCATGGAGAAAAAAACATCTTCTAAAAATAACAGAACACCACAGGATGACCCCCGGATCGACGCACTGGTTCGGGGCTATTCCCGTTTATCGGAACAGGTGGAAGTGCTGACAGAGCAAATCAAGGTACAAAAGCATCAGGTGGACGATTTGACAGTGGAGTCCATTCTGGCCGAATTTCATCAAAAACAGGAGCGGAAAACTCACGCAGCTTCCCCAACGCCACATGGACGCACTCCGCCGGAACCAAACGAAAAAGAGGAAGCGCCAAAACATCTGCAGCCGGAGAAACCGCGCCGCAAACGGCAGGGGCTGAAACTTGCCGGGAATATCGTGTTTTACAGCGCGCTGGTTTTTCTGATTATCTCCGCCCTGTTTATCCGCACGACCAGCAACGGCAGCCCCCGGAGCCTTGCCGGTTTTACCGGCATGGTTGTCCTGTCCGGTTCCATGCAGGCGGAGATCCCCAAGGGGTCTTTGGTGATTGCCCGGCAGGTAGATCCGGAAAGTTTGGAAGTCGGGGACGACATCACCTTTATGGCAAACCCGACCACCACCGTCACCCACCGGATTATCGGGATTATCGAGGACTATGAGGACACCGGCCAACGGGCATTTCAGACCCAGGGCATTATGAACGACGAGCCGGATGCACAGCCTGTCCCCGCGGTGAATGTCGTGGGCAAGGTCATTTTCCACAGCGAAGTGCTGGGGCAGATTGCCGGTTTCATGGGGCAATACTGGTTGTTTATCCTGTTTGCGGCGGCAGTGGTGATCGGGCTGACGGTTATCCTCAAACACATTTACAGGAAAGAGCCGAAACAGGCGGCTCACTAATTTGGTGAAAAGAAGGCGACCCCCTTCTTTACATACAAGCAGAAATATATAGGAAAGGAAGATTGCAATGGCAACCAAAAAGCACAAACTGGTTTCTGCCATAGTCGCTGTGTCGGTTGCGGCGGCCATTCTGCTGACGGGAACCTATGCCTGGCAGAGTATCAGCCAACAGGCGCTCAACGAAGCGCAGGACATGGTAAACCCCGGCGGACGCTTGCACGACGATTTTGACAGCCGGAACAAGGACGTGTACGTCGAAAATTTCATGTCCGAAGCGGAGGGCGGCGTTCCCATTTATGCGCGGGTGCGCTTAGACGAGTACATGGAACTCGGAGCCGGAGCCGGTCTCAAAACCGGGGACAACGGCTTCGATAGTAAGGCCGCCACTTCACTGGTGGGCGGTGCAAACATTGATGATGTGACCACCTGGAAAACCCATATCCCCGGCGATACCATTGAGGGCGGCACGGCAGATGACCCGTTCCATACCTACTGGAAGTGGACAACCGGCGGGCAAACTACATATATGCCTACCTTCAATAAAAACAAGGATTCGCTGGCAGCCGACATCAACGGCACCTACGAAGGTACCGACCCGGACGACAATGTTCACTACGACGATTATCATGCTTACACCCCCGGTGAGACAAAAACCGAGGACGCGATCTATGATAACGACGACAATGCGGTGGACGAAGGCGAAAGCGCGGTAAACCCGGACAACATCACCACCAAAGAGGAAACCCACACCGCCAAGACTACCCTGAACGCCACCGTCATGACCATGCAGGCGTGGATTGACGCGGGAGCCAAGCCCGGCCCCTACTGGGTGTACGACGTGGACGGCTGGGCGTACTGGGCGCAGGCCATCGAGCCCGGCACTTCCACCGGCCTGCTGCTGGACGGCATTCAGCTTGTGACCGAGCCGGACGACAACTGGTATTACGGCATTAACGTGGTGGGACAGTTTGCGACTATGGGCAACTGGGGCAGCGAAGCAGGCAAGGACGGCTTCTTCGGTGACAATGCAGGCCCGGCTCCTACCGACGACGCGCTGTTCCTGCTCAATCAGGCGGCGGGGCTTAATACGGCGATTTCTGTTACTGCCGACGGCAACACAACTGCTGTGCTGCCAAGCGGCACCCTGCAGTTCAGCGCGAAGGTCACGGTAGGCGGCGCTGCCCACATCAATCAGGAGGTTACATGGTCGGTCTCCGGCCAGACTTCTGGAGATACCTCAATCAGCGACGCCGGGCTGCTCACGGTCGGCGCAGATGAGGCGGCGGGAACGGTTCTGACCATCACCGCCACCGCGAAGGATTCTTCCCAGAAGGGCAGTTACACCGTCACCGTCAAAGAGCCTTGGAACCCGGAGCTGGTACAAATCACCCCCGGCAGCAACCAAACCGTTTCCATTGACGGGCTGGACTGGTATGTGCTTGCCAGAGAGGGCAACAAGGCGCTGGTGATCCCCCAATACGCCCAGGAGGAAATGGCTTTTGACGATACCGACAACGTGTGGGAGGGCAGCGACATCCAGACCTATTTGAACGGGACATGGCTGGACAGCAAACCCACTTTAAAAGCCCACGCGCAGGATACCACCTTCTACACCCGCAAGGAGTTTAACTCCCCGGACTACATTGAATCCACCGACAAGGTATTTTTACTCAGCGAAGCGGACGCCTTTGGGGAGCACGACCACGACCCCACCCAGGAACCCAAGGACTATACCCTGGGCAAGCCGGGGATTATTCTGCCGGAGGATCTGCGAACTGGACTAAAAGAGGGCGGCGGCCCAGCCTACTACTGGCTGCGTTCTCCCAGCGGAGCAGAGACCTATGTGGCCAGTGTCCTGTGGGGTAACGAGGAATCCTACAACTACCGCTGCACCGAGGCCACGGATTTCCGCATTCGCCCGGTCTTGTGGCTGGATTTAGTTGGATAACAGTAAAATATTGAGAAAGGAAGATTGCAATGGAAACCAAAAAACGCAAACTGATTTCTGCCATTACGGCGGTGGCGGTCTCGGCGGCGATCTTGCTGGGCGGTACCTACGCCTGGCAGTCTATCAGCCAACAGGCGCTTAACGAAAAGATTGTGGAAGTCAACCCCGGCGGGCGACTCCACGACGACTATGACGGCACCAACAAGGACGTATACGTCGAGAATTTCGGAGATACCCCCATTTTTGCAAGGGTTCGTCTGGACGAGTACATGGAGATCGGCGCGGGTGCTGGCCTGAAAACCGGCGCGCCTGATTATGACAGCAAGAAAGCCACCCCGGTAAAGGTAGGCACCGACATCAACGACATGTCCACATGGGTCACCCATATCCCCGGCAAAACGGCGGAGAACGACCCGTTCCATAAGTATGTGGAGTGGGAAATGGGCGGATCTACCATATATATGCCGACGTTTAATAAAAACAAGGATAGCTTGAAGGCGGACATCAACGGCACCTATGAGGGTACCGCCCCGGATGATGACACCCACTATGACGATTACCATGCCTATTCCGTGGGTGAACAGAAAACCGAGGACGCTATCTATGACAACGACGACAATGCGGTGGATGAGGGCGAAAGTGCGGTAAACCCGGACAACATCACCACCCAAAATGAGACCCACACCGCTAAGACTACCCTGAACGCCACGGTCATGACCATGCAGGAGTGGATTGACGCGGGAGCAAAGCCCGGCCCCTACTGGGTGTACGACACAGACGGCTGGGCGTACTGGGCGCAGGCCATCGAGCCGGACACTTCCACCGGCCTGCTGCTGGACGGCCTGACCCAGCTTTCTGTGCCGGACGACGACTGGTACTACGGCATAAACGTGGTGGGCCAGTTTGCCAGCTTGGGCGACTGGGGTACCGCCGAGGGCAACGACGGCTTCTTTGGTGACGATGCGGGTGCGAAACCGACCGACGACGCTGTTTTCCTGCTGAATCAGGCGGCGGGGTACAAACTGAAGGTAACGGTTTCCGCTGCTGACAGTGCTACCACCGTTAAGCTGGGCGAAACCCTGCAAATGAGCGCAGAGGTTACCATAGGCGGCAAGAAGCACGCGAATCAGAATGTTACTTGGTCGGTTGTTCGCAAGAATTCGGGCGATACCAATATCAGCGAAAGCGGCCTGCTGACGGTTGGTGCGGACGAAATTGTTGGCGGCAAGCTGGAAGTCCGGGCAATCTCTTTGGTTGATAACACGACAATCGGAACTTATGAAGTGCAAGTAGAATCTTCTTGGGATACGTCCGGTGTGGGGAATATCACTCCAGGCAGTACACAGACAGCCACCATTGACGGCATTGAATGGTATGTACTGGCAAAGAAAGGTAACGAGAGGTTGTTGCTCTCCAAAGATGTTTTGGAACAAAGAGCTTTTGATATAGATAACAACGCATGGGAAGGCAGCGACGTTCAGACTTATCTCAATGGTGACTGGCTAACTGGCAAGGCAATTCTAAATGCTCATGCGATAGAAACGGTAATCCATACCCATAAAAAGCCAGATGGTGATTCATGGACAGATTCTAACGACAAAGTATTTTTGCTTTCTCAAGCAGATGTATATGGAACAACATTTGGTATTGCGAATGAACCCGCAAAAGTGAATGATTATACGTTGGGAAAGCAAGGAATCGTTGTGCCAGAGGGCATGAAAGCTACGAACGGGCAATGGTGGTTACGCTCACCAGATCAAGGCCTTCCCGGCAGTGGAGTTGTAACAGAAGATGGCACCGTTTCGAGCAGAACTATATCTCGACCCTGTGGCATCCGCCCCGCCATGTGGATCGACTTGGCGCAGTAACACTTTCAGGCAACAACCATAGGCAGCAAACCCTGCGGCACCCGGCCTTTGCCGGGGCCGTAGGCGGCGCTGCTGCCTGTTGTGGGCTTCCCCAAAGCGGAGAGCCTGCAACAGACAGCAGTACAAAAAATATACTTTGGATTACTTTAAGGAAGGGAGGCTTTGCCATGCGGTCAGCAGCATACCGGGTCGTCAGCTTGGTTCTGGCGGCGGTGTTTGTGTTATCCGGCCTTGTATCCGGTACGCTGGGCTGGCAAAGCCTCAGCCAGCAGGCGAGAAACGAGACACAGAGCAAAATTGTGCAGGACGTGGAGCTGCTAAAGCTCCAAAAACTGCCCGACGGAACCGAAAACCAAATCCCCGTCCCCGGCGCGGTGTTCTACCTGTTCACGGCGGACGGGGTGCAGATCGGCGGGCGGTACGTCACCAACAGCGAGGGCAAAATCCCCGTCCGCTTGGAGCCGGGTAGCTACTACTTCGAGGAATTTTCCCCGGCACCCGGCTTTACCTTTGATAAGGACGCGGACGGCAACCGCATCACCCGGTATCCCTTCACCGTCACCGAAAATGACACCGAGACGGTGGTTGTCACCGCCTACAATGTCCGGCTGCAAGGGGCGCTCACCATTGAAAAGACTGTCCAGAATGCAGACGGCTCCCCTTTGACCGAAGTGCAAAAGCAGCAGAAATTTACCTTTACGGTTGTGTTTTCAGACGGCGGGACGTATTCCTATTCCATTGACGGCGGCGAACCCCAGCAGCTTGCCAGCGGCGGCACCCTTGTTCTTAAGCACGGCCAGCAGGCGGTGTTTGAAAAAATCCCGGTGGGCGTGACCTATACCGTCACCGAGCAGCCGGTGCCCGGCTATACCGTCTCCGCTACCGGCCACACAGGAACCATCACCGAAACAGGCAGCGCGGCGCTGTTCACCAACACTTACGCCCCCGGTCAGACGGGAAGCCTGACCGTTTCCAAGGAAGTGGTGGACGCAAGCCCGGACGGAAGCGCGGATATCAATAAAGAATTTACCTTTACCGCTATCATCGGTGGGCAAACCCATACCTTCACCCTCAAACACGGCGAAAGCAAAACCTTCCCGGATCTGCCGGTGGGGACAGAATATATCGTCACCGAAACCGACTACACCGCAGACGGGTATGTAGCAAACATCAAAACCTATACCGGCACCATCACCGGGGCGGAAACACTGCGCCTGCCCTTTGTCAATACCTACCAGCCCCAAGGGGCGCTGGGCAGCCTGCGGATCACCAAGGAAGTGGTGGGCGAAAATCCAGACCCGGATAAGGTGTTCACCTTTGCGGTCGAGTTCTCGGACGGAAAAGGCTACCCCTATTCCATCAATGGCGGAGAGCCTGTTGCTACCACCGGCCCCGTCATCACCTTGCAGCTTAAAGGTGGAGAAACCGCCACGTTTGAAGGGATTCCCGAAGGGGTCACCTATACGGTTAAAGAAACCGACCCGTCGGGCTACTGGCAGGATTTGAGCGAGGCAGGCGGCACCATCATAGGCGACACCGCCTATGTGATCTTCCGCAACCGGGTGCCGGAGAAGCCGGAGCAGCCCGCCACCCTCATTGTCAAAAAACAGCTTGCGGGCGAATCCCCGGAGGCGGATAAAGACAAGGAGTTCCATTTTACCCTTACTGTTGACGGCGTGGAGCAGAGGTTTACCCTAAGGCCCGGCGAAAGCAAAGAGTTTGAAATCCCTGCCGGTTCCCGGTATGAAGTGCGGGAGGATGACTATTTCCAGGACGGCTATGCCCTCACGCTGGAAAACGGCACCGGCACCGCCCTGCCCGGTGGGACGGTTACCGTCACCGCCACCAACACCTACATCGGCGCGGTGCAGGCGGAAATCAAAGGCGAAAAGACATGGGAGCAGGGCGGCCATGCGGTAGCCCTGCCCGAATCCATCACCGTGCGGCTCAAAAACGGGGAGATTGTGGTGGAGGAAATCACCGTCACCCCGGACGAACATGGCGAGTGGCACTATGCCTTTACCGCGCCCCAATACGACGCGGA
Source organism: uncultured Acutalibacter sp. (assembly GCA_963559705.1). Lineage (GTDB taxonomy): Bacteria > Bacillota > Clostridia > Oscillospirales > Acutalibacteraceae > Acutalibacter. The sequence goes on from CAUWLU010000084.1 coordinate 6,842, forward strand.
CGGCAAAGAGATTGTCTATACCGTGGAAGAACTGCCGGTGGTTGGCTTTATCCCCAGCTATGACGGCTTCAATATTCTTAATACCTATATCCCGCCCATAGAGATTGACCCGCCCATCATTGAAAAAGTGGTGGAGGGCGAGAACGCCCCGGAAACCGAGTTTACCTTCCTGCTGCGGGGTGAGAACGGCGCGCCCATGCCGCAGGGCAGCGACGGCAGCACCAAGACCCTCACCATCACCGGCAGCGGCGAGGTGGAAATCGGCACCTTCTCCTTTGCGTCCCCCGGCATTTACACCTATACCGTTTCCGAGCTGAACACCGGCGCGGAGGGCTGGACGTATGACAGCACCGTTTATACCCTGACCTTTACCGTCACCTTAGAGGACGGCGCACTTCATGCTTCCTACACCCTGACAAAAGCCGGAGAAGCGGCGGACAAGGCGCGCTTTGTGAACCGCTACGCGCCGGTAGAGCCGGACACCGTGGAAATCTCCGGCACCAAGACATGGAACCACGGGGACAACCCCAACCCGCCGGAATCCATCATTGTGTATGTCTATGGAGACGGGAAGCTTGCCGCCCAGCGGCTGGTGACTGGGAAAGACGGCTGGAAGTACGCCTTTGAACTGCCGAAATTCGCAGAGGACGGGCATGAGATCATCTACACCGTGGGCGAGGCCGAGGTGCCCGGCTACACCGCCAAAATCCACGGGTATGATATTGTCAATACCTACACTGGCACCGCGCCGAAACCGGAGCCGCCCGACCCCGGCGACAAGCCTACCGATCCGGATAAGCCAGACGAACCCAGCAATCCGTCGAACCCAGGCGGCGGCGACGGCCCGCAGACCGGCGACAGCACGGTTCTCTGGCCTTGGATTGCAGCCATGATTCTCAGCCTGCTGGGTATCCTTGTCACCCTGACTATGGAACAGCGAAGCAGGCGCAGGAACACAGGGAAACATTTTAAGTTCTGAATGAGGGAGGAACCAACCCATGAGCCGGTTGATTGATTTGACCGGACAGCGATTTGGAATGCTGACGGTGCTGC
>CAUWLU010000085.1:0-7818 GCA_963559705.1 uncultured Acutalibacter sp.
GGAACAACATGCGTATAGTTGATTAAAATAAAAGTCAATGTGCTAAGAAGGAAATCTTTATATTGCGTTTTTGTCTGCCTGTGGTAGAATACAGTATATAGAATTGAATATTTGCAATATGGCGTCTATGAAAACATAGAAGAATTGGGAAGTATCGGTGCGAATCCGACGCAACAGCCATTACTGTGATTGACAAAGAAAAGAGCAGTTGCCATTGGGAATACTATTCCTGAGAAGGCGTTCTTTTTCCGGTCTGAACCGGTATGTCATAAGCCAGGAAACCAGCCATGTCTGCTAGAGTGAAGTGTGTATCTTTGGGCAATTGAAGGATATAACTGCTTTTATAGGCGCTTTCCCTATAATTATAACGCTTTAGACCACTTACTCCTGCAGGGGGTAGGTGGTTTTTAGTTTTTTAAGATAGGTGCTCTGTCGTATGTCATATATGAGACAGGGGGGTATCTTGGAAGGAGGATGGCGTGGAGAAGAGATCCCACGCCGTATATCAAGTGGCGAAGCATATAAAGAAAAAGGTAGATAAGAGAGATATGGCCATCTGTTTATTGCGGGAAAAGGCGGCGGAGCTTGGAAGATTACCGAAAAAACAGGACTTTGATGGCAATCTAGTTCGTGAGATTAAGGCGAGTCTGGGCCCTTGGCCTAGAGCGCTGGAAAAAGCTGGTTTGAAGCCGATTGGCGAAACATATCTTGAACGAAGAGCCAGGCAAGAAGGAAAAAGTTGTAGAAAGAGTGAAGTCCAGGAGACACAAGTAGAAGAGCGCGCATAAGCGTTTGATATAAATGATTTTGAAAAGATAAGGAGGAACATGAAAATGAGACGAAAAGCATCAAGCCGGATTATGGCGTTGCTGATGTCAATCATAATGATTGTCGGTATGTTGCCCATGACAGCGTTCGCCGCCAATGATTTGGGGCAGGTCCGTGTTATCGTGGAGAACACTGTCTACACAAAAGAGGCTGGTGCAGCCTGGGACGGGGTGTTGGTAGACAAATGGGTGAACTTGAACAACGACTCTACTATGATGAGTTGCTTTGTAGATGCACTGGGAAGTTATTCACAAACCGGCGCAGAGAGCAATTATATTAGTGAAGTCAACGGGCTGGCCGCGTTTGACGGTGGTTCAATGTCCGGTTGGATGGGTACCCTTAATGATTGGTTTACAAATGAAGGCTTTGGAGCATTTACTGTTGCAGATGGGAAGCTTTCCGCAGGTGACGAAATCCGTATTATGTATACTTTAGAATACGGAAACGATCTTGGTGGTAGCTGGGGAGATTCAGACAAAACAGTGAAGGATATCTTCTTTAGCGCAGGCACGTTGTCTCCCAGCTTTCATAAAAATACGCACAACTACACATTAGAGATTTCTAGTGATGTGGACAGTGTTGTAGTGACACCCACTGCAAGTAATAAAAACTATCAAGTTCGTACCAGTGTGGATGGCAAGGAATACAAGCGTACCGCATCTGTTCCTGTGAATGAGGGCACAGTTATCACAGTCAAATGCGGTGACCCCACTTGGCCTAGTATGAACGGCAATAGTGGTGAAGCCCAAGTTTACCAGATTACTGTAGGGGTGTCTCAAGACCAAAGCCAGATTGATCAGGCTGCTGCGAATACAGTCATCGATCTTATCAATGCCATTGGTTCCGTTTCCATTGACAGCGGGGATGCTATTTCTGCTGCACGCATAGCTTATGACAATTTGACTCAAAGTCAGCAGGAGCTGGTCAGTAATTATACTGTTTTAACAGCGGCTGAGGAAGCTTATAAAAAGCTGAGCCAAGCGAGCAGCTTTGATGAAGTTTATAAATCTACCGGAGACTATCTTGTCTCCCTGGGTACTCCTGGTGTAGGTAGCATCGGTGGTGAGTGGGCTGTCATTGGTCTTGCACGTAGTGATCGTGAGGTAGCAGAAGGGTACTACAAAGCAGTGCTTCAATTTGTAAAAGAAGAGATTAACGATGCGGAGCAGCTGCATAGTGTGAAGTCTACCGAAAACTCTCGTATCATCCTTGCCCTTACTGCCCTGGGACTGGATGTCACCAATGTAGGCGGACATAACTTACTGCAGGGCCTGACAGACATGGGCTATGTAACAGCGCAGGGCATCAACGGGCCGATTTGGGCGTTAATTGCTTTTGACAGTGCCAGCTATGAGATTCCTGTTGCTTTGGAAGGAGCAGAGCAGGTTACTCGTGAGAAGCTGATTACCTATATTCTTGAGAAACAGCTAACCGCCGGTGGTTGGGCGCTCTTTGGCAGTACCGCGGATCCAGATATGACCGCTATGGCCTTGCAAGCGCTAGCTCCATACTATGACAGCAATAGCGAGGTTAAGGCAGCTGTAGATAAAGCACTGACTTGTCTTTCCGAGATGCAAAGAGATGACGGCGGTCTTGCAAGTTGGGGCACGGTAAACGCGGAAAGCTGTGCACAAGTAATTGTTGCTCTAACTGCGTTGGGTATTGATCCAGACAGCGATCCGCGCTTTATCAAAAATGGCCGCTCTGTATTGGATGCGCTTCTTACATTTGCAGTTGATGGAGGCGGTTTCAAGCATATTGCAAGTGGCAGCATTAACGGCATGGCAACAGAACAAGGGTACTACGCCTTGGTTTCTTATGACCGATTTCTAAACGGGAAGACCTCACTGTATGATATGTCAGATGTAACCAGTGGAACAGACAAACCGCCTATCCAAGAAGATAAAGACATTATTCTAAACGATGTAAATGGTAGTGGCATCACTGTTGTTGGTAAAGAGAGCATTCTGCACGGCATGGAGATGGAAGCCAATCTTTTGACTTCTGGTAGTTTATACGACAAGGTCAGAGAAACCGTGAAGGAAGGGAAATTTTCCTTGTACGATCTGTACTTATTGGAGAACAACTTGGAAGTTCAGCCAGGCGGTATGGTTACGGTTTCTATCCCAGTTCCAAGCAGCTATGACGGTGCACAGTGCAAAGTGTACCGCGTCAATGCTGATGGCAGTATGACCGAGATAGCTGCTGCATTGAAAAACGGAAAGCTGGTGTTTGAGGCCGACCAGATGGGCGCCTTTGCTGTATACCAACATGTAAAAGCGAACATGGATGATCCGGTCGGAAACGATAATATGACAAACCCTGGAAACGGTGGTAGCAACGGCGTTGAGACCCCACAAACCGGGGACGATAGCCATGTGGCGATGTATCTCTTGGTGCCCGCTTGTTTGCTGGCACTGCCCGCGGTGCTCGTTAGAAAGAAAAGACAGCAAAATCAGTAAGGAAGAATAAGGGGGTCCCTTCTCTTCTCATTCGGAACCCAGCGGCACATGAAGTACCGCTGGGCTTTCGAGTATATAGAGAAAAAAGAAAGGCAGTAGAAATGAAAGAAAAGATTATACGTTTTTTCAAGACCAAGCAAGCAAAGATTGGCTTGGCCTTGGTATGCATAGTTGCTGTTTTAACAGCGGCGTTCTTGCTTCAGCCAACGCCAAATCGGAGCGCTCAAGTGGCAAATGCACTCATTGCTTCTTCAGATGAATCACACGGTAGCAGCGCTTCTAGTTCCACACCGTCTTCTAGCACAGATGGGTCATTGGTTGATCCTTCTACCAACAACTCGACGTCCAGCGAGAATGAGGTGAACACGTCTCACCAAACGCCGTCTTCTTCTACCTCTGGTATGGAGATCAACCCGGAGACCGGAAAAGACAAGTATCAGACTGACCCGGTGCCGGAGGGCAAGCCCACGCCTGTTGAACCAGAAAATATTACAGTCGATAAAAGCAAGCAGTACACTTGCACCCTTTCCATTCGGTGTGACACTATTTTGAATAATATGGACATGCTTAAAGAGGAGAAAAAAAGCATGGTGCCAGCGAATGGAGTGATCTTGGGCACTACCACCGTCACTTTCAACGAAGGGGAAAGTGTGTTTGACGTGCTAAAACGGGTAACACGGCAGAAGCGAATCCATATAGAATTTGAGAATACGCCTATCTACAACTCTGCCTACATCGAGGGAATCAATAATCTCTATGAGTTCGACTGCGGAGACTTATCGGGCTGGATGTATAAAGTCAACGGTTGGTTCCCCAACTACGGGTGCAGCCGGTATCATCTTAAACAGGGCGATGTCATCGAGTGGGTGTATACTTGCGACCTAGGATATGATGTAGGTGGAGGTTATTCTACTGGGCAGGCTAGCGTTGGATGAATAGGGATACGTTTTCTGGATGTCATCCAGCTATTTCTATGCTATATTTTGTGTTGGTGATTGGAACAACTATGTTTCTCAATCACCCTGTCTGTTTAGGAATCTCGTTGGTCGGTGCCTTGGTGTACTCTTTTTATTTGAAAGGGAAAAAGGCAATACGATTTAATCTGGTTTATATGCTTCCGCTTCTTGTCATCACGGCACTGGTTAACCCCGCTTTTTCGCATCAAGGTGTTACCATCCTTACATATTTGCCAAGCGGCAACCCGTTGACGCTGGAGTCTATATTATACGGAGTTTATGCTGCTTTTCTTCTGGTTACGGTGATTATCTGGTTTTCTTGCTTCAATACAGTGATGACTAGTGATAAAATTGTTTATTTGTTTGGGCGGATCATTCCATCTTTATCTTTGGTGCTGTCCATGTCTTTGAGGTTTGTGCCTCGTTTTGTGGCGCAGGTCAAGGTGATCTCCAATGCGCAGAAGTGCGTAGGGCAAGATGTCTCCAATGGCGGGCTGCTTAAGCGCGCCAAGCACGGAATCAAAATCCTTTCTATCTTGGTGACCTGGGCACTGGAAAACGCCATTGACACCGCCGACAGTATGAAAGATAGAGGGTACGGTCTGCCTGGACGTACTGCGTTTTCTATTTATCGATTTGACCGGCGAGATAGATGGTTAATGCTGTTTCTGCTATTATGCGGTGGTGGTGTGTTAGTTGGAATGTTCCTAGGAAAATTGAGATTTGTGTATATGCCTATCATCTCTGGATCTGGCTTTGACTTATGGCAAGCAGGCGTTTTTGCATTGTATCTGGCTTTATGCGCTATGCCGGTTATCGTCAATGGAAAGGAGGATCTGAAATGGAGAATGTTGCAAAAACGACGGATGTAACTGTGTCTATCCAAGGCTTGACATTTACATATCCAGAACGGGAGCAACCAGCTCTGAGGGATGTTGCTCTTACAGTGAAGTCAGGAGAGTTTATTGTGCTGTGTGGCCCGTCCGGTTGCGGGAAAACAACTCTGCTCCGCCAGTTAAAACCAGCTTTGGCACCTCATGGGCGGCTTTCTGGAGAGATCCTTTTTGAGGGGATACCATTGCATAAGTTAAGCCAACGGGATGCGGCGTCCAAAATAGGGTTTGTACTACAAAGCCCTGAAAATCAGATTGTTACCGACAAAGTTTGGCATGAAATGGCCTTCGGGTTGGAAAGCTTGGGGTTTGACACTCCATCTATTCGTTTGCGAGTGTCGGAGATGGCCAGCTTTTTCGGTATTCAGAATTGGTTTTATAAAAGCGTAACAGAACTGTCTGGCGGACAGAAACAGCTGCTGGCGCTGGCTTCAGTTATGGCACTTCAACCGTCCCTGTTGGTTTTAGACGAGCCCACCAGTCAGCTTGACCCGATAGCTGCGGCGGATTTTTTAGCAACTGTGGGAAGAATCAACCGGGAGTTAGGAGTAACAGTTATTCTCACTGAGCATCGGCTGGAGGAGGCCTTCCCTTTGGCTAGCCGTGCTGTGGTGATGGACAATGGAAAAATTATATGCGAAGGCGCTCCCACCGAAGTAGGGGAGTCCCTACGCGAGCAAGGACATAAGATGTTTCGGGCTATGCCGGTCCCCATGCGGATTTGGGCGAGTGTAAAAAACAGTTTATCCTGCCCAGTCACAGTGCGAGACGGGCGGGAGTGGCTGTCTCGAATGGAAATAAAGTGTGAGTTGCCAGAGGAGCCGTCGGCGCCCGTGCGGGAGAGTCCAGCAGTGGAACTGGAAGAGGTCTGGTTCAAGTATGAAAAAGGTGGGCCGGACGTGGTCAAGGGCTTATCTTTTCGGGCTTACCCAGGTGAGTTAACAGCCATCCTTGGTGGTAACGGCACAGGGAAAACCACGGCGCTTTCGCTGATTGCCGGTTTGAATAGCCCATATCGTGGAAAAGTAAGAATTAACGGAATCGAGTTGGACAAAATCCCATCTAGCAAGCTGTTTGACCGGCTTCTAGGTGTGCTGCCACAGAATCCACAAAGCCTATTTGTGGCAAAAACTGTTCGAGAGGATTTGCTAGAAATCTTGTCAGGCTCCAAGCTTAGCAGGCAAGAAAAGCAAAAAAAGCTGCAGAATATCGTCTCCGTTTGTCAGCTAGAAGACCTGTTGGACTCTCACCCATATGATCTCTCTGGCGGAGAGCAGCAGCGGACTGCGCTGGCAAAGGTATTACTGCTTCAGCCTCGAATACTGCTATTAGATGAGCCGACTAAGGGTTTGGATGCAGAATATAAATGTGTTTTTGCCGCCATCCTTCGCCGGTTGACCGCTGCTGGTGTTGCTATTGTTATGGTCTCCCATGACATTGAGTTTTGCGCTGAGTATGCCGATCGGTGTGCACTTTTTTTTGACGGGAACATTGTTACTGAAAATCGGCCTCGGGCTTTTTTTAGTGGCAACAGTTTTTATACGTCCGCCGCAAATCGTATGGCGCGGTATCGGCTGCCAAAAGCTGTGACAGTAGACGATGTGGTCACAGCGCTGGGTTCCTCTATCCCTTCCACTAGGTTGCAAGACGACAGCGGGGATTATTATATAGACGAAGAAGAAACAGACATTATCAAGCCGAAGCCGACAGAAAAAAAGCTGACGCCGGGGCGGATTAGTGTGCTGTGCTTATCTGGCTTGGCTTTTATTGTGACAGTAGCTCTCGCTGTTGTAAACTGGGAGGGCTTCTCCAGCTTTATCTCTGGCGGGGATAGGGCAGTCGATGCTGCCACAAATCCAGCTGCTGTTTGGAGGTATACCGGGATGATACTAGCGTTTGCCTGTGAAGTCCTGGCAGTAGCTATTGCTTTGTCCTGGAAGAGGGGAAAGCCGGAGTGGACGGTACAAGTGGAACCATCCTCTCGAAAGTTAAGCAAGCGTTCAATTGTGGCTGCCGCGATGGTCCTGATAGCCATTCCTTTAACGATTTATGTGGGGGCTTATTTCTTCGGGGATCGCAAATACTACTTTATCTCCTTACTGATTATTTTGGAATCTATGGTTCCCTTTGCACTGATTTTCGAGCGGCGGAAGCCACAGGCCAGGGAGCTGGTGATTATCGCCGTGCTGTGTGCACTTGGCGTGGCCGGGCGAGTAGCGTTTTTTATGCTGCCCCAATTTAAGCCGGTCGTAGCAGTAGTGATTATTTCTGGTGTCGCCTTTGGCGGCGAGTCGGGCTTTTTAGTCGGTGCGGTTACAGGATTTGTTAGCAATATGTTTTTTGGGCAGGGACCGTTGACTCCGTGGCAGATGTTTTCGTTTGGCGTCATTGGCTTTTTGGCGGGAGTCCTGTTCCGAAAAGGCTTGCTTTTGCGCAGTCGTACAGCCCTATGCATTTATGGAGGCTTGACCACCTTTTTTGTCTACGGTGGGATTATGAACCTGGCTTCTATGTTGACTACACAGCCGAATCCTACTTGGAATATGCTGTGGCTCTATTATTTGCAGGGGATCCCTTTTGATTTGGTACATGCGTTGGCGACGGTAGTATTCCTCTATGTCGCCTCCGAGCCTATGCTTGAAAAGCTTGATCGCATTAAAGTCAAGTATGGCTTGGTAG
>CAUWLU010000086.1:0-7682 GCA_963559705.1 uncultured Acutalibacter sp.
GAACAGAACTGATGGTATAAGAGATTTTGTGTCTACTAACTATTGACTACTTCAGTCGAGGAATCGACTTCGGCTTTTCTTGTGCCATCGCCTGTCTGCCGTGGCAGTCACAGGGAGGTCCGTTCTCAAACGCTGTTTTTTCAGATCAGCCCAGCAGCTCCAATATGCCGGAAATCTTGTCGATGGAGGGAATCCCCTCCGGACAGGGCTCCGCGTTGGGATTTGCCCGGATCTGCACCGGCTGAATCCCCATGGCTTTGGCGCCCAGCAGGTTCTTGGGCAGGTCGTCCACAAAGACGCACTGCTCCGGGGGGAGGCCCATTTTGCCCAGGGCGTCCCGGAACATACGGGGATTTGGCTTGAAGCAGCCCACCTCAAAGCTGTAGGTGATGGTGTCAAAGTAACCGGGCAGGCCGAATTCCTCCACCACAGGCACAATGGAGGGCCAGGTGTTGGAGATGATCCCCAGCTTGTATTTGCCGTGCAGCGCCTCCAAGGTGTGGATTGCGTCCTCCATCAGCCGGAAGGTGTGGCGGGATTGATACACCTTTTCCAGGGTGATGACCTCCAGCTCTTCCTGCGTGACCCCCAATTCCGGCAGCTCCCCGGCAAGGGTGGTGTAGTAATGGAGGAATTGCTCATACTCCTCTTCCAGGGTGGAGAGCTGATGCCTGGGGAGAAAGTAGTCGTTGGCAGAGCGCCGGGCGGCATCGCGCCGATCCTGGTCCAAGGTGGTGTAAACATCCCAGTGAAACAGCTTTTTTGCAGATTGCGTGAATTCCCAATCGCCGCTGGGGGGATAGATCAGAGTCCAGCCCAGGTCGAAGAAAACAGCTTTGATAGGCCTGTCAAAGGTTTGCATAAAGAAGCTCCTTTCCGGTTCAAGAGGATCTGCCAAAAAATTCCTGTCGCTGGGTCTATTTTCCCACGGTGGCCGGAATTTGTCAAATCGTGTTTTTATTGAAACTGAGAATGGTACAGCGAGGCATAAAAGCCCTGTTGGGCCATTAACGAGGAGTGGGTGCCCTGCTCCACAATATCGCCATCCCGCACCACCAGGATTCTGTCGGCGTTCTGGATGGTGGACAGCCGGTGGGCGATGACAAAGCAGGTTTTCTCCTTCATCAGCTCCCGCATGGCGGCTTGAATCTGAATCTCGGTGCGGGTGTCCACGTTGGAGGTGGCCTCGTCCAGAATGAGCATTTTGGCGTCCAGCAGCATGGCCCGGGCAATGGTCAAAAGCTGCTTTTGCCCCTGGGAGATGTTCATGCCGTTGTCGTCCAGGACGGTGTCATAGCCCTTGGGCAGGGTCATGATGTAGTGATGGATTCTGGCGGCCTTGGCAGCCCTTTGGACCTCCTCCAGAGTGGCGCCCTTTTTGCCGTAGGCCAGGTTGTCGAAAATGGTGCCAGTGAAGAGCCAGGTATCCTGGAGCACCATGGCGTAGGACAGCCGCAAGCTCTTCCGGGTGATCTGCTGGATGTCCCTGCCGTCCAGGGTAATGGCCCCGGACTGGGGATCGTAAAAGCGCATCAGCAGGTTGATCAGCGTGGTCTTGCCGGCGCCGGTGGGACCCACGATGGCGGTCAGGCTGCCCTTGGGGGCCAAAAAGCTCAGGTCGTGGATGATGGCTTTGCCGGGATCGTAGCCAAAGTGGACGTGGTCCATGGCCACCTCTCCCTCCACCTGGTCCGCAGTGACAGCACCGGGGACGTCGGCAGGCTCCGGCTCCTCATCGATGAGGCGAAAGACCCGCTCGGCGGCGGCGCAGGCAGATTGCAGCTCGCTGATGATGTTGGCCACCTCATTGATGGGGCCGGAGAACTTCCGGGAGTACAGCACAAAGGAGGACAGGTTGCCGATGGACAGGCGGCCCCACAGGAAGAGGATGGCCCCGAAGATGCTGACAAAGGCCAGGGACAGGTTGTTGATGAAGTTCACCGAGGGACCGGTCATGCCGCCGTAGTAGTCGGCGTTGTAGTAGGCGTCCACAGCGGCGTCGTTTTTCTCGTCAAAGCGGCCCACCATGGTTTCCTCCTGGTGGTAGGACTTGGTGGTCTTTTGACCGGTGATGACCTCCTCCACAAAGCCGTTGAGCTCGCCCAGCCGCACCGAGCGCGTATGGAACAGGGGCCGGACCTTTTTTGTCATGTACCGGGTGAACAGGATGGACATGGGGATGGTGATGACGAACACCAGCACCAGGGCCGGAGAGATGACCACCATCATGAGGAAGGAGCCCACCACAGTGATGATGCTGGCGGCGATCTGCAGCAGGTCGTTGGACAGGGAGGCGTTCACCGTGTCGATATCGTAGGAGATGCGGCTGACGATGTCCCCGGTCTGATGGCTGTCGAAGTAGCGCACCGGCAGCATGGTCAGGTGGTCAAAGACCTCCTGCCGCATACGAAAAACGATCTTCTGGCTCAGCTGGATCATCAGGATGGACAGCACATAGGACAGCAGGGAGCTGGCAGCGTAGAAAATCACCATCAGCCCGCAGTAAAAGAATACCTTGGGGAAGTCGGCGCGGCCCGGCTCTATGCCGATGGCGTCAATGGCAGCGCCGGAGAGCATGGGCCCCAACAGCGCCAGCAGATTGCTGGTGATGGTCAGCAGAAGTCCCGCAAGGGCCATCCACTTGTGCCGCCAGATGTAGGTCCACAGCCGCAGAAGCACCTTCTTGCGGTCCTTGGGCTTTTCCATGGTTCCTCGGGGTCCTCTGGGCATTTAGACCACCTCCTTTTCGGCGGCAGGCGGCGCGTTCCCGCCTGTCGGTTCGGAAGATTCCGGCGCTCTGGGTCTCGCCTGCCGGCTCGGGTCCAGCGTCCCGGTGGGACGCGCACTGGACTGACCGGAGCGGAGCGGAGACCGGTCCGGGACGGTCGCCACCGGCGACCCGTTCTCGCCTGCCGGCTCGGTCGGGATCAACCGAGCGCCACCGGCGCTCTGATCCCCCATCTGCGACTTGGCAATCTCCTGGTAGACTTCGCAGGAGTTCAGCAGCTCCTGGTGGGTGCCGTAGCCCAGCTCTCTGCCATCCTCCAGCACCAGGATGTGGTCGGCGTGGAGGATGGAGCTGACTCGCTGGGCGATGATGAATGTGGTGACGTCCTGATACTCCTCCCGCAGAGCTTTGCGCAGAGCGGCGTCGGTGCGGTAATCCAGCGCAGAGGAGGAGTCGTCCAGAATCAAAATTTCCGGGGACCCGGCCAGGGCCCTGGCCAACAGCACCCGCTGCTTTTGGCCGCCGCTGAGGTTGGTGCCCTTGCTGGTCAGCCGGTGCTGCAGGCCGTCGGGCAGGGAGGAGATGAACTCCCAGGCCTGGGCGCAGCGGGCGGCTTTTTCAATCTCTTCGGGGGGCAGACACCGTCCGAAGTCGATGTTCTCATAGATGGTGTCGGCAAAGATCACGTCGTTTTGGAACACCACGCCGAACTTTTGATGAAGCTCCTCCAAGGGGATGGACGAAACCCTCCGGCCGCCGATTTGAACCAAGCCGGAGTCAGCGTCATACAGCCGCATGAGCAGCGCCATCAAGGTGGACTTGCCGCAGCCCGTAGCGCCGATGATGCCCAGGGTCTCCCCGGGGCGCAGGGAAAAAGAGATGTTCTCCACAGTGGGCTGGTCCTTGTGGTGATAGGAGAAAGACACCTGATCGAACACCACATGATAGGGGGTCACCACGGGAGGCTCGGGAGTGACCTGCAGATCCTCCCGGGTGTTGAGGACCTCCTGAATACGGGAGCCGGAGGCAATGCCCTTGGAGCACATGACAAAGATGCGGGTGACCGCCATCATGGCGTTTAAAATGATGGTGAAGTAGCTCAAAAAGGCGATGATGTTGCCCGCCGAGCTGGCTCCGGCATTGACCCGGAAGGCGCCCACCACAATGACCAGCGTCAGGCCCACGTTGAGGAACAGGTTCATCATGGGGTTGGTGAGGGCCATGGTCATGCTGGCTTTTTTCTCCCGGCGGACCACCTCGCCGTTGACCTGGGCAAAGCGGCTCCGCTCATAGTCGGTTTTGGACAGCGCTTTGATGACCCGGATGCCGGAGATGTTCTCCCGCACGGTGCGGACCATGGAGTCCACGCCCCGCTGCAGGCTCATGTACAGCGGAATGCCCCGTTTTGATACGGAGAACACCAGCACTGCCAGGAAGGGCAGGGTACACACCAGCACCAGGGTGAGCACGGGGTCCAGGGTGAGGGTGATGAGGATGCCGCCCACCAGCAGGATGGGGGCGCGCACGCCCATGCGCTGCATCATGCCGATCATCTGGTGGACGTTATAGGTATCGCTGGTCAGGCGGGACTCCAATGAGGGGATGGAGTAGTCGTCGATTTGGGCGCGGGAAAGGTAGGAGATCTTGGAAAACAGGTCATGGCGCAGCGCTTGCGTGGTGTGCTGAGCCACCCAGGCAGCCATGCGGTTTGCCACAATGTTGGTCACCAAGGCGGCTACAGCGGCCAGAATCATGGCGCCGCCCCAAAAGAGGATCAGCCCCATGTCCCGCCGGGGGACCACGTCGTCGATCATGTAGGAGAGAATCCAGGGCAGGAACAGCTCCATCACTGCTCCCACAAACTTGATGAAAATGCCCAGGCTCATCCGGGGGATGAAGGGCTTGATATAGTGCAGGATCACATGCATGGCGTCCGTCCTTTCGCGCTGGCGGCCTCCGGCGGGCCGCGGTTTTCATTCTTCTCTCAGGACTTTATCATACCACAAATTAGTTGAACTTGCAACTATACAGAGGGAGTTTTTACAGTTTTTTGAAGTGAAATCTTTTATTTTAAAAGGGTTTCCATAAAAAATAGAGGGGGCAATGCCCCCTCCGGACTGTAAATTGCGATGGATTGGTTTTGCAGGCTCACGCCTGGAAGCTGGCCTCATAGAGCTTGGCGTACACCCCACCCCGAGCCATCAGGCTTTGGTGGGTGCCCTCCTCACAGATGCCGTTTTCGTCCAGCACCAAAATGCGCTGCGCTCCCCGGATGGTGGAAAGCCGGTGGGCGATGACCAGCGTGGTGCGGTGCTTTGCCAGGTCCTCCAGGGACTGCTGAACCACCTGCTCGCTTTGGGAGTCCAAAGCGCTGGTGGCCTCGTCCAGAATGAGGATGGGCGGGTCCTTTAAGAAAGCCCGGGCAATGGAGAGCCGCTGCCGCTGGCCTCCGGACAGCCGCACACCTCGCGGGCCGATGTCCGTGTCATAGCCCTGGGGCAGTTTCCGAATGAATTCCTCTGCCCCGGCCCGGCGGGCGGCGTCCCGGATCTCCTCCAAAGAAGCGCCGGGCTTGCCGTAGCCGATGTTCTCAGCCACGGACCCGGTGAACAGCGCCACCTCCTGCTGGACCACGCCCACATTGCACCGCAGAGAGCTCAGGGTGACCTGGCTCACAGGGACGCCGTCAATGGCGACCTCCCCGGATTCTGCGTCGTAAAACCGGGGGATCAGGGAGCACAAGGTGGTTTTTCCCACCCCGGAGGCCCCCACCAGAGCCACATACTCCCCGGCGCGGATGGACAGGTCCAAGTCCCGGAAAACCTCGTCCCCGCCGCCGTAGCGGAAGGAGACCTTGGAAAAGCGGATATCCCCTTTGACCCTTGGAAGCTCCCAGGCGTTGGGCGCGTCGGTGATCTCCGGCCGGGTGTTCAAAATCTCCATAATGCGGTGGAAGCCGGTGCGGCCTTCCTGAATCAGCCGCAGGGAGTTGACTAAAGTCGTCAGCGGCTGGGTGAAATACCCCACATACAGCAGAAAGACCACCAAATCCGCCAGCCCCATCCGGCCCTGAAGAATGGCCAGACCCCCCAGCACGACCACCACAATGGGCAGCAGATTGCCAAAGGCGTCCATGCCGCCGTAGCAGAGGGCTTCGCCCTTGTAGCCGGCGCAGCGGCTTTTGAGGAATTTCTGATTGCATTGGTCGAATTTCTCAGCTTCCGTCTCCTCGCTGGCAAAGGACTGCACCATCCGAATGGCGGAGAGGGAATCCTCTGCCTGGGCGTTGATGCTGCCCATGTCCTTCCTGCCCTGCTCCAGAGCTTTGGCCATCCTGCTGTTGAAGAACAGGGTGTAGGCAAGCATAAAGGGCAGCAGGCACAGGATCACCAAGGTCAGCTGCCAATGGATGTTCCACAGGATTACGGCGGCGCCGGTAAAGCGGATCACGTTCACCAGCACGTCCTCGGGGACGTGGTGGAAGAACTCTGCCAGGGAGAGGGAGTCGTTGGTGATGCGGCTCATCAGGTCGCCCACGGGGTGCTGGTCGTAGAAGGAAAAGGACAGCCGCTCGCAGTGGCGGAACAGCCGCCCGCGGATGTCCCGCTCCATACGGGCGCCAATGGCGTGCCCCTGATAATCCATAAAGTAGCTGCAGCCTGCCTGAACCGCCACCAGCAGCACCAGCAGCAGACCCACCCGCAGAAGCTGCCAGGGCGTGGGGCTGGCGGTGAGCACGTTGTCGGTGATGTAGCCCGCGCCCAGGGGCAGAACCAGTCCAATCGCGGCGGCGATCAGGGAGCAGGCCAGGTCTGCGAAGAACAGCCCGCGATAGGGCTTATAAAAGCCGAGCAGTGTTTTCAAAGTGTTCCATTTGGTTTTCAAAAGAAGTTCCTCCTCATACGGTGGGGAGGGGAGTCCTTAACAGGCGGTTTCCCTCCCGGTGGTGAATTTGGTTTGGGAAACAATGCTTTTTCTCATACATACCGTCCCTTCTTGCAGCCCGAATCGGGCGAAATCTTTTATTACTTTACCACAGCGCCAAAACCGTGGCAAGAGGAAACCTGCACAGAAAAAAGCCGGGAGCTTTGACGCTCCCGGCAGGGATCAGCGGGCCAGCAGACCGATGGCGTAGAACACAGCCAGCGCCAGGGGGCTGATCACCCAGCCGATTTTCATGGAGAACAGGTACCAGTCGGTAGGCTCCGGGTTTTCCACGGCGAGGAAGAAGTTCAGATGGAAAACCGCCATGGGGAAGGCGATGACCAAGCACAGCACCACGCCAAAAACCGTGAACAGCACAAACATCCCCCAGGGCACTTCCCGGTGGGCGGGGGCGCTGTCCCCGGCGGCCAGCTGAGCCATTTCGTACAGGGGCGGCTCAAAGCCCTCCCAAAGGAGGGCGGGATCGGAGTAGGCTGCATGGATTTGGAATCCGTAAAGGTCCTCCAAGGGGGTGCCCTCCTCATCCAAAAAGGGGCGGAAGGATTCCTTCTGATAGAAAGCGTCCAGCAGCACAGTGCCCTCCCCATCGGTGACGGTGATGGGCCGGACGGCAGTGGGCTCCTCCGACAGAAGTGTTCCCTCGCTGTCGGTATAGCGCTGGGTTATGGTGGTTTCCTCTCCCAGGGTCAAGCGGTAGCTTTGGGAAAAATAGGGGGCAAAGTCAAAATCAAACTCCATGCCCTCCTGGGTGGGAGTGGCGGTGACAGTACCCTGGGTATCCCGCAGCCTGCCGGTGAGCACCACCTGCTCTCCCTGGTTCCGGGCGCGGAAATATTCTCCGTCCAGGGTATATTCCACATGAGTGGACAGGACAATATAGAGAATCAAAAACAGGAGAAAGACCCCGCCCATAGCCGCAAGGCATCCCATCTGCAATTTTGTCAGTTTTTTCGTTTTTTTCGTCGCGGTTGCGTTCGCGCTGCTCACTCCCCTTTTTTAAATAGGGAAG
>CAUWLU010000087.1:0-7682 GCA_963559705.1 uncultured Acutalibacter sp.
TGCCCCAGAGCTGTGTGCTGGAGGGCGCCTCTGCAAGGGATTTGCTGGGTGGTGCGGTCTTTGAGGAAAACGGCGGGAGCATTGCCGTGGACGTGGCGCCGTTCAGCGCCATGATTTTAGAAATGATCGATGAAACGAAAGGAGCTTTATAAGGATGGAAAAAAAGGTGATTCGAGTAGGCTCGGTGGGCGTGGGAGAGATCTGGTCCGGAGTCCATGAGCCCGGTATACGCAAGAGCCCCGACCTGGAGTTGGTTGCTATTTGCGACATCAACGAAGAAAAGCTCAACGCTGTGGGAGAGAAGTATGGAATTCCCCCAGAGTACCGATTTGTGGATTACCACGACCTGATCAACTGCCCCATTGTGGATGCGGTGGATATCTGCACCTCCAATGACGCCCACTTCGAAGTGGCTATGGCGGCGGTGGAGGCTGGAAAGCCCTTTGACCTGGAGAAGCCTATCACACTCACTGCCCAGGAGGCGGATACCTTGGCGGCTGCTGTGGAAGAAAAGGATCTGAAGAATATGGTGTGCTTCTCTTACCGGTTCAAGTCTGCGGCCCGCTATGCCAGAGATCTGATCCTTCAGGGGAGGATTGGGCAGGTGTACCATGTGAATATGCAGTATTTTCAGGCATGGGGATTGCCCAGGGCCAATTGCCCCCTGGTGTGGCGCTATGTGAAAAGCCGGACCGGTACCGGCGCTTTGGGAGATCTGGGCAGCCATGCACTGGACCTGGTCCGTTTTGTTACCGGGAAGGAGTATGTCCGGGTGGTGGGCCACACCGGCACCTATGTCCATCAGCGGCCTCTGGAAAAGGGGGACGGCGTCGGCACCGTGGACGTGGACGATTTCAGCAATTACATGGCGGATATGGAGGATGAAATCTCCGTCAGCTTCCAGATCACCCGGTTTGCCTATGGCCGCGGCAATTACCAGCGTATGGAGATCTATGGAAGCGAAGGCGCCATTGTCTACAGCCTGGACGCTACGCCCGAGGGCATTGATGAGATAGAGGTGTGCTCCGGCGACATCAACGCGGACGCCCATGTGTTCAACAAATTGCCGATTCCGTGGCAGTACCGCTGCGATCAGATGCAGTCCTTTGCAGATGTGATCAATGGCAAGGCGGACGGTCTGGCGGCCACCATCCAG
Source organism: uncultured Acutalibacter sp. (assembly GCA_963559705.1). Taxonomy (GTDB): domain Bacteria; phylum Bacillota; class Clostridia; order Oscillospirales; family Acutalibacteraceae; genus Acutalibacter. The sequence continues at coordinate 1,157 of CAUWLU010000087.1, forward strand.
GATGGCCGGGCCAACCAGCATCTGTTGGATGCCATTGTAGAGTCCGCAGAAAAGGGGACCTGGCTGTCCCTGTAAAAAACTTTCCGTATCGAAAAAGGCTGTCGGAGCGAAACTGCTCCGGCAGCCTTTTTGCAGCAATAAAACACAGGGAAAATGCGCTAGAAAGAATGCGCTCCTTTTGACAGGAGCCTTGAAACCGCAGCCGGGGGGCTCAGGCGAAGTACCAGGTTTCAAAAAGCTCCAATGCATTGGCGTACTCTCTCGGAATGGGCGAACCGGAAATCACCGGGAAGTACAGGGCAAAGAGCGCCAAACAGCCCCCTGTAAAGACGATCAGCAGAAGGGTGGAGCCCCGGCAGCATAGGCCGCCGGGAAGAACCAAGCTCCGGCTGAAGGGAGGGTGGGTTTCCAGCAGGAAGAACACACCGCACAGGGCGATCACCAGGAAGGGCACCGCTGTGAAATAGTGGTAGATGAACGTCAGCCTTGGCACCAGCACCCAGGGCAGGTATACGGACCCATAACCCGCCAGCACCAGCCCGGCCCAGCGGGGATGTTCCCGCTGCCAAAGATAGGCGGCCGCCAGCAGGGCAGGAATCCCAGCCCACCACAGCAGGGGGTTCCCAAGGGCTGAGATGGTGCTGTAGCCCTGGGAGGTGTCTGCGGCGAAGTACCATATAGGGCGGATGTCGAAGGGCCACTCGTACCAGGGGGAGGAGAAGGAGTGGGTGGCCACCAGATTGGCGTGATAAGAGAACATGGTCACCTGGTAGTTCCAAAAAGCCCACAGCAGTTTTCCCACATTGTGGGGCAGGGTGGTCGCCGGCAGAAAGGCGCAGAAGTAAATGCCCAGGGGCAGCGCAAGGAAGAACAGGCAGCACCAGGCGCACAGCTTTCCCATCCGGATCAGCAGAGGCCCAGTGGGCTCCCCGGCCCGGCGGGCGTCCAGCCAGGTGAACAGCAGCTTGCCGAAGTACAGGACTGCCAATCCCAAAGCGCCGTAGGCCGCCGTCCACTTTGCGGAGATCCCCAGGCCGGTGAACACGCCGCACAGCAGCAGCGGGGGAAGCAGCTTGCTCCAACTGTCCTTTTGAAGGTCCCGCTTTAAGAAGGCCAGCATGGTGTCGTACATCAGCAGCAGGAAAAACACCGCATAGGTGTCGATGGTGGCGATGCGGGTCTGCGTGAAATGCATGAAGTCAAAGGCAAACAGCAGCGTTCCCGCCAGACACAGCCGGGTTTTGCCAAAAAGCTGCCACAGCAGGTGATAGAGCACCGGAAGCATCAGCACCCCAAAGAGCGCTCCCATAAACCGCCAGCCAAAGGGGTTCATGCCAAAGAGCCGGATGCCCAGGGAGATGATCAGCTTGCCCAAAGTGGGGTGGGTGTTCTCATAGGGCTCCAGTCCTAAAATATGCTCGTAGGCAGTGCGGGCGTGGTAGATCTCGTCAAAGTAAGTGGAGTTTTTGTAGGTGGTCTCCAGGGGGACCCGGTCCTGCTCGTCCAGCAGGGCGCTGTGGCCGTCCTCCCCTGTGACAGCGGCCAGCACCGGAATCCCGGTGTATTGCAGCCCAGCCTCGTTGAGGGTGACTCTGTCGTCCAGGGCGGTTAGGCGCACGTAGCGCCCCGGTGTGGAGAGAGCGTATTTCTTCCAGCAAAAGACGCTGCCATCCGTGAGCGTCCCGCAGTCCGCCCAGGTGCTCCCGTCCGAGCTGGTTTCCACGCGGACATTTACCCCCACCCTGGAAGTGTAGTGGGCGTCATCCGGGGCAATGCCCGGCAGGTAAATCAAAGTGTCCGTTTCCCCGTCGGCGGTGAGCGTCACGCTTTCGCCGTTTTTGGGGGTCCAGGGGGTCACGGCAGTTTGGGCGTCCCCCAGTCCATAGAAGGCAAAGCAGCCGTATGCCAGTGTGAGCGCCAGGGCCAGAAGCCAGCCCCTTCGCGGAAGGGGGCCTCCTCCGAGGAAAGCGTCTGTCAGGGGACGGTGAGGGAGAGGCGCCGAGCCTTCCTTTACCCTTCCCAGCAGAAACACCCGGACGCCCACCCAGAGCAAGTATCCAATGGCAGCCAGCTGGCCCAGGGAGAAGAGCTTGATGAGCCAGGAATTGGGGTCATAGCCGCCGTAAAACTCCTGAAATTGCCAGAGCACATGGGCTACATTGGCATAGCTGGCAGTGGCAAGATAGGCCAGCGCCCGCAAAAAGCCCCGGTCCCGGGTGAAGAGGAAGCTCAGCAGTGTGAACAGGAGCGCGGGGAAGAGATAGCGCTCGTGCATTTTCACGGAGAAGGCGTACATCACCGACATGAGCAGGGCGGGGCAGAAGAACACCACGCTTTTGTCCTTGGCGCGGAACATCCAAAGGCCGCAGAGGATGGTGGCGATCGCCGGTCCCAGCAGGTCCAGCAGACTGCCGGAGAGCCCCTCGGGCAGCGTCCTCCAGTTCCAGCCGATGAGGCTCCAGATATTGTAGGCGTTTACGGAGTAGTAATTGTAATAGGCCAGCGTGGACCGGTACCGTTCCAGCAGCCAAAGGAAATTGAAATCCTTGGTAAAGGGCAGGGCGATGAGCAGCACCGTGCCCAGGGCCAGCGCCATTCCCAGCAGGAGTTTTCCCCATTTTCTCCGTCGGATTGTGAAGAAAAGATACAGCGGAGCAAACACCAGCATTTGGGGCTTGCAGGCCACGGCAGCGCCAAAGAGGATGGCTGAGGGCACATAGCGCTCCCGGTCCAGCAGCAGTACGGAGCCCAGCACAATGGCTGTGCAGAAGGAATCGGCCTGGCCCCACTGGGCAGAGTTCAAATACACGGCCGGGCAGAATAGATATGCCCCAGAGAGCAGCAGCGCCGGCCGCTCTCCCAGACGGGGCAGGGCCAGCTTCAATACCGCCCAGGCGCACAGAAGATCCGCCAGAATGGACGGCAGCTTTATCATCAGGGTATAGCCTTGGCTGGCTGCGGGCAGTCCAAGCAGCAGCCTGAGCTTTTCCCAAAACAGCAGCACATAGAGGTAACCCGGGGGATAGTCCAGGAAGATGTTCTGCTGATAAACCTGGTGAAAGCCCACCTGGTTGAGCGTGTCCGCCCAGGATTTGAAGGTGTCCATATCAACGGTGTACCCTTGCGAGCTGTATCCCAATACCACCCGGAACAGAAACGCTCCCAAAAACAGCAGAGAGGCCCACAGAGGGAACCGTCCCCGCGAGAAGTCCTTATCAGAGGTCCGGCGGCTGCTTGCCAAAAACAGCGCTGCGCCGAAAATACCGGCAGCCAGGGCTCCAATGCCCATGGAACCACTCCTTTCGTCTGTGAAATTTACTCAAAATTTTTCCACTATTTCGCAAAATAGTGATTGACGGAAACCGGTTTTCATTGTAAGCTACATCTATAAGAGTATACCGGTTCTTCCCGGAAAAATCAAACGTTTCTGGGAAGCCTTAGGAAAGGAAGCGAGTTGTCATGAACCTGAAAGTACATCATATTCACGAAGACCCCTCCCAGCTTCATGTGGGGACTTGCCCCAACCGAAGCTATTATATCCCCTATGCGGATGAGAAAGAGGCCGAAAGCGGCGTCTCCTCCCGTGTGCTTTCTTTAAATGGAGAGTGGGCCTTCCAGTATTTCGATTCCTATAAAAACGCAGTGGAGTCCGACGGCAGCGTGAACTTTGTGGAAGAGGATATGGATACCCTTCCGGTGCCCGCCTGCTGGCAGAATTACGGCTATGGCCGCCACATGTACACCAATGTGCAGTATCCCTTCCCCTGCGATCCCCCCTATGTTCCCGAGGAGAACCCCTGTGGTTTGTATGTGCGGCACATCCAGGTGGAGGACCCTGCCGCATTCTCCTGGTATCTGAACTTTGAAGGCGTGGATTCCTGCTTCTATCTGTGGATCAACGGAGAGTTTGTGGGCTACAGCCAGGTTTCCCATTCCACCAGCGAGTTCGACATCTCCTCCGTGCTCACTGCCGGGGACAACGTGATCTCCGTGCTGGTGGTCCAGTGGTGCGACGGTAGCTATCTGGAGGACCAGGACAAGCTGCGTATGAGCGGCATCTTCCGGGACACTTACATCCTGGCCAGACCCCAGAACCACATCCGGGACTACTTTGTAAAGGAGTCCTTTAACGATGATTTCTCCCATGCCACGGTGAATGTGGAGCTGAAGCTCAGCGGCGTCTGCACAGTCAATGCAGTGCTCACTGCCCCCAACGGCGAGAAGGTGGCAGAGGCCGCCTCCACCGGAGAGGACCTGGTTTTTGAGCTGGATAATCCTGTGCTGTGGAACGCCGAGAACCCCAACCTGTACACCCTGACCCTGTCCACTGGGGACGAAGTGATCCCCCAGAGAGTGGGCCTGCGGAAGATTTGGGTGGACGACGGCGTGGTGTACCTCAACGGCGTGGCCATCAAATTCCGGGGCGTCAACCGTCACGACAGCGATCCCATCACCGGCTTCACCATTTCTAAGGAGCAGGCCTTGAAGGATTTGGCAGTGATGAAGCGCCACAATGTCAACGCCATCCGCACCAGCCACTACCCCAACGCCCCCTGGTTTGCCCAGCTGTGCAGCGAGTACGGTTTCTACGTCATGGGCGAGGCCGATGTGGAGAGCCACGGCATGACCACCAAGCTGGGCGGCGGCTTTGGCTGGGACCATTATCCCGATGCTGCCGACGATCCCCAGTTCCTGGAGGCCATCGTGGACCGCTCTCAGCGGAATGTGGAGCGGGACAAGAACAACGCCTCCGTGGTGTCCTGGTCCCTGGGCAACGAGAGCGGCTATGGCGAGAACTTTGAGGCTGCCGGCCGCTGGGTGAAGGAGTACGACCCCTCCCGGCTGCTGCACTATGAGAACTGCTATATCTATCACAAGAACCGGGAGGATTATACCCCCGATGTTTCCATGATCGACCTGTACAGCAGGATGTACTCCCCCATCAACGAGGCTGCCGATGCTTGGCATTCCAAGACCTCCATTGAAAAGTTCTTCAACGACGGCCAGAGCGATGAGCTTTTTAAGGGACGCAAGATGCCCTATGTGCTGTGCGAATACATCCACGCCATGGGCAATGGTCCCGGGGACGCCGAGGACTATCAGCAGGAGATCATCAACCGGCCCGGCTTTGTGGGCGGCTTTGTTTGGGAATGGTGCGACCACAGCGTCTTTGGCGGCATGACTCCCGACAACAAGCCCATCTACCGTTACGGCGGCGACTTTGGCGAGTTCCCCCACGACGGCAACTTCTGCATGGACGGCCTGGTTTATCCCGACCGCACGCCTCACACCGGCCTGCTGGAGTTCAAGAACGTCATTCGTCCCGTGCGGGCGCAGAGGGTTTCCGGCAACACCTTTAAGCTCCACAATTATCTGGATTTCACCGACGCCGCGGATTACCTGGACCTCTCCTTTGAGGTGATGCAGGACGGCGAGACTGTGTACGGCGGCAATCTGGAGATGCCCTCCATTGCTCCTCACGGCGAGGCGGAGATCACTCTGCCCGGCGAGCTTCCCCAGGGCGGCATCGCCACGGTGACCATCTCCTACGCTGCCAAGGAGGACGGCGATTTCTTTGAAGCCGGCTATCCTCTGGGCTTTGATGAGATCTACCTGTCCGAGGAACCCTTCTTCCTGGACGCTCCCGCCGAGGGCGCTGTCACGGTGGAGGCCGGTCCCGACGAGGTGGTTTTCTCCAGCCCCGATTTCCGCTATGTCTTTGACAACGAAACGGGCCTGTTCTCCGAGATGGTCTATAAGAACCGCAATCTGCTCACCCGTCCCATGGAGTGGAATATTTATCGCGCTCCCACGGATAACGATCGCTACATTTCCACGAAGTGGAGAACGCACGGGTATGACCGTCCCACGGTTCGCGTCTACTCGGTAGAGCAGGAGGGCGCCACCCTCAAGGTGCATTTGGGGATTGCCGCCGTCATCATTGCGAAGATCGTGGATGTGGAAGCTGTGTGGAGCGTGGACGCTCAGGGCCGTGTGGATGTGAAGCTCCACGGTCAGCGGAATATGGAGATGACTTTCCTGCCCAGATTCGGCATCCGGATGTTCCTGCCCAAGGAATTTGGCGGGGTGGAATACTTTGGCTATGGTCCCTACGAGAGCTATGTGGATAAACATCGCGCTTCCCGGCTGGGCGTATATGCACAGGCTGTGGACGCCATGCATGAGGATTACATCATGCCTCAGGAGAACTCCTCTCACTGGGGGACCCGGTATGTCACCGTCACCGACGGCGCATACTCCTTCACCGCTGCCGCCGAGCAGCCCTTCTCCTTCAATGTTTCTCCCTACACCCAGGAGGAGCTGGCGGAGAAGCGCCACAACTACGAGCTGGAGGAGTGCGGCGAGACCGTGCTCTGTGTGGACTATAAGATGAGCGGCGTAGGCTCCAACTCCTGCGGCCCGCTGCTGATGTCTCAGTACCAGCTCAATGAAGAGAGCTTCGACTTTGCCTTCAGCCTGATGGTGGAGTAACGAAAAAAGTTTCGCGGTACGTCCGAAGGACGTA
>CAUWLU010000088.1:0-7433 GCA_963559705.1 uncultured Acutalibacter sp.
AACTCGCTACCTCCACCTTGGCAAGGTGGCGCTCTACCAGATGAGCTACTCCCGCGCATCGCGCCGAACGTCTCAGCGCTCGATTATTATAGCGAATGGCAAGCGAATTGTCAAGGCTTTTTTTCAGATTTTTTAAAAAAAGAGAGCGCCTTTGAGGGCACTCTCCATTTTCCCAAAAGAACTTAGATCTTCTGGACGTTCACAGCGCGCAGCTTGGAGCTGTTCTTGGGATCGGGCTCGGTCTCGAAGGTAACCTTCTGGCCCTCTTCCAGAGTCTTGAAGCCGTCCGCAACGATGGCGGAGAAATGCACAAACACGTCGTCGCCGCCCTCATCGTTAGAAATGAAGCCGTAGCCCTTTTCCGCGTTGAACCATTTGACTGTACCGTTCATAATTCGGCACCTCCTAAAGAGAGTATGATCGTATCATGCTAGCAACACCGGAGGCCCGGCTTTACAAAAACTCACAGCTTGTGTAAGTCATTCAGACGCAGACGGCAAATGACTTACACAGGCTGTGAGTTCATCTTTGGTGCTATCAGAATACAAGTTCACTATATCATTCCGACTACGCTTTGTCAACCTCTTTTCCAAAAAATATTCCGCCGGTTCTCCCATATTTTCTCCTCCTGCAAACATGAAATCGCGGCGCTTTTTCAGCTGCTTTTCCAAAATCCAGAGAATTTCCTGTCCATTCCCCTGAAAATATAGTATAATAAAAAGGCTTTTTACCAACTATCCGTCCGGCGCTGCTTCCGTGCGCCGGCGCTTTCCATATAACTGCAAGGAGGGAACAACATGCTGCAGAGCAAAGCCCTGGCCGTGGTCAGCGAAACCCGCCGGGCCATTGTGGGCAAGGACACCGTGATCTGCAAGGCGATGATGGCTGTTCTCGCCCGGGGCCACATCCTTTTGGAGGACAACCCCGGCGTGGGAAAAACCACCCTGGCCCTGGCTTTTTCCAAAACCATGGGCCTCTCCTACAACCGGATCCAATTCACTCCCGAGGTGATGCCCGCCGATGTGGTGGGCTTCTCTGTGTGGGACAGCCACACCGGGGAATTCGCCTACCGCCCGGGAGCCGTGCTGTGCAACCTCTTTTTGGCCGATGAGATCAACCGCACCAGCGCCAAAACCCAAAGCGCTCTGCTGGAGGCCATGGAGGAAGGTCAGGTCACTGTGGACAGCGTCAGCCGGCCCCTGCCCCAGCCCTTCACGGTCATTGCCACCCAGAACCCGGTGGGCTCCGCAGGCACACAGCTGCTGCCGGAATCCCAGCTGGACCGGTTTATGATGCGGCTGTCCATTGGCTATCCCACCCTGGAGCAGGAGGTGGAGATCCTCAAGCAGACCGAAGGCGCCCGCCCGGTGGACTCCCTGCGCCGGATCGCCACGCTGGAGGAGGTGCTGGAGATGCAGCAGGAAACAGGCGCCGTCCATGTGTCGGACGAGCTATACCGCTATGTGGCAGCGCTCTCCGCCGCCACGCGGGAGCATCCCTTGCTGCGGCTGGGAGCCAGCCCTCGGGCCGGAGGCGCTTTGGTGCGGGCCAGCCGGGCCTCTGCTTGGCTGGCTGGGCGGGATTACGTCGTCCCCGCCGATGTGCGCCTGCTCTATTACAATGTGTTGGAACACCGGGTGGTGCCGGACCCACAAGCCCGCCTCAGCGGGAAGGACGCTCACGCCCTGCTTGCCGAGGTCCTGGACTCCGTCCCTCAGCCCCGGGTGGTATAGAGAAAGGAGGCCGTCCCATGTGGAAAAACCGGCTGTGCTATTTGTTGGTGCTTCTGGGCACCGGCACCTTTTTTATCTGCTTCAACGGCTATTTGTCCCTATATGTATTCGTGCTGTCCCTGGTGCTTCCAGTGATCTCCCTGCTGCTGTCCCTGCCCGGGATGCTGGGAACACGGTTCTCTCTGACCACGGGCCGCCAGGAGGACCCCGACGCCCCGGCCAAGTCCAGCTCCCACTGCGCCAGAAAGGGCGCATCCATTCCCCTGCAGCTGGCCGTGTGGAACGCCAGCCCCTTCTCCAGCGGCCGGGCCAGGGCCAGACTGACGGTGGAAAACACCTTTACCGGCCAGCGCCAGCGGGAGGGCTTTGCCTTTACCGCAGGCCCCCAGCGCCAAGTCTTTCAGCATCAGCTGACCTCCCGCACCTGCGGGATGGTGCGGTGCCGGTTGGGCTCTTTGCGGGTATGCGACTACCTGGGGCTGTTCTCTCTGCCCGTGAGGAAACCCCAGGAGCTGTCCGTTTCCTTTTGGCCCGCCGTCCATCCTCTGGAGCTGGAAGTCCGAGAGAACCTGATGCCTGACAGCGAGGGGGAGCAGTACTCCCAGAAAAAGCCCGGGGATGACCCCACCGAACTTTTTGCCCTGCGGGACTGGCAGGAGGGGGACCGGCTGTCCCGCATCCACTGGAAGCTCTCTCAAAAGCTGGGGCGCACCCTGGTCAAGGAGCTTGGCCAGCCCCTGTCGGATCACCTGCTGTTTTTGCTGGATCTCAACGGCGACGGCTTGCAGGCTGACCTTCTGTTGGACGCCTTTGCCAGCCTCTCCAACGCCCTCACCCAAAAAGAGCACGCTCACCGGGTCGCCTGGACAAACCGGGCGGGGCTGTGCCTGTTTGAGATCACCCAGCCGGAGGACCTGCTCACCCTGTGGCAGAGTGTGCTGGACGGCGGCAGCAGCAAACCGCTGGACCTCCAAGCAGGGGACTCCCTGCCAACCGGGGTATCCCATGTGCTGTACCTGTGCTGCAAGCCCCAAGAGCCCCTGCTCGCCCTTTTGGAGGACCGTTATCCCAGCGCCCGCCTGACGGTGCTTCAGCCAGCCCCGGCGGAGGACGCTCCTCTGTCCGGTCAAGGGGAACGCATGGTTCTGAAAGCCGGGCAGATCACCCAGAGCCTCAACGGGCTGACCCTGTGACAAGGAGGTGACGCATTTGGCATATTCCAAAAAGGAGGGGACGCCCCCCTCCCCTCTGCTGGACAGGCCCCGCATCCTGGCTGCCGAGCCGAAGCTGCTCTCCCAAGGCCTGTTCTACGGCGTCCTCCTGCTGCTGGGAGGGGCCGGGGCCTTGGGCTGCTTCTTCGGAGCCTTCCAGGTTCCGGTGGACCCGCTGCCCGCCGTTCTCAGCGGGCTGGCCTGCCTGCTGTTCACTTTGATGCTGTTCCTGTGGAAAAAGCACCTGTGGATTCCCACGCTCCTGGGGCTGGGAGTCTGGACAGGGATGGTGTGGTGGTTCTTCCAGGACCTCATGCAGGGCTGCGCCCGGACCGTGAACCTGGTTCTGGCAGCCTACGAGGACAAGCTGGGCGTCACCCTGCCCACTCTGTCCATAGAACGCGGCCCTACTCCCAGCGAGATCCGCGGGCAATGCACCTTATTTTTCTGCCTGATGGCGTTCCCCTTTCTGTTCTTTCTGGGCTGGCTGCTGGTGGGACGCAAAAGCAGCCTGGGCGCTTTCTGCCTTACGGGATTCCTGTTGGCGATTCCGCTGCTGATCTCCTTGGTCCCGCCAGCCCCCTGGCTTGCGCTGCTGCTGCTCTTTTGGACGGTGCTGCTGCTGTTTTCCCCCTCCTTTGGCAAGCGTCACCGGCTGATGGAGGATCGGGGGAGGTTCTACGCCTCCGGCAGCGGACTGGCCAGACCTGCCATGCTGCTGCTCTTGGTCTGCACCGGCGTTTTGAGCATGGCTGTAACATTCTGGCTGGTTCCCCATTCCTCCTATGAGCGCCCCCGGCTGGCCGTGGAGCTTCAAGAGGGCTTTCTCACTGGATTTGGGCGGAACGCCTCCCTGCAGGGCGGCGTGGGCAGCGGCAACCACCGGGTGAATCTCAACGCGCTGGGCTCCCGCAGCTACACCGGGAAAACCATGCTCCGGGTCCGCTACCAGTGGGAGTCAGAGCCCGGGGCGGGCGATTCTTCCTCTCTGCAGCGCAAGGATTATTTGAAAAGCTTTGTGGGCAGCGTCTACACCGGGACTAGCTGGGAGCGCCTTTCTCGGGAGGACTGGGCAGAGCTTTCCCAGCTGCTCCAAAAGGAAAAGCCCCAGGTGCTGACGGACCGCCTGCACACCGTCTTTTGGCAGGGAACGACCACCAGCTGCCATCTGGAGGTGGAAACTATCGGCGCCAATCCCCGCTGCATCTACGCGCCTTACGGACTGATGGAAGCCAGCGTGGACAGCTCCGAGATCACCTATGTGGAGGATGGCTTTTTGGAGTCCACCCATTTTTTCAGCGGCACTCCCCGGTATGAGCTGGATGCCTGGGGGTTGGAGGACACGCACTTCCAAACGGAGGTGTACCCCGCCAGGGTGCAGCCCGCCATTGTGCAGGGCTATGCCGCCAGCCAGGGTGCTGCTTTCAGCGACTATGTGAATCCCACGGACATCCCGGGCATGGACGGGATTTTGGAGGAGCTGCACCGCTCTCTGTCCGGGGATTTGAACCTGTGGACCATCCCCGACGGCCTGCGGCAATATCTGGACCCGGAGCAGCAGAAGCTCTCTCGAACCGCAGAAGCCTACACTCCGTTTGTCTATGAGCAGTACACGCAGCTGCCCCAGGAGCTGAAGGCCACTCTGGAGCAATACCTGACGGACCATCAGATTCACGGGTCCGGCCAGGCGTTCCAAGGGGACTCCCTGGCTTACTCCCCCACTCAGCTCGCCCAGCAGATTGCCAACACCCTGGCCGCCACCTGCACCTATACCCTATCCCCTCCCGCTCTGCCGGAAGGGAGGGACTTTGTGGAGCATTTCCTTTTGGAAAGCCGCCAGGGGTATTGCGTCCACTTTGCCACTGCTGCCGTGGCGCTGCTTCGGACCATGGGCATCCCCGCCCGTTACGCCGAGGGCTATGCCGTGCCCTCCGGGGAGGAGGGATGGGTGGATGTGCCGGACTACAACGCTCACGCCTGGGTGGAGATCTACCTCAGCGGCAGCGGATGGGTCCCGGTGGAGGTCACCCCGGCCGGTCCCAGCGCCCCCGCCGCCACCGAGGACGCCCGCCCCATGGAAGCCCAGGAGGCAACCGCTCCCCCCTCTCCCACACCACCACCCACACCTTCTCCCGCGCCGTTCCCCACCCCATCGGCGGGCCAGGAGCCTTCTCCCTCTTCCAGCACAATCCCAGAAAGCTCTGCCTCCCCCCTGCCCGGGGACGGCCCCTCTCACAAATCCGAGGAGGAGCTTCCTTGGGGCTGGGTTGCAGCCGGATGCGCCTTTGCAGGACTGCTTCTGCTTGCTGGGACGGTGCTGGTTCGCAGGCAGGTCCTGCTCCGGCTGAGGGCACACCGCCTCGCGCACAGCGGCCCCAACCAAGCCGCATTGCTCTGGTACAAGGAGTTTTTGAAGCTGTACCGGGCAGCGGAAGCACTCCTCCCCACCTGGGAGGAACGTCCTCCCGCCCAGCTAGAGGAGCTGGCCCTCAAGGCGCGTTTCAGTCAGCACACCCTCACAGCTCAAGAGCTGGGGGTTTTCCAGCAGGAGCTGGAGCGCATGACCGCTTTGCTGAAAAGGGAGCTTCCCTTAGGCAAAAGACTCTGGCTGGCCTATGGGCCGGTACTGTTTTGACAAAAAAGGGGAGTGGCGCCGCTTACGCTGCACCGCTCCCACTAAAATCATATCATCCAACTCTGGGCCTTGTCTTGCACTGCGCGCCCCATCATCAGGGACCCTTCAGAAAGCCCGGACCCTTTCAAAACAAATCATTCAAACAAAATTCTCCATGGGCCTGATATCCACGCCCTCTTTGTGGGACTGCAAAAACGCCAATAGCTTCCCGGCGATCTGCTGCACGCCGCCCTTGCAGTCACTCTCCATATTGATGGGCAGGATGGGGTCGTGGACGGACAACCGCAGCAAGAACCAGCCCTCTCCCTCCCCCTTGGGGAAGCTCACCCGGATGCCCTCCCGGTTGTCGGGGGCGATGGCCCAGCCCTGCTCCTGGGCGTACTGCTCCAAGTCAGCGATCAGCGCCTGACCCCGGGTGCGGAAATCCTCCTCGGTGATGGGCAGGCGAACCTCCGCAGCCTCCACCGGCTCCCGCAGGGGGGCCAGCAGGTCGTTGAGATCCTTGCCCTCCCTACGCAGGGAGGCCATCTTGATGAGGATTTTCGTCACCAAATAGGCGCCGTCGTCCAGGAAGTGGTTCTCCCGCATGGCGGCATGGCCGCTGGTTTCAATGGCCAGGGGGCAGTTGACCCCCTCGCTGTTGAGCCGCAGCGCCTCGTTGATCACGTTCTTGTACCCTCTCTGGAACCGGTGATGCTTGCCGCCCAAGGTATCCTCAATGTACTCCTTCAAGCCGTCGGAGGTGATGGAATCGGTGACCACCGTGCCGCCGGGCTCCTGCTCCAGGGCAATGGCAGAGGCCAGGGCCACCAGGCGGTTCCGGTTGATCTCCTCCCCGCGGCTGTCCACCGCAGCGCCCCGGTCCACGTCCGTGTCGAAAATCACACCCAGGTCGGCGTGGGCTTCCTTCACAGCCCGGCTGATGGAGGCCATGGCCTCCTGGTTCTCCGGATTGGGGATGTGGTTGGGGAACCTGCCGTCGGGCTCCAGGAACTGGCTGCCGCTGATATCCGCACCCAGGGGAGCCAGCACTTCGCTGGCATAGAAGCCGCCGGCGCCGTTGCCCGCGTCCACCACAATGTGGAAGCCCTCCAAAGGACGGGCGCCCTCCCCAGCGCCCACACCCTCCTGGATGGTGCGGCGCAGACGGGCAGCGTAGTCCTTCCCATAGCCGCAGGGCTGGGAGGAACCGGCAGCCTCCTGGGCGGGATGGGCCCCCTGCTGGGCCAGCTCCAAAATCTCGGTAATGTCCGGAGCGTCCAAGCCTCCCGCCGGGGTAAAGAACTTCAAGCCGTTGCGGTGATAGGGGTGGTGGCTGGCAGTGATCTGCACGGAGCAGTCACAGGGCAGGTCCAACGTGGCCCAGAACATGGAGGGCGTGGAGGCCAGTCCGCAATCCAGCACCTGCACCCCGTACCTTGTGAACACCCGCTGCAGCGCCGCGCTGATCCTGTCGGCGCTGATCCGGGAGTCATGGCCAATGGCCACCTGCAGGCCCGCGGACTGCTTTTGCAGGCGGCGCTCCACCCACACCAAAAACGCCGCCGCGATGGTCTCGATAACTTCATCCGTGAGGTTGACCGGCTCGCCGGGGACCCCTTCGACCGCTACCCCTCGGATATCCGTTCCGCTTTTTAGTTTTTTGTATTCCATACCGCTGCACCCCTTTTTCAGAATTCTGGCTTCATTGTAGCAAAAAACAGAGCCGGATGCAATGGTGACCTCTCTGGGGGCAGGACTTCAAAAACCGCAAGTTGCATATTTTGGGAAACTGTGATATGATGACTGAAGAACAAGAGCAAAAGTCCAATGGTATTAAGTCAAGAGGGTGATACAAGAAAATTTTAAGTAGAA
>CAUWLU010000089.1:0-7104 GCA_963559705.1 uncultured Acutalibacter sp.
AAATTGGCAAAGGCGCTGGTAGAGGGTCGACCCTTTCGCATAGAAGGTGGCGACTTTCAGCTTTGTGATGGCTCAGAGGAGTTCTGTGGATGTGGTGGCTGTCGTCGTCATCGAAGGAACTGTATGAAAACAATAGATCAGGGGGATGCTCACGATGAAAATAGCGATTCCGTTGGATGAAAATAGGCAAGATGTCTGCATCGTTCTGGCCAGAGCGCCTTACTTTCTTTTTCATGAAGGTGAAGAAAACACTATCGTGGAGAATCCAGCAGCCCAATCTCAAGGCGGTGCTGGCATCCAAGCAGCACAGTTTTTGGTGGATAGTGAAGTGAATGCTCTCATAACTGTCCGCTGTGGTCAGAATGCTGCAGATGTGTTTCAGGCAGCTGGTGTAGAAGTTTACAAGACGATTCATAGGACCGCCTTAGAGAATTTAAGTGCATTGGAGGAAGGGAAGCTTGAGAAATTGACACAATTTCATGGTGGCTTCCATGGCTTGAAATGAAGATAGCTTGTTTGAGTGGTAAAGGCGGTGCAGGAAAGACATTAGTAGCCGTTAATCTAGCAGCAACGGCCGGCAAAGCCACTTATATCGACTGCGATGTGGAAGAGCCTAATGGGCGTTTATTTTTAAAGCCACAGGATATCGAAGAAGTAGAAGTATGCTCTCTGCTTCCATCCTTTGATGCGAAAAGATGTAGTGGATGCAAAAAATGTGTGAAGTTTTGTCGTTTTCATGCACTTATGTATGTTAAAGAAAAACCAATGGTATTTTCAGAGGTGTGTCATAGCTGTGGAGGTTGTGCACTGATCTGTCCAGAAGATGCTATTACAGAAATGGAGAAACCCATTGGCAAGCTAGAAATTGGAATGTCTGATGACCTTCAGGTGGTTACCGGCGTTTTGAACCCAGGTGAGGCCACTGGGGTCCAGGTGATCCGTGAAGCATTAAAGCGAGCTGCAGGAACAACTATTATTGACTGCCCACCAGGCAGCGCCTGCTCCGTTATGGAAAGCGTGATGGATGCAGATTACTGTGTGCTTGTGGCAGAGCCAACAGCATTTGGATTCCACAATTTTAAAATGGTCTATGAGTTGGTAAGGTTATTAGGAAAGCCTTGTGGTGTTGTAGTCAACAAACAAGAGACTCCATATTCCCCATTAGATGATTTCTGTATGGAATATGGCCTAGATGTCCTTGTTCGCATTCCCTATTCAAAAAAGATTGCCGCCCTGACAGCCAATGGACAGCTGGCATGCCATCATGATATGGCGACAAGAAATTTATTTACTCACCTCTTAGGCAGAATTGGAGGTGCAGTATGAAACGCTTGTTGATTCTTAGTGGTAAAGGTGGAACTGGAAAAACGACTACAGCTGCAGCCTTTACTCGGTTTGCGCACGCCAAGGCAGTAGCTGACTGCGATGTGGATGCGCCCAACCTTCATCTGGTGAACGCTCAAACAGTAGAACCCCAAGTTTTAGATTTTTTGGGCGGAAATAAAGCTGTTATTGACTCGGAAAAATGCGTCGGTTGTGGGACCTGCCAGTCCCACTGTCGGTTTAATGCCTTGGTAAAGCTGGGAGGAAAATACCAAGTCAATGAGTATGCCTGCGAGGGATGCGGAGTTTGCTCCTATGTTTGTCCTCAGGAAGCAATAAGACTAGTTGAAGATGTGGCTGGAAAAAAGGAACTTTACCTGGGTGACGGCGTTTTTTCTACAGCTATGCTGAAAATGGGAAGAGGGAACTCCGGTAAGTTGGTAACTGATGTGAAGATGGCGATGCTGAAAAATGCACCCAAAGATTCTGAACTTGCTATTATTGACGGATCGCCTGGAATCGGTTGCCCAGTAATTGCCTCTATCAGTGGCATGGATCTCGTGCTGGTTGTTGCTGAGCCAAGTCTCTCTGGTATCAGCGATTTGGAACGATTGGTGAAGGCTGCTGAAAGTTTTCATGCCCAGTTGACCGTTTGCGTCAACAAGTGGGACGTCAGTCCAGAGAGCACAAAGGCTATCCGCGTTTTTTGCCAAGAAAGAGGAATCCCTTTTGCAGGTATCATTCCCTATGATAAGGTTGCGTCTCAAGCTGTTAATGCCGGAAAGAGCCTGGCAGATATAGACTGTCCAGCTAGAGATGCACTAAAATCTATATTTGAATTTACAAGCAATTTGCTTGGATTATAAATTGTATAAGGAGAAATGTATCATGAAAATTGCAGTTGCAGCTATGGGATCTACTGTTGCCGGTCATTTTGGCCATTGTGAGAACTTTATTTTCTTCGAAGCCAATGAAGGCAAAATCACCGCTGAGAACTCTGTCCCCAACCCTGGTCATCGGCCTGGCTTTTTGCCTAATTTTTTAGCAGATAATGGTGCAGAGGTCATTATTTCTGGTGGTATGGGCGGAGGCGCCGTAGACATTTTTAATGAGCGAGGCGTAGAAGTGATCGTAGGTGCACAAGGAGATGCACGAGCTGCTGTAGAGGCTTATCTGCGCGGAGAACTAGTTTCTACTGGCTCTGTTTGTCACGAACACCAACATGCAGGTGAATGTGGTGAGCATTAGTAATTGGTAACTCAGTTAAAGATGAGAGTCTATACCAAATGAGAAACTCTATTTAGCGAGTACATATATCACTTCATTGAAAAATGTAAAAAGTAAGGAATACGATCTAGTTTTAGATTGTACTCCTTACTTTTTCTTGGATTTTCTATACAGTTTTAGAAGCGAGTAGATGTTCGTGTAAAGAAATAGCAGCTTCTGTATTTTAAGTTAGAATTTAAGTGCCAGTCCGGTGGTGCGGCATGGAGAGGAAGATACTTTATGGAAAACAACAAGGACCTTGACAAGGACAAGCAGCCGGTGCCGCATGTTCCCAACATGGAAGGTAACGAAGGCAAGAAGACCACAGTGACGCTCTTTGGACGCGAAGTGTCCAAGAAGAAGGCTGTCTTGTCTGGACTGGTTGTTTTTCTTGTAATTGCCCTCATCGGTGGAATTACGTGGTATACGCTGAGCCATCGACAGGACGATCTGCCAGTGGTTCAGCACGTCATCCAAATCGGTGCTGAAGCAGATGGCTGGGTGAAGGGCGAATCCTCACCGGTCATCGCCCATATCGTGAACAAAGAGGAGAAGGTCGATTACTACCACGCCTATGACGCGAACGAACCGCATGCGCTCGATGTCCCAGCCGAGGGTGAGTACGAAGTCTCCTTCATCACACCGGTCAACAAGAACGGCTCCACCTACGAGGTTCCGGAGGCATCCAAGGTAAAGTCTGTGGCCGACGAGGGCAAAAATGCCGATAAGGACGATCTTCCCTTCGAGTTCAAGCCCATCGCCGCCGACAAAGTGAATGCTGATGCCCTCAACGGCATCGTGAAAAGTGTTGTCGAGGCGGTCAAGAAAGGCGACGAGACCCTAACTGGCGAAAACGGCAGCAAGGCCATCGAGCTGGCAAAGGAAAACATCGAGGCTAACCCGAACGCCGACAAGGACAAGGTGGATGAGGAGAGCCAGAAGGTCGAGGAGGGCGTGACCGACGAGTCGTCAGGCGGGAGCGAGGGCGTACCCGAGCTCGAGACTGGTGGAAATGGCAGCTCTGGCAATGGTGGAAACTCCGGTTCCAACGGTGGAGGCGAGAGCAAGCCGCAGCATGTCCATAACTGGGTTGCCCAGACCACGGTCGTGCATCATGATGCGGTGTATCAGACGGTTCACCATGATGCAGTATATGAAACTCGCGCTGTTTGTAACGGGTGCGGCAAAGTTTTCAATAATCAAGCAGAGGTAGATAGTCATATCGACCCTTTCAGTAACAGTGGTTGCGTCTCTTATAGTACGCGTCCTGTGGAAGTTTCACCAGCTTGGACTGAGACTAAAGAAGTTTCCCCAGCATGGGATGAGACAATCACTACCGGCTACATCTGTTCTGGCTGTGGTGCGATTAAATAATATGCTACAACCATAACACTGGGGACCGATGCAACAGGAATATATTGAGGAACATAACCCTATCCGCATTGATGCTCCTTGCCTTAGCGGTGAACTCTGAGCATTTGTAAATGAAGCACGTCATAATTGTAAACGAATTGCAAAAGCAAACCGTTATCAATTGACAGATCTCGCATTTCGCAATATTCTATCCTGCGGATAGTTTAAAAATAAACTAATTAAGATTACAGACAAGGGGATTTTTTGTTATGGAAGCGTATGATCGACCAGCGCAAGATATATGCCAAGCGCTGAACACCGATCCCGAACATGGTCTTACTTCCGCTCAGGCTGAAGAGGTCCTAACTCGGGTGGGCGAGAATCGATTGAAGGCAAAGCGAAAGCAAACCCTCGCAGGGCGGTTCTTCAGTCAGTTCAAAGATGCCATGATTTTGATTTTGTTGGCTGCAGCTGCCATCTCTTTCTACGTGGCACTTCAGGGCAACGATCCAACGGAGTTTTTTGAGCCTGCTCTGATCTTGCTCATTGTGGTTCTGAATGCCATTATGGGCACAGTCCAAGAGAGCAAGGCGGAAAAATCTTTAGAGGCACTTCAGAATATGTCTGCTCCCCATGCGCGAGTACGGCGGGATGGACAGGAGTCTATTGTCGATGCAGCCAAATTGGTTCCCGGAGACATCGTTTTAATCGAAGCGGGCGACTACATCCCCGCTGATGGTCGGCTGATCTCTGCATCCAACCTAAAAGTGGAGGAATCTGCCCTTACTGGTGAATCTGTTCCTGTAGAGAAAGACGCACAGGTACAGGTCGCCGCAGACTCCCCATTGGGCGACCGGCTAAATATGGTCTATTCCGGCTGCAGTGTTACATATGGACACGGCGAAATGGTCATCACTGCTACCGGTATGGATACTGAAATGGGGCACATCGCCAGTATTCTGAACAACGAAAAACAGACGCAGACCCCGTTGCAGAAGAAACTTGCTCAATTGGGCCGGATGCTAGGGGTGCTGGCCATTGCCATCTGTGGTGTGATCTTCGCCATTGGCCTTGCCAGCGGCATGGAGTTGATGGAGATCTTTATGGTGTCCATCTCCCTGGCTGTTTCGGCGATTCCCGAAGGGCTTCCCGCAATTGTTACCATTGTTTTGTCTATCGGTGTGACCCGGCTAGCCAAGCGGAATGCCATCATTCGCAAGCTGCCTGCCGTGGAGACTTTGGGCGGCGCGTCGGTGATATGCTCGGATAAAACGGGCACGTTGACACAAAACCGCATGACCCTTATTCGAGGTTATTGTGTCCAAGGCGACCGCAGCGAAAACATCTCCCAGTCCAACGCGCCAGAGATCCAAACTCTGCTAAAGCTGGGGACCCTGTGCTGCGATGGCACCGTCTCTGTTCAGAACGGAAAAGAAGTGGACATTGGCGATCCCACTGAAACCTGCATCGTTTCCGCCGCTTTAAAGAACGGCTTTACCAAAGATGCCTTAAATAAAGCGTACCCCCGCGTAGCTGAAGTTCCGTTCGATTCTGACCGCAAGCTAATGAGTGTGGTATGCCAGATCAGCGGCAAGCTGGTAGTTATCGCCAAAGGTGGCTTCGATACACTGGCTTCTCGCTGCATCTCCGGCGTGAGTGACAAGGTCGCAGGTGTAGTGGAAGAGATGAGCCGTCAGGCCCTTCGGGTGCTGGCTGTGGCCTGTAAAGTGATCGACAAGGTGCCCGAAGAGGTTACATCGGAAAGCTTGGAGCATGACTTGACCCTGGTTGGTTTGGTAGGCATGATCGATCCGCCTCGTGAGGAGGCAAAACTGGCTGTTGCGACCTGCCGACAGGCCGGAATCAAGCCGGTGATGATCACTGGCGACCATGTGCTGACCGCTTCCGCCATTGCCCAGCAGCTGGGTATTATGGAAACCGGTGATCGGGCAATTATCGGCAGCGACCTTTCCAAAATCAGTGAGGAAGAACTGGATAAGCAGGTCGAGGGGATTGCAGTCTATGCTCGTGTCTCCCCCGAGGATAAAATCCGTATCGTTAAGGCATGGCAGAGGAAAGACGCCATCGTGGCGATGACCGGAGATGGCGTCAACGACGCACCCGCCTTGAAGGCAGCGGATATCGGCTGTGCCATGGGTATCACCGGCACCGATGTTGCAAAGGGCGCCTCTGATATGACGCTGATGGATGACAACTTCGCCACCATCGTGTCCGCAGTACAGGAAGGCCGGGGCATTTACGACAACATCAAAAAGGCAGTCGCATTCCTGCTGGGTACAAATATCGGCGAGGTTCTCGTTACCTTCATTGCCATGCTTCTGTGGAACCAGGCTCCTTTCCTGTCCATGCAGCTGCTGTGGATCAACCTGGTCACAGACTCCCTTCCAGCCATCGCTCTGGGGATGGAGGCCATCGATCCCAATGTAATGGACCGTAGGCCCAAGCCCAAGAAGGAAGGCATCTTTGCCAAGGGACTGGGTGTCCAGGTCGTTTTGCAGGGCATTATGTTCGCCGTTTTGTCCCTCATCGGCTTCCGTGTTGGTGGCCAGGTAACCGGCACGATCGAGGGCGGTCGCACCATGGCTTTCCTTGTGCTGGCTTTCACCCAGATCTTTCACGCATACAACATGCGTTCCCATAAATCTCTCTTTAAGACCGGGTTCTTTACCAACAAATATTTGAATCTGGCCAGTCTGGTCTCTGTGGCTTTGATGTGCTTGGTGCTCTTTATTCCACCAGTAGCCACTGTGTTCGGCCTGATTCGTCTGCCCCTTAACCTGTATGTTCTGGGCTTCGGTTTGGCCATTGTCCCGGTGATCCTGCTAGAAATCGTCAAAGCTATTGGGCTGATCAAACACCATAAATGACTTGATATGTCGTGGTCGTGGGGTGGTGTAGCGGATCTAACAACGTCTTTCCAGCCGAACGAAGGCAAGGACGACCTGCAGACCGGAGAGAACAAGTAATATCGCTTTTTGGATTGCGGTTATACTGGCTGTTGGTGCAGTCCCAACCGGCACTGCTCTTGACAGCAGAAAAGAAAATGCGATCGATAAACTGAAAGCTCCCTGCCGGTGTTCAGCAGGGAGTTTTTCCATATAAGCGCTGCAGGAAATCTGCGGTGCGGATTTTGGTATAGAA
>CAUWLU010000090.1:0-6908 GCA_963559705.1 uncultured Acutalibacter sp.
TTGCCCAGCCTGTTGTAGGTCTGGCAGATATAATACGCCTTATCAATCGGTTCCCACTGTTCGCCGGTAAAACGGTTCTTCCCGGTTCTGCCAACCTTTTCATACCGCACCTGCATGGACTTTCCGAAAGTTGCACAATAAATGATACCGTGGACCCTATCGGCATTCAAGCCTTTCGGATATTCCACTTCACGGTCGTTGACTTTCACATAATCTCTTCCCTCAATGCCAAATACCAGATAATTAACGACATCCTCATTGGTATAAGTGAGATTTAAGAATTTCAAGGCGGATTCGGGAACCTTGCACTGGGAGTTAATGGCCCATGCCACCCCCAGACTGTTTGTGCTCAAATAGGGATTTGCCAAGACAATGCTCTCGATAGTTTCACCTACCAGGGTGCTGGCTTCCGCTGCGCCGTAGCTGCCCGCCTGGCTGGCGAGATAAGAGAAAGCTTTGCCAGATGCTAGCTGCTCATAGACAGTGGATGTTGTGGTTGCGGAGTCTTTGCCAATATAGCCCTTGTTGTACCAATCGCGGGCCATCGTGACGGCATCCTTGAATTGCTGAGTCTCATAGAGGTTGACTACGGTGGGATCGTCACCGATTACAACGCCTCCAAGGGAATCCTGCTCACCATCACCCAAGAAGTCAATGTCATCGTTCCAGAGCAACTTAAGTATCCCGCTGTCACCCTGGGAACCCACAAATGGGACCATTTCAGGGTGGATTTCCAGCAATTTATCAAACACGGCAGGCAAGTCCTCTACAGACTTGATGGTGGAAGGATCAATCCCCAGCTCATCCATAACGGATTTGCGGTAATACCAGTTGCCGTTCAAAGCAACACCCTTGTCAGTGGGAATGGCGTAGGTTCTTCCATTCATTTGGGTGGCTTTCATAAAGCGCGCGCCTACCTGGTCCACAGCGCCTTGGGCGCATTCAGGGATCAGGTCTGTAATATCCAATACCTGTTTTTTAGAAACATAGGTATTCAGATTCCTTAAAACATTGAAAATATCCAACTGTTCGCCGCTGGCCATAGGCCAGTCCTACTTTGTTGGCGTATTCAGCAGCGGCGATAGGACGAATCGTCACCTCTACGCCAATTTCGTTTCGGGTGATCTGGTTGATTGCTTCTTCCACATCACTGCAGTCATCGGGAACTTTGTTGCCGGTCCACAGCGCATAAACCACCTGGTCATATTCCAGATCCTCATTGTTTCCTTCCTGCGTTTGAGAGGAGTCAGCACCAGCTGTGCCTTGAGAAGAGGAGGATTCGCTGTTTCCACAAGCTGATGTTGATACACACATAGCTATGGCTAGAATAGCTGTCACAAGCTTTTTCCAAGGTTTCATAGTCTTCATCTTTTCGTCTGTCCCTTTCTGAAATGATTAAAATCAGTTTTCAAAGCCTTTTTTGTGTCATGCATACTGGAACGGATCGCCTGATTCTAAGAATACAATGGGGATTTCGCCAACTAATGGTTGAAGCCAGGTATGCAAGTATTTCATGCCAGCTTCTTCTGTCCGGTCGTGGCCGGGGATAATCATTGCCTTTGCCATGCCCATTTGATAGGCGTCACGGATGTAAGCAGGCATGGTCCATTCATGAATATCCCCGCAGATAGCCACGTCCATACCACTCTGCTCCATGGAAACCATGGGGCGCTCCTCATCGTCTAGCAAGGTGCAGGAGCCTCCTACTAATAGCCCAACCTTGCGGCAGATCATCTCAGGGTCGCCAATGTATCGCAGCACGGGCAGGTTCAGCTTTTCTTTTAGGGCTTTTACCAAATCTAACAGCTTTGTGGGAGGGATTTCCTGTGTGTGCTGTTTCAGGTTTTCCGCTGTCCCGATGCTCTCTTTTTGGTGCCAGGTCCAACCGAATTCCCGGAACATGCCTTCGTAAATCAAGTCGCCTTCTAAGGCGAGGTGCATATAGTCGTGAAATCTCCACACGCTAATGCCCACTTTGTCAATAAATGCTTTTTTCTTCTGGTAGACAGGATCTTCTGCTAACCAGTCCAATCGGTCAGGGCCGGTGAAGTAAGTGGGTTCGTGGGTAATGATAAAATCCACTCCTTGTTCAGCTGCCTTGGCGACTACATCGCAGGTGGCCATAAAGGTGGTTGCGATTTTGTGGACTTGGTTTTCCTCATTACCACAGATTAACCGATCCCCGCTGGTCTCCAGGTTTACAGTGGCGCCGCTTTGCTTTTTGATTGCCGCTATGATTTCTCCAACAGTCATACGGTATTCTTCCTGCTCCTTTCTAAAAATCATTCCAATAATAAATGCGCTACCCAGGTAGTCTTTTCAACGACCTAAGTATAGCGCATTTGCCTTGTGCGTTTCTTCTGAAAATAAGAGATTTTATTTTTGGAATAAGGAAATTTTGCTATTTTTAAATTCAACCGGTGTCATTCCTGTAAACTTTTTAAAAATGGTTGAGAAATAGGAAAAATTATCAAGTCCCACTTGTGCCGCTATTTCACTAACTTTGGATTGTTTTTGCAGAAGCAGAGCCTTTGCCTTTTCAATTCTACGAGAATTGATGTAATCCTTTACAGTGATGCCCATCTCTTTTTTAAAGAGCTTGGCTAAATACTCCGGCGTCAAAAAAATGGAGGCGGCCACCTCTTTCCGGGCGATATCTTCACAGTAATGTGCATTGATAAAATCCACTGCCTTCTGAATCACGGTTTTGTTTGTTTCTAGTTCTGCCGCTGCATCCATAGCCTTCCCAATCAGGCTGTTTTGCCATTTAATCATGTCATACAGCGACTGTAGTGCGTTATCCCGCAAGGTAATTGACTCTTCATCGGCAAAAAGGCTGTTTGCTTGCAGTTGTTTTTGACCAAGAAACGCATATACAATCTGAATCAGTTCCTGCTGAATTTTTTGCAGAGCCTCTCGGTCTAGCTGACCAGAGTATTTAATGCTTTCCAAATACTCTTTCAAGTAGACAAGGGCGTCTTTCTTTGCACCTCGTTCCATCCATTGAGAAAGCTTTTCCCGGTCCATAGACCGAATGCTCTTTTTGCCTCCTGATGGGATTTCCTGTTCAAAAATAACTTGCTCCCGGACTGCGACATTTTTGCGGTCAATCGATTCCAATAAGCGTCCCTTTTCAGCAATTTCCCAGAGAGCACAGGGACGGCCGATATAGGCAGTGCTCCTTCCCCCAAAATATCTTCGGTAAAGCTCCCTCACCCTTTTACAGCGGAAGCGCAACTCTTCCTGGTCCCGAAAGACATTGCATATTGCCACAGCAGAGAAACCAGATCCCTGACCAAAGGTGAAAATTCGGTTGTGATAGAAGCTTTATAGTAAAATATCTATTAACTTTTAGCTATTTCTGTCACGGACAATCAAGATAGCAGCTACAGTTTCCGCCTGTCTGCAGGCCTGGTGACTATCACCGTCACCCTCCGCTGCGATGACGGTGAGCTTTGCCCCTCCTACTACCTGACGGACATCATCAAAGGGGAGTGGTACCATGCTACCGTGGATTATGTGATGGAGCAGGGCGTCATGGCGGGTACCAGTGGTACTACTTTCGAGACTGGAACGGAATTACCTAGATCCATGGCCGTGTAGATTCTATACAACCTGGAGGGCCAGCCTGTGGTGAAAGAAGAGAATCCTTTTACCGACACCGCACCCCATCGGCGGTTGACCCCATTACCTGGGCGGAGTCCGCAGGCGTGGTGGAGGGATATGGAGAAGGGACATACCATCCTAACCAGCTCGTAAGCCACCAGGAGCTGGCTCGAATGCTCTACAATTATGCGGAATATAAGGGCTGCGACTTGACAGCAGAGGGAGACCTTTCAAAGTTCCCTGATGGTAATACCGTGGCAGAGCGGATTGGGCTGAAACCCACCATGGTTTGAGCTAACGGTGTAGGGGCTTATCAACGGCCATGATGACGACACTCTTGATCCCCAGGGCAATACCATTCGCGGGCAAGCTGCCAGCATCTTGATGAACTTCGATCTGAACCTGGTGAAATAAAAGTAGAAATTGAATTTTTATGCAGAGACCAGGTGTGATTCCGGTCTTTTGCTTACCCGGAAAAAGGGGGCTATCCCCACGCAAAAGTTGAGCCGCTAAACAAAGAAAAGGGGTTCGCAGAATGAGTTTCAAAAATGAATGAGAGAGGGGTTGGAAAAATATGAGAAGGACTTGCAAACAAAACGGCGATGGGGAGGTTTTTTCTTCTGCCGAACGAGATCTTCACGCTAGGATTGAACGCCGGGGAGATCGCCTTGTACGCATGCTTGCTGATTTGTAAGGACGGGGAAACGCACCTGTGCTATTCTAGCTTTCGGAAAATCGGAAATTGCACCGGAATGAGTCCTAACACGGTGAGAAAGTACATCACCCGGCTGGAGGACAAGTGGCTCATCGAAACCCTTCCCGCCACCGCATGGACATTGGATGGGACTGCGAGAAATGGGGCGCTGCTTTACACGGTCTTACCCATTTGTGAGGCGGTCAATTACCACCTGGAGTGGCAACTGGCGGGATTGTCGCCGAGAAAAAGTGGGAGAAAAAGACGGTGAACCTAAACTCGGCCCTGTGTGCGGTTTTGGTGGCTAGATAGGAATGGCACCAGAAAGACCATAAACAGGCCCTGCTGGGCCAATGTGAGCCAGCTGTGGACAAGTGCCTGAAGAACTCTTTGAGTACGAGGCAGAGAGAAAAAAGCAACCCAGCAGGCCAGCATGAAGCCCTTCCACCGACCGTAACACATCCCCCAAAATCAAGCAGTGAAGGAAGGGTGTGAAAAACAAGCGGCAGATACCCACTGTCGATAGTATAGCAGGTGAAAGGGTGTGGGTCGGTGAACCGCCCCACACCCGGCTCACAGCGCCCGGCAGAGCCGGTCGCTTCGGGCTTTTTCGGAGGTTCCAACAGGGCGGAAAAGTGTGGGTCGGTAAAAGGGTTTTTGCGTCAAGCTGTGGGTCGCGGATGCAGGATTTTCCCATCGTAGAGCCGTTCTCCACGGTGTCAAGATAGGGGTTGCGTCGGTTTTGGGGGAATTTTCCGCAAGCGGGGAACCTGGCATTTCACCAGGGTAAAAAACTACATTCGGGAGAGAAAATTACCTCTGTTTTTTCTCTGCGTTAAGAGGACGTACCCACATTAAAAACTGTGCCGCTAAAACAAAGAATAGAAAAATTTTTGAACCGGCCAGACTTCCCCTGTGTGAGGATTGTTTTTCCGATGTACTCGTGATACAATAATTTCAAAATTCAAGCGATAAAAACGGGGGGAGGGGATGGCCATGAAAATCTCACTTCAGCAAGTGATAGAAGCCATTGAGATGGCAGATGATGCCTTTACATTGTTTTGGGATAGTAAAACTGGAGAAACAGTATACCTGGATGATGAACTTGTCTCAGGGATGAGAAATGAGGAACTGGAAAACTTGCTGGAAACGGAGGGAGAACGATTCTATCGTTTTCCAACAAAATGGGATATCCATGAATACGGCATCATGGAGGATTTTATCGACAGCTTAACGCCTGGGGCAATCCAAGATGAGCTGGCCTGGGCCATCCGAGGCAAGAGGGCGTTCCGGCGATTCAAGGACAAGCTGTACTTTTATAGCATAGAGCAGCAATGGTACGATTTTCGGGATCACGCATTTCGAGAATTAGCAATTCATTGGTGTCGGGACAACGAGTTGGAGTATACTGAATAAAACGCAGACAAGAGGTATAGGAATGTACTCATTAAATGAAGTAGAACAAATTCTTCGCAACAAACAATTATTTGTTCGCTCCCTGGCGTTTATAGGAGAGAGAACATTCGGAGGCCTTTTTAGTAAATCGTGATATCGTGGTAAAGTTGCCGAAACACCGGAAGGCTAGTGAATGCCTAAAGACAGAAATGCAGGTTGTAAAAGGACTGGGGACAAAGCTGAATGTAGAAATACCCAATGTTCTGTTTCAAGGCGCCTTCTTTCACGAAGGCGAGGAATATACCTATTTTGGGTCGCGAAAATTGCCTGGGCATTCGCTGGACAAACGACAGTTCTGCACATTGCCCAAATCTCTTCTCGCAAAAAACGCAGAAATTGTGGCAAATTTTCTATATCGCCTACATAGTGAAAAAAACGTGCTACCTATTCAATGTGAAGGAGACGTTTTAGTACACGGTGATTTTTCTTTGAATCATCTCCTGTTTGACCAGAACTAGATGGTGTGTAGCGTGTTGGACTTTGGAGACAGTCATGTAGGGGAACTTCAGGAAGATTTTGTTTACCTTCTTGACGAGGAAGACGAAGAAGAATTTGGAGCAGATTTTGGACGGGAGGTTCTCGAAAACTATAAAAGCTTATCGTCCTGTAGTTTGAAAGGGAAGTTTTAGATTCGTGCATGTCGAATAAGAATTCCCATAGACGAAACTTGCCGGCGGTTTCAATCCGTAATCAGAAATAGTAACCTACAAAAAAAGCCGGAAATCTTGCAGGTCAAACGAGGACAAAAGCAGAAAACGCACTCGAAAAAGCTCGAAAAAGGCAAAAACGGGTGCGTTTTGGGTGTTGGAGGGGATGAGAGCGGTTGCGGACAGGTGCAAACGGATGCGATAAGGTACAATAAGTTTCGCAAATTGAAAAGCAGATAAAAAGAGACATAGTTTGCAGAACTCTGGTAGAATGAAGTCGCGACACACCATTCAGAAAGGAGAGAGCAAACCATGTCTGAGAAGATTGTACAGCTAAACGAGGAAGTTATCAAGGGCCAGCTCAAAGAGCTGGTGCGAGGCAGCGTAGAGGAAACCCTTAACGAGTTGCTGGAGACCGAGGAAGAGAAGCTGACCCAAGCTGCCCGGTACGAGCGTAACGAGCAGCGCCAGGGCTACCGCAGCGGCCACTACAGCCGCAACCTCAC
>CAUWLU010000091.1:0-6313 GCA_963559705.1 uncultured Acutalibacter sp.
TGAACTAAGCAGACTCTCTTAAAAACGTCTGCAAATCTTATTATACGAGGAGGATATCGTATGTCCCACAAAAACGAGGAACAAAAAAGTCGGTCACAAATGGACTGGGAGGGCCGTCAGGGCGCGCCGGACAAGGACGCCAAAAAATCGCAGGCTCAAGAGAAAAATGCTGGAAAAGCTTTCGGCGGCGGTCCGAAGCGATTCCGGAGGTTCCGGCAAAAACGAGAGAGGAAACCTATTGGGAAACGTCTCTCTTTGGGCCGGGGGGCCTTACTATGGAAGAAAAAGCCCCAACGGAATCGCCCTGTGAACAGCCGTCCCATAGCAAAAAGCAAGGCGTCCCCTGTTTTTGGAAGCAGTGCTTTGGAAAAAGAGGGAACAGCTTCGGGCAGCATGAAAACAGGAACTGCCAAGCGTCTGATAAAGGATGGGAAACAGCTTTTGAGCGGAGAACATCGTGACGGACAGCAGGGTGAGGCCCCGGAGCAGTATGCCGTGGAATCCATCCAGGGCAAAGGGAAAAAGGTTGGAGAGGTCATCCTGCAGGAGGCGGCTCGCGCGGTGAAGGACGAGATGACATCCCGTGACAAAAGCAGCGAAGGAGCTTCGGAACAGGGTTCCACCCCTCCTCATCAGGAAGCGCGTGACGCTGAAGCACCGGCAAAATCGGAAAAAACGGAGACCGCAGACGCCGCTGACGAGAGCCATAGAAAGCCTGACCAACTGCCGAAAGAGGACGTCGCAGAGAGAACTGCAAGTGAACCGCCTTCCCCGAGGGGCTTCCCAACTCCTCAGAATGTGGGAACGGCTCAGCCTGTGGCGGTTCGTTCCAGCGAGGACAAGCTGCAAGCTTTGGACAACGCGCTGGGAGAGGACGGAAGGAAGGGGATCTCCGTTGTACAGAACCGCCTGCACGCATCCGGGAATCCAGATTCCGGAAGCAGTGACGAGGGCGGTGTACTGGGGGATCGGTATGTGGCGCGGGGAGGGACTTCTACCTCCCCCAGAAGGCAGGCGTTCGGGGATGGGGATGAATTCCTGCCAGATCCGGGAACCTATCCGGAACCGTCCATCACCGCCTATGATTTTCATCCGGATCGGGAGCTCCCGCACCGGACGGGGGGTGGGAGCGGCATGGGGGAATTGCCCCAGCCGGAGAGAACCAAGACGGCTGTGGGAAAGGTATCGGAAAGGGAATCCACTGCTGAACTGCGTGGCCCCGCCCGGTCCCGGAGTGCGCGGGAATCCTCCCGAAACCCCGTTAGGGAAAAGAGCCCCGATGCGGTTCAAACGAGATCTGTGGATACCAGCGTGCAGCTTGGGGGCCGGGCGCGGCTGCAAACATGGCAAAACAGTCCCATATCCGCCAGCCTGAACAACCAGGTCCCCGCCTTGGCCAGCGCCCAGGGCGGCACTGCTGTGCAGGCCTTTGCGAACCAGGCTGTTATGGCTCAGGCAGGAGGCGGAGCCATGGCAGGAGCTGCTGCCGGAGCTGCCTCCGGGGGTATGAGCTTTGCTGTCCAGGCAGGGGTGCAGGCGGTCCAAAAGCTGATCGATCAATTGAAGGAGGCTGTCCGAAACGCAGCGGCCAGCGCTGGGAGTTCTGCGAAGGCTTGGGGGACCGGGACCGCGCTGCTGGTGCTCCCTATGATTTTTGTGTTGTCGGTTGTCTGCCTGTTTCGGATGGGGGGCAGCGCCACCAATGTGGGGTTGTCGGAAAACGTGATTGCTCTGATGCCGCAGATCCGGGAAGCCTGCCAGCGTCACGGTATCCCGGAATATGTGCCGTTGGTGGCGGCGGTGATGATGCAGGAATCCGGCGGGAACGTGGATCTGGTGCATGGCGACGTCATGCAGTGTGCAGAGGGCATGGGATATCCGGTGGGAACGCCGGTGCCGGTGGAGGAATCCATAGATTTCGGGACCTCGCTGCTGGCGGATCTTCTGCGGCAAGCTGGGGCGCAGGGTCCGGCTGACCTCTCCCGCATCAGCTTGGCTTTGCAGTCCTATAACTTTGGCGGTGGGTATCTTACCTGGGCTTTGTCGCACTATGGAGGATACAGTAAGGAAAATGCCCAGGAATTCTCTGATATGCAGGCTGCTGCTATGGGCTGGAGCGGATACGGCGATCCGCTGTATGTGGACCATGTGCTGCGCTACTATCAAGTGACCCAGGGAGGCATGGGGGACCGCAGCGCAATAGCTAACGGATTTTTCGCGTATCCCTTCCCCGGTCACACCTGGAATACATACGCTGGCCATGAGGGCATTGATATCTCTTTCAGCGGGATCGAGGGGCAGCCGGTCTATGCGTCCGCGCCCGGAACGGTATCATACGTCCAGAATGGATATGGGAACCTCCAGGGGAGCGGGGGCATGGCTTCCTACGGCAACTGTGTGTTTATCGACCACGGGAACGGATGGGAATCCCGTTACGCTCACATGACGGTGGCAGTGGCGCAGCGGGGGCAGTACGTCCAGGAGGGGCAGCTGCTGGGCTACGTGGGCAACACGGGCAATTCCTACGGAGCGCACCTCCATCTAGCGTTGTATTTCAATGGTAGCCCATCTTCCGGCGGTGTGATTTATGCAGAGCAGGCTTGGCCGCATTTGAAAGAGTGAAAGCCGGAACTGGTGCGAGTAACCATAAGGGGCCTGGGAAAAACCAGTACTTATGCGGCTTGCAGCCATCGGCAATGTTGCAAAAATGTTGAAATAGGCCCATTGGATTCGCGCATTGGCAAAAACCTATCTTTTTCTCTATAATGAAACCATCAACAGGCAGAAGGAAAAGCCCAACCAGGTAGAGCAATTCAAAATACCTAAAGAGCGAATTTCTAAATTCTTCCCGACGGGGACGCCCGCCAAGAAAATGGAGGAAACCATTGTAAAAGCCCTGGAACTTTACCGCAGGCGTCAGCGGGACAGGGAGAGATAACTCATCCTGCCACCCGGTATTTTTTGCGGTTTCCGTAGGACGTGGAGCGAAGCAACCCCAGCTGTTCAAACTTCATCACAAAAGCGCGGATGGTCGCATAGGCAGCGTTGCCAAAGTCCTTTTCCAACTGCTTGGTAGAGAACTCACCCGTGCCATAGGCGGAAAGGACAAACTGCCAGAGAGCTTTTTCCTTTTCTGTAACCTGGCCCTCGGCAAGTGCTTTCTGGAATACTTCCAGGGAGTTTTCAGTAGGGAGACTACTTTTTAAATTACCATAGACATGCTGGATAAAGTATACCAAGAACGGCGTAATATCTACCATCCCGATCAGGGCCGCGTTTTGTTCCACAAGGGTGAAAGCCTTGTAATACTGATTTTTGGTGCGCTGGATGTATTCCGACAGCGGCACGAACAAAGCGGAGGAATATCCCCTTTGTACCAGAAACCAAAGGTGGAGCAGACGGGCTATACGGCCGTTTCCATCAAAATAGGGGTGCAAGTAAGCAAGATAAAAGTGGATCGCGGCGGCTTGCAGCAGATCATTCCCTAGAGCATCTCCCTGGATAAAGTCTAGGAATTCTGCCATGTAGCTGGGCAGCCTCTGCCAGGGAAGCCCCGTGTGTTCTACCTGGGAACCAACCACAAAGACGCTGTCATGGCGGTAATATTTGCCCGGCAGCAGACGGTCCTCTGTTGGGAGAAACTGTCCCACCACCATTTGGTAGAGATGGAACAGGTTTTCCTCTGTGATAGGGTGGGTAGTGTCTGCAATGTATTCCAACCCCAGTTTCATGCCCAGCACCCGGTGCTCCATTTCATTGGAGGGTGCATAGCCTGCTAAGATTTTCCTGACACTGTCCCTGGATGTGTCAATCTGCTCGATGGAAAGGGTAGATAGGATTTCTTCTTCCATGGCTTTCTTTCCATATACTTGCGAGCTGTCCTGGGGCGTTAAAAGCACCTTCGCGGCAGACAGCTGAACCTGGGCCACCCCTGGCAAAAAGACAATGGGATTCCCATGGAAATCCCGCAGGGGCACTTCTTTGGTAAAGCCTTCCTGCAAAAGGGAAACGAATTCTCCCATAGAAGCGGTGGGGTATTTGTATCCCAGCTTTTTCAAATCGATGATGTCTTTGTCTGCCAACATTTTTGCGAAAAGCGTCGCGTCCACAAAAAGGCCTCCTTTTTTGATATTAAAAAGTATCAATTAGTATCAGTATAGCAGGATTGTCGGCTGGTTACAAGCGTTTTATAGATTGTCTCGCCAGTTTTTAAAAGTATGGTTTGCATGGTAAAGGCTCTATATCATACGAAGGGGGCAGTGTGCCCAAAACAGGGAAATGGCGATATTTGCTGTTCCCCCTCTCCACTCCTCACCCCCTCTTACTACCAAGACTTCCCAAAAAGAAGAGATTTTCCACAAGATAGAAAAAGAGAGAAAGATCCACTATGAGAACATGAGAAAGCCTGGATTGTTCAAAAAATCCAGGCTTTTCTTTCTTTTGCCGGAAAAGGAGATGCTTATGGAATTTCAAACAATCCTAGCCATGTGCCTGGTCCTGGTTCCGGTTTTTATAAGGAGTTGCAAAACAAAAAACCAATATGTATAATACGAGGTGAATACAGATGAAGTTATCTTTATTTGGCTGGAAATATGAAGGGTGGGAACAGGTTATGGATTGGGTAGTCGTAGCCAGTGTGATAAGTGCTGTCGTACTGCTTTTGATTGAAATTATTAAGAGCGTGCGAGACATGAAGGCGTTGAGCAAGGAGCACGAGAGTCTAGGCAAAGATCACGAAGGTCTGAGCAAGGAGCATGAGAGGATCAGCGATGATTTTAGACAGCAATTTGCCTGGAGTAGAGAACAGGTGGAAAAAGATCACGGCGAAATTCGACGGGAAAACGCGCATTTAACTCAAATGGTAAGCTCTCTTGTAGAGGATTCCATCAAAAAACAGGAGCGAGAAAACCATCTTACTTCTACCCAGATAGACATTAAGGAAAGCCTGAACATTCTTCAGGGGCTGGAACGGCAAATGGAGACGCTTCAGATGGAACGTTTACAATTAACGGAGCGCAACCAGAATTTGGAAAAGACAATGGAGTTGATCCAGGGACAGCTTTCAAAGGCAGAAGATCGAAACCGGCAAATGGAACAAACCCTCGGCCAGCTTCGGGGGCAGCTGACGGAATCGGTTAACCGCTGTGAAATGCTGGAACAGGAATTGTCAGCCGTTAAAAAAGAAAACGAGGCGCTTCGCCAGGAACGTCGAGTTCCAGAAACACCTCCTCATAAGAAAAGAGAATATGACGATTTGTCGTTATAAGCAAGAGCCAGGGAAACCCGGCTCTTGTTTTTTATAAAACCGGAACCAGTTCCGGTTTTTCTTGCTGTATTCGCAAATCACAATTATAATTGGAGATGAGATCATGGAAAAAGTTTTGCGGGTCCTATATTTTGTCATACCCGTCCAAGTGTTTCTGCTTATGATAGTCGGGCTGGTATGGGTGGGCCTGGAAACCACTGAGGAGGTCGTTTATATGCCAGATGTTTCCGGGGTTTTTTTGGATATTGTGATTGGAGTCATAACTTCCTTGGTAGGAACCGTTCTTACCACTGTAGCTATGTGGTTTGCTTTCCTTCGTAAAATCCCCCAAAAAACAGAGGAAAAGGTAAATAAGCTGCTCGACGAGAGGTTGAACTACGAGACAGCCAATCACAATTCGGCCATGGCGGCATTGAATCCGGACAACCGTGGGCTCTCAGCAGAACATACCAAGCTATCGGGAGAGCATACACGTCTGTCAGACCAGAACACCCGTCTTTCCAATCAGGTGTCCTTTGAGTGTGGAGATATTAGGGATCGGATTACGGAAGTTCATGCCCAATTGCGAGAGGAAAAAGTAGCTGCGGAGGTCAGGCAAGCTTTCTTGACCACAGAGCAAAGGGACATCAAGAAATATGTGGATGGACTTGCTGGATTTGAAAAAGCAATGGAGACTCTTCAAGAGCAGCTGGCTGCTGCCCAGAGGCACAATGCGTCCCTGGAGCAAGAGGTAAGAGAGCTCCGGGAACAGATAGCACAATCCTCCAGCCGCTGTGAAATGCTGGAACAGGAATTGTCAGCTGTCAAAAAAGAAAATGAGGCGCTTCGCCAGGATCGTCGAGTTCCAGAAACACCTCCTCGTAAGAAAAGAGAATATGACGATTTGTCGTTATAAGCAAGAGCCAGGGAATGAGCTGCACCCCACTTGTTATCCAGTATCCGATACTGTTTAACAAATGGGGTGCAGTTCAACTGTAAGTGACGATTTCTGGAAGTTATTTTGTTGTTATCGAATGAGCCAACTGTAATCCTGCCTGCAATCCACCA
>CAUWLU010000092.1:0-6255 GCA_963559705.1 uncultured Acutalibacter sp.
GAGTGTTTGGCTACGAACCAAAAGGTCGGGGGTTCGAGTCCCTCCTGGCGCGCCAGGTTTACTTGCCAAAAATGATGCAGGTGTGAAAAAACCCCGGAAATCCGGGGTTTTTTCGCGTCTTAGGGGCCAAAAAAGGGCCGTCACGGCGTGACGTTTTTGAATGATGTGGAAAACGTCTGGAGGGATTCGAACCCTCGTAAACACATCACATAACCGAATAGCACACAGGCCAAGGCCGGAATCGAAAGAAAATTTTCGACTCCGGCTTTTTTTATTTTCAACCAAAGAAAGGGGAAAGAAATTGAATCAAGAATATTTACAGGGGCTTTCAAGCGACATGGACTCCCCAGAGGACGCCGTCTTTTTCCCGGCCACCCCACATAATATTACGGCTTTTCTCATAGCTCACCGATGGGCGGACATGACCGCTATCGGCACCGTGGATGGCAAGACCTTCCTCACTGCGCAAATGGGGTTCATCGAAACCTGCCCCGATCAGGAATACCTGGCTTCAAAAATTATCCCGGTCTACTCGCCCTGCCTGATAGACCCGGATAAAACCCTGGAGCTTGAAACGGTGCCGAAAGAGGCGGCACAATCCGCGCCTTGCCCTATACCCGACTGGAATTACCTGCGGTGGGACGGGTACAGCGATAAAAAGTATCAAGCAATTCAAAGCGGAGATGGTCTGCTGAAGCTTCCCCGGGATGGAAAAACCATCTCCCTGGATTGCCAGGTGCGGTCTTACTATAACAACGGAAACTTGGCGCTGCTTTTGAAAGATTGGAACAACGGAGAACCGGAACTCTGGGGGGATTTGACAGTCAACCTGGGAACCTCCCTGGATCAGGACTGCGCTTTTGTGGATGTGAATAACCTGGGGCAGGAAATCCTTTCCTGGCTAGAAAAGGAGGAACTGGCAGCGCCCACGGGCCGCACCCAGCAGAGCGGATTCGTGGCCTATCCTGAATATCGATTCAACAGCGAAAAACTGGCCAAACTTGATTCCGTAGGGTATCAAAGCTATCTTTCACTTCGTGACAGTTTTCAAAAGCAAAGTCCGGGAATGTCCATGACATGACCCCCAACCATCCAGAGCGGAATCTGATGAAAAACAGGTTCCGCTTTTTTTTATTTCTACTGAAAGGAGAACCTCCCATGCCCCTCTTTACCAACCACCCTGCAGACCAAGCCTTTGAGCGCTTTATGAAGCACCAGCCAAACCGTTATATGGATACCCCCGAAGCCGACCGCATCCAGTCCATCCTGGACGCAGAAAAAGAAAGGAGAGAACCCCTCGCCATGATTTACCGAGACAACCGCCACCAACGCACTTTCGAAAAGGAACTGACCCTCCACCCGAAAACCGCCAACCGCAAGCTCCTGGCCGCTCTGTACCTGCTCACAGCGGACGGAAACCTATGGACCCAAGCGCGGGACCAGGTTACCATCCGCAAAATCTGTGTGGACGAAATGCGGTCCAAGAACCTCAGCGGCACTGGTTATGTGTTTTTCTCTGCCGCAAAAGACATCCTTACCGGCTCCCGGAACATCCAGCTTAAAATCACAGCCAGGAAAGGCTGCGCACTTTGAAAACCGAACAAGTCAGTGTACGCATACGGCACCCTCTGACCAGGAGCCACCGGGAGAAATCCCCGACAGGCGGGCGGCACCCGCCTGGGCTGAGATCGACAGAGGGCATCGAGCACTTCCGTCTAGTCACAGTTCACACAATGAAGGCGGCCGGGTGAGAACCACGCGGGGTGAGAATCCATGAGGGCAGGCAAGCCGCTGCCCGTGCTGTACACTCCCAACCAGGGGGAGCGAGGCAAATACTGGCATTTTAAACTGAAATCAAGATAGAACATACGGGCGCAGCTATGCTGTCATAACTGCGCCCGTCCTTGTGTCTTGAATCTTACAGAGGGAGGAAACCAACGTGAACTTGCAGAATTCCATCAACTACTATTACGCCCTAAAAGCCTTGCAATTCCTGCTGGAGCAGGGCCTGTTGAGCGAAACAGAGTACGAAACCGTTTGTAGGTACAACGCCGAAATTTTCAAGCCGGAGCGGGAGTACATCTAGCCACATTGGGTATGGGCTTCCGCCTCAGTTTCTGGTACTGTTTGGGTGAACGGAGGTGAGCCAGGTGGCCCAAGTACAGATCATTCAGCCCTATCAGCCTCAGTCGGAGGAA
Organism: uncultured Acutalibacter sp.; assembly: GCA_963559705.1. Classification (GTDB taxonomy): domain Bacteria; phylum Bacillota; class Clostridia; order Oscillospirales; family Acutalibacteraceae; genus Acutalibacter. Next base: position 2,199 of record CAUWLU010000092.1, read on the forward strand.
CTGGAAAAGGTGGCGGCTTACTGCCGAGTATCCACCGACTCCCAAGACCAGTTCAACTCCTACCGCACCCAAATTGGGTACTACACCAACTACATCGCCCAGCACCCCGGCTGGGAGCTGGCAGACATCTACGCCGACGAAGGCATCACCGGAACATCCCTAGAAAAACGGGACGAGTTCAAGCGTATGCTCCAAGACTGCCGGGCCGGGAAGATTTCCCGCATCCTGGTAAAGTCGGTTTCCCGGTTCGCCCGGAACACCCTGGAGCTGATTGAAACCACGCGGGAGCTGAAAAGCTTGGGTGTGGTGGTCGTGTTTGAAGAACAGGGCATCGACACCGCCCAAATGCTGGGCGAGATGCAGCTGACCCTGCTGGCCGTGGCGGCACAGGAGGAAAGCACGTCCATCTCGAAAAACGTGAGATGGAGCTATCAAAAACGGATGGAAAGCGGAAGGTTCCTAGGCTGTTCCGCGCCCTATGGTTATAAATTAGAAAACGGCGCTTTCACAATCGTACCAGAAGAAGCTGCTGTTGTTCAGCGCATTTTTGACCTATTTCTCTCCGGAAATGGAATTCTCTCTATCACCCGCACCCTCAACGAAGAAGGAATCAAAACCAGGCAGGGGGCGAACTGGGCGACCTCCAGCATTGAATACCTGCTTTCCAATGAACGGTACGCAGGTGATTCTCGCTTTCAAAAATACTATTCTGCCAATACCTTTCCTACAAAACGAAAAATCAATCATGGGGAACGCACACAATATTATATTGGCGGCACCCATGAGGGAATCATCCCGAAAGAGACATTCGAAAGGGCTCAACAGGTTCTTCAAAACCATGCGCACTATGCGCCTCCTTCGTCTAAGTTCTTTCAGAAAAAAATCGTCTGTCCGGACTGTGGGAACTTTTTCCGAGAAACTACGATTCGTGGAAAGCGATATTGGATCTGCCGGAACCGAAGAAACAATCAGGCCGCTTGCACCCCGCTCCGCTTCACGGAACAAGAAATACAGGGGGCATTCCTCAGCTTGATATGTAAATCCGTCTCCCGGTTTGGAAGAAACTCGGTGGACGTGCTTCGCACCATCCGCGCCCTGCGGGAGCGGGGCATCGGCGTAATGTTCGAGAAAGAGTCCGTAGACACCCGCACCATGAATTCAGAGCTGATCCTAGCCTTTCACAGTGCTTTCTCCCAGTCGGAATCAGAGTCCATCCGGGAAAACGTGAGCCGGGGCCTGCGGATGGCCTACGAGCAGGGCACCATCCAGATCGGCCCCAACCTGTACGGGTTCCGCAAAGGGCAAAATGAAACTGTGGAGATCGACGAGGAAAAGGCGGCTGTCATCCGACAGATCGCCCGGTGGTTCCTGGACGGGGACAGCCTCCACGCCATCGTGACGAAATTAGCGGAACACCATATCCCCAGCCCAAAGGGCAAGGATACCTGGAGCACAGCCACCCTGCGTTCCCTGCTCACCAATGAAAAGTACAAGGGCGGCTCCCTTCCTTCAAAAGACCTACCGGCCCAGCCTGTTCTCAGACCGGGCGGTGCAGAACGATGGTGACCTACCCAAGTATTATGTAGAGGATGTTCTGCCCCGGATTTTAGAACCAGAGGTGTTCGACCGCATCCAGGAGGAACTGGCAAAACGCAGCGCCAAACGGCCTGCATCTGAAAAAGCCAAAACCCCCTTTGGGCGGTACAGCGGAAAGTACGCCCTGTCCGCTCTGGTGGTGTGCGGAAAATGCGGGGCGCTGTACCGACGGGTCACCTGGTATCGCAAGGGCGAGAAGCAAATCATGTGGCGCTGCGGCACCCGGCTGGACGGCAAGGCCAACTGTCCGGAGTCCCCCACCCTGGAAGAATCAGCCCTCCAAGCCGCTGTGATGGAGGCCATTTCCCGGCAGTACATCCAGGATGAAACCTTGGAAACCACCATGCAGAGCATCCGCTCGGTGCTAACCCCGGAGACGGCGGACAGCGAGTACGCCATCCGAACGAAAATCAACGAGCTGCAGAAGGAGCGGAAAGACCTCATCACCAAAGCGCTGGCCGAGAATGACGATGGCAAGTACGATTTTCAATTTCTCCGCATCAAGCGGGAACTGGAGCAGCTTCAAGCCCAGTTGGAGGGGGTGCAGGCCACGCAAAAGAGCCAGGCGGTAGACGAGGCACGGATGGACGAGATCGACGCCCTGCTAGAAAATTTCAAAGAAAACGGCCTGGCCTTTGATGATCTCCTGGTACGCAAGGTGGTGGAGACGGTGCAGGTGGAGTCGGCAGAGAAGCTGGAAATCACGTTCAAGGATGGGAATCGGAGGGTGATAGCTTTGGGAAAATGAACTTTGGAAAAGCGCAGAGGGGGTGACACTGTGGACTTGGAGCAGAAAGCCATCCAGCGAATTCAACTGGCTGCGGAGCTGAGCGAAGCGTACTATCAGAAACCCTTGCTTTTGGCGTACTCCGGGGGCAAAGACAGTGAAGTCTGCCTGGAACTGCGCCGGCGCTCCGGGGTTTCCCTGGAGGTGCTCCACAGCCTTACCACGGCAGACGCTCCAGAGACGATCTATCACATTCGGAAAGTGTTCCGCCGCCTGGAGTTGGAAGGGATCGCCTGTTCCTTCCAACGGCCTCGGTACAAAGGCCAGCCCACCAGTATGTGGGACTTGATCGTCCGGAAAGGCTGGCCGCCCACCCGTATGCAGCGGTATTGCTGCCAGGTCTTAAAAGAAGGCAGCAGCCCCCGCCGGGCCGTGCTATTAGGAGTGAGGGCCGCCGAGAGCCGGAACCGGAAAGACGCCGTTGTGGCAGAGCTTTGGGGCCACAGCAGAAAAGACGTGACCCAATTTGATTTTGACAACGGCGATGAGCGCATCATCGCCCCCTGCCAGCAAAAGGCTGAGATCAAGATCCAACCCATCGTGGATTGGACCGAGACTAACGTGTGGTCTTTTCTCCAAGACGCAAAGGTGGTGATGAATCCCGTGTACTCTCTGGGATTCCACCGGGTGGGATGCATCGGCTGCCCCCTGGCGGGGCAAGGCCGTTTTCGTGAGTTTCGCACCTGGCCAGCCTTCGAACGATTGTACCGAAACGCCTTCGAGAGGATGCTCCAGACCCGCCGGGCCGCCGGAAAGATCGGCTCCTGGCAAACCTCAGACGACGTGTTTCGGTGGTGGATGGAGGACAAAAACATCGCCGGGCAGTTGGACCTGTTCGGCGGTGAGGTAGGCAAGCTGCCGGAATAGAATCCAACGAAGCAAGCTGCGAAAGGCCGATAGAGTATATTCGAAACCCGGTAGTTGACTGCTTTCCCAAAACGGTTTATACTGGACTCGTAGAAAAAGAACCAGCCCCGCAAAGCTGGCGCTGGTTGACATTGCCCCTATTTGGGACTATAATGGAGATAGAAAGAGAGTCTGCCGGTAAGACGGCTGGCCCAAGAAAAGTATACTTTAAGAAAAAGTAGTCGTTTCCTTAGCCGGGGCGACTACTTTTTCATGGCTTGAACATATGCGATTACCAACGTGACAATGATTCCAAGAATCATCAGCACAATGGAGAGCATCTCAAAGTCACTCATAAGCTGCCCTCCTTTCCACAGATTTCCGTCTTGCGGTTCTATGTACACAGAGGGTCCAGGCCCTCTGATTGAAGGCCAGCCGCCTACCGTTTTCTGGCAGACTCTCACGTGGTTTCCCACGCAGGAACATCATAACAGAAAAAAGAACACAATGCAACAGGAAAGCCTTCACTGTTATCAATCAGCGAGGGCTTTTTCTATTTCCATAAGCAAAAGGGAGATTTTCCATGCCAAATTACGTCAAAAATATTCTGTCCTTTGACGGCGGCCAAAACCAGGTCAGCCGTCTTTTTTCTGCCATCAAAGGGGAAAACGGTCCCATGGATTTTAACAAGCTGCTCCCCATGCCCCCGGAATTGGAGATAGAGGTCGGTTCGCGCACCACCGCGGGCTTCAAGAAATATATGGCTTTTTTGACGGTTACCGGTTTACACACCGAGATGGAACCTGCCTACCTCGCCGCCCACCCGGA
>CAUWLU010000093.1:0-5803 GCA_963559705.1 uncultured Acutalibacter sp.
GAAAGAAAAAGTCACTGTCTTTTTCCCACCAGATTTTATCTGCATAGGATATACAAGCTTCTTTCACGGAATCTGATAATGGGATATATCGGTCGCGGTCAGTTTTGGCTTTACGGATTGTAAGAATCCCATCTTCGAGATTTACATCCTTATAACGAAGACCAACAAGTTCAGATACACGAAGTCCACAGCCATAGAGAATACGAAATATCACAGGCAGCGCCAGATGCATGTTTTTTGCAACCTTCCGAGGTTCTGCTTCATCAGATGCTTTTATCACAGATGCTATCTGTTCATGTGTAAATATATAGGGAACAAAAACTCATTGAATCCACTAAGCGGTTTCGCAAACGAATAGCAGTGGATTACCTCAGCGCAACATTGGACACAGGCATTATCGGCTTACTTGGTCCTAACGGTGCAGGAAAAACGACCCTCTTGCGCTGCATCTGTGGAGTGTACAAATTGAATGGTGGGTCTATTCAGGGAGAAGAAGACGGCATCGGCTATTTCCCTCAGCAATTTGGAATGTTTAAGGCTTTATCTGTCTATCAGATGATGGAATACCTTGCTACCTTAAAGGAAATTCCCAAACAAGCACAAAAATTCGAAATTGAACGCTGCGTAGAACTGGTGAACCTTTCAGATCGTTTGCGTTCACGTATTTCTACTTTATCGGGCGGTATGATTCAGCGGTTGGGAATCGCCCAGGCGTTGCTTGGTAATCCCGAAGTGGTCTTATTTGATGAACCAACCGCTGGACTTGATCCCGAGGAGCGGGTCCGATTTAAGAACGTAGTAGCTTCTCGCCGGCATCAAGGTGTTACTCTTATTTCCACTTTGTAAAAGACCGTATGGAAGATGATGGAATCACTCAGCTGCGTGTGCTGTCATCTAATCAACAACCAGGTACGCTTGTTGCCCCAACTATGGAGGATGGATACTTATGCGCCATCAAGGGGTACTAAATGAACTGTCTATATTCCGCCTTACCCTCAGAAAAATGGGCCTCTTATACTTTGTCCCCCATATTTTCTTGTATGTTTTGATACCTCTCTTGGGGATAGGCTATCTTCTGTATCATGAAGATGGCGCAAACGCGCGAGGTCTCATTTTCTACGATTTTCAAAAGTTTATTCCTTTTCTGAGTGTTTGGTGGATACTGTTTGGGTTGGATGACTATGTGGAAGGTGATTCGAGTGAAATTTTACGCGTACACAAGCGTTCCCTCCTGGCGGAATTTTGGCTGATGTTCAGTTGGTATATTCTCCACGTTGCTGTGCTCTTTCTTGCTTTTGGCATATTCCTGGAGAATTATTGGAGAGATTACCCCTTAATTGTAACTCAAGTATTGGCATTTGCCAGCGTTGCTTTCTGTCTGTTGTGTGCTACCCGAACGCTGATGGTTCCTTTCCTCATTACACTTCTTTACGAAATCTTTGGGATGCTTTCCAACTTCGGAGTATTGGGATGGATAAATCTGTTTTTACTTCAAAGAGTGGAGAGCCTTTCGGATATCCTGATTCCCTATTTCATCGTCTTTGTCATTTCGTGTGGTATTCCTTTCCTATGCTTTATGTCTGAAGATATATCTGTTGTAGCCCAATCAGAATATCCGTGATTCGTTACGACACTCCCAAGTCTTTGAATTTTCTCATCTTCATATTCAATAGAAGCCTTAAACCAGTTATCACTGTCCAAATACATAACAACGCCGCACTGGTCAAACCGACAGGAACTTTCGAATTCTGTTTTCACAACAAATGAAAAGTATTTTTCGCTTGTTTCGATTTGGAATACCGGGGCATTGTCATTTTGAAAGCCATAATAAGTGCGTGCCCATAAATCAGTGCCCTTTTCTGTGGTCACGATTACCTTCTGGCCGTCGATTTTTACCTCTTTCGGCTGCCTTGTCCATTTTGGGCTGCTTTTTAAAAATTCCATCGTTCAGTACCTCACTTTCTTGTTTTCAAAATTATGTTCTTGCTTTTACTGCATTTCGGCAGAGGAAGACCCCAACCAAAAGTATCATCGGGAAAATTACGCCGGCCAAAATACCAAGCTTTAAACTGTTTCCCATTTGATCAGAGACCATCCCAACCAGCGTTGGGCCTCCCGAACAACCCAGATCGCCCGCAAGGGCAAGCAGTGCGAACATGGCCGTCCCGCCCTTTGGCAATGCGGACGATGCTTTGCTGAAAGTCCCTGGCCACATAATGCCTACAGACAAGCCGCAAAGTGCGCAAGCAATCAAACTCAGCTGGGGAAGTCTCAAAAGAGAGATGCCAAGATAAGAGAAAATACACAGGATGCTGCTGGCAATCATAAAGCGATCTAAATTGATACGATGCCCTAATTTGCCGTAAAATAATCTGGATAGCCCCATCAAAACCGCAAACGCCATTGGCCCCGCTAAATCGCCTAGTGTTTTGGAAATACCAAGGCCTGTTTCGGCAAAGGTGGAAGCCCACTGGCTCACCGCCTGTTCGCTGGCACCGGCGCAAAGCATCATGATACATAAAATCCAAAAAACTTTCAATCGGAACAATTCCTTGATTTTCAATCCGGAATCCCCTTCTTTAATCAAGGGCGCTATGGGGACTTTCGCAAAAACTATGGCATTGCAAACTGGAAGAAGCGCCCAGACAATTGCGAGAATTTTCCAGTTTTCGATACCTGCCACGAAGAAAAACAGAGTTGAAATAAGCACAACCCCTGCCTGTCCCCAGCAGTAAAATGAGTGCAGCATACTCATTGCTTTTTCTTTATTATCGGAAGGGCATGCTTCTACAACCGGGCTGACGAGCACTTCCAATAATCCACCGCCGACAGCATAGATCATCACGGAAATTAAAATACCTGGGAACGGAACCGGAAGAACCTCCGGAAGTATTGTGAGAGAAAGAAGCCCTGAAGCTGTTAATGCGTGAGCGAGGATCATAGATGCCCGGTAGCCGATTTTATCCACAAATACAACGGACACGAGATCCGTCAAAAGCTGGATTCCAAAATTAAAGGTCACCAAAAGAGTAATCTGAGAAAGGGGGATCTCATAAGTGGTTTGAAAATGTAAAAATAGCAAAGGTACAAAATTGTTAACGACCGCCTGTACAACATATCCGACAAAGCAGGCGGTAATTGTTTTATCATATTGGTTTTTCATGGGTTCTCACCTATATTCTTTCTGTTTCTTTAAAGCCGAATGGATTATATCATCAATAATCGCTTTGTACAGTGGATTTTATCGCTAGTTTATGGTATAATATCGCAAAAACCATCTGTGCGCAATAAGGAGACTTATGGATACACATAAAATTTATACGGATGATACTCTGAGGGAGACTGTTGTCCACGGGAGCCAAGCATATCCCTTCGCTTATTATCCTGAAAATATTTGGGAATTTGATTTTCACCGGATTGACTGGCATTGGCACCATGAATTGGAATTCCTGTTTGTCGACAAAGGTATGGCAATATGTTTTGCCGGGGACAACAGGATAGAACTTTCCGAAGGAAGCGGCATTTTCATCAATAGCGGAACGCTCCATCGGTATGAGGCAAAAAGCAGTGCTTTTTGCCCCAATATTGTTTTTGATGCAGCGCTGCTTGCACCGGAAGACACTTTGATTCACGAAAAATATGTAAATCCCATCCTCCATTCATCTGTAGCTTTTCAGGTTTTGCAGCCGGATGTAGCATGGCAATATCACATCTTAGAAACTTTGAACCGGATTTTTTCTGTTCAGGAAACTGATGGCGGAAATGAACTGCGTACCATACAACTGCTGCTTCAATGCTGGGATGCATTGTATCAAAATATGAATATGGATAGCGTTTCACCAACTGTGCGCCGTTTAAATCACAGACAGGCAAAATTGCAAACCATGATGCAGTATATTCACAATCATTACAAGGAGGCAATTACTCTTGATATGATAGCAAACTCTGTTCCGATAAGCAAAAGCGGGGCGCTGCATATCTTCCGTTCCTGCATTCAAACTTCTCCGGTATCCTATCTGATCCAATATCGTCTGACACAAGCTGCAGCACAGCTTAAAACCACACAAAAATCGGTTTCTTTTGTTGCAGCCGATACCGGCTTTTCTGATGCTGGATATTTCTGCAAAAAATTCAAACAGCGATATCATATGAGTGCAAACGAATATAGACGTCAAAATTCATGATTGCTAGGGCTGACTGTCTTTGCTAGTACGCTCGCCCATGCCCAGGCCGCAAGCATCATTATGAGCTTCGATCTGTGCATTGCGAAATAGAGACGTGAAAGGAATATTTATGCGAAAGGCCGGGAGGAATTTCAGCCTTTTGCTTACCCGAAAAAAGGGGACGACCCCCACGCAAAAATTGAGCCGCATAAAACAAAGAAAAGGGTTTGCGAAATGAATTCTGAAAACGGGAAAGAGGTCGGCTGAAAAAATATGAGAAGAACTTGCAAGAGAAAGCCACAGCAGGGAGGTTTTTTCTCTTGACGAACGAGATCTTCGCGTTGGGATTGAGCGACGGGGAGATCGCTGTGTACGCATACCTGCTGTTTTGCGAGGACAGGGAAACCCATTTGTGCTACCCTAGCTTCCGAAAAATCGGGGAACGCACAAGAATGAGTCCCAACACAGTGCGAAAGTACATAATGCGGCTGGAGGACAAGCGTCTCATCAGAACTCTGCCGACTACCGTGTGGACATTAGACGGAACCGCGAGAAACGGGATGCTGCTTTACACGATCCTGCCCATTCATGAGGCGGTAAATTACCGCCTGGAGCGTCAGCTTGCGGGGCTCTCACCGAGAAAGGCTGGGAGAAAGCGGCAGTGAAACCAAACTCGGCCCTGTGAGAGCCTGTGTGCGGTTTTGAGAACCAGGTAGGGGGAACGACACCAGCACAATCCCAAACCGGCCCTGTTGGAGCCGTGTGAGCCAGTTGTGAGCAAATTCGGGACAGCGGTAACCCCAAGGGGTGAGAAAACCGGCGTTGTATCAACCGGGGGAGAGATTGGTGGAAAAAGCTAGGAAAAGCAGAAAAAGAAAAAGCAGGCCCTGCCGGGCCTGCAAAGGCAGCACTTAGAAGCACGGGACACGCCTCGGTGAAAAACGTAATTTCCCTCCACTCAGAGGACGGGCTTGGAGAGGGCTGAGGACAGAGCACATAACCCAAACATTAAACAGCAACCGGAGGGTGTGATTTAACAGCAGGTGAAAGGTTGTGGGTCGGTAAACCGCCCCACACCCGGCTCACAGCGCCCGGCAGAGCCGGTCGCTTCGGGCTTTTTGCGAGGGGTCAAAATCGAGATTTTTCGGCGCCGGTTTTGGGGCCTTGGCGCCTAGAAATGGTGCCGTTTGTGCGGGTTTCGCCAGGAACTAAGCCAAAGGCAGCGGTGCCAGGATAGGTGCCAGCGGATTTGAGAGCAAAAACTGTGGGTCGTAGAGCGGAATCGGGTGTGGGTCAGATTTCGGGCCTTGGGGTCAAGCCATGGGTCACGGCAGGGGTCAGGGATTCGGATAAATCCCAGTGCAGAGCGATTCCACTGTGGGTCACAGCGGGAGTCACGGTAGGGGTTGCGGCAAATTTCAGGCGATTTCACGCAAGTCAGGGAGCGGGCAGTTTTGCAGCCCGAAGTACTGTGGATAAGAGCGAAAATTATCGTTTTTTTCTCTGCCTGTAGCCAGCCGGGGCCACCTCAAAAATTACAGGGGAGTAAACAAAGAAAAGGGCCGTGAAAATTGGGCGTGCTCAACGGTGGAGGTAAAACCACCAAAAGGCGGGAAAATTTTTCTCCGCCCGGTTCGCAA
>CAUWLU010000094.1:0-5691 GCA_963559705.1 uncultured Acutalibacter sp.
GGTACTGACCCCTCTGGGGTCTGAGCAAACCACTAGTTTACTAGTGGTTTTGATTGCAGCAGAGGTCTGCCGGAGAATATCCGTGCTTTTCTTGTGCAGGATTCTATCTTCGGGAAAGTCATGGTCACAGAAAAACCGCCGTTTGCCCCGTGGTCGAAGGAGACGCTTCCATTGTGTGCGTGGACAATCTGTCCAACAATCAAAAGCCCTAACCCGTGACGGGGCTCGTCAGTCCCGCTGTCGCTCATCATATAGTGGGGCGTATTGCGAAGCTTCTCTAACGTTTCATCAGTAATACCGACGCCGTTGTCCTCAACCATGATTTTGTATTCGGCATCTTCCTTTTCAACGCAAACCGATATTTCACAGCCATCGGGGTTGTGAACCTGTGCATTGGTAATCAAATTCCCGATTGCCCGTCGGAGCAATTCTTTGTCGCCCTGTATCATGCAGGCCGTAAGATCGTCAGCGGTTTTCCATGCTATCGGATAGTTTTCTTCCAGATCCAAATTCATAAAATCAACAACGCTCTGCCGGGCGACCGCCACAAGATTCACAGGAGCCGGATGGAGCGGCTGCATATTGTATTCCAATTTTGAAGCCAGATTTAAATCGTTAATCAGATTCTTCATCTTAATGCTTTGTTGGCGAATAATTCCTGCCTTTTTTCGGTCAGCCTCCGGTAAAGCTTCATTTTCCTCAATTTGTCCGGCATACCCCATCACCATGGAAAGCGGTGTGCGGATATCGTGAGAAACGCCGGAAATCCAATTTGCCCGTGCTGTTTCTTTCTTTTGCAGGTCCCTTTTTTGCTGTTGAAGAATATCGGAGGTCCGGTTGATTTTTTTTGCAAGCTCAGATAGAATCCCCTGTTCCTTTACCGACACGGGTTCGCCCGATGGGAGCGCCTGTATGCCGTTCGTGATTGGCCTGACGGATTTGAGCAGCTTGGAGTTTGCAATCATATAAATCAGGAAAATCAAAAAGACATTGACCGCAATGACGATAAGCACAATGGTAGGCGCATTTTTGATAAAGTAGTAGTCCCAGCTTGGCGACATATGTTTCCAAAACCGATCTTTTGGATATCCGACAACCACTAAGCCACCCCCTGCTTCTCCGGTATACGTAGGGTAGCCGTCAAGATAGCCCCGTGTCAGATTGGAGATATCGGAAATCGTATAGCTGGACGGAATGGTATCGGGCAGATTCTCGCTATGCCATTTGACTTCCATTGTTTCATTGTCAATGTAAATTGCCCAGGCATCCTCCTGAATCAACTCGTCTGAAATCTCCTTCGGCAGAAGATACCCTGTCTCTGTTTTCTGCAATGCAGCAGCGGCTTCCGTTGCCATTGTCCACGGTCTGCCATTGGCCGTTTGATAGGCAGAAACAATAACAATAATGGTGACGTTCAGTGCAATCAGCAGGACGGTACTCAAAAGAAGGATTCCTACAAACCGCCGGACAAGTCTTGTAATATCCCCCATATTATTTTCCCCCTAACACCAGCTTATACCCCAGTCCTTTGACAGTGATAAGGGACACCGGCTTGGAAGGATTGACTTCTATCTTTTCACGAATCCTGCGGATATGCGCCATAAGCGAGTTTTCATATCCGAATGGATGATCGCCCCAAGCCGCCTCGCAAAGCTGGTCGATTGTCACAATCCTGCCTGCGTTGCGGTAAAGCGCTCCTAAGATGTCGTGTTCTTTTGCAGTAAGCGAAAAATGCTCCCCACCCTTTATGACTTCGGCACGGTCAAAATCAATCTGGCTGCCGGAAAGCTGCACCACAGGCGTTTCTCCTTTGTAGTAACGCTTTAAGATAATCCCAATACGCAGCAGCAGTTCTTTCGGCAAAAACGGCTTTGTCATATAATCGTCCGCACCAAGTCCCAAGCCTTTTAACTTGTCCTCATCTTCGCCGCGAGCGGTTAAGAAAAGCACCGGGATTTCGGTAAAGGCTCTCATCTGCTCAAACAGAGAAAACCCGTTCCCGTCAGGCAGCATGACATCCAGGACGGCAATCTCCGGATTCCATTCCTTACATACAGATAGCGCTTCAGATACGGTTCCGGCAGTTTTGATTTCTTGGAACCCGTCCTGCGCTAAAATAGAAGTTACCAGTTCAAGCAATCCGGACTCATCGTCTACGATGAGGATTTTTTTGTATTTTAAGTAGTTATAGTCCATGGCAAAAGCACTCCTTTGCTATAGTATAGCATATCCTGCGGGAGTTTCGGCGATACACACCAAATGTAAAGTAAATGTAAGGTAGCAAGAAGGTTGGCACAAGGTTGCCATCGTATACTTAAGGCAGCAAAAGAAAGGAGATTTCACAAGATGAATATCATAGAAACTCAGAATTTAACGAAAACCTATGGGGATTTTACGGCTGTGTCTGACTTGAATCTCCATATTCGCAAGGGCAGCGTTTACGGATTCTTAGGTCCCAACGGAGCCGGAAAATCCACCACGATGAAAATGTTTCTCGGTCTTACAAAGCCAACAAGCGGCAGCTTTCATATTGACGGAAAAACCCACCCGGCAGACCGCGTTTCGATTTTGAAAGAAATCGGCTCATTCATTGAAGCGCCCGCTTTTTACGGGAATTTGACGGGGGAAGAAAACCTCGATCTCATCCGTAAAATTCTCGGACTCCCGAAAAGCAGCGTTTCCGATGCCCTGGAGCTTGTCGGTCTGACACAGTTCCGCAAACGGCTCGCCAAAAAATATTCCCTGGGCATGAAACAGCGATTGGGGCTGGCAGGAGCGCTCATCGGAAGACCTCCCATTCTCATTCTGGATGAACCGACAAACGGCTTAGATCCGGTTGGAATTCACGAGATCCGCACCCTGATTCGCTCTCTTCCGCAGAAATATGACTGCACGGTACTGGTTTCCTCACACTTGCTCCCCGAAGTCGAATTGATGGCGGATGATATTGGCATTTTGAACCACGGTCATCTTTTATTTGAGGGTACGATGGAAGAACTGAAAACAGGCGCCCGTGCCGCAGGCCTCCCGACAGATAATTTGGAGGACACCTTCCTTGCTATGATTGATGAGGATAACCGAAGAAAAGGCGGTGCAATATGAGCTTTTTCATGGAATTAAAAAAACTCAAACGCACGGGCTATCTTCCTGCGTTCTTTGTCGGCGGACTCCTTGCGGCGGCGTTCCCGGTTGTCTATATGCTGGTAAAGGCAGAGGAGCTTACCTTGCTCACGGGAAATGCACTGGAGCTTTTGATGTCTGCAAATTGGCAGATGATGGCGATGCTGAATATTCTCATTGCGATTTGCGGGGCTTGTATGATGTACCACACGGAATATGCCGGCAACGGGATTCAGAAAATGTCGGTGCTTCCGATCCGTCCGGGAAATATGTTCTTCGGGAAATTCTGCATTTCGGCATTGATGCTGTCCGCCATGGTAGTGATAGAAATCGCCGCGTTAATCGGCTGTGCAAGCCATTGGTTCCCGAGCTGCACCTTTGATTTGGCGGAGACGCTCAAAACCGCAGGCTTTCAAATTGTCGTTACGCTGCCCACCCTTATGAGTATGCTGGTGATTGCGTCAGCTTGTAAAAATATGTGGGTGTCCCTTGGTATTGGTGTGATTCTTGTGTTTACGCTCTCCATTCTCCCACAGGACAATGCCGTGCTGAGTTTGTTCCCCTTCAGCTCCCCGTATCAGACGCTTGCTGCTGCAAGGGAGAATAGCCGTACAACCTTGTTTTTGACCGTTTGCGGGGTGGAAACCGTCCTTTTTGGCATTGCGGAAATGATTTATCTGAAGGTGAGGAGGTGCTTTGAATGAGGTTTCCATCGTTGATAGGTGTGGAGCTTACAAAGATCCGCCGCTCAAAAATATGGTTGATTCTGCTTGCCCCTGTTCTTATGATGTGGCTTCCCAGCATGATCAATTCCGATATGATTTTTGATGTGAGAGGAATCCCAATCACACCGGAAAAGAACTTTTTCATTCAGGGCTTCATGGGGATGGTATGGTTTATGATTCCGGCGTCGCTTGTTATCTGCACCGTCCTGCTCAATCAAACAGAGCGAACAAACAAAGGAATTTTGAAAATGTTGTCCCTGCCGATCAGCACTGTAAAGATGTGCCTTGCAAAGTTTACCGTTTTGATTATGCTGGCGGCTGTGCAGATGGTTATGGCAATTGGGGCGTATTACGCCAGCGCTGCGATTGCCACAGGCATGCAGGATTATAACTTTGTCCTTGATCCGCTGTATGTATGCAAAAATGTCCTTTGCATTTATATTGCTGCAATTCCAATGGCGGCAGTGTATTGGGCAATTTCCACCTTGATCAAAACACCTATTTTCTCAGTTGGTATGGGATTGGCGTCTATCGTACCCTCCGTGCTGATGATAAACACAAAAATCTGGTTTGCTTATCCGATGAGCTACCCATTCTATTTACTGATGATTGAGTACGGAAAAGCCGCCGAAGGCGTCTATGAAACACAGATTGCGTGGCTTCCGTGGCTACCGGTGGCAATCGGTATTACAATACTTGCACTTGCTGTGTCCTGCATTCGATACGGCGCATCTGAAAGGAGATAAAACCTATGAAAAACAAAATTTTAACTGCTATTTCTACCATTATGTTGTTCATTCCGTGGACAATCTTGCCTTTGCGCAGCTTCGATTGGGCATTGGAGTCACCTGTAGCGGAGATTATGATTTTCAGTTACGCCGCCTTTATGATTTTTTCAGGTATCTTTTCCATTCTTGTTTATACCAAAGGCAAGGTAAAATCGAAGCTTATGCAGGTATGTGTTGCAATCAACAGCATTTACGCTGTCGGCGCCATTGCGATCGTCGCTATGTCCATACCGGGACTTATTCAGGGGTGAAACTATGAAAACCTTGAAACTTTTGACCGCTATTCTGCTTTCGCTATGCTTAGCTTTGGGCATGACGGGATGCAGCGGCGATCATATCAAAGACGATGTGTTGAATGGATTTAACGATCTTTTACACCATTTCAGTCAATACGCTCTTACAGAGGAAAAAGATTTGCAGGGAGACAAAACGAAAGGTGAAGATACCTATGCCGGCTCTTATTCCGCTGAATATGAAAATTTCAGTGATGTAGAATACATCTTTGGCGGTACAGGATTAGATCGCGATAAGGGAAACGACCTTACCATAACTTATAAATTAACAATAGACTCCGGCTCCGCTAAGCTGTGCTGGAGAGATAAAAACGAGGAGAAAATCATCACTGAGGGCAGTGGTGCAGATACATACTCGGTTACACTGACTGCGGGAGATCACTATCTTGTGTTAGAAGGAGATCACTTTTGCGGTTCGCTGCGAGTGACCGTAGAAGGAAGGGGATAACAGGAGCGGACGAGTGATCGTTTTGAAGTTGCGGGCAGGAACAGCATCTGAGTATTTGTGAAGTCGGCTACAGTTTGGAATTGCGGCAGAAAATTCAGCAGCCTGTTTTTTTTACGGGCTGCTGTTTTCTTTATGCTTTGAAGAAGCCAAGGGAGTTGGAAGATTCCCCGCGCTGGCTGGGGATGGCGTCCTTCATGGCCTCAAAGTAGAGGCTGTCGGATTGGAATACCAGCTTTTTCGAGTAGAAAAATTCCGACTGAAACGTAACCGTAAAACCAACACCCGCCTTGGGAGGGAAGAGAAATTCAGGCACACTA
>CAUWLU010000095.1:0-5180 GCA_963559705.1 uncultured Acutalibacter sp.
CTTCTTAATTTTAGATTCTCACAGGGCATGATCCTGTGAGTTTAAGTTATCTATATTCTAACCTTTGTCCCTGAAAAATGCAAGCCCTTTTTTCAAGTTTTTCTGCAAATCTTCCCCGGTGCACGGAAAACCCTAGGAAGCGCGAAAAATGGCGGTTTTAAGCCGTTTTTCGGGGTTTTTCCCTGTGTGTTCTTTTTACAAATCAGAGAAATACCCATATTTTTCCTTTACATTCCGTCGTTTTTCTGGAAGATTTGCCCATTTTGGCTTTTCTTATCTGCCCGCGTTGTGCGGTTCGCCGGAAAAGCCCCGCATTTTGCCATCATTTTTTAGATCACTTGTTCTTTTTCTCGGACAAGCGCTTGTGTATCCTCCTCTTTTTTACCCTCACCCCCCATAGTTTTCTCCATATCGTCGCGCTGGGCTTGCAGCGTGTCAGGCCTGTCCGCTTCACAGAGCGGGCGCTCCCGCCAAATCCGGGCGCGCTCGTCACTGTTTCCATAGGGCGCCTCCCAGCTCCTTCACCGCATCCGCCGACAAACGGCGGCCATGCTCTTCACAGTATGCGTAAAGCACCGGGCAAGGCCCCAGCACCGTCCCATAAGCTTCCGCGGTCCGGCGCACCTGCGGCCGCAGGCGCAAGCCCACTGCCGCTTTCAAATAATATCTCTCCCGATAAAGGCACAGCGACGCCTTTAATCGCGGGTACTTCTCATACAATCCGGCCACCCCATCGCACAGGGCTGTCGCCCCGGCATAACGCACCACCAGGGGCTGCGGTGGCCTCTTGAGTCGCATCGGCAGCACCTCCCATGGGCTTTTATCCCATTCTATGGCCGCCGTGTTGTCCTGGTTCCCCTCAGGGCTTCTCTCCGCGGATCTCCCGGATCGCCCCGGCCGGATCTGCCGCCCCGAACACAGCCGTCCCGGCAATCAGCACATCCGTGCCAACCTGCCGCACCCGAGCCGCATTCTCCAGGGTAACGCCTCCGTCCACTTCAATCACCAATCCCGGAAACCGCCGCTTGAGCTCGCTGACCTTTTCCAAAGGCTCCTCCTGAAGGACCTGCCCCCCAAAGCCCGGCTCCACCGTCATCACCGTGACGCTGTGCAGCCGCTCTCCATAGGGAAGAAGGGCTTCCACCGGCGTGCCCGGCTTGATGGCAATGCCTGCCTTGGCGCCGCTTTTCTCAATGGCGTCCAGCACCTCTGCTGGATCGTCCTCGCACTCGATGTGAAAGGTCAGCCAGTCGGCGCCGGCTTGGCGGAACACCGGAATATAGCTCAGGGGCCGCCGGAGCATCAAATGCACATCAAACACCTGGTCCGTTTTCCCCCGCAGAGCCTTGACCACCTGGGGCCCCATGCTCAAATTGGGCACAAAGCTGCCGTCCATAATATCAATATGGATGACCTCTGCTTCCCGCACGCGGTCCAGTTCCGCGCCCAAGGCAGAAAAATCCGCTGCCAACAGCGATGGTGCTACAGCCGCCATTGGGATTCCCCCTTTCTTTTGGGATTGCTTTTTTTATTGTACACGAACTCTCCCACTTTTTCAACGGCAGCGGGACTTTTTGTGGAGAACTTTTCCCCGTTTTCTTGTGCATCTGTACAAGCCGGTTTTGGATTCCCCCAGGAAGCGCTTTCGCCCCTTGGAGCTGTCCCAATTCCCGCAAAGAAAAAGGGACCCTATCGGGTCCCACATCCGGAGGTTTTCTCACCGGTTCCCTATATATATAGTATACCAAAATCAAAACGAGCCGCTTTTCATCCAACTGCTCCGTACAGAAGCCCGCAGCACATCTGCGCCACTATGGTGATGACCGGAATGGTGATAATGGAAAGCACCGTGCTTACAGCCACTGTTTTGGAGGCCAGTGCGGAATCCCGGTGGAACTGCACGGAAAAAAGCACGGTATTTGCCGCCACGGGACAGGCGGCCTGAATCACGCTGGTCACAAAGAGATTGGGCTCCGGGCGAATCACCAGCAGCAGACCCAGAAAAATCAACGGAGCCGCCAGCAAGCGCAGCGCCGCCGCCTTGTACACCGCCAGATCGGAAATGAAAGAGCGCAGCTCCACCTTGGCGATGTAGCTTCCCACCACCAGCATGGCCAGGGGCGTGTTCAGCGCCGCCAAAAATCCCACCGGCTCGCTGATAACGGCGGGCAGACGAAGCTTTAAAAAGTAGATGGGAAGGCTGAACACCAAGCCGATGATTCCAGGATTCAGCAGCAGTACCTTCACATTCATCCGCTTTCCGCCGCTCATCATCCGAAAACCGTAGGTCCAGCAAAAAAGATTGAACACCACAATAAAGAAAGAGCCGTACATCACGCCCTTGCTGCCCACGATCCCCTCCACCAGGGGCAGGCCCATAAATCCTGCATTGCTGAACGCCGCCGCAAACCGCAGCACCTTCTGCCGGCCCTCCGGCTCTTTGCGGAAAAAGCCCCAGCTCAGCAGGATGCTGATGCCGATGGCCAGGGCCGAGGTCACCACGGAGAGCAGCAGCTCTGCTGCGGACAGGCTGTCCTCTGAGGTGAGAAAGGAGTTGATAATCAAGCAGGGGGTGACGATCTGCAGCAGCAAGGTATTTACCTCAGAAGTGCCCCGGTCCGTGAGGATTCCCTTCTTGCTGACCACATATCCCACCATAATCAGCAGAAGCATCACTCCGACCTTGCTTATAACGGTAAGCATGGATTCCACAGCATATCCCTCTTTTCTTCCGGCAATGCCGGTAATGGGCGTTTAGGACCGCCCCGCACCGTCTTTCTTTTCCTTCTCCGTCTTTTCACTGGAGGCATCCTTGCCTTTTTTCCGATACTCCCGGATGAACACCACCACTAATACAGCCAGCACCGCAGCGGTCACCACCCGGAAGGCGATTCCCCAAGCGCCGCCAAAAACCCGGACCTCGGGCCACAGCCTGTCCGCCGCCAGCCACCCGGCCAGCACCAGAAAATAACATCCCGGCAGGATGAACACCTTGTTCTCCTTGGAGAGCGAAAAAATCAAGATCAGCCCGGACAGGGCGATGACTGCGGGAAACAGCATATTCATTGTAAAGCCCCTTTCCAACGATGTTCCATACGCTTCGCCTATTATACCGGATGGCCATAAAAATTACAAGCCCGCCGGGCCATTCCCAGGGCAATCAAAAAAAGAGCGGCCCCGCTGGACCGCTCCATTTCACTTTTTTAAGAGAGGATGTAAATGACCATCTCTCTCCGGCCGATCTGGCTGCACTCCTCAATGGTATTGTAGCACAGATCCGCAATGATATCCCCTGCCATACAGGCCCCGCCGGTATCTCCGGCCACACCGTAGCCATAGACCACGCTGCCGTCGGGAGAGGTGACATACATTTTCGTCCCGTAGGGGATGATGTTGGGATTGACTGCGATTACACCGTACACAGCGTCCCATCCCAGGGAGGTGGTCCCTCCGGGCACGGAGTAGGCAGTGCAGGTGCCGCTCATCACCGAGCTGTAGGATACCACATTGCCGTACATATCCGTAAAGGTCCCAGCGGCTGATCCCGTGCCATTGCCCCCGCCAAAATCCGGGGCGGGATTCTCTCGCTGAGCGGTGCCTCGCAGCACCACCTCATCCTGGGGCTCGGCGGTGACCTTTTCAGAAACCGCCTCACGGCCCTCCTCAACTCCCTCCACATAGGTGACCTGGTAAAGGACCTCTTTGGTCCCCGCCGTGCCGGGAGTCTTTACCTGAGTTTCGCCCTCGTACAAAGAATCCGTGTCCTCATACTGGGTGCCGAAGGGGATCTCCTCCACCTCAAGCTCTTCCTTGAGAATCACCCGTTTCACCGTGATCTCCATGTCCTCGGTGACCTTGGCAGTGAGCTCGGGCTCCACCCGGTCGTGCTTGCCCAGCTCAACGCCCGCCCGCTTCAGGACGTCCTCCACAGTCTGAGCTGAGGTTTCCACCTCTCGGGTCTTCCCGTCGGCGGTGACGCGCACTCCCATCAGCCGTGTGACGCGAATGTGCATCTTGTCAAATAAGGGTTTGTCCTTTGGGTAGTTCAGGGAATCCTCTTTCCCCACAGTCACCCCGGCCTCGTCCAGGGCGTCCTGCACCGTGCCGCCAATCAAAGTGACGGTCTTGCTTTTTCCGTCGGCCAAAACCACTGCTTGGCAGGCCCGGCGGATTTCCACCTGCAGATCTCCCTGAATCACCGTATCCCGGCTGGGAGAGATCTCATCGTCCTCTTTAAGCACAATGCTGTTTTCCAGCATGGCCTTTTCCACGGTATCACCCTGATAGGCCGTCAGCTGGGTGACCTTCCCGGCCTCCTCCAACGTGAGCTGAACGCCTCTTCGGACCACCACCGTCGTGGTGCCCGCCACCTGCTCTGCCACATCCAGGGGACCCAGGGGCTCCATGCCCTGCTCCTCAGCCTGGGCAAGAATCTCCGTCAGCTGGGTGCTGCTCATGTTGAACGTATAGGACTTGTCCCCGTCAATCACATTGGCGGAAACCGTGTTCGCCATCACCGTGGCGAAAGAAGATATACTGAGCGTCAGTACAAGGATCAGCGCCGCAGCTGCCCGAATCAACAACAGCCGGGGGGCTTTCTTCAAGTGTCTGCCGTGCATGTCCATACTCCTTTCACTGCCAGCTAGGCAGTTTCATGGGGTAGTATAGTCAATTTTCTCCGAGGTGTCAACCTTTTCATCGGATTGATTTTATGCAGATTTAACAATGATGAATGTTCTATTCCTTAACATAACCCCGCTTTTTCGGAACCCTTGTCCGAAAAATGCAGTTTTTTTCTGCTTTTCGCAGAAATCCTGCTGTGCAATTCATTCAAATCCGGGGAAAAAACCTCTGTTTGAGACGAAAAATGGAAGATTTTACGCATACTTATGCAAGTTAAGAAGCTGATATCCAGGCTTTTCCTGGATTTTTTGTAAACCTATCTGCATAAACCCAAAGAGCTCATACAAAATCGCAGGTTCAAAAAATCCCAGGACTTCGGGAGTTTTGCAACACTTGTCCGGATTCTCAGGGCGGCTGCTGCTTGGTTACGCGTCAACCTCGAACACACGTTCCTGCTTTTGCATGAACATACACGTCCAAAGGGAGGCCCGGTAAAAAAAGGGTAAGCGTCAACCCCAGCCCCGCAGTAGACAAAGGAACCAGCCATCCTAGAGAGG
>CAUWLU010000096.1:0-5089 GCA_963559705.1 uncultured Acutalibacter sp.
GGAACCAGCCATCCTAGCGAGGAATAGCTGGTTCCTTTGTCTACTGCGGGGCTGGAGTTGACGCTTACGTTTAACCCTTTAGTTTGGGTAATGTATGCTTTGGCTAATCGTGATATTGAGTTGTCTTGTGACGAGTGCGTTGTCCGAATTTTGGGCGAGAAAGAAAAATCCGCCTACGCATTAGCTCTACTTGATATGGAAGAGTCCAAAAGTGGCTTTTCTCCATTGTATAACAGTTTTAGTAAACTTGCTATTGAAGAAAGGATTGTGTCGATTATGAAGTATAAGAAAAGTATCTGTTATTGGTATTGTAGCCGCTCTCGTTGTGGTAGTTGGAGCAACAACCGCGTTTGCAACATCAGCCACCCCAAACAGTATGCCTCCCTCCCTTGATTATGCCGTTGGAAATATTGAAAGTTTCGTTAATCGTATGGAAGAAGAACAAGCCAATACAGATATTGACATAAACCATACCGAGCAAGAGACTGTTGTTGATAGGGATAGTCTTGTGGAGGCTCCGCTGGGGCTTGATACCGTAATTTCTGTTAATCCCGATGATGAGTCCAAATTTACTGCCGAAGAATGGGAGCAGATTCTCGAAATGGTTGAACAGGGCAAAGTTTATTGGGAAAAATAACTTACTTCTAAACAAAGCGTCCGGAGATTCACACTCCAGCCAGATGCCGGCACCCGTTTTGGGTGCCGGCATCTGTTCGTTTCGCTATGGAACAACAGAGAATTTCTCTTACTGATCCTGCCATGAGAAAGGAGCCATTCATGCTGGTGTTTTTTCTATGCAAGGATGATCCTCACCGGGTCATCAAGCGGGTGCGCCGGGTGGAGGTCTATCGAGACTATAAGCTTCACATTGATTTTACGCAGTTCAGCCTGGGACTGGATATTGTAGAAATCGCCGCACGAAACAAAAAACCCGTTTCTTTTCAGAAACGAGTTTCTTGCTTCACTCTCTAGTGATGGTGGAGATAAGCGGGATCGAACCGCTGACCTCTTGAATGCCATTCTCTCCCCCAGTGATTTTTCCGGGAAATAGGGCCGGAAAAGGCCGGTTTTCCGTGGTTTTCTTCCCCCATTTTGGGACAAAAATTTTCTGATTCCACTCAGATTTCACTTTTTTACGGAACCTTTTGAAAGGGGAGCACGGCAGGCTGTTGTCCCCCGCTTCCGGGGGACAGTACAGCGAACAAAGCCTCTCAGAATGCGGCCTTCCCAATCCGGCCGGGCAAAAAAACGGTGGGAAATCCCGTCATTTCTCCCTCAGCACCGCACCCCGCCGGCAGGCCGGCAAGCATGGTGAGCCGAAACAGAAAACCCCGTTATTTCCCGCTCGCCGGTGCAGGGGACAAAACCGGGGCATGATGGTGGAAAAAGACGGATTTCCCCGTCATTTTCCAAAGAACGGTTTACAGGAAAACCATTACAAAATTTGAGGCTTTTCCCGTCATTTTTCCCTGTCATTTTTGTTGCTCCCGTCCCATTCCAGCTCTTTCCAGGTGATGCAGTTCAGGCTGTTAGGCAAACAGGACGTTGGCCAGAGCCGACTATTCTGTCTTTTGAGAGCAGTATAACACCCCTTTATTTAAGACCTTAATATAAAAGGAAAGTGCCCCACCGAGGCGCCACGGCGTCCAACGGGTGGAAGGTCTGCGCCCCATTGCTCCCCTGCTCCGTGTTTCGTTGCCTGAAAGCCTCGGACACATGACTGCTCTTTCTCTTCCTCGATTATAGGTTGTATTTCTCCTAGTTTTGCGTATAATTGAAATAGAAGGAGCGTGATTGCCATGATGATTAACACAGATACAATGGACTCCATGACCGAAGCCAATCAGAATTTTTCCAAGGTTGCACGGTTGGTGGATGAGCACGGTGCAGCGGTCATTCTGAAAACAATGCTCCGCGATACCTGGTGGTAGAATTCAGCTAAGCCGAGCAGATGCAGGCCGCGTCAGATGAAGACATTCTGGACGTCTCCGCCCGCCTGATCCGGCAAAACCGCGCCGCCTATGAGGAACTGGCCAAATGAAGGTTCCAAGCAAGCGGCAGGTTCTGCTGCTCCATCAGCAGTTGATAGTGGCCACTGGCGGCAGCCCCGGGCTCCGGGACGAGGGGCTTCTGGAGTCTGCCCTCAGTGTGCCGTTTCAGAGTTTTGCGGGAACCAGTGCCTATCCTTCGCTGCAGCAGAAGGCCGCCCGTCTTGGATACGGCCTCGTGAAAAATCACCCGCTTGTAGACGGCAACAAGCGAATCGGCACCCACGTAATGCTGGTGTTTCTGGCCATCAACGGCGTGGAACTGCGCTATACCCAGCAGGAACTGGTAGACATCATTCTGTGGCCTCCGGAGAAGACCGGTATGAGGACCTGCTGACCTGGCTTTTGGCCCACTCTCTGTAAGCTGACCCCGGCAGTTTTTCCGTTTCATAAACAATCTCGGCGAGGGAGAAAAATCCGGATAAGCCAGCATCCCGCCGGAACCGGATCCCGGCACTACCGGAAGGGGTATTCTGAAATTGCGCAAGAAATAGTAGGAATCAATATGCGCAAAAATTTTAGTTTCAAACCCTGAACCTATCCCCAGCCGGTATTTATTCTGGCGACCTACAGCAAGGACGGCGTCCCCAACGCCATGAATGCGGCCTGGGGCGGCATCAGCGACGACCAGGAGCTGAGCTTGTGAATCAACGCCGGCCACAAGACCACTCCCAACATCATCGAGCACAAGGTGTTCACCATCAGCATGGCCACGGCGGAACAGATGGTGGCCAAGGCTGGCTGACACACCACCAAGTCGAAATTTGTGGATGCGCCTCTCATCGATGAGCTGCCCATGGACGGGGATAGCAAGATCGATTCGGACAAGCTGTAGCCCATCACCTTTGACCCCATCCACAACACATACCGTGTGTGCACCGGGAAATGCTCCCGAGCCTCTTTTTTATGGAACTTTATGAAGCGATCGTTTCTAGGGCAGGATCAGCTCTTGGCAACGGCCCGCTTTTCCCGTTTGTAGTTCCAGAACAGCAGTAGCCAGCCAATGATCAAGGTGGCCACGCCCATGCCGCAGAACATCCCCTCGTACCCGAAGGACTCTACCAGGAAGCTGCCGCCAATGGGCGCCAAAGCGTTGCCCAGGTTCTGGCCGATCATAATGGTGGAAACCGCCACGCCGGCCCGGGAGGCATCCAACGTACGCACGGTGTGAGCCTGGAGGCAAGGAGTGCCAGCCCCCTGGCCAAAGGCACGGCACACAGCGGCCAAAATCATCATTCCCAAAGAGAAGGCAATGCCTACTATAAAGGTGCCCAAAGCGGCGAAAACCACCGCAGGGATCATCACGAAATACAGGCCCTTTGTATCCTGAAGCTTGCCGGAAAGGGGCTTGGTAAACACCAGGGCCACCGCATAGGCGGTGAAGAACAGGGAGATATTGGTAATGCCCCGCTCAGTAGCCAGGATGTCCAGGTATGTAGTGGCCAAACCGTTGGCCGAGCTGAACAGGGTAGCCAAAAGCATCAGGCTCAAAAATTCCACGGCGAACAGGTCACCCAATTTGATGGAGCGCTTTTTTCCAGAGGACTGCTGGCTGCTGCCGTCATAGGGCAGAACCAGCACACAGACAAAGGAGATGACAGAGGACAGGGCAGCCGCCATAAAGGGAGCGCCAAATCCTATGGCGTCCCGCAGGGCAATCCCCAAGGCGGGGCCCACTGCCTGGGCCAGGGGCATCACCAAGCCGAAATAACCCAAGCCCTCCCCCATGCGGTCCCGTGGGATAAACTCACTGGCGTAAGCCGTGGTGAGCACAGAGTTGATGGTGAAAAACACACCGGTGCCCACCCGCAGAAAAATGAGGAACGGGATTCTGTTGGTAAATGCGTGGCTCAGCAGAAACAACGCATAGCAAAGCTCTGTGATGAGCAGCAACCGCTTACGGTTCATGCAGTCGGAAACCATGCCCGCCACCAGGGACATGATACCGGCAATGGACGAAGCCAAAGTCAACTCCACCCCCAAGTCCAGCGCAGAACTGGCCGCCAGGGGGAAGGTCATCTGCCCCGCTGCACCGTTTGTCAGTACGAAAGGTACTATACGAAATTCTCATGCCTCCCGTCTATTAAAAAAACAGACTTCTCTTATAAATAATCTGATATTTTACCGACTTTTTCAAAAGGGCTCTCAGCCCCCCACGGAAGAATATCCCCCATTTAGAAGCCATCTGCTGTCAAAAAAGGATGCTGCGGCGCTTGCACGCCACAGCATCCTTTCAAAAGATTTAGGAGGAAAAATCAGAAATACTCAAGGGGTTACCCAAGAAGAAGCATTGCCATCTATATCCACCGCGCGGATGCGATAGGTGCTTTGGGAAGTGCCTTCTTCATCAAAACAGAAATGGCCAATGGAGATCTTGGTGTAGAATGCGCCGTCTTTCTCCACTTCGAAGTAAGAGGCATCATTATCACCAGCTTCCCAATGGAGCTCCATGCCATCCTTGCCCATCCAATGCCCTGGGTTGACACGCAGGGAAACAGGTACCTTGGGTGGAGCGGTACGGATGCCTTTACCAGGACGACCCGGTAAGTTGATGAACAGGTACTCCCCGGGCTTCACGCAGTTCAGGTACACACCCTCTTCCATCCACTCCCTGCCGGTCTTCTCAGCAGGCTCCATCCCCCCCAGCTGGGAGTCGATCCAATACTTCTTGTCGGGATCCAAACCCTTAATATAAACCCGTTCGGAACGGCCCAGCATGGGGTTGAGGTCATCGGCGCTGATCATCACCAGACCTTTTTCATTGTCCCACGTCATACGCTGCATTACAAAGGTTTTGTCGCCGTGCTCTAGTTCGGGGCGGTACACCTTGATGTATCGTCCATAGACTCCTTGGTCCCGCAGCCAATAAAACAGCTCCATATTCTTCCGCTTGGTTTCCAAAGCGGAAGGAGTGACGCCCCGCTCCGGATACTGCATCCCATCGCACGGAGCACTGAACAGGTTCAGCTGGGACTCATCCTCTTCTGGGGCCAACCACCCACCCCGGCGGCTGGTGCCCGCAATGGGCATCCCCTGGTGTT
>CAUWLU010000097.1:0-4881 GCA_963559705.1 uncultured Acutalibacter sp.
TGCATGGCGTTGAGCTGGGTCAGGCCGCAGGGCTCGAACCGGGAGGGCACCAGCAAGGCGTCAGAGCCGGCGTAGATCCGGTGGGCCCTGGCCTCGTCGTATTGAATACAGGCCGCAAAGGTGCCCTTGTTGACGCTTTCATAGTAGCGGAAGGTGTCCTCATATTGCTGGTCGCCGGTACCCAAAACCACGATCTGCGTGTTGCCGTCCAGCACCTGGGGGATGATGGAGCTGACCAGATCCAAGCCCTTTTGGTTGGTCAGGCGGGAGATCAGCCCGATAACGAATTTGCCCTCGTCCTCTTCCAGGCCCAGCTCCTTTTGCAGAGCCAGCTTGTTTTCCATCTTGTGCTCCAGCACATTGGCAAGGCCGTAATTCACAGCCAGAGCAGGATCGGTCTCCGGGTTCCACATATCATAGTCGATGCCGTTGACAATGCCTCTCAGCTTGTAATTGTGGTACCGCAGATGGCCTTCCAGATGCTCGCCGTACTCGCCGGTTTGGATCTCCTGGGCATAGGTGCCGCTGACGGTGGTGATCCGGTCCGCATAGGCCAGGCCGCCTTTGAGCATATTGGCTTCCACGTAATCCTGCTTGAGGGCGCCCGTGTTGAATACGGAATCCGGCAGGCCGGACCAGTACTGGATGGTGGGGATATTATAGACGCCCTGGAAGCGGAGATTGTGAATGGTGAGGATGGAGCGGGCATGGCCCACGGGGGAATCCTGGAACAGAGTGCGCAGATACACCGGGACCAAAGCCGCCTGCCAATCGTGGCAGTGGATGATGTCGGGGATCCAATTCATGTAATTCAGTGCAGCCAGGGCCGCCTTGCTGAAAAAGCAATATTTCGGGATGTCGTCCACCAGGTTGATGTAGGGGTTGCCCGATGTGAAGAATTCCTGGTTGTCAATGAAATCATACACCACGCCGTCGCAGATGTACTCCATAATGCCCACATAATACTCCCGGCCGGTGTTGCCCAGGTCCATGTAAAACTCGCCGCGATAGACCATCTTATCCTGGTACTTCTGGGGGATGCAGGCGTAACGGGGCAGAATTACCCGGACGTCACAGTTGAGCCGCACCAGCTCCCGGGGCAGAGCGTACATCACATCGCCCAGGCCGCCGGTTTTGACAAAGGGGTGACATTCCGAGCCGATAAAGGCCACGCTTCTGCGGGGCAGATCGGACATCACCTGCACAGGAGCGACTTCCGGGGTCTCAGGAGCGACCTGAGCGGGGGTTTCCTCTTTTGGAAGGAGTTTTTCCGCCTTGGGCTGGGCCTTTTTCCGGGTGGTCCTTTTCTTTGCAGGCTCCTCTGCGGGTGCGGCCTTTTCCTCAGCCGGAGCGGGCTTGGCCGCAGGCTCGGCCGCTTTTGGGGCAGGCTTCGGCGCTTCCGCTGCGGGGACAGCCTTTTCCTCTGCCGGGGCGGGCTTGGCCGCAGGCTCGGCTGCTTTTGGGGCAGGCTTCGGCGCTTCCGCTGCGGGTGCGGCCTTTTCCTCTGCCGGAGCGGGCTTGGTCGTAGGCTCGGCTGATTTTGGGGCAGACTTCGGCGCTTCCTCTGCGAGGACGGCCTTTTCCTCTGCCGGAGCGGGCTTGGCCGCAGGCTCGGCTGCTTTTGGGGTGGACTTGGGCGCTTCCTCTGCAGGGGCGGGAGCGGGTGTGGGTTCCTCCGCGGGGGAGACCGCTTCCACCGCAGGAGCCTCCTCCTTCACAACGGGAACGCGCACTTCTTTCTTCGCTGGTTTTTTCTTAGGGGATTGCTTTTTTCGCGCCATAACGAATCTTCCTTTCATCCATCTATACTCTGATTGTGGTCATGGTGTTCCAAAAAGAGATTTCGGCGGAGTGCCATTTTAACAAATCTATTATAGCAAAAACAGAAGCACAATACAAGCAAAGGTGGTGAAAAAATGAGGGGTATCTGGAAAATTCTTGTTGATAACATACCAAGATAAGCTGTCCTCTGTGTTCCGGGTTTCCTATGGGAGGGATTTCTGCCGGGAGGGGCGCTTGCCGGAGGCTGAAAAAGAATCCTTTCCCAGGCGGCGGTGAATGTGGTATACTTTCCTTATCATACCGGGAGCGATGCTGCCGGAAAGAGGTCCTGCGTCAAAGGAACGACCATGAGGAGGGTGCTTATGAACTATTATGATGACCAGCTGAAGGAGCTTCTGGACCAGTGCGCGCGAAAACGCAGATTGGAGGCGTTTCAGAAGGAGCTGACTGCTCAGCGGGATCAGTACGCCGCCCAGGCGGATGCGCTGAAAAAGCGCCTGGAGGAAGAGCGGGCGGACGTGGATCGTCTGGAAGGCAGGAGCCTTGCCGCCTTCTTCTACAGCATGACGGGGAAACGCGGCGAGAAGCTGGACAAGGAACGCCAGGAGGCCTATGCGGTCCAGGCGAAATACGATGCAGCCGCACGGGAGCTGGCCCAAGCGGAGGAGGAGCTTCGCCGGTGCCGGTCGGAGCTGAATGCTGTATGGGACAGTGAAAGCAGGTACCAAGCCCTGTGGAAGGAAAAAATTCAAGCGGTGAAGCAGGCGGGCGGCCCGGAAGGGGAGAGGATTCTCAGCCTGGAGGAGCGCATCTCTGTGCTGGAAGCCCAGGAAAGGGAGCTGGGAGAGGCTGCCTCTGCCGGGCAAAAGGCCCTGTCCATTGCAGAGCAGATGCTTTCCAGCTTGGACAGCGCAGAGGGCTGGGGGACTTGGGATCTGGTGGGCGGCGGCCTGGTGGCGGGTCTTGCCAAGCACGGTCATTTGGACACAGCCCAAGGCTTGGTGGAACGGCTGCAGTCCCAGCTGCGGGTCTTTAAAACAGAGCTGGCAGACGTAACTTTGGACGGGGAGCTGCAGGTGAGCATCGAGGGCTTTCTCCGCTTTGCCGACTATTTTTTTGACGGCATCTTTGCCGATTGGATGGTGCTGGACCGCATTTATCAGTCCCAGCGCCAGGTGGAGGATACGAAACGGGGGATTGACCAGGTGCTGCTGTGCCTGAAAAAGCACCTGGCTCAGGCAGAGCAGGAAAAACTTGGCTGCCGGCGGGAGATCGACAGGCTGACGTCCAGCGTCGCCCTGTGAGAGAGCTTCTGCTGAGAGGCTCCCGGGCAGAACGGCTTGGATAAAGAAAAAAACCGGGCGGAAGGCGTACAGGCGCTTTCCGTCCGGTTTGCAGTTTAGGGCTGGGTCAGGAGTGTTCCTCCTCCACCTTTGGCTCTTGAATGCGGCTGATGACGATCATGGCCGTGATGAACAGCAAAAAGGCGAAGGCAAAGGGCAGGCGGCGGTCCAAGCTTGAGAGCCATCCGGCCAGATACCCGAAGGGGGAGGACAGGGCAATGGTGGAGGCCATAATCAAGGCGTTGAGGCGGGCGCGTTCCTGGGGGTCGATGTTGAGCTGCAGCAAAGCGTCCTTGCGGGGATTCACCAAAGCGGCGGCCACAGCGGCGATAAACACATACACCAACACAAAACCCAGGCCGCCGGTGGGGGAGAAGATCAGCACCAAAGCCGCCCCGCAGTACAGCGCCAAGCCCACCCACAGGGGCGCGCGGAATTTTGTGGCGCTCATGCGGTGCTGGATGCCCACCATGAACACCAGCATCACCACGGCGTTTAGGATGGGGAACAGGGCCAGAAAGTTTTCGGAGAGCCCAAGCCGCTGGGTCACGTACAAGCTGAAGAAATTGGTGTTTATCATGCCGGTGATGTGCAAAATCACTGACACGGCGATTGCCTTTACCACGCTCCGGTCCTTCAGCAGGCGGGGGATCAGATGGCGGTATTCGCTCAGCATCTGGAATACAGAAACGCCCTTGGTCTCCTCCCGGCGGATCTTACCCTGTTTGGTCTCCCGGCAGAAGCGGAAGGTGATGAGGGTCTTGGCGATCATGGTCAGGGAGAAGAGCAGGTACAGCACGCGCACCACGGGGACTATAGAATATTCGTTGACAAACAGGCCGGAAAGGGGTGCGAAAAACACAGCTACCAGCCCGCCAATATTCACCCAGGTGTAAATGCTCACAAGATCCTTCGGGCGGGCGTCTTCAATCAGCAGGCAGTACCACGCCGTCTGATTGATCTGCTCGAAGCAGTTGAGCACAGCCGCGGCCAAAAACAGCCAGAAATTGTTGGATACGGACCACACCAAGCAGGCCATCGCCCATCCGAAAAAATCGCCCATCATGGTGGTGAACTTACGCCCAACCTTGTCGGTGAGGATTCCTCCGAAGAAGGAGAAAAAGACCTGTACCACCATGGTGATGGAAAGAATCAGACCAATCTGCACGTCTGTGACGCCTTGGGTGTACATATACAGGGTGGCAAAGGGGGCGATCAGATTGTAGGGAATGCCCCACAAAGGCTCGATCAGCACCAGGGTGCGCGGGTTGCCCTGATTGCCTGCCAGCACTTGGATTAGGGGATGGTTGCCCAGCTTTTTCATTTTTGCTTTTAGATTCATAGATGATCTTCCTGTTCCTTCTGATTTCCCGCCTATTCTATCACACTCCTTTGGAAATGGGAAGGGCTGCTTCCCTTTTTGAAACAGGTATTTTTCCGCAGCTTTTTTTGAAAGAATCCGAGAAAATGCTTGACGAAGGAGAAATAACGTGATATAATAACCAACGTTGCAAAATGTGCGGGTGTAGTTCAGTGGTAGAACCCCAGCCTTCCAAGCTGGTCGTGTGGGTTCGATTCCCATCACCCGCTCCAATGCCAGTCCTGCCCCGGGCACGTGATCGATGGTGCCTAATCGAACAACGGTAGTTTCCGTTTCCAAGCTCCCGTGCTTCGGGGATTCATACAGTATGCGGGCCAAAGGATGCCCCCAAAGATGCGCCAATAGCTCAGCTGGATAGAGCAACTGCCTTCTAAG
>CAUWLU010000098.1:0-4863 GCA_963559705.1 uncultured Acutalibacter sp.
CGGCGCCGAAGATACTTGGCTGGAAACGGCCCGGAAAAATAGGTTTTCGCCAACATTGAAGAAACCACCCTGTTTTGGGTGGTTTTTTTATTGTCATCTTTTCCCGGATTTTTTCCCTTTTCACCTTGACTTGACCCCCTCTTTGCCGTAAACTATGGATGATGAATTTTGTAAACCTAAAGGGGGATTTTTTCATGCGAAAAGGGCGGTTCGGAGTGGTGCTGTCGCTCTATCCAATCGTTGGTTTTGCCTGCGTCATTCTCAATATTCCTGTTGCCTGCGCCCTGGTCTTTGTCCTGGCCTTGGTGGCAGAACGGGATGAATGGGCCGGACGTCAAACCTTGCAGGCTTTGTGCCTGGGCTCCGTGTCCTGGTTCCTGCAGAAAGTGCTGCATCTGCTTGCCGAAACCTTCGGGGATTCCTATGGCCTGCTGGGCGCACTGGGCTTTGGCGCCGCTGTAGCCGCCGCTTTGGTCTATTTGGCTGCTATCGTGGCCAGCGTTTTTGCCATCCTCCGGGTGATGCACGACAAAGAAGCCGACCTCCCCGGACTCTCCTCGCTGGCATGGCGCGCCTATGGCAAACGCCGCCCCGCCCCCATGCCCGGGCAATATCCCCCGCCCTATCCCCAGGGCTTCCGCCCCGGCGCGTATCCTCCCCCTCCCCAGCCCGGGCAGCAGCCCCCGGCCAACAGCGCCGGGACGCCCGGTCAGCCCCAACATCCCCAACAGCCCGGGGGTCCTCAGGCGGGCTGATAACTGGAACCATCTGTAAATTTTCAAAGCCCTTTGGCTTTTGGGGTCGAAGGGCTTTTTCTTCGCTATTTTATCTGAAATCCGGAGGTTTTGGCGGCTGTGATCCTGCCGCCCTGCCTCCCGCCAGCATGACTTTGTAGGAGGGGTTGAGCTTGGTCTTTTCGTCCCTGATATTCTTGTGCGTCTTTTTTCCGCTGCAAATGCTGATCTACACAGCCGCCCGCAGCATGGAAGCCAAAAACACAGTGCTGATTTTGTTTTCCCTGGTCTTTTACGCCTGGGGAGAGCCGTTTTTCATTGTGCTGCTGGTGTTTATGTGCTTTGTGGACTGGGTCCTGTCCCAAGGGATCTACAGATATCGGGGCACCGGAAAGAGCAAGCTCTTTTTGGCCCTGGGCTGCATCATTGATCTGGGGCTGCTGGCCTTCTTCAAATACACCGCTTTCCTATTGAGCGAGACACGGCAGTGGTTTGGGTTCCCCAGCGTGGTGCCCAAGATCGCCCTGCCCATCGGCATCAGCTTCTACACCTTCCAGCTTCTGAGCTACATGGTGGACGTCTATCGGGGCGAGGTGGAGGCCCAGCGGTATTTCCGCAGGCTGCTGCTGTACGTCTCCCTGTTTCACCAGTGCATTGCAGGACCCATTGTCCGCTATAAGGACGTTTCCGAGCAGATCCTCTCCCGCCATGTGGACAGCGACGACCTGAGGAACGGCATCAACCGCTTTGCCTCCGGATTGGCGAAAAAGGTGCTGCTGGCCAATGTCTGCGGCCAGATCGCCTCTAAGACCATCTTGAGCGGCGCGGCTGCCGACCGGGTGACCAACCTGCCTGCGCTGGAATCCACCGCAGCGCTGTCGCTGTGGCTGGGCTGCTTTGCCTATGCTCTGCAAATTTATCTGGACTTCTCCGCCTATTCGGACATGGCCATCGGCATGGGCCTGATGGTGGGCTTCCGCTACAAGGAGAATTTCAACTATCCCTATTTGGCCAATTCCATCACGGATTTCTGGCGGCGCTGGCACATGAGCCTGTCCAGCTTCTTCCGGGATTATGTCTACATCCCCTTGGGTGGAAACCGCCGGGGCAAGGGCCGTCAGGTGTTCAATTTGCTGGTGGTCTGGTTTTTGACAGGTATGTGGCACGGCGCCGGGTGGAACTTTATCCTTTGGGGGCTGTATTACTTCCTGTTCCTGTTGATCGAGAAATTCCTGATCCCAGGCTTGCAGCGGCTGCCCGCTGTATTCTCCCATCTGTACACCCTTGTGGTGGTGTTCTTCGGATGGGTGCTGTTCTACTTCACCGATTTCACCCAGGGCTGGGCAGTTCTAAAGGGACTGTTCTGTCTTAACGGCAATCCCTTTATCAGCTTCGAAAGCCAGAATATGCTCCTGAACTATCTGTTCTTCCTTCTGATGGCAGTGATCGCCTGCACGCCCCTGCCCAGGCTTCTGTATCACAAGGTGACCTCCTCCTTCAACGGCGGCGCCATTGTGCTGGGCACTGTGCTGGAATACGCTCTGCCTGTTTTAGCGCTGTTCTTCTCCATCAGCTATCTTGTGGGGGATTCCTACAATCCCTTCCTCTATCTGCAATTTTAAAGGAAAGGAGCGTTTCCCATGCGTCACGCCAAGGAATACAAACGGGGCTCCCGGGGCAAGACGGCTTTGTTCTTTCTTGTGCTCTTTGCCTTTGGCATCCTCTCTCTGATCCTCCCCCTGCGGCCCACGGAATCGGAGATGGAGAAACGGAAGCTGACAGAGTTCCCGGAATTTTCTGTCCAAGCCCTGGCAAACGGCGATTTCACCAAGGGGATCGACACCTGGTTTGCCGACACCTTCCCCCTGCGGGATGTGTTCTTCCAGATCAACGGTTGGGTACAGTCCCTGTACGGCGTCAAGACCGTCATCATCACCGCCCCGGTGGAGCAGGGTGATGAGATTCCTGATGCGCCCTTTACCGGAGATTGATCCGTGCTTTGGTTTTGTCCATTTATTTTTCTGTCAATTCATTAGGAGAAAGAAGGTAATTCCCATGCCGAACAACTACACGCCCCGCAGGGCGGCTCCCGGAGGCAATCGTTCCAGCTCCAGCAGCCGCTCCAGCGGGTATTCCTCTTACGGAAGCTCCTCCCGCAGCCGGGTGGACTCTTATCGCTCCCCGACCCCGGTGGACCGGTTCCCTCGAGAGAGCCGCTCGGTGAACGACTATGACCGCAGCAGCTATGCCCGCCGCCGTCCCCCTCAAAACAATCGCCGCCGCCGCAGAAGCGGGCCGCCCCTGCTGCCCATTGTGGTGCTGCTGGTGCTGCTGATTGCCATTGTGGTTGTGATCGTCTTTGCTGTGAAGGGCTGCTCCTCCAAGGAGCCCGCTGGGGACGGACAGCAGTCCAGCCAGACCAGCTCCTCCCTTGCGGATGGCTCCTCAGCCGCTGGGACGGACTCCGGCAGTCAGGACTCTCTGCCAAGCCCCTCCCCCGAGGACAGTCCCACTCCCGCCCCTCAGGAGGAGCCCTCCGCTGCTCCGGAAACCTCCGGCTCCCTGCTGATTGTGGGGGACACTGCCTATGAATATTACAACTTCAAGGAGGAGACCGCCAATCAGTACATCACTACTGTGGCGGATGCCGGGGACAAGCTGTCGGGGATTTCAACGGTCTATGATATGATTATTCCCACCAGCATTGAAATCGATTTGCCGGAGAGCTATATTGAAAAGTATGAGCTGAACACCTCCGACCAACGCAAGGCCATTGAGGATTATATTTATCCCTCCATTGAGGCCATGAACTCCAACGTAAAGACCGTGTCCATTTACGACACCCTGAAGGCCCACGCCAACGAGTATCTGTACTTCCGCACCGACCATCACTGGACGGCTTTGGGCGCCTACTATGCCTATGTGGAGTTCTGCAAGGTCCGCGGGTTTGAGCCTGTGGCTCTGGATCAATTTGAGAAGAAGGAATTCGACGGGTATTTGGGGAGCTTCTACAGCTCCGGCTCGGAGGCTGCTGCAGCCCTGGGAGGCAATCCTGACACAGTGGAAGCCTATGTGCCCCAGGCAGACGCGACCCTCTATGTCATGCAGAAGAACGGCGAGGAGCTGCCGGACTGGCCCTTGATCGCTGACGCAGACACCTACAGCACTGGGAACAAGTATCTGGCCTTCTGCGGCGGGGATCAGCCTTACGAGGAGATCACCAACAACGACATGGCAGACGGTCCTAGCTGCATCGTGGTGAAGGAAAGCTTCGGCAACTGCTTCATTCCCTTCCTGGTAAACCATTACAAGACGATTTATGTGATCGACTACCGCGATTACACCGGCACAGTGAGCGCTCTGGCCCAGGAAAAGGGTGTGGACGATGTATTGTGCGTCAACAATATCTCCATGACCCGCAACGACGGGCTGGTGGAAGAGTTTAACAATATCTTCTAATCTCCTAGATTTCAAACAGAAAGCACCTGGCAGAGAATCCATTCTGCCGGGCGCTTCTTGTTATTCCTGATAGCTTTGCAGCATCCAGTTGCTCTCTATGCCGCCTGAGGGAGCCAAGCAGCGGAACAGCTGGGCAGGTGCCAAGCGGGACGGGCTGAGGGATTCCTTTTTGCAAGACGCTCATACTGGCCTGAAATTCGCCCTCAGGGGCGTTAAAGGAGAAAGAAGGGAGACTTTTATCCATTTACGGACTTTGCGCCTTGTAGAGCGTTTTGAGGCAAAAGAGAGGACAGCGCCAAAAGTCCAGCGGATTGGAGTCTTTCCGATTCTAACTGGCCGTACATTCGCCCACAGGACGATTTCAGGCAGCGAAAGGATTGCATAGGCTATAGGGAGTTTCCTCCCGGTGAGGGCCACTGAGGGACAGGAATGGCAGGGAGCGCTGTAAAGAGGGAACAGCTGTCTGGATCATGCAGCAGAGAACGGGAGGAACCATTCTGTTTTGCAGCGCCGCGGAAAGGAGGAAAAACGAAAAACCGCCCCAAAAGGGACGGCTCTCAAGAAGGTCAAGATCTAAGATTTTAGGTAGTAAAAAAGGCCATCGCAATGATGGCCTTGTACCCTGAAAACTGAATAAAGCTGAAAGAGAAGGAATCGAAGCGCACTGCAT
>CAUWLU010000099.1:0-4806 GCA_963559705.1 uncultured Acutalibacter sp.
TTGGATATTATATCATCCTGCTCTCCATTTGTCAACAGGTTTTTTCAAATTTTTTTCCAGAATCTTCCGATTCCCCCCATCTTGTGTCATTGCTGGCAGTAATCCACTATTTGTGCTTGTTTTGCCAGGTATCTGCATGTGTCCCCTGGGAAAAGTAATCGCATACTTGTCCGTCCTTCCTCTTATATATGAAACGATCACAACAAAGGAGGCTTTGCTATGGAGCGCAACCAGTGGCTGTTGACTTTGTGGAGGATTCTCGTTATCGCCCTTATTAACTGGATGGTCTATCTGATCCTCAGCGGGGGCCGCGCTTTTTTTCAATCCTAATCTAATTATAGAATATAAAGAATCCCCCGGCAAAAGCCAGGGGATCTCATGCTCAATCGATGTTGGCAGCCATGCCGCCGGCGCGGGCAATAGCACTTCTCCTGATAAAGTAGAAGCACACCACCTCAATCAGCCCGGTCACCAGCCAGGTAAGCGGGTAGGACAAAAACAGCGTGAAGAAGCTGCGGTCCAGGGGGAACATGGTATAAATCCACACCACCCGCAGGATGCACACACCAAAGATGGATACCATCATAGGCGTCAGGGAGGACCCCAGGCCGCGCATGGCGCCCACCATGACATTCATGACGCCGCAGATCGCATAGGGAGCGCAGACCAACAGCAGCCGCTCCATCCCATAGGAGATGACCTCCGGGTCAGTGGAGTAGATCTGCAGCAGCCAGGGACCGGTCAGGTAGGCTCCCATACCCAGCACCAGGCCCACCAGGGTCACCAGCCCCAGATTGTACCACACTACCTTGTTGATGCGGCGAAACTTCTTGGCGCCGTAATTCTGGCCGGTAAAGCTGAGGGTGGACTGGGTGAAGGCGTCCATGGCGGTCCACACAAAGCCCTCGATATTGCTGGCGGCAGTGGAGCCCGCCATGGCAATGGAGCCGAAGGAATTGATGGAGGACTGAATCAGCACGTTGGAAATGGAGAACGTGGCGCCCTGGATGCCTGCAGGGACGCCGATCTTGGTCATCTGCAGCAGTTTATCTTTATAGACCTTCAGCTCCTTTAAAACAATCCTGTACACCGTATCGCTCTTAACCAGGCAGAACAGCACCAGCCCGGCAGAAATGCATTGCGAAAGCACTGTGGCAGTGGCCACACCGGCCACGCCCATGTGCAGCACAATCACAAAGAATAGATTTAGAAATACATTGACCACCCCGGCCAACAGCAAGAAGTACAGGGGCCGCTGGGTATCCCCCACTGCCCGCAGAATGGCCGCGCCGAAATTATAGAGCATCATCACCGGCATCCCCGCAAAGTAGATGCGCATATACAGCACCGACTGGTTGATTACATCTTCCGGAGTTCCCATAAGCTCCAGCAAAGGACGGGAGAGTCCAATACCGATAACGATCAGCGCCGCGCCGCTGATGACGCTGACAAGCACCGCCGTATGGACCGTCTCGTACAAATCCTTATGGTTTCCTGCGCCGTAATAGCGGGCTACCAAGACGTTGACGCCAATGGAAAGCCCTATAAACAGGTTGACAATCAAATTGATCAGCGCGCCGGTGGAGCCCACTGCCGCCAATGCCTGGCTGCCTGCAAACCGTCCGGCCACCACGATATCCGCAGCATTGAACAGCAGCTGCAAGATGCCGGAGAGCGCCAGCGGAATGGCAAAGCGAACGATCTTGCTGACCAAGGGTCCGTTGGTCATGTCGATTTCAAAGGAACTGTGGCGCGCACCGCGTCCAAAGGGGAGTTTCAAAATCCTCAATCCTCCTATGTATGGGTAAGTCTTATGCCATCAGGCCTCGCCCTCAAGGGAGAGGCTTCTCTTTTTCACCAAGTGCTTGCGCACAATGAAGAAGCACACCACGTCAACCAGGGCGGCCAGTCCCCAGGTAATGGGATAGGACGCGTACAGCACAGGCAGGGTGCTCCAGGCCGCAAAGACCGTAAACAGCCAAATCACCCGGAAGCCGCACACAAAGCCAATGGTGATGACCATGGGCACAAAGGAATAACCCATCCCGCGCAGGGTGCCCACCATCACGCCCATCCAGCCGCCGATGAACTGCATGGAGCAAACCACCGCCATGCGGAGCAGGCCGAACTGGATCACGTTGGCCTCGGTGGAATAGATCCCCAGCAGCAGCGGCCCCAGCAGATAGCCGCCAATGCCCAGCACCAGGCCCGTGGCTGTGACAAGAGCCAGGCAGATGGGCAAAATCCGGTTGACCCGCTTCAGCTTCCCGGCGCCCACGTTCTGCCCGGTAAAGCTGAGCGCGGCCTGGGAAAAGGCGTCCATGGCCGTGGACACAAAGCCCTCGATATTAGAGGCTGCCGTATTGCCCGCCATGGCCACGGCTCCAAAGGAGTTGATGGAGCTTTGAATCAGCACGTTGGAGATGGAGAAGGAGCAGCCCTGAATCCCGGCGGGCAGGCCGATCCTCGCCATGCCCCACAGCTTGTCCTTCTTGATGCACAGGTGCTTCAAATCCACCCGATAGACTGTGTGGGCCTTTACAAGACACAGCAGCACCAATCCCGCAGAAATGCACTGGGAGATCACCGTGGCAATGGCCACACCGGCCACGCTCAGGTTTAGGCCAATGACAAAGAAGAGATTCAGCAGCACATTGACCACGCCGGACACAAACAGGAAATACAAGGGCCGCTGGGTATCCCCCACTGCCCGCAGGATGGCCGCGCCAAAGTTATACAGCATACTGGCGGGCATCCCGATGAAGTAGATGCGCATATAAAGACAGGCAGCATCCAGAACCTCCTCAGGAGTGCCCATAAGCTCCAACATGGGGCGTGACAGGGAAACCCCGATCACCAGCACTACGCAGCCAAAAAGCAGGCTGGCAAGCACAGAGGTATGCACGGTGTCCGAGAGGGATTTTTGATCCCCTGCGCCGTAATACTGCGCCACCAGCACATTGGTGCCCACGGACAGGCCAATGAACAGGTTGACGATCAGGTTGATCACCGCGCCGGTAGAGCCCACCGCCGCCAATGCCTGGCTGCCGGAAAACCGCCCCACCACAACAATGTCGGCGGCGTTAAAGAGCAGCTGCAAGATCCCCGACAGCGCCAGGGGAATGGCAAAGCGCACGATCTTCCCCAGCAGGGGGCCATGGGTCATGTCGATTTCATAGGAGCCGCCGTGGCCCCTAAATTTCGTCGAAAGCTTTGTCAATAGATTCAAAACGGATCTACACTTCCTTAGCAAAGCGGGAACCTTCCGGACCGGCCCCGCTTCTATTTTTTACAGGGCGTCCGCCCAGTTCCAGCCTTGTGCCTCTGGGCGGTCAATAGCCCAGCTCTTCCCCCACCAGGACCACGCGGATACGATCCTCCCGCTGATACCCGGTGACCACATATTGACAGCACATCCGAGTTTCCATGGCGCACCCGGCGGTCATGCCGCCCTCGGCGCCGGGACATTTCCCCAGCCGGGAACAGGGCGTGCGGGTCTGCAGCCGGACGCCGTTGGCAGGGGCTGCCATGCACTTCACTCGCGCGATGGCCTCGCTTACATTGCGGACAAGCTTGTTCACACCTGCCACCACAATCACCCGCTTGGGGCCGAAGATCAGCGCTGCCACCCGATTGCCGTTGCCGTCCACATTGTACAGCTCTCCCTCCTCGGTGATGGCGTTGGCGCTCATGAGGAAGGCGTCGGCAAAGAAGGTCCTGCGGTAGACCTCCTGGGGGTCGGCGGTCTCACGATCCAGGAAGTTGTACTCCCCGCTTTTCAGCAGCTCCCGAATCCCGCACTCTGCCAGGGTCATGGACCCCCCGCAGCTCACGGTATCTCCGGGGTGCAACATCCCACGGACTGCCTCCACCGCCTCCTGTCCAGTGGGCACATACACTGCGGGAATCCGGTTTTTCGCCAAGGCCTTCAAGGTGCGTTCCACCTGGGCCTGACGCACAAATTGAGCATTTTGATCCATTTGCAGTCCTCCCCAAAGCAATAATTGTAAATTCAACCATATTCTACCGCAGCCCATCGACAAATTCAAGGGCTGGGCAAAAGAAAAAGCGGACCTCTGGCTTTTTCTCCGAAAGTCCGCTGTCTTTTACTGTGTTAGGCATAAAAGCCCTTGAACAGCTTTTCCACCCGCTCCTTCTGCTGGGCGTTCTGCTCTTCCTTGCTGGCGTCGGTGTAGATCATCATATACTTGCCACTGTCGCTGAGGGTTGCAGCCACCTCTTTGTCCAGCATCTGGAAGATCCCTTTCTCCTTCACGCTGTCCAACACCCTGGAAGCCTCTTCACCCAGGTTCTCCAGGTCGAATTCATAGACCTCCACCTGCACGGTGCTGGCCCCAAAGGAAAACCGATACCGGTAACCCGCTGTCGCGCCAATGGTCTCATAGGCCATCTCTGTGGGCTCTCCCGTCACTGCCTTGTTTGCGGTGAGGTAATCGCACAGGCCGTCGATGTCATCGGCAAACTCTGTTTCGGGGACCACCTGGGGTCCCTCCTGGCCTTCGCCGGAGCTTTCCACGCCGCTGGTCTCTTCCCCATTCTGCTGAGGGGCCGAGCTTTCCAGCACCAGGGCGGGCAGCTGCTCCACGGGACCGCCGCAGGCAGCAAGGCTCAACATCAAGCCCAGGCTCAAGCCCAAGGCCAACAGTTTTTTCATCATGGGAGACGTCCCTCCAACACATAAAAATCTTTAAGAATCGGCAAACGCCGGACCCTCAGCGGGTCCGGCGCTCTTGGTGACCCGGACGAGAATCGAACTCGTGTTACCGCCGTGAAAGGGCGGTGTCT
>CAUWLU010000100.1:0-4590 GCA_963559705.1 uncultured Acutalibacter sp.
AGATTTACAGCCTCTGCCTTGCCGGGAACGGTCCGACCAAGATAGCCCGTATGCTCACAGAGCAGCAAATCCCCACGCCGGGGACGCTGGAATACCGCAGGACGGGAAGCACCCGCCGCTACCACCCCGGCTATGAGTGCAAGTGGGCGACCAATACCGTTGTGCATATCCTTGAAAACCGGGAATACACGGGCTGTCTGGTAAACTTCAAGACAGAAAAACTTTCTTACAAAGTCAAGCACAGTGTAGAAAATCCCCCGGAAAAGCAAGTGATTTTCGAGAACCACCACGAGCCTATCATAGACACCCAAACATGGGAACGGGTGCAGGAGCTTCGCAAGCAGCGCAAACGCCCCAACCGCTATGATGAAGTGGGCTTGTTCTCCGGCATACTGTTCTGTGCGGACTGCGGCAGCGTGATGTATCAGCAGCGATACCAGACGGACAAGCGCAAGCAGGACTGTTATATCTGCGGCAACTACAAGAAACGCACCCATGACTGTACGGCGCACTTTATCCGCACCGACCTCTTGACCGCTGGTGTACTCTCCAATCTGCGGAAAGTGACCAGCTATGCGGCAAAGCATGAAGCCCGGTTTATGAAGCTCTTGATTGAGCAGAACGAGGACGGGGGCAAGCGCAGGAACGCCGCCAAGAAAAAGGAACTGGAAGCCGCCGAGAAACGCATAGCCGAGTTATCCGCTATCTTCAAGCGGCTGTATGAGGACAGCGTGACCGGGCGCATATCAGACGAGCGTTTTTCGGAACTGTCGGCAGACTATGAAGCCGAGCAGAAAGAACTGAAAGAGCGTGCCGCCGGATTGCAGGAAGAACTTTCCAAAGCGCAGGAAGCCACCGAAAACGCAGAAAAGTTTATGAAAGTGGTTCGTAAACACACCAGTTTTGAAGAACTTACCCCCACTCTGCTGCGGGAGTTTGTGGAGAAAATCGTTATCCATGAAAGCGTTGCCCTTGACGGGAAACGCCGGGGGAAGTTACGCAGACAAGAAATCGAAATCTATTATTCTTTTGTCGGCAAGGTAGAACTGCCCGACTAATGCCCGCCCTGTCCGGTTCTCTTACCGGATAGGAACGGCAAAATTTTTTACACTTCTTTTACTTCTTTATCTCACATGAGTAAATGCAGCCGGCTGATCTCATACCGGAACTTCGTTTGCCGGAGGAAGCGCCGGAAGTCTTTGAGCGGTTGGCCCAGCGGCGGGAGTTTCCGTTGAGCGTGATGTTTGATTGGAGGGACTGTGAATGAGCCAGAGGCGAATTCGGATTGGGCATATCGGTACGGCCCACGACCACAGCGCTGATTTCTTTGAGTGTGTCAGACGCCACCCAGAGCTGTTTGAGATTGTCGGCGTGGTAGAGCCGGATGAGCAGCGGAGAAAGCTTGCCCGGGAGCAGGGGAAATTCCAAAACGCCCCATGGATGACGGAGGAGGAACTGGCCCAAGCCGGTGTGGATGCAGTGCTGGTGGAAACCTTTGAACTGGACCTGGTTCCTACAGCTGCCCGATGGGCTCAGCGGGGGGTGCACCTGCATATTGACAAACCAGCCGGTGATAACTTGGAGGAGTTTGGAAAGGTTTTAAACATTGCAAGGGAAAAATCCCTTGTGGTGCAGATGGGATATATGTACCGGTACAACAGAGGCGTTCAGTATGCTTTGGAGTTGGTCCGCAGCGGAGAATTGGGAGAAATCTATCAGGTGGAAGCTGTGATGAATACCTGCCATCCACTGGAAAAGCGGGAATGGCTCAGAGGGCTTCCGTCAGGGGAGATGTTTTTCCTTGGATGCCACATGGTGGATTTGGTGTATCTGATCCAAGGGATGCCAAAGAGAGTGGTTCCTTTTAACGCTTCTACCGGTTTTGATGGGGTGGATTGCGTAGATTTTGGAATGGCGTTGTTTGAATACGATCGGGGGGTCTCCACAGTGCAAGCCACCTCCGTGGAAGTGAACGGCTATGGCAGGCGGCGGTTGGCAGTGTATGGGAGCAAAGGCACCATAGAAATCAAACCGCTGGAATGCCCTAACGGCAGGAATGAATTTGCAGGCGGGGGCTACGATGCCTCGCCAGTGACTCTGTCCCTGCTTTCCAATTCCCAGACGTACCGCAACTGTTCCCAGGAGATCGTATTGAAGCCCCAGGGAGGGCGCTATGATGAGATGATGCAGGATTTTTATAACTTCGTAACAGGGGAAAAGCAGAATCCCTATTCGTATGACTATGAGTATCAAGTGGAGAAATTGGTGCTTGCAGCGTGCGGACAAATTTCTTTGGAAAAGGGGGCGAATTCATGAAAGCAATTGTAATGGATGAAAAGGACCGGTTGCACTGGAAAGAGATCCCGGACCCAACCGTAAAAGCGGATCAGGTGTTGCTAAAGGTCCGGTATGCTGCTCTGAATCGCGCCGATTTGATGCAGCGCGCCGGATCTTATCCTCCGCCTCCGGGCTGGCCTGATATCATGGGCTTGGAAGTGTCCGGCGAGATCATCGCCATGGGGGAAGAGGCCGAAAAGAACAGTGGCTTCCAGGTGGGAGATTCCGTGTGCGCCTTGCTGGGCGGCGGGGGATATGCCCAGTTATGCGCTGTGCCGTGGCAGTTGTTGATGCCGGTTCCCCGCAATTGCTCCATGGCAGAGGCGGCAGCGATTCCAGAGGCCTTCGCTACGGCGTATCTCAATTTGTTTTGGGAGGGCGGGATGAAGTCAGGAGACACGCTGCTGATGTACGCAGGGGCCAGCGGTCTTGCCAGCGTGATCATTCCCATGGCGAAGGCTTTTGACGCCAGGGTTATCACAACGGTTTTATCCGATGAAATTGCCGGTTCGATTGCTCCGTTGGGGGCCGATTTGATTGTCAACACAAAGAAGCACAGAATCGCAGAGGTTTTGGAGCAGGAATTGCATCAGGGGCGGGGTGTTGACCTGGTAATTGATTGCCTGGGAGGAGTTGAAATGGGAGCCTGCCTTCCCTATCTCAAGCATGGCGCCCGCTGGATCATGATCGCAACTCTGGCTGGGGATATCACGGAGATAGATCTGCGGAATATTTATGTGCGCAACGTTCGGATTATCGGCAGCACTTTGCGCTCCCGACCTCTTTCTGTAAAAGCGGAAATTTTAAGGAAGCTGGTGAGTGAAATCTGGCCCAAGGTGGAGAGCGGAGAAGTTCGTCCCACCATTTATCAGATTTTGCCGGTCACTCAGGCAGAGGAAGCCCACCGGCTGTTGGAAAACGGCGAGAATGTGGGCAAGGTTGTTTTGCAAGTAGAGGGCTGCTGATGGGCTTTCTTAATGTTATGGGGAAAGTAATGTGTTTTGACCAATAGGTCAGGAGGAACCTGTCATGAGGAAACGCGTGTTAGTTTTGGGCGGCACAGGAGCCATGGGAATCTATTTGGTTCCATATTTGGCGGAGATGGGATATGATGTCACAGTGGTCTCGTTAGACGATTGTGAGAGCAAGCCCGGAATTCGCTATGTGAAAGGAAATGCGAAGGATTTTGCCTTTTTAGAGGAGCTTCTGGCGGAGCATTTTGACGCTGTCGTGGACTATATGATCTACGGCACAAAGGAGTTTCGGGGGTACTGGAAGAGATTTTTGAAAAACACAGATCACTATATCTTTTTGTCCTCCTATCGCGTGTACGCCGATGAGGACCCAGTGATTACAGAGCAATCCCCTCGTCTGTTGGATGTCAGTGAAAATACAGTGTACTTGGAAAGCGACGACTATTCCCTGTTTAAAGCCAGGGAGGAGGATATTCTCCGGGCGTCCTCGCATTCCAATTGGACCATCGTCAGACCTTCCATAACCTATTCCACCAAAAGGTTTCAGCTTGTTACTTTGGAGGCAAATACGCTGTTTCGCCGGGCGTTTGCAGGAAAACCAGTGATGCTCCCCCAGGCCGCGGCCGCTATCCAGGGGACCATGAGCTGGGCAGGGGATGTCTCACGGTTAATGGCGAAGCTTGTCCTCAACGATGGGGCGCGTCAAGAGACGTTCACGCTCTCTACGGCGGAACATCATACGTGGGGAGAGATCGCCAAGTATTATGAGGAAATCATGGGCCTGAAAGTAGAGTGGATTGATACCGATTCCTATCTGGACATATTGGGTACCAGTGCTCGCGATTCCGGGTTGCGCTATCAATTGGAATATGACCGCCTGTTCAACAGAGTGGTGGATAATTCCAAAGTTCTTCGTGTAACGGGAGAAAAGCAGG
The DNA here is from genome assembly GCA_963559705.1 of uncultured Acutalibacter sp. Taxonomy (GTDB): domain Bacteria; phylum Bacillota; class Clostridia; order Oscillospirales; family Acutalibacteraceae; genus Acutalibacter. Next base: position 4,247 of record CAUWLU010000100.1, read on the forward strand.
AGGAGTTTATCACGTTGAAGCAGGGGCTTTCGCTGGAATTTGAAAAATTGTTGGAAGAGCTTGTATGGGGAAGCGGCGAGATTGCCGGACGAATGGAAGCTTATTGTGGAAAACGATAGCACGTTAGGTCCGGGTTGCGCTGTAGGTAACAGCAGAACGGGGGAGATGGGACGGCCGCATCGTCGAACAGGGCAACCACGAGGCCCTGCTGGAAAAGAACGGCTTCTACGCCGAGCTGTACAATAGCCAGTTTGACCATAGCTAAATAGAAAACGAAAAAAGTTTTTGCGTAAGCGTCAACCCCAGCCCCGCAGTAGACAAAGGAACCAGCCATCCTAGAGAGG
>CAUWLU010000101.1:0-4472 GCA_963559705.1 uncultured Acutalibacter sp.
AGCCTGATTTATAGAAAGCGCCTCTCCATCATGCCGTATATTAATTCCTACTAGTGCTATGCAGACTATTAGTATTGGTATAATCGCCTCAATCATTAAATATCATCTCTCTTTTTTTTAAGTCTAGGTCTAATCTCATTTCTTACAATTCTTGCAACTCTCAATGCAAGCGGTCTAGGCATCCAATGCCACACATTTTTTATTAAATTATGCTTAAAAGAATAACGTGCATTCATGGGAGGATCATCTTTCCATGGAGTTAGCTCCCTATATTTTTCATAATTCTGTCTCATAGGGTGATCACTGTTTTTCTCAAATATTCTTTTCCGTATATAAAAGAAATTGGTGGTATGTGTTATTACCGGCGATTGAATAGCCTGGCTTATTTCTTCTTCTGTATAGTAATGTATTGGTTGTCTGAAATATAACAATTCTTCATAGGAAAGCGTCAACTCTAGTGTCATAACATTAAATCGCGGAGGGAGCAAGAAAAATCGGTCACTCAACGTATGGGTAATTACTTCTTCTTCATATCCACCCAAAGAAATCCCTCTATCGAATAAATTCCTAATATACTCCTCAAATAACTTCGTCCAATTTTCTGCCCGCCATACATCCAAATCTATCAAATACATCCCCGCATTACAATGTGAAATATCCTCATTTAAGTGCTGGGTCTTTACCATAGCGACTTTTCCCATGCAATCATCTACACCCGCTATTGGAGCACCTTGAATATCATAGTTCCATAATTCTTCAATATCTCCTAACACCATTGTATCGCTGTCAAACGAAATCACTTTATGTATATCCAAAGGCAACACATCGCCCAAAATCATCCGTCCATATGTTCTACCAACCGAATCAAATGTGAATCTCTCATCATGATAAAAATCAGATGGCAGTTGCATTGGGATGAATACGACTTTTCGACCATATCTCTGAGCTATCGATAACATTCTCTCCTTATTCTGCTCAGAGATATGATCCTCAATAATGTACACAACAATATCTATTATATCTTTATTATTTTCAAATAAAGATACAATAGATACTGCACACACTTCTGAAAATAAATTACTGCTACAATAAACAATATTTATACAATTACCATTCATCGCAGTATCTCCTTAATTTCTTCTTTAAATTAAATGTTGGGGTTTCACTCTATATCGGATACTAATCCCGAAATGATTGCGTATAAGTTCATTACCCGCTTTTTACCATATGGGAATGCTCCAACACCCAATTTGGCATTAAGAAAAAAAGTCTTTCTTTTCGCAATCCCCTCATTGTGTCACAGCTTCACGAATTACCCAAGCCACATAGTCAATCATTTCATCTGTCATGCCGGGATAAACGCCAACCCAGAAGGTGTTGTTCATAATAAAGTCTGTGTTTGTCAACTCGCCCACCACGCGATAAGCATTGGTGCCACGCATCTGATCAAAACATGGATGTTTAATAAGATTACCACTAAACAGCAAACGAGTCTGGACATTATGACTCTCAATATAGCGAGTCACATCGTTGCGGTTCAGACCGCTCTCCGGCCTGACAGAAATCAGGAATCCAAACCAGGACGGATGACTATTTGCTGCCGGTTCCGGCAGAATCACTTTTTCCTCAATAGATTCCAACGCCGCACGAAGGCGATCCCAGTTATGACGACGGCGCTCAATAAAAGCTGGAATTTTTTTTAGCTGTTCACAACCAATAGCTGCCTGCATATCAGTCACTTTCAAATTATAACCGAAGTGGCTGTAAACATATTTATGATCGTAGCCTTTAGGCAACTCGCCAAACTGACCCTCAAAGCGATGACCACAAAAGTTGTCCTGACCGGAAGGACAAATACAATCACGTCCCCAATCACGGAAGGAAAGGATCAATCGATTCAGCTGCGAGTTATTTGTATAAACGCATCCTCCCTCCCCCATCGTCATGTGATGCGGAGGATAAAAGCTGGAAGTACCAATATCGCCCCAAGTGCCAGTAAATCGGGTTTCACCATTAATAGTATACTGGGTGCCCAGAGCATCACAGTTATCTTCTATCAACCACAAATTATGCTTGTCGCAGAACGCTTTTACCGCAGACAAATCAAAAGGATTGCCCAGCGTATGGGCGATCATGACAGCCTTTGTTTTCGGAGACAAAGCTTCTTCCAGCTTCGACACATCAATGTTGTACTGAGGTATGGTCACATCCACAAAAACAGGCACAGCACCATATTGGATGGCCGGGGTTACTGTGGTTGGAAAGCCACAGGCAACCGTAATAATCTCATCGCCTTTTTTGATCTGTCGGTTACCCAATTCGGAAGCTGTCAAGGCCATAAAGGCAATCAAGTTGGCCGAAGAACCGCTATTAACCAGATGTGCAAACCTTACACCGATCCACTCTGCGAATTCTTTCTCAAACTGATCCGCAAATCGACCGGTGGTCAGCCAGAAATCCAGCGTAGCATCGGTCAAAGCACACATTTCTTTTTCATCAAAAACACGAGCAGCGTAAGTGATACGGTCGCCTTCCATATATGGAATTTTCTTCTCCTTAAAGTCGTGATAGTACTCGGCTACCATCGCCTTAATCTGCTCACGCGCTTCTGCTTCATTTTTCCAAGTAGACATTTTAATCCTCCATTAGTCTCTCTTTGATTACGCCCCAGCTCTTTCGGTAATTTATACTTTCTCCTTACTCAGGAATGTACTAATTTCTCTATCCATACAATTCCGGACATCACCGCCATCAATCCAGCACTTACTCCATTCCACCACCATCTCAATAGCGGTATCAAGATTCCAGTGAGGTTTCCAGCCAAATATTGCCTTCAATTTAGAGCAGTCCAGTTTCAGAAAGCTCGCTTCATGCGGGCCTCCATCATAGCGATTTACCCATTTCACGCCCTCTCCCCACTTGCTGACGAACAAATCAACTAGTGCACCGGTCTGGAAACAGTCAACCTCATCAGGACCAACGTTGTAATACCCGGCGTATTTGCCATCCTCATATTGCATCGCCGCAATCATCAAGTAAGCATACAGCGGCTCCAGAACGTGCTGGTAAGGTCTAGTAGAAAAAGGATTGCGTACCATGATGTCCTCATGCTTCATCGCTGCACGAATGCAGTCCGGTATAATACGGTCGTTGGCGAAGTCACCTCCACCTATGACATTTCCTGCCCGAGCCGTAGATATCGCAACACGTCCATCCGAAAAAAAACTATTCTTATAGGAATGCGTTACCAATTCCGAGCACGACTTAGAGTTAGAGTAGGGGTCATACCCATCCAATTCTTCATTTTCACGATATCCCCATGACCATTCTTTATTTAGATAGACTTTGTCCGTGGTCACATTCAAAAAGGATCTTACACAGCAGCTATTACGGACACACTCCAAAATGTTTACCGTACCCATAACATTTGTCTCATATGTATATGCAGGATCTTTATAGCTATCCCGAACAATAGGCTGTGCAGCCAGATGAAATACTATTTCAGGCTGTGCAGCATCAAATACCGCTTTCAATGTTTTATAATCTCGTATATCACCGATGACAGAGTAAACATCCTTCTCAATTGCTGCGATCTCAAACAGGGACTGGGGCGTTGACGGATTTAAAGAATAACCCGTCACAATCGCATCAGCATTCGCCAACATCTTACAGAGCCAAGAACCTTTGAACCCCGTGTGACCGGTAACAAATACTTTTTTCCCCTTATAGAAATTCAAATCGAAGTTCATTTAGTCCTCCCAAACCTTCCAAGGTGCCCTATTCTCTGCCCACATCGCCTCAAGTTTGTCTTTTTCCCGTTTGGTATCCATGCACTGCCAGAAACCATCGTGATAATAACTCTTGAGTTCTCCCGACTTTGCCAAGTTTTTCATCGGTTTCTGCTCAAAAATCGTCCAGTCTCCCTCTAAATAGTTGAATACCTCTGGATTGCAAACCATAAATCCACCATTGATCAAGGAGCCATCTTCATCGTCTTTTTCGCGGAAGGCAGTAATAGTATTATCAGAATTGATATCCAATACGCCCTTCTGCTGTGCAAGACTCACTGAAGTTAACGTTACGCATTTTCCGTATGTTCTATGGAAATCAATTAGCTTTGTTATATCAACATCCGAAACTGCATCACCATAAGTCAAGCAAAAAGGCTCATCTCCAACAAACTTCTTTATGCGTTTTACTCGACCACCAGTCATTGTATTGAGTCCGGTATCAACGACTGTTACTTTCCACGATTCTGCATGCTGATCATGGACAGTCATCTTGTTTCCTTGTGTGAAATCAAACGTAATATCAGAAGTGTGCAGGAAATAATCTGCAAACCATTCTTTGATCACATGCTGCTTATAACCCGCACAAATTATAAATTCGTTAATCCCATAATGTGAGTATGTCTTCATAATATGCCAAAGAATCGGCATGCCACCAATTTCAATCATCGGCTTTGGCTTGTA
>CAUWLU010000102.1:0-4393 GCA_963559705.1 uncultured Acutalibacter sp.
CCCGCTACATACCCCTTTGACAGTGTGTTTTCCTAATAGGAGCTAATCATATGGATTTGAATCATACTGATAGCAGATATCCAAAAAATCCGAACGCTGTTTTGGATCATTTATTATTTTTACAAGCAATTCATGGGGAATCGTCCTTGCGTATGCTCCGGGACCTGCCAGCTCAATATTTTTCACTCCAAAGCTACGGAGCAGGTCTTCCAATTCATTTGGCATAAACGTATATGTGATACACCAGGGAGCGCCCCCTTTTTCATATTCGGCTATTTCGTTTTCTCCGCCCATAAGTCCGTCCGCCATCATTTTTTCCACATTGCTTTTTTCGAAGCAAAACGTATCGATTGCAATTTGCCTGTTTGCTATGCACCACTGCACAAAAGGATCGTCAGAATGTTCATCCAGTATAAATTGATTTTTTTGAATCGGATTCGCAAGATAAGGCAAACTACCCAGACGGCTTGTTACACTTATGAGGATGCTTTTTTTTGCAATGCGTACAAGTTCACCAATCACGCGCTCCTGATTCGGATAGGTATATGAAATCGGTGCATCAAAAGAAACAACCATATCAAAGGATTTCTCCGTATAATCACTCAAATCCTCCAGCGCGCCTTTTACAAAAGTGATTTTGTCAATCACACCAGCTTGCTCTGCCAGCTCCTTTGCCTTGTCTATCATGGGCTGAGAAATGTCAAAATGTGTAACCTTGCAGCCATGTTTTGCAAGAAGGATGGAAAATCGTCCACTGCCCGCACCAGCGTCAAAAACGGTATCAATCCCCTCTAAATGATCGAGAAGCTTTCTTTCTATATGATTCTTCTGAATGATATCATCTATATAGGTTTCCTCACGACGGCTCTCAAGTTCCCCCTTATCGGGCAGGTTCCACATACGTTCCGATATTTTTCTGCTATAATCCTTAATTGTATTTTTATTCACTTAAAATTCCTCCATTCAATTTTGAATCAGCTGCACTGTGAACTGGCTGTGGTTTCTTATCATGAAGGCCAAAGCAGCCAATTGCCTTGCATGCTGTTTTTGCATTACTCCTGTGATTCTCCCCATCAAATTCAAGTTGGCCGCTGCTTGCATGATACCACAGCCACCTAAAAAGCGGAAGTTGTTTTCTTGCCCCCAAAGCAACCGCATCTAGCATTTTCAAAGGGAGAACAGCCAGCGCCCTGCTGCTTTCTCTCCTATTTTGGGCGCAAAAAAGCAGGAGATCTTTTCAGAGCTCCTGCTTAGCAAAGCTGTAAAGATTTCATTGGGATTGGTCTTTCCGTCCTATAAATTAGCATTTTCCCATAATTTATCTCCCATTCATTTTCTTTTTAGAGAACAGATAAGAAAGCACACCCGGAATCCCAATCCATGCCGCCACTGCACAGAGGGTAACCATTTCAAAATTGGATATCGTCAGAGTGCAAGCAATATAGAGCAGAGCAATCGGAAGCGAGATATCGCCTACTATGCGATGCGCAATCTTCCATGTGTCCTCGTCACATACGGTCCACGGCAAACGCAGCCCGGTATGTCTGCTGTATGGCAGCTTTGGGGATATCATCCCTGCGAAAATCATCACGCAGGATACCAACGCCATAGCAAACAGCTTTTCTCCGTTTTCTGAAAAGGTAAGGATATCCAAGGCCGTTAAAACCGCAAATAGGATTCCTATTGCTAAAACAATGACATCGAAAATGGTCGCAGCGCGCAAAACGCCTGTTTTCAAATCGTCCGTCGTTATGCTGGTAAGCAGGGCTAAGTTACGATACAGGACGATAACTGCCGCGAACATACAAGCGCCTACAAGCAAAATGGACACGATCTCATTTTTTACAAGCAAAGCTAGCAGCATAGCGGCAAAGGAAAGAAATAAAAGCAATCCTCTTTTTTTCCCCGCCTGCATCACCAGTTTTTCCCGTCTGTTTTTCTTTGCCAGCTGCTCATTCAGCTGCTCCAATTCTTCGGATAAATTCAGATTGTCCTTGCGGTCTGTTTCAATTCCCAAAAGACTGCTCACAGATACATTCAGGACTTCTGCCATGTGAATGAGAACCTCTGCGTCCGGTACAGATCGCCCAGTTTCCCACTTCGAAACCGTTTGGCGGACAACATTCAATTTTACAGCCAGTTCCTCCTGACTCATTCCTTTTGCTTTCCTAAAATGCTTTATATTTTCATGAAGCATATTTTTGCACCCCTTCCTATGTGACAAGCACATTACTATGATACAAATGAGCTGCTCCTGATACAAGCAACAAAATTTAACATTGCACAGATCGAGCCTTTCGGGGAGCAAATGGTGGGAAAAATAGCGGCAAATGACACTTGCGTCAAGCATCACTGTACGATGCAGCCCGCTGCCCACAGGATACTCTCATCATCTAAAACGTAGAAGCCGCTTTCTTGCCCCCCAAAGCAACTGCGCCTGCCAGTTTCAAAGGGAAAGCAGCCAGCGCCCTGCTCCTCCCTATTCCATTTTGAGCGCAAAAAAAGCAGGAGATCTTTTCAGAGCTCCTGCTTAGCAAAGCTGTGAAGATTTTATTATTGTTAATTTCCCTATGAACTATCTCTATAAAACTGGTATGATTCTGTGAATTACTAATTGAATTTACAATATGTATTGCTTAATCTCCCCAACAAATTGATTACCACACCGAGCTAATTCGCCAAGAACACGGTCTATTCCTGCTTCGCTTTTATACCAATTATCTTTGGTGATGTTATAACAATGCACAGGACACACTTTTATATTCGTATTTGGAAAAGCTATTTGGTATAACATAAGGCACCGTCTAGCGTGAAACGCCTTACAGACGATTAACGCTGTTTTTATAGTAACACCTTTTTCGTCAACAACCTTTCGTGAGAGAAAGGCGTTATCACGGGTGTGACCGGATTTATCTTCTCCAATAATTGCCGAGACCGGCACGCCATTTTTTAGGAATACATCAGTAAAGAATTCACAGTCGGATTGATAATTACCGTTGTATACATCTGCCTTTGAACGAACTCCCGGCCATTTATCAAGTTTTACACTGATTCCACCGGAGGGTATGAGCCACTTTGCATAGCCCTGATGATACAATTCGACAGCATATTCAGGTTGTTCGGGATGTGAACCGCCGGGCAGAAAAATGGCATCAACTTTTTCAGGTACCTCAGATACAAATATAAAATTACTTATATCAGAAATGATACGATTATTCATTATCATACACCCCTAATCAATATGATGTATACTTCATTATAGCTTATTACCGAATTTCGCTTCCCTTTTACCCTTATAAGCAATCAGCGCAAGTGTAAACTTATGTGAAACCACATAAAGATACAAGGTGATCAGACTGCGATAAATCCTTTATTTTCAAGCGTTTTGAAGGGAGTTTATTCACACCTTATTAGGAGGCAGTGATCACTTATAAAACCATGATTTTCAAATTTCAGTTTGTTGCTACCATTATACTTCATCAACCTAAAGAATGGAAGATATTTTCTTGCCCCCAAAGCAACCGCGCCTACCAGTTTCAAAGGGAAAGCAGCCAGCGCCCTGCTGCTTTCTCTCCCATTTTGGGCGCAAAAAAGCAGGAGATCTTTTCAGGTCAATTTTGTCCTCCAACAAAAATACCGTTTTGGGGATTATCCCATATAAAATTATCCTCAGCCACTTCGCTCTCCAATGCAATTTCAATTTTATATACCCCTACATTTTGGGCATTTTCATCATCTTCACTATACACATAAAAATTCATACGATACTTTTCCTTATCTGTCGATATAAGGTACATACCATCCAATTCCGTTTTCCTCTTACCATGGTCGCTTTCACTAGATGATGCACAATCGCCCTCAAAGCTTTGGATACTGCCCTCGATATAATCGAAAAAAACAGAGATTTCAGTATCTAAATCCTCAATATTCTTTTTGCTTTCTTCGGAAAATAAAGATTTGAGTTTTTCTGAATCCTGTTGCTTATATGCCTCAATAATTTGTTGACATATTTTATCCGTTTCATTTTGTTCAGAGTTAAACCAGTTATTGAAATACTTGTTAGAGCAGCCTGTCAAATCGAGTATAATAATCACAATGGAAAGCACCAATCCTTTTTTCATATAATCACATCCTTTCCTTGATCATTGCAAAATTACTTATTAAATCAAGGACATTACAAAAAATTTCTTGCTACCATTATACTTCATCAATCTAAAGAACGGAAGATATTTTCTTGCCCCCAAAGCAACCGCATCTATCATTTTCAAAGGGAAAGCAGCCAGCGCCCTGCTCCTCCCTATTCCATTTTGAGCGCAAAAAAGCAGGAGATCTTTTCAGAGCTGAAGTGATAAAATAATGGTAGACACGAAAGTGCCTACCATTATTTTTATGC
>CAUWLU010000103.1:0-4214 GCA_963559705.1 uncultured Acutalibacter sp.
AATTAGCGGTATTTAGCCGGAAAGGATGATTGCAATGAAACGCCTTAAAGCAGAAGAAATTTTTTCGATTCCAAATTTGATGGGGTATTTCCGCATCCTTCTCATCCCTGTGTTTTGCTATGTTTATGCGGCAAAAGAAAACTATTTATTGGCGGCTGGAATCGTTTTGCTTTCCAGTCTCACGGATCTATTTGATGGATTGGTGGCAAGAAAGTTCGACATGGTTACAGAGTTGGGTAAGGTGCTCGATCCCATTGCGGATAAATTGACACATGCGGCGTTGGCGATCTGTCTGGCGATCCGATACCCTCTGATGTGGGCTTTGATCGGCCTTATGACCATTAAAGAGGGTTACATGGGGATTATGGGGTTGCTTTTCCTGAAAAAAGGCAAGATGCTGGATGGAGCAATGTGGTTTGGCAAAGTATGCACCGCTGTACTGTTTGTTGGCCTACTGCTGCTTTTTGTTTTTCCCCACCTGTCGCCTTCGCTTGTGAATGGCCTTATATTGCTGATGATGGCCGTTATGGTTTTCGCCTTGCTCATGTATATTCCAGTATTTAACCGCATGAGAAAAGAGACGGGTCAAGAAGGAAAGTAGTGTTTAAGTGCATCTATAAAAGAGAAGGTGCTTATTTATGTTAAAACTGATTTTGTCCTTTATCTACATTTTCATGCTCATTGCTGTGATATTCTTAGAACGTAAATCCCCCACAGAAGCATTGCTTTGGGTTTTTGTTTTGCTGTGCCTTCCATATTTTGGTGCAATTTTGTATTTGATATTCGGCAGTACAATGTCAATTAAAATAACTGCTTTTGCGCGCAAAAGGCGCTTAAAAAAACAACGGCCTAATCTCTGCCCTCCCCAAACAAATATAGTTGATCCCTCTAATTTGTCCCCAGTCGGGTCGCGAGTTGCTCGTTTTAACTGCAACTACAATCAAAGTAGGCTCACCAGTTATAACCGCGCAGATCTATATACCAATGGTAAGGAGCATTACCGGCAACTTTTTGCGGATATCAGAAGTGCGAAACAGTGTATTTACATAGAGTTCTATACCATTCACCATGACGAAATAGGAGAGGCTTTGGTATCTGTACTTGCCGAAAAAGCTTCCGCGGGAATAGAAGTTTTGGTATTGTGTGATTTTATAGCCAATCTCTCCACCCCGCAAAAAATGTTCCAGCCACTGCTCGATGCCGGTGGTAAATTGGTTCGGGTAAAGCCCTATTTTACCCATTACCGCAGTCACCGCAAAATCGTCGCTATCGACCACCAGATAGGTTATATCGGCGGTATGAACATTGGCAGGCAATATGCCAATATGGCAAAAGTCAAAAATCCTTGGCGCGACACACAAATCCGTCTGGATGGCGAATGTGTAAATGTGCTTGATGAGTATTTCCTGACAGATTGGCTTTGTGCTGTGAGACAAATCCATTGGGAACAGGCTGTGTCATACGTCTCATCTATTACTGCAAAAACATTTGAGGCTTCGGATAAGCTTTGCCAGTTTATTGTGGGGGGCGCTGACACCAATAAAGAAGCTGTTAAAATGTGTTATCTCAGCATGATCTCTAGCGCCAAAAAGAGCATCCGCATTCAGACCCCTTACTTTATTCCGGACGCATCTATTTTGGATGCACTGAAGGCTGCAGCGGCTAGTGGTGTTGAGATTGAATTGATGATTCCCGGCATTAAAGCCAGTTTCTTTTTAGATCCTGTAACCACTTATTATTGCGGGCAATTATTGGAATATGGAGCAAAGGTATATAAATATAGGGGTTATGTGCATGCCAAAACCATGGTGATCGATGATGAGATTTGCTGCATCGGTTCCGTCAATATGGATATGCGTAGCCTTATGGTAGATGATGAGGTGTGTGGGGTTTTCTACTCCTCCCCATTGGTCAAACAATATATTGACATTTTTAAAGACGACATTCAGAATTGCGATGCCTATTCATGGCAACGATTTTTGGATCGAGGCCGGAAAGAAAAAGCGCTTGAAAGTTTTTTTGTTCTATTTGCGCCGCTGATGTGAGCCATGTGTTATAAACGCTACTTCAATGAGAACGGAAAGAGGGCTCTTTTGCTGCAGTGGACAGTTTGGGGCTGGGGGACAGGTTGTATTTTGTGGTTTGTTTGCTGGGTGTCTCGTATGGCTTGTCTAGAAGCATTGGGGTGACAAAAAAGATGTCACCCCATTTTTAGTATTCATGCAGGGTGGCAGGATTTTGCGTATCAAAAGTCAAAAAATGCGAAAGTTTCTATCTGCTGCAATAAAAAAGCCCACTCATGCATTAGTGGAGTGAAGGGGGAAAAGACCATGCCAGAAAATTTGACGTCAAACTCGCGGCAGGGGGAACCAGATACGGCGCTGCTGGAAAACTGCCTTGAGCGCCTTGGGGAAGGGGAAAAAGACGCCCTTTCCACACTCTATGACCTGACTAGCGCAGCTGTATATGGGTTTGCCCTTTCGATTTTAAAACGGCCGGCGGATGCAGAGGACGTTTTGCAGGAGACCTACCTCAATCTATACCGCGGAGCGAAGAGTTACCAGTCCAGGGGAAAGCCCATGGCTTTTATTCTCACTGTGGCAAAAAACTTAGCACGAATGAAGCTGCGAGAGGCTGCCAAGTTGAGTCCTTTGGATCCGGAGGAGTTGGAACGCCAACTGGGCTCTGTGGGCAGTACCACGTCGGACGAGCGGCTTCTGCTGCGTGCCCTTATAGAAAAACTGGGGGAGGAAGAACGGCAGATCGTTTTGTTGCATGCAGTGGCAGGGCTCAAGCACAGGGAAATCGCCGCGCTTATGGACCTGGCGCTACCAACAGTCCTATCCAAATACCGCCGCGCTATAAAGAAATGCAATCAACTTATGGGAGGGTGAAGGTAATGAACGATAAAAAGGCGAAAGACGCAATCAAAAAAGCAGTGGAACATGCCACCCCAGATGTATTGTCCCCCATACTGGAAAGCTGCCAGCAACCAGGCGAAAAAAATGTGTTAGAACTGCCGAAGAAGGCATCAAACAGAAAGGCTTGGAGAAGGCTAGGGGCCATGGCAGCGGCTTTTGCACTGGTGGTAGGGACCGCATTTGGCATCTTCTCCTATTGGAATGGGAAGAGCGAGATGGCCACGGTTTCACTGGATGTGAATCCCAGCCTCACATTGCGAATAGACCAAAGAGAACGGGTGTTGGAGGCGAAAGCCCTCAATGCAGATGCTGCTAAGGTGTTGGATGGGATGGATTTGAAAAACGCCGACCTAAAGGTGGCTATGAATGCAATTATCGGCTCCATGGTGAAAAATGGGTACCTGAGCACCCAGTCGAATTCCGTGCTCCTCTCGGTCCAAGGGACCGGCGCAGATGGTTTGGAGAAGGAGCTCATGGAGGAGATCGACGCCGTATTGAAGAAAAATGCCGTTGACGGCTCTATCTTGGCCCAGACTGTAAAGGCGGATGAATCACTTGCCCAGAAGGCGGAAAGCTTGCAAATTTCTTTAGGGAAGGCCCGCATTATCCAGTCGCTTTGTGAGCAAAATCCGCTTTTCCGCTTTGAAGACCTGGCAAAGCTCACTATTAACGATCTCAACCTTTTGGCGGCATCAAAACAGCTAAAGCCCGGGGATGCAGTGCAAACTGGTACGGCCAGTGACGGCAAATATATCGGCGATGCTGCGGCAATCAAGAGCGCTTTGGCGCATTTGGGCACTTCGGAAAGTGCGGTGAAGGGCCTTCACTGCGAGCTGGACGTTGAGGATGGCCGCCTCGTCTATGAGGTGGAATGGACGCAGGGTGCCCAAGAGGTCGAGGTGGATGTGGATGCCGAGACCGGCACCGCCTTAAAGGTGGAAAGGAACGAGGAGGATACGCCTGACGAAGATATTGACCACGATGACAATGATGGCGATCGCGATGATGACCATGGCGACATTGACGACGATCAGGATGAACCGGTCAAGCCGTCGGCTACTGACATTGGCGCAGAGAGGGCAAAGACCATAGCGCTGGAAAAGGCGGGGCAAGCAGCTGCAGGGGTCAGGGAGCTGGATGCTAAGCTGGATCGGGAGGAAGGCAGGCGGATTTACGAGGTGTCGTTTGCAACCGAAGCGGAGGAATTCGAAGTGGAGGTGGATGCGGCAAATGGAACCGTCTACAAAGTGAAACGGGAGCCGGTAGACGACTGACAGGCACTTCCTATAAAGT
>CAUWLU010000104.1:0-3960 GCA_963559705.1 uncultured Acutalibacter sp.
CTCTCTAGGATGGCTGGTTCCTTTGTCTACTGCGGGGCTGGAGTTGACGGTTACAGGATTACCCACATAAAATCCTTGCCAAAGATTTTGACATTATCGGCTTCTTTCATTTTTCGAAAGTCTATGATATCAAAATAATTGGTAAGGATTCTTTTTATTTTGTATTCGGAAAATCCCAAGCCTCCATGCATAGAGTGATCTCGATACACATCGTAATCCGATATATTTGCGCCGCCGTCTAAATTAAAGCAGGTCATAAGAAAATAGCCGTCATCCTTCAGGTAGTTCCGTATACAGTTAATATATTGCTCCCTCCTATGGGGTTTTAGGTGGTGAAAGCAACCGCTGTCAAGAATCAAATCAAAGCTGTTCGCGTCCGCTGCATATTCCAGCATCGACACACATTGGAAATTGATCGTTCTATCTTCGTTTCTCGGCTCTTTTGCCCAACGGATAGATTGCTCGGAAATATCAATTCCGGTAACTTGAAAGCCCTGTGCTGCCAGATATCGTGAATTGCGTCCGTTCCCGCAACCGATATCCAGTGCATTTCCTCCCGCCAAGATCCCCTGATCACAATACGAAACCAGTTCTTCGTCAGGGATATCCTTGAAAAACGGGATCTCTTTTTTTCGGTCGGAATAAAATTTGTTCCACCATTCGTGATCCCTTTTTTCTAAAATATCGTCCAGCATATTCAACGTATCGTCATGCGAAATTATGATTTCATGTTCCAAGGTAACCCTCTCCTTGCTGTGTGTTTACGGTTCTCTGTATTATAAAATACTATAGTATATCGCATGATCAATTTCAATACGCCGGATTGCCGGCTGGGCTGCAGAAAAAGAATGACGAGAGGCTGAAACAATGCTATAATTGTTTTCGTATAAAGAAACCATCTCTTTCTGATAACGAATATGATTCTGTTGGGACTGTTTTGCATGGCAGCTTCCTTACTCCCTTTGTATTTGAAATACCGTGTCGTTTTGACTGGCGAGCGATGCAATGGGAGAATCATCGGTATCGTGGAACAAAGAGGCGGCTACACAATAGGGGGCGTTCCCGTTAAAAAGCACGCCTATCTCATAAGAATCGGACGAAAGCAATACTACACGGCGCATGGATGTTTGATTCCAGCGTTAGGCCGAAAAAAGACCGGCAAAGAGATTTGTGTATTTAAGAATGAAAAATACGGCCGAGAAGTATTTGCGTGTCGGGACTTTCGGATTGAACTCCTTTCCCTGTTTTTCTTATTAGCAGCCGTGTTTTCCTTTTTAACGGAGGCGCTGAACTGACGTTTTATGAACAGAACTTCCCCGTGCGTTCCGCACTGCAACGGAACGATCAACAACAGAAATGGCAATGGAAATTCTGTGCCCCTTTTACTGGAAGGAGAGTTACCGATGTATCAAGAAACCGAACTCAAGCACTTATATGAGCGCTTGAAAGCACAGTATCCCCGGTGTGAGCTGGAGCTTTCCGGGGGCTGCCTGACCTTGACCCGGCTCCACAGCAGGATTGAGGTGAACCGGGATGGCGCAAAGCTCTATGTAAACGGAGAGCTGTACGACCAACTTACCAGCGAGGATGTGGATGATCCGGACGACCTCTATGAGCTGCTTGAGGCATTTCTTTTGGATCTTCAGCACGCCGGCATGAAGCAGGGGAATGAAACCTATATCGCCGCCCAAAAGCAGGGAGTCCGAGCGGGCGCACACTTTTTGATTGTGATAAGTGTGTGCGTCGCAGCCGCGATGATTGCACTGATTGCCACCAATAATCCCTGGCTGTTCCTCCCGATCTTTCTTCTGCCCGCCGTGTCCCTCGTGGTGTTGAAAGGAATCCATAAACGGATTTTTCAAAAATACTGGGTCTGCCCAGCCTGCGGTCAGCCTTTGCCAATGGGCAGAAAGGGCCGTTCCTCGGAAATGGAATATGTCCCCCAATGTCCCCACTGCGGGAAAATCCTGGAACAAGCGCCGGATCTCGAAGCGGTCCAGAGGGAATATGCACCCCAAAAGCCCCTGGAATCAGCCACGGACCTGCCCGCTCCCCTCAGCAAGTGGCCCTGTATGCTGGCTGGCAGCATCACCGCCGCAGCCGCCCTGTTCCTGTTCCCGTGGATTTTGATACCGGATGGAAACGAGGCCTTGGAGATAGCGGGTGTGGGGACCGGAGCTGTGCTGCTCCTGCTGCTTCTTGGATTTGGCCTGATGCTGCTCTTTTGCCGCCACACCGAACCGGAGGAGATACAGCAGCCGATCGTTGTTGTGCGGGAGCGGATGATGGTCCCTGTGCTGGGGCTTATCCTGTGGGCGCTTTCCCTTGTGATGCTGCTCGCTGCTGTGATCGTGGCCGGAGCGCAGCCTTTTGATGCTGAGCTCACCCTGGTAATGGCCCTGATCGGTTTGCCCTTCCTGCTGCTTGCGTCATGGATGCTTCTGGCTGGGCGCAATCGCTCCCTGTTCGTGTTCCGGAATCATGCCATGTTGTACATCAGCAGCTGGGGCAGGAAACGGGAGCTTGCTCCTGGACAGGTAGCTTCCGTGCGGCTGACAGCCAACCGCTCCATTCACCTGCTGGACAAGGACGGGAAGAAGCTGGTTTCGATTGAGAGCAATATGAGGGGGATTCCCAGGTTTGCAGAGTGGATTAAAAGCACCGGTCTTGCCGCATCCCTGACCCCAGCCATGGAAAAGCAGGCCAAACAGGAGGAGCAGCAGGAAGTTGCTGTTCAATGGAGGGAAGAATACCACACCCGCTGGCACGACCATATCAAGGGAATCCGGGTGGGAATGTGGGTGGTCATGCTGCTGTTTGCCGCCGGTACCATTGCGCCGCTCCCGCTGCTTCTCTATGCCGGTGTAAAATTCCGCGCAGTGATGGCGATTGCAGCCCTTGCGCCTGTTCCGTTCCTGGTGTTCTGCCCGGTGTTTGCGCCAGTGCTGCTCTTTGGGGACCAGCCCAAAAACGCCACCCCAGAGTGGAACGCCATGCACATCAAGGTCCCCCAGATCTCTGCCCTGCTGATCGGCCTTCTGTATATGGGACAGGCCCACTATATTTGGGACGGCTTGCTCCTTCAAGTGGCGGACACGGGCCTGGGGTGGCTGGTGCTGATTCTGGCCGTGGGCACGGCGCTGACCGTGCTGATGGTTCTGCGTACCCCGAAGCGTATACGGGGGGGAGCGGGGTTTTTTATGGGGTTGATGAGCTTCCTGCTGGCGTTTGGCTTGCATTACTACGCCAACGCGGCTCTCAGCGGTCCGGCCCATCACTATCCCGCCATCATCGTGGACAACCATGCAGATGACCCGAATGTGGATGACGATGCGTACGAATTGACCATTGTGATGGATACTGGAAAAAAGGCAGAGGTCACAGTTCTGGAAGAGATCTATGAGATGGCCATGGATGGCGAACCGTTGGAGGTCTGCCACCGGGAAAGCCCCTTTGGCGTGATCCTGCTGGACATTCATACCCCAACAGAAGAATAAGGAGAGGGAATTGCTATGACGATATCGGATTTTAAAAAAGACACAAGCCTGACAGAAATTCCGGAAAGCACCGGCAATCTTTTGAACTTAGAGTTAGACCCTGTCATTGCCTATGGCAGAATGCGCGCCTTATTCGGAGAACCCAATTATGAAACCCAGAATTTTGAGGACGCTTATTCTTATATTCTGCTTGTTGAGCCGGAAGCCTCCCAAAAAATGTACTTGGAGGTGTACGAGGGGAGCAGCGGGCCGGCGATTGGCGGCCTGAACAATGCGGAGAGCCTGCAAGCTGCTGAAGCTCTGAAAAAGCTGATAGAGGAATCCGATGAAGTGGCGGACTATCACTATGAGGGCTACTATCTGGATTTGGATTCCAAAATCAGCATGGGCATCCAAGATGGCGTGCCCTAACATAGTTGTCCAGTATTTCGTGTGTTTTCTCATATCGGTTCAGCTGCCCTGC
>CAUWLU010000105.1:0-3930 GCA_963559705.1 uncultured Acutalibacter sp.
CTTCTTCCTTTTCTCCGGCAATGCAGTGTATCAGGGTATCCTGCAGCGCCGCAGCCATTTCTTCCTGCTGCCCATGAACCAGAGAACGGATGGCTTCCAGTATGGCAGTGTGGAGGGCAGATTCTTCAAGGCTGGGTGAATTTCCGCAGGATTTCGGTCCGAACTCCAGCCGATTGATGCACCGCCAGACGATTTGCTTTCTTCCATGGATATTCCATGTTACCCTGCGGAAGTAGCAACCGCAGTCCCCGCAGACCAACCTTTCGGACAGGGCATATTTGCTGGTAAACCTGCCACGGTTGGTTTTGGCCTTCTTGGTATTGGCAGGTTTTTTACTTCTTCTCCGGGCGAGTTCTTCCTGAATTTCAAAAAACATTTCTCTTGGGATGATAGCCGGGTGATTGTCTTTGATGTAGTATTGCGGGAGTTCGCCGTTATTTTTCTTTACCTTTCCTTCCAAAAAATCGGAGGTGTAGGTTTTCTGCAGTAGGACGTCGCCTGCGTATTTCTCATTCTGGAGGATTCTCAGGATTGTCTGTGTTGTCCATTTCGACTCTCTCGCAGGGCTTGGGATGCTTGCTTTCTCCAGTTTTTCCTTGATTCCTTTCAAACTGTCGCCATTCAGGAATTCCCGCACAATCATGCGAATGGTCTGGGCGTCCTTGGGGATGATTTCAGGTTCTCCATCTGGCCCCTTTTGAAAGGCGAAGCCGGTGTAGCGGAAGGCAAACCGTCCCTGTTTGTATCCCATGCGGATTCCTTTGGTAACATTACCGCTGATGGATTCGCTTTCAGCCTGTGCAAAGGAACTCAGGCAAGTCAGGATCATTTCGCTGTTCATATTCGAGGTGTCGATGTTTTCTTTCTCAAATATAACGGGGATACCCCAGCTTTTGAGGATTCGGACGTGCTTGATGCAGTCGAGGGTATTCCTTGCAAATCGGGAAATGGATTTTGTCAGGATGAGGTCTATTTTCTTTTTCCTGCAGAGCTCTATCATTTCATTGAATTGATCCCTCTTTTTGGTCCGCACCCCGGAGATCCCATCGTCTGCAAAAATTCCGGCAAGCTGCCAGCCATCGTGGTGAGTGATTTTTTCGGTGTAATAGTCTACCTGTACCTCAAAGCTGTTTTGCTGTTCTTCTTCCTCGGTGCTTACCCGGCAGTAGGCCGCAACTCTCAGCTTTCGTTTCCGCTTTCGCAAATCGCCCAGCATAGGGTTTGCCGGGATTTCCATGACTACCTTTTGTGGCATGGGAAGTTCGCTCCTTTCAAACTATTTTTCCATTCAGCAGCTGAAACTTTATGGAACCATCCGGCTGCAGGATCACCTGCTTCACGGTCTGCTCGAAAAGTTCCCGGTTCAGTTCCTCGTCGTTGCTATGCTCCTGAAAAAGAGCCTTTATTTTGATGGTGAGGTGGTCGGATTCCTTGATGCTGCAGGTCTTATACTTTTCGGCAGCGCATTCCAAAATCAAGGGAAGTAGTCTGTCTGTATCTACTTCACGCTGATCCAGCAGTTGATTGATTTCATTGGTCAGTCGGACTGCCTGTATGGATAGACTGTTGGTGGGCTGCTGATCCGGTTCCGCTACCTGTGGGTTCCGGCAAACAGCCAGCAGTTTTTCCGTGACTGCCTGTTTTAGTTCGTTGTCGGTAATGGGACCGAAGTACCACCCACATTTTGGACAATCCCAACGTATTCGAGGTGCATTTTTACCGTTACGGTTTATGTTTTCTCCGCAGATACAGCAAACTAATTTTTTCTTTATAAACTGTATGGGACATTGGGAAGTGGTTTTCTGTTTCCTTAAGGCAGTGATTGCAGAACCTATTTCTTTGCTAACGATAGGTGGAAATCCATTGTCATTCCAATAACGTTCATCATCCAGCATTCTGGCAATCATATTCTTGTTCCAGCGTTCTGTATTTTCTCGGAATTTGATTCCTGTTTGCTGGGCCGTTTCTGCCAGCTTTATTAAAGAAGCGCCTTTTAGGTAGTTGTCAAACAAGTTTTGAAGCAAGGAACTTTCTTCGGGAACAATTTCAATCTGCCCACCGGCCATGCGATATCCGAATGGGAAGTAGCGTTTTTTCTTCATCTCTAACACCTCCCTTCGTCGAGCACCAGCCCGTTGATAAGGTGAAAAGAAAACCTTTCAGGATAAACGACGATTTTTAGCACCATGCTTTTGAACACGGAAGGTTCAAACTCCAGCATAGGCTGGGCTTCTTCCAGCAGTTCCAGCAGCAGTTTGGTGCTGTCAACGATACGACTAACCTCGTCCGGTTCTTGAAGCTGCTGCAGTTCCCGCCGCAGTTCTTCGATTTTTTGGTTGTTGAGGTTGCTTCGCTCTATAAAAATAGCAGAATCAATGCACCCCTTGGTCTGCAACCTTGTGAGTGAATGATTCTGCTTAATGAGTTCAGATATTTTTTCATTTAGTTCTACAATGTCTGATCTTGTAAACATGACCTTTGTTTGCAACTCTAATAGCTGGTTCAGCATGGCTTTTAGGATATCCTGATTATCCAGCAGCTTATTGTGAACGGATAAAAATGCCGCATATATGTCCTTTTCATAAAGGATACCCATTGGACATAGTGTTTTCCCTTTTCGATGTTGATAACAAAACCAGCAATTTTCATCATTACTTTTATGCTTATGGAATGCAGATCCGCAAAGACCACATTGCATTGTATTACTCAATGGTGATTTCCGTATTTTCTGTTTGGGAGCATGCTGTTCTATTCTTTGCTGCAATAGTTCCTGAACCGCTTCGTATATTTCTTTTGCAATAATGGCCGGATGGGAGTCCTTTATGTAATATTGAGAAACTTCTCCTTTATTTCGTCGCTGTCTTAGCGGCAATTCGTCAGGTGTATATCTTTTTTGAACAAGGGAATCCCCAATATATTTCTCGTTGGATAGGATATATCGTATAATGGTAGCATGCCATTGTTCTGAATTTTTTTTGTCGGATTTCAATTCCGCTTCGTTTAATTCGTCGGCAATTTCTTCGAGGCTTTTTCCTGCAAGGTAACTATTGAAAATATATTTTACAATGGGGATTTCCTTCGGATCAGGAACCAGAGTGTTGTTTTTAAAAAAATAGCCAAGTGGGGCTTTGCAGGTAATAAAATCGCCGGATTTCATCCGGCGTCGATAGCTCCATTTGAGGTTTTTCGAGATAGAGAGGGATTCTTCCTGTGCGGCTGATCCCAAAATACTCAGCAGCATTTCGCTGCCCATCTTCCCGGTGTCGATATCCTCTTTTTCAAATTCCACCGCTATGCCAAGCTGTTTGAGCTCCCGCACCGTCTGGATGCAGTCGATGGTATTCCGGGCAAACCGGGAAATGGATTTGACGAGGATGCGGTCGATTTTCCCGGCACGGCAGTCGGCAAGCAGGCGCTGAAAATCATCCCGCTTGTCAGCTGTGGTGCCGGAGACCGCTTCATCCGCATATAAACCGGCGAATTCCCATTCTTCTTTCGACCTAATGTAACTGGTGTAATAGTCCACTTGGGTGGCAAAGGAATTCAGCTGGTCGGCTGAGTCGCTGCTCACACGGGCGTAAGCTGCAACCCGCAGCTTTTGGGCTTGTTCTGCTATTGGCTGTATAACTTTGACCTGTGGCACCTTTGCCACCCCCTTCCCGATTGGACATCTTTTTTGTCACACCAAAGACTACCACAACCGGTTTGGGATAGCTATCACGACAACCACTAAATATGGAGTTGTGAAACGCCGTACTTTTCGGCAATAGCAACATTCGCCAGCTGGCAGTTTTCCAATGTGATTTTTTCTTGTTCTAACAGCCGTTTTAATGCGGAGAATGCTGCAAAGTATTTGATTTCATTGATCACCTTTTCGCTTGGGGTCTGCAAGGTATAGGGAATTGCCATGAAAATTCACCACGGCAAATG
>CAUWLU010000106.1:0-3840 GCA_963559705.1 uncultured Acutalibacter sp.
ATCGCTACTGCTTTCACTAGAGGACAAAAAAGCCTTCAGCATCGGTTCAAACCATTTCTTTTCTGCTGCTTTGCGGGCTGCCGCTGCTTCTCTGGGTGTATCATAGCTACCGAGTCGATACCGGACTCCCTGAAAAGTCAATGTTGCCCGCCATTTTTGGCTTTTTTGGTCAAGGGTCACGCCAATCATTTTTTCATCTGGAGCCACTGCGTTATGCTTAACAATTCTACGGATCTGTGAGACCTGTGTACCGCCAACAAAACCGGCTGCCTGCCGCATCTTTTCAGTTTTGCCTTCTTGTTCCATACAGCCACAGCTTTGAATTTTTCCAGATGTGACTGAATCCAGTCGCAGTAGCACAGTATTGCCGCAATCACATTGGCATTTCCATAGTGGCGACCAAGTGCTGCCATGCTGAACTCTCTCATTGGTCTTTTCCAGCACGGTCAGCCTGCCGAACCGTTTCCCAAGATAGGGCAGGACTCGTCTGCACCCACAACTTATGACATGCCCACGTTTCAAATTACTGCCCGACACTTCTATGGTGTTGCCGCAGTCGCATCGACAAACCCAATACACACAGGGACGAGGCTGCTCAGAGCGGTGTAGCACAGTGAGCATCCCAAACCGCTGCCCAGTCAAATCAATCAATCGGCTCAAGGTATGCTCACTTCCTTTTTCAGCGCTTAAGATGTTTCACCTTATGCAACTCTTTTTTTCTCATAGAAATGATGATAATCAGTCCACATAGGCTGAGAGCCATTGCAACGACCCATGGCCACAGCACAGTATTGTCGCCGGTCTGGGGGCCATCTCCGCCACCCGGAGTCGACGGCTTACTGGGACCATCTGGTTTCCCAGGCTTATCTGGATCAGTGGGCTTGTCCGGGTTATTTGGGTCAGGGCCAATGGGCAGATCTGAATCGTCGTAGGTATTGATGAGATTGTACCCGTCAATGGCCTTTTCGTACCGCTCCACTGGCGTTTCGTCAATGGTATAGTGAATCTCATGGCCATCTTCTGCGTATTTTGGCAGTTCGAAGGTGTACTTCCAACCTTCCTTCTCAGTCACCAGCCGCTGGGCAGCCAGTTCCCCATCTCCATAGGCATACACAATGATGGATTTGGGCGGGTTGGGGTTACTGCCATGATTCCAAGTCTTGGTGCCGCTGATAGTGACACGAGCTGTTTGGTCGGGTGCATAGTGGTTGACAAATTGGAGCTTTTCTGCCGGATCCCCATCCTTTGTCAGGGTCAGGGACGCATTGAGTGCACCATTCTCCGGTGTGACGGTAAAGGTCAAGGTGTAAACGGCACTTTCATATGTCCAGCCCTCTGCACCAGTGTTCAGTTCAGAAAGGGTATAGATGTAAACACCGGGTTCTGCAAAGGAGAAAGTGCCGATTTCCGCTTCGCCGCTGCCGGTGATGACAATGGTTTTAATATTGCCTTCACTGTTCAGTGGCATGGGCGCACCCTTTTCGCCTTGCAACAGGAATTTAAACTCTGTTTGCGGCGCATTTGCGCCCTCGATTGTCTTTTCGATGATTGGCGGGTCAATCTCCACCGGCGGGACATAGGTGTTTACAATGTCAAAATTCTGGTAGAGGGGGATAAAGCCAGCCACCGGCAGTTCTTCCACGGTGTAGGTGATTTCATTCCCGTCTGCATCGTATTTGGGGGCAGTAAAGACATACTGCCACACGCCCTGCTCGTTTGGAGTAACGACGACCTCATCCACCACAATGTCACCATTCTTGAGCCTCACCGTGATAGATTCAGGCAGGACAACCGTATGGCCACCCAACTCCCAGGTCTTTTCGCCTTTGATTTCCGTCTGCTCCACACCGATATAGGTATTGGTGGCAATGACGGTAATCGTTTGGCCGGGCTGGGCAACACCAACGCCGTTTTCCAGTGTTAGGGCATAGCCGTCATGGAAATAGTCATCCTCCCGCACTTCATATTGTGCACCTGCCGGGATCTCAAACTCTATGGTTTCCTCCGGCTTTAGGGTGAACTGCTGCTCCACGCCGTCAACAGCAAGGGTAAAATGGAATTCCTTGTTTGCATCCGCTACCGGGTATTTTCCCGCAAGATGTTTTTGGACAATCAGGGTAGCCGGTGGCAACGGCTGCTCCGGCACCCGGTTGCGGAAAACAACATAGGCGCTGTCGCCGATAATCGTGCCGCCTGCTTCACTCAAATCCTGCCAGTAGCCCGCTGGGTCAGTTTCTTTCACTGTGTAGGTGACGCCCTCGGGAATGCCATCAAACCTGGCAGTCTGCCCGCCTTTAAGCTGTAAGGTGATAACGGGCCCGGTGGTGGCAACAGGCTCTCCGCCATTGATAGAATAGGGGTAGCCTTTTCCATCCGAGAACGCGACCTCAAAGGTGAACAGCTTATCCGGGTCTGGATTTTCACCCACCACTTCCTTGCTGATCCTCAAACTGCCCAACGCCCCTTGTGGCTGGTAGGTATTTACAAATGGCAGGAGCAATGTTTCCGCCCCGGTAATGGTGCCGGTATAGGTTTTGATATTTTCCACATATCCGTCTGCGGTATAGTCGGCCTCGGTGACGGTATACTGTGTGCCAAATGGCAAATCCGGGAAGGTTTTGCTCTCGCCGTGTTTGAGGGTGAAGGAGACTTCTTTGCCGTCAATGATAGCGGTAAAGGCAAATTCTTTATTAAAGTCTGCGCTCGCATCTGAACTTGCGTCCACCACTTCCTTGGTAACCGTCAAACTGCCTGTTTGGATGGGGGCGTAGGTATTGACAAAATAGGCCGCGCTGCCTGTTTCGGTGATGGTTCCTGTGTGACCGGTGCCGGAGACGGTATAACCGGGCACGGCCTGCTCGGTTATGGTATAGGTAATGCCCACAGGAAGTTTTTCAAATACCGCCTGCTGGCCGTGTTTGAGGGTCAGGGTGCCGCCGCTTGTCAGTTGTTGCGGCTCACCGCCATCCACAGTATAGGAGTAGGCTCCGCCGTTTGAAAAGAGGACGGTAAAAGCGAACTCCTGCTGAATCTGTGCTTCGGTCAAGGCTGACCCGTCGGCATTCTGCACCACTTTCTGCACTGAGAGAGACCCCTGGAGCGGAATATTGTAAGCTGTGACCACCACAGTCTCAGCTTCTGCCCCGGTGACGGTAAAGGGGTAGCGCACCTTACGTTGGCCGGTTTCGTCGGTGTCAAAGGTATAGCCGGGGGCGGGAGCGGATTCTTCAAAATAGTAGCTGCCAGGTTCCAACTGAACTGGGATCTTGCCTTCGCTGTCGGTGATATACCGTCCGCCGATTTGGGTACCATCTTCTTTATACAGGTAAAAAGCCGCGCCGGGAACTGGTGTTTGGGTTCCAGTGCCATCGGGCAGCTTTTCCAGTTTGACAAGCTCTACATTCATATAAATGGCAATGGTATTTTGAGCTTCGTTTTTTACCTGTTGGCTGATGTTTTGCCATGCATAAGTGCCAGACACAATACTGGAAAGCAGCAGGACAATTGTCAAGAGCACACTGGTGATCCGATAACCTACTGCTCGCATGGCAAATCTCCTTTCCTTTTTTTTTGAGATATATCGTTTTTTACTTACTTTTCCATATTATTAACTATTAAGGGGTGCTTCTGGCCCTTTAATGGTTCTTATTTTTCAAACACAATGTGAAGTTTTGATATAGCTTTGCTTTTAGCCGATACGTATTGCCGTGTTTCAAATGTCCTTTAAAGCTAGCCATACTCGCCTTTACTGAATCCAATTCAATAAGGCCCTGCGCATAATCTTCTTGCAGCTTCTTCATTCGTCTTTTTAACCGGGTTTTACTCTGGGGTTTTAACTTC
>CAUWLU010000107.1:0-3816 GCA_963559705.1 uncultured Acutalibacter sp.
GGAGCGGATAAAGCAAAATCCGAACCCATTTCTGAGTTCGGATTTGCGTGTTTTGTGTTTTCTTTCCAAAAAAGATGCACACGGCCAAAAGAAAGACGAAAAGCCCAGGATTTCTGCGGTTTTTTCGCAATTTCAACTTTTGATTTTTACGACTTTCCAAAAAAGATGTGGAAAACTAGGTGGTCATTTTGAAGCGCGGTTTTAGAAAAATTTAGAGCTGCTGGTTCATCCCATACTCCGCTGCCACATTTTCTTCCACATCATCTGCGGTGCAGTCCATTTGGGGTTGCTGGGTGAGGACAAAGGTCATCAAAGTCTGAATGCGCTGGTTCACCGAAGTGATAATGGCTTCCACCCTTTCCTTGTCAATGAATTCTTCCGCGCCCTTGAATACCTCCCGGATATCCCGATCAATACCCTGGAGCTTGGACAGATCCAGCCAGTCAAAAGAGGTCACCAACCGTAGTTGGTCCTGATGGCTTTTTTTGAAAGGCTTACAGATGATATTCCGCCCGGAGTGGATCTGGGCTGTTACTTTGTCGTACCCCAAGGACGAACCGCTGTCGTAGATGGGAGCGGGACCTAACCATTCCAGAGTGTCCGGATTTCGAAGCAAACCGAAGTTGTTTAGGTGACGGTCCTCGTTGGCTATGAGATAGTCCAGTACGATCATCTGGTCCAGGGCGTGGGCTACGTTGGGGACGCCCAGGTTTTCGCAGCAGTTTCGGTAGTGCTGGTAGACAGAGGTCTGGTTGTCCTTTTTCTGGGTCTGCACCACCCGCCAGGCGGGGATCAGCTCGGTGTCCGGGGTGACGAAATCTTCACACACACTGTAAGGGGCTCCATCGTCCCACAGCACCGTGTAGGGGATGTGGGGAATCTCCAACCGCTCCGCAATCTTTGTGGCAATCACTTCATTAAAAGGCTGCTGCAGGAAGGGAGGACTGCCAGCTTTGATGAGGCAGCGTTTCCCATCTAGGATCTTCCAGCGTTTTTTGAGGAAGCCATCGGAGGTGTTGTCGGGAGAGCTAAAGTCGAACCCTTCCTTTTTTGGAGGGATTCCAAACAAGGCATCACCCACATCTTCGGAGAAGGGATTCTCAAAGAAGTTAACATTGTGCCAGGTCAGTTTGCTGTCCGCTGGTTTGATCCAGTAATGGTCGGACAAGCTCAGGCCATAGCAGCGGGTGAGAAGCAGCTTCGAGCTGGCCACCCCCAGGGTTTCCAGCGCTTCCCGCAGACCGGAACGGCTTGCAGGAATAGAACGGTCCTCCCACCACTCGTTGAGGGCAGCCCGGTCAGTTACACCGTGGCGGACAAGAACTCCCACAGGCAGATGCTCCTTATGAAAAAGCGCGTCAATCCGTTGGATGCTACCAGTGGTTTCATCCAAGGTCAAGTTCGCAACAGGGATATCTTTGTGCATCAGGGTGTAGTTCACAGAGGCCACCTGCCTTTCTCTTGTCTAGTAGTATACACGATGCGGGGCGCGAAATCAACGAAATTACCACGCCATGCCGGGCTGGTAGGCCTGTTCTTCTTCCTCGTCCTGAGTTTCCTCCTGGTCGGCAGATTCTTCCCAGGCTTCTTCATCCTCCTGAGTTTCCTCATTTTCCAAGGAATCCTCCTGAGTTTTCTCCATCCCGGTGTCCTCCGCATCTTCTATCCCATCGAATTCCTCGGCTTCTCCGCCGCCCTCAAACACTTCTTCCGCCTCCTGGGCTTCTTCCTCCCGGGATTCCTCTACCCCGTCATCCTCCTGGGACACGTCCTCGGAACCGGCCTCAAAATCGGCCACGGGGGCGGCGTCCTCCTGGTCTGCGGGTTGTTCCTCCAACCCGGCATCGGGGCCGTCCTGGGCCTCCTGGTGGGCAAACTCGTCCTGGGTTTCTTCCTCCGTTTCTTCGTCCTGAGCTTGGCCATCTGTTTCTTCCTCGTCCTCCTGTTCTTCGGGGTGCTCTGCCTGGTACTGGGCTTCGTCCTGTTCCAGTTCGGTCTCGATCAGACCGATGACAAATTGTTTCTGGCTCATGTGATTCCGCTCCAAATACGCTTTGACCCGTTGAAACAGGCTGTCCGGCACTTGAAAGGCCAGGGTCCTCATTCTTTCCATAGATGGTTCCTCCTTCAGTTCCAATTTTGGGTGCAGCTCGTGGTCCACAGCTTGGGCGATGAATTCTCCCATAGTCATGTTGTGGGCTTCGAGGTAGGCTTTGAGTTCGGCGTGAAGGTCAGCGGGGATCTTCACAGTGATGCCTTTCGTCTCAGGCATGGGATTCTTCCTCCTTTATTTGGTTTTGAATGGCCTGGAGGAGCAGGTCCTCCAGAGAGACATCAAGTTCCGATGCCCGGGTAAGAAGGCCGGCGTACTGTTCCGGGGTGAATAAGAATGTGTAGGTGGTGTCGATAGGATCACGTCCTTTCAAAAAAATAAGCGCGAAGGGATACTTCGCGCTTTGGTTCACATGGTTATGGTCGGTCTGTTCTGCGTTTCTTCCTGTTCTGGTTCCAGGTGTCGCTCCCACTGGGGAGAGTCTGCCTGTTTCATGTAGTCCTCCAGGTACCGGAACGCCTGGAACAACTCCGCCCACTTGGGGTTGTTGGAGACTTCTGTGTACTCATACATGGGGCTTCCGTGGTGGCTCACGTCCTCGCCCCGCATGAGTTTGCCCTCCCGCACACAGAGGAAGGTGCTGTAGGAATCTTCAAATCCCAGGCCGGTCTTAAGGGCATGGAAGGCTTCTTCCATACTGATGTAAACCTCTTGGGTGGCAACGCCTCGGACTTTCAGGTTGTTTTGGTTTGTGGTTCGCATAGGTGGAGTCCTCCTTTCCATGGGCAACAAAAAAGCACAGAGAGCTTACCGGCTTTCTGTGCTTTCCGTGGGAGAGAAAGTTGGGGGCGTGTCCAGTTTCCTCTCGATTCTCTTTTTGAAATGGGATTTTTTACGGGAAAAGTATTGGCGAAGTTCCCGCTCGGGAATCCAAATCCCGGCAGCTGCTATCTTTTCCGTGACAGCGGCCACAATCTTTCCGGTGTCCCGTGGGTGCGGTTCATGACCGGCCTCTAGCCAACGGCGGCGATATTCCTCATAAAGCCATTGGCTGATAGTTTCCTGCTGCCGCTGTTTTAGGTGGTGGAACTGCTTGTCCGTTCGGAGCAACCTGCCGTCCACTATTTTATGATTTTTCCGGCTGATGGGGATTCACTCCTTTGCCTGGATTTCGGCTAGCATCAGCTCTTCGATGCGCAGTACATTGGGCTGGGTGGGTGCTTTCCTGTTGCAATGTGTCAATTTTTCTGCTATGATGGTCTTGCGTGGAAAACCACGCGGGAGTCTGCCAGAAAACGGTAGGCGGCTGGCCTTCAATCAGAGGGCCTGAACTCTCTGTTTACATAGCCCCCTTGCGGGGAGCCTTGTAGAAGGGAGGGTAACTTTATGAGTGATTTTGAGTTGCTCTCCATCGTGATGATGATCCTTGCGGTCATCGTTACCTTGATGGTGGAACTGTTCAAAAGCATGAAAAAGTAGCCGCCCCTGGCCAAAGAATTGCGGCTACTTTTTAAGTAGTACATGAATCGGGCCAGCCGTCTTACCGGCAGACTCTCTTTCTATCTCTATTATAGTCCCAAATAGGGGCAATGTCAACCAGCGCCAGTTTTGCGGGGCTGGTTCTTTTTCTATGGTCAGTATAGCGCTTTAAGAAGTTGTTGTCAACTGAGAATCACCCCCTTCCCGGCAGGGCCACAACCCTCCGATCCCCATCCTTGAACGTGATTTCCAGCTTCTCTGCCGACTCCACCTGCACCGTCTCC
>CAUWLU010000108.1:0-3633 GCA_963559705.1 uncultured Acutalibacter sp.
ATAACCGCAGGGTGTTTGCCTACCTGATGAAGCGCGGGATCAGCCGCAAGGTCATTGAAGCCTGCGTCCGGGCCGGGATACTCTATGAAAGCGCCGACTACCACAATGCCGTGTTCGTTGGAAAAGATGAAGCCGGTACTGCCCGGTATGCGTTCCTGCGGGGCACCTACACCAAAGGAAAGCCCTTCAAGGCAGAGGTGTCCGGCAGCGAAAAAGCATACTGCTTCTGCCTCCCGCCCAAGGGAAAGACCAACCGGCTGGCGGTTTATGAAGCAGCCATCGAAACCCTTGCCCATCTGACGCTGGAAGGGACTTCGGATAAATGGCGGCTGTCCCTTGGCGGGATTTACGCCCCCAAGGAAGGACAAGAAACGCAGCCCTTTTCTTTCAAAAAGCCGCCCGCGC
Source organism: uncultured Acutalibacter sp. (assembly GCA_963559705.1). GTDB lineage: Bacteria > Bacillota > Clostridia > Oscillospirales > Acutalibacteraceae > Acutalibacter. Next base: position 406 of record CAUWLU010000108.1, read on the forward strand.
TGGAAGCATTCCTCAATCGGCACCCGGAAATTGAGGAAATCGAAATCTGCACCAATAGCGATTTTGCCGGACGATGGGCAGCCGGACATTTGGTAAAAGCCTATCAGGGCAAGTACCGCATTGTGGAGAACCTGCCGGGAAAAGATGGCTGCGATTATGCTGATTTAGCAAAAGAAAAGCAGGAAGAACAGGCCGCCCGTCAAAGTGCGGCTTATTCTCTTTAGAAGGGAGAGATGTCGAATCGAAGAAAATGAAATCACGCTGAAACTCTATTCCCCGCTGACCGGGGATTTTTACAAAAACGATGTGGACGAATATGGCTGGAACAACGGCGTGGCCGATTACCCCACGCTGTTTTCAGGCGTCGACATGGCCTACTACGAGGAAAGCATCCGTGAAGCAGTGGAACAGCGCGGCAACGATGACGGCGGGAATTTAATGCCCTACTTTGACGAAGGTAGAAATCCCGGCGTCAGGAAAAAGGTACTGAGCGCCGTTCCCACGGTGGAAATCCGGGATGGGGAACTCATGGGCTGTACCGCGGTAAAACTGAAGGAGTCTCTCACAGAAACGGAAATGCAGGATCTTCAGGATTATCTCAAGGGTCAGTTTTCCGATGGCTGGGGCGAGGGCTTCGAGCAGCAGAAAATCCAGACCGGCGATGGCGTGCTGTATGTTCATTTTGCAGAAGAACCCTTTGACTTTACAGTAGAACAGGTATCCCCCTTGGATCTTTCCAAAAAACAGGTTGCCTTCGCACAATTTCAAACGGAGCGACCCATTACGGATAAAGACGCCTTCTTTTTCCTTGGGCAGGCTGCTTGGATTCTGCGGGAAAATGGTCAATTTAAGCAAGCGGAAGAAATGCTCAATCGTGCCTGCCGGGAAAGCGAGCCTTACAAGGTTTGGGCTATTGTCCGTGAATATGTGAAAACTAAATCATCGGAAAAAGCTCCTGCAAAAACCAAAAAGGAACGAGGTGAAGCCAGATGACCAGAAAGTATGAGATTACCGATATCGCCCATCCACAATACCCATGGCTGCATCGCATTCGAGCTCTTCGAGACGTCCGAGAGGACGTTCATGTTGGTGACCTTGGCGGTTTTGTGCAGTCAGAGAAGAATCTGAGTCAGGATGGGCAAAGCTGGGTTGCAGACAATGCGGTCGCAGCAGAAGAAGCATATATACATGGAGATGCCATCCTGTGGGATTATTCCTGTGCCCGTGGCTGCGCCTCCATCTCCGGCCCCAGCAGAATTGGTGGAAATGCCATTGTAGAGGACTACGCCATCATTGCTGCCGGTTATGTCCATGGCGACGTCCATATCTCGGGGAACGCCAAACTTTTTGCGAACGCTGTAACCGGCGGTATCCCCACTGTTATGGAGAAAGCTTCTGTTTATGGCGAACTTGGCGGGGAAATTGAAGTTCATGAAAATGCAGTTATCCTCCCCAGCGTTATGATTGACAACCCTACCAGCGATGTGATTCACATCGGGCCGGACGATATTGCTATTGAGCGCAAATTCAAGCGTGAATCCTCCCTTCTCACTCCGCCGCCCGGTTTCCAACCCAAGCAGCGGAGTGCCATGAAAAAGCACCATCGCGGAGAAGAACGATAACCAAACAAGGAAAGGAAGATGCCTCTGAACAAAACGAAAGAACTGTCTCAAATTGTTGATGAAACCATTCTGCCCATGGAACACAGCGGCGGGGATGGCTGGAGCATCCTGCATGGGGACACCCTGCAGATCATCCGTGCCTTCAAGCCGCAGGTGTTCGACGCCCTCATCACCGATCCGCCCTATGCTTCGGGCGGATGGAAACCCTCGGAGAAAAACCGCACCACCAACCAGAAATACAGCAGCATGGACCCGAAGAACGCCCTGCCGGATTTCGACGGGGATAACCGGGACCAGAGAAGCTGGACGAGATGGATGGCGGAGTGGCTGGCCGATGCCCGGAAAGCCTGCAGGCCGGGAGCGCCGGTCTGCCTGTTCATCGACTGGCGGCAGTACCCTTCCATCACCGACGCTCTCCAATGGGCCGGATGGATCTGGCGCGGTTCGGTGGTTTGGGATAAGATGACTTCCCGCCCCCAGAAAGGCCGGTTCCGCCAGCAGAGCGAATATGTGGTGTGGGGCAGCAACGGCCCTATGCCGGTGAACCGCCCTGTAGGATGCCTTCCAGGAGTATTCCGCTATGCCAACCCGCAGAACCGTACCCATGTCACCGAGAAACCTCTGCAGCTCATGCGTGACCTTGTGAAGATCTGCGTGCCGGGTGGGCGCATCCTCGATCCCTTCTGCGGGGCCGGGACCACCGTTCTCGCCGCCAAGCTGGAAGGATATGAAGCTGTGGGCATTGAGGTTACCGACGCCTACTACAAACTGGGTTCCGACCGGATGCGCTTCGCTTTGGAAGCCCATACCGAAGCGGAAGAAACCGCCAGATAATCCGTTGGTTGTCCACGTGGATGACCAATAGAAAACCAAACGGCAGGCTGGACGTCCACATGGACAACCAATCTGCCGCCATTTTATCAAATATATATATAAGGAAAGGAAACTCATCATGGAAAAAGCATTTGCCTACATCTGCGCGGCCTCCGATGCCGCGCCCCGTCTGCTCAAACGCTACTGCCGCAAGGTTTATGAGCTGGGATATGTCCCCATCTGCCCGAAACTGAGTGAAGCGCAGTACCTCCAGCCGGACAATGCCGATGAAAAGAGGGATTTCCACAGCATCGCCCGTCAGAAGCTGGGCCGGTGCCGTATGCTGGTGGTGTGCGGGAATGAAATCAGCCACAGTATGTCTGCTGAAATTGGAGCCGCTGAAAAGCGAAATCTCATCTGCACCACCCTTGACGGCCTTGCCAAAATCAAGGAAGCGGATGAAAATGGCGGCCTCTGATTCAGCGGCGTTTTTTCTTTTCCAGCCGGTGACTGGTTTTGCAAGCATAGCCTTTGGATATCCAAAGGCACCTTGGGGAGCACCCCAAACCCCCGCTGAACCGCACTGGCTGATTTTATTTGAGAAATGAGAGGTGAAGATACTGAGAGAAAAGCAATATGCCGCGTTTGCGGCAAACGCCAAAACACTGGACAGCCTGCGCCGTAACGAAGCAAACTATGTCCCCGGCGTTTTTGAAGTGACGAAGGTCATCGTCCTTTGCAAAGAGGATTTTGAAAAGCTCTCGGAGGACGTCTCCCCGGAATACCCCTTCCT
>CAUWLU010000109.1:0-3587 GCA_963559705.1 uncultured Acutalibacter sp.
TATCGGCTCTGTTTTTATATCCTCTATGATCTGCCCGGCGGCAGAAAAGAAAAAACCGCCGCGGGGCAGACGGCTTTCTATGCGCAAAAGAGCACTTGATTCACGGCGGTTCGATTCGAGCCGCCGTTTTTCTTTGTCCAGACAGCTCACACGGCGGCATAAAAGGGGGATGCCGCCATGCTGCGCCGGATGCTGTCACCGCCTGATCTGACAAAGGTTAGCCGCTCAAAAAAAGCTCGTTCCAGTCGGCGGAGATGTTCGGCCATGAGTATGAACTATACCATGTAAATAATCTGCATATCACTTGCTATTGTGCCCGGTGGGTCTGTGACCTGCCGGGCGCTTTTTGTCGTTTCCTGCGGTCGGGCTGGCTGGCCATTGCTTTTCTCAAATTTTCTTCAAAAAGGAGGCGTTTAGCGGGCAGAACACGCTCTCGCAGGATTGGTAGTAGCGGAAAGGGAGAGAACCACCTGATCCCCCCATGGAAAGGGGGTGAAACTGATGGAATCTAACCCCCGCGACTATGGCGAGCAATGCCGGTTCGATGCTTTTTGCAAGAAGGTATTGCGAAACGAGGCCAGAGCCTACCTGCGGAACATGAAACGCCAAAGAGAGCGTGAAGCCTTCTTTAGCGACTTGTCCCAGGCAGAACTGGACAAGCTCTGCGTCATGGATCGTTACCCCAGCGACAGCATCGTGTTCTCGTCGCACGGCTACGATCTACATATCGACAATGAGCTTGTGGCCGAGGCGTTCTCCGTTTTGCCGCAGATGGAGCAGAGCATTTTGATTTTGCACTGCACCCTGGACATGGCAGACGGTGAGATCGGCAATCTCGTTGGAATGTCCCGGAGCGCCGTTCAGCGGCACCGGACGAAGGCGCTGCAGGAGCTGCGCGAAGCATTGTCGGCGCTGATGCCGAAAGGAGGCTGAGGAAGATGACAGAGCCCATCCACAAGGGAAAGGACCTGCCGCCCGTTTGGGTGATCCATGCGGCCTCCGGCGGTGACAGCGAGGCCATGGAGCAAGTGCTGCGGTACTACGACGACTATATGAGCCGCCTGTGTACCCGTACCCTCTATGACAAAGACGGAACCCCTCATGTGTGCGTGGATACCCACATGAAACGCTGTCTGGAAATCCGACTGATCCGGGCCGTGATGCGCACCTGATCCTTTCAGCCCTGGCAGAAGGCAAGCGGCTTACCCTTTCCTCCTTTGCTGATGCCGGGGACGGACCCCACCTTGACAAAGAAAGCCTTCGGGCAGCATAAGGCAGACGGATACGATCTGTCTGTGTGGAGCCGGTCGGCCGGTGCGCCACGACCCTGTTGCAAGTCCGCAGGACGGGACCCCTACCAAACAGGTGAGCGACAAAACCAGGCCGCGAAACAGGTGTGGCAGCCCGTGGGCGAGGATGCACAGACAGGATAATGAGACTCCCGCGTTGAACGCCCTCAAAGCATTGCGCGGCGCACCCATCAGCATGGGCCGGGGTGAGATTCCCGTGGAGCTGCGGCCAGCAGCCATCCGTTTTTGCCTCTTTTATTTTCAGATAAATCTTCTGCTTTTCTGTTTACGGATAATTCGTAAACTTTCCATTAGCAGCAGACAAACCCGAAACGGCGCGGTACAATGAGGGTGGAAGTTATGAATGAACACCCTTTTGCGTGCCGTTTCTGACTGAAAAGGAGGCTGCTGTGTCAGAGATTCAGAACGGTACGGAGAAAAGGTCTTTGGAGTGCCGCACCTATACGGTCAACGAGGTTGCCCGGATATTAGGCGTCAGCCGGACACAGGCATACCGCCTTGTGCAGGAGGGCCTTTTCACAAGTGTACGAATTGGTAACGCCATACGAATTCCTAAACGGTCGTTTGACAGGTGGCTGGAGCCGCTTGATCTGTGACATCAGAAAGGAAGGTTCGTTATGGCATCTATCATCAAAAGAAAGAAAAACTATTCTATTGTTTATACCTATGTGGACGAGAATGGCGAGACCAAGCAGAAATGGGAAACCCGCACTTCCTATCAAGAGGCATTGAAGCGCAAGGCAGAGATCGAGAGCCAGAAAAGCTCCAACTCCTTCCTTCCGCCTACCAATCAGAATATTGCGGAGTTCCTGTCTGACTTCGTCTCCCTCTATGGCGAAAAGCGGTGGGGCGTGTCCATGTATGACAGCCAAAACTCGCTGATCGCCAACTACATCAACCCCATCATCGGGGATATGAAGGTGCAGGACATCACCACGCGGGTGGTGGACAAGTACATCCAGACCTTGCAGAAAACCCCTGCGGTGAACACCAGGACGCACCACGCCAAAACGGAGTTTGTCACCAACGCTACTATCGAGAAGATCATCAAACTTCTCCGCTGTGCCTTCAAGCAGGCGGTTCGGTGGGAGCTGGTTGCCAAGAACCCCTTTGACAATGTGGTGCTGCCCAAAGTGGAATATAAGAAGCGGGACATCTGGACCGCCGATATGATCCGTACCGCCCTGGACCAGTGTACGGACAGCAAGCTCTATGTGGCAATGAATCTGGCCTTTGCCTGTTCGCTGCGCATGGGCGAGATTCTGGGGCTGACCTGGAGCAACGTCCACATCTCCGATGAAGAAATCGCCGATGACAACGCCTATGTCTACATCGACAAGGAGCTGGCGCGGGCCTCCAAGCGGGCCATTGAGATGCTGGGGCAAAAGGACATCTACCATGTGTTCACGCCGTTGTTTCCAAACACCAGCACCAGGATCATCCTGAAGAAGCCCAAGACTGATTCCAGTATCCGCAAGGTGTGGCTGCCCAAGACCCTGGCTTATATCCTGCGGGAATGGAAATCTGCGCAAGACGAACTGCGGGCACTGCTCCGTGACGAGTACCAGGACTACGATCTGGTGGTGGCGCTGGCCAATGGCCGCCCCTGTGAGGACCGTATCATCCTGAAATCGTTTGAGAAGTTGCGGGAGAAAGCAGGGCTTCCCAAAGTGGTCTTTCACTCCCTGCGCCATTCCAGTACCACCTATAAGTTAAAGCTGAACCACGGCGACCTGAAGGCCACCCAGGGCGATACGGGCCACGCCCAGATCGACATGATCACCAGCGTGTATGCTCACATTCTGGACGAGGATCGCAAGATCAATGCCCAGAAGTTTGAGAGTGCCTTCTATGCCAATCCTGACCTTCGTTCGGTCCGTCCCCCGGAGGAACCGAAGGAACCGGCACCCGCCACATTGGATTTGGAGGCCCTGGTGGAACAGCTTCGCAAGTCGCCGGAACTGGCAACCACACTGGCTGCATTACTGGCGTCGGCCCCATCCGAAAAATAGGGCGGGAAAATCGTATTAGCAAATCGGCGTTTTTTATTAGCAAGACCGGAAAAATAGTTCGAAGCCAATTAGCAGGTATACAGCGGAAAATGTATAAAATCGTTCCGGCGGAGCGGCAAGAACGCTCCGGGAAAATGATAACAAAAAACCGCTGTAAACCATCAAAAACGGCTTACAGCGGTCATTTTTGGCACCCCCGGCTGGGTTCGAACCAGTGGCCTGTCGCTTAGGAGGCGACCGCTCTATCCAACTGAGCTACGGGGGC
>CAUWLU010000110.1:0-3442 GCA_963559705.1 uncultured Acutalibacter sp.
AACTAAGCAGACTCTCTTAAAAACGTCTGCAAATCTTATTATACGAGGAGGAACGGATGAAACGAATTCTGCCGGCTGCCGCGAAAAAGCTCATTCGTGCGGCGCTGCTTTTGCTTGGCGTGAGCTTGGGGGCCTTTTTGCTGTTGTGCGCTTCTCCGCTGGACCCCCTTCAGACCAATGTGGGTCAAGTCGCGCTGGGCTCCATGAGTCCGGAGCAGGTGGAGCGGCTGGAGGCCTATTGGGGAGTGGACCAGCCTCCCGCAGAACGATACCTGCAGTGGCTTGGCAGCGCTGTGCAGGGGGATTTGGGGACCTCCCTGCTGTACAGGCAGCCGGTGAGCAGTGTGATCGCCCAGCGTTTGCAAAGCTCTCTCTGGGTGCTGCTGGCCGCGTGGGTGATTTCCGGGGTTTTAGGGCTTGCCCTGGGCGTGACGGCAGGGACCTTCCGAGGGCGTTGGCCGGACCGGGTAATCCGAGGGTATTGCATGGTGATTTCCAGTACGCCCGTGTTTTGGCTTGCCCTGCTGCTGCTTCTGATTTTTTCTGTGTGGTTGGGCTGGCTGCCCATTGGCTTTGCAGTGCCCATCGGCGTGGAGGAAAGCGCTGTCACAGCAGCGGATAGGATTTCCCACGCCTTTCTTCCCGGATTGACCCTCAGCGTCACCGGAGTGGCCAATGTGGCTCTGCATACCCGTGAGAAGCTGATTGATGTGCTGTCCAGCGATTATGTGCTGCTTGCCCGGGCCAGAGGGGAGAGCCGGTGTTCCATCGTCCTGCGGCACGGCCTGCGGAATGTGGCCCTTCCGGCGCTCACCCTGCACTTTGGGTCCATCAGCGAAATCGTAGGAGGGTCCGTGGTGGTGGAGCAGGTGTTTTCCTATCCGGGCTTGGGGCAGGCTGCGGTGACAGCGGGCTTGGGCAGCGATATGCCCTTGCTGTTGGGGATTGCCGTCGTCACCTCCGCCTTGGTCTTTGGCGGGAACCTGATTGCAGACTTGCTCTATGGTGTCATTGACCCGCGAATCCGAAAGGGGGCGAGCCAGGAATGAAAGGCCTCAGCGGACGGACGATCACAGTGTGGCTTGCAGGGGCGTCGGCCGTATTTCTGGCGGCTGTGACGGTGGTGGGGATCTTTTTGGAGGATGCCGCTGCGGTCACGGACTTTACAAGCAAGGAGCTAGCGCCCCATGCAGCGCATCTCTTTGGAACTGACTGGATGGGCAGGGATATGTTTACCCGCACCATGGCGGGGCTGTCCTTAAGTATCCGCATCGGGCTGCTGACTGCGGCCGTCAGTGCGGGGATCGCCCTGCTGCTGGGGATTCTCTCCGTAGCCTTTGGCGGCTGGGTGGACGCTTTGATCTCCTGGTGGATTGATCTTGTTATGGGAATCCCCCACATTTTGCTGGTGATTCTGCTGTCCCTTGCCTGCGGAAAGGGCTTCGCTGGAATTGTGGTGGGAGTGTCATTGAGCCATTGGACCTCTTTGGCGCGGGTGGTTCGCGGAGAGGTGCTTCAGCTGAAAAGAGCGCCGTATCTGTTGGTGGCCGAGCGGCTGGGGGTGCCTCGCTGGAAACGGGTGCGGCTGCACTTGCTGCCCCATTTGCTGCCCCAGTTCCTCACGGGGCTGATCCTGTTGTTTCCCCATGCCATTCTCCACGAAGCCAGCGTCACCTTCCTGGGGTTTGGGCTGTCCTCAGAGCAGCCCGCCATTGGGGTGATCCTCTCGGAAAGCATGCGCTATCTCACCACCGGGAAGTGGTGGCTGGCGCTGTTCCCCGGGGCCGCGCTGGTTTTGGTGGTTGTCCTATTTGCATTGCTGGGGGACAGGGTCCGCCGGCTGTTGGACCCCGGTACTGCCCATCAATAAGGAGGAAGCCATGCAGCCTATTTTGCAAATTCAAAAGCTCTCTGTCACGTTTACTCAATACAGCCGGGGGATTCACCGCCGAGAGCTGCCGGTTGTCCGGGAGCTTTCCCTGTCCGTTGCTCCCGGAGAGATTGTGGCGGTGGTGGGCGCCAGCGGTTCCGGAAAAAGCCTGCTGGCCCACGCAATCCTGGGATTGCTTCCCTATAACAGCCGTAGGAAAGGGGAAATCCTTTACAAAGGGGAGCCCCTGGATGAGAAACGCCTGCAGCGGCTTCGGGGGACTGAGATCGCTCTCGTGCCCCAAGGGGTCACGTATCTGGACCCGCTGATGAAGGTGGGGCCGCAGCTTTGCAGGGGGCGGCGGGATCGCAGGAGCAAAGATTCGGCCCGTGCGGTGCTGAACCGCTACGGCATGGGCGAAACAGAAACGCTGTACCCGTTTCAGCTGTCCGGCGGTATGGCAAGGAGGGTGCTGCTGGCCTCTGCGGTGATGGAGCATCCGCAGCTCATTATCGCAGATGAACCCACGCCGGGTTTGGACGTGGCGGCAGCCCAGCGCGTATTGAGCCATTTTCAAGAGCTGGCAGAGGAAGGCGCCGCTGTGCTGTTTATCACCCATGATCTGGAACTGGCGCTGACGGTCGCCCATCGTGTGGCTGTGTTCTACGCCGGGGAGACCATCGAGGAAGCAGCGGCGGAGTGCTTCCTCAAGGGGAGTCTGGGGCATCCCTTTACACAGGCTTTGTGGAGGGCCATGCCCCAGCGGGGCTTTCAGGCCCTTTCCGGCGCGCAGCCCTATCCCGGAGAAGTGGAGCAAGGCTGTCCGTTCCGGGAGCAGTGCCCCCATCCCGGCCCCGGCTGCGAGGAGAGCGCCATCCCCTTGACGCCTTATGGCAGCGGCGCTGTTCGGTGCCTGTATCCAAACCAGGGAGGAGTGACAGAATGTTAGAGGGAAAGGACTTGACGTTTTCCTATCATCGAAAAAGCCTGCCAGTGCTTTCGGGAGTCACTTTGACGGTTTCGCCGGGGGAGCGCGTGGGCCTGCAAGCGCCCAGCGGCCGGGGGAAAACAACCCTTTGCCGGCTGCTGGCCGGATACGAAAGGCCCAGCTCCGGCGAAGTGCTTTTGGATGGAAAGCCGCTGGGAAGAGGTCCGGGTCCCTGCCCGGTGCAGATGGTGTGGCAGCATCCCGAGACCGTGGTGGACCCGCTTTTGCCCTTGGGGGTGACGCTGCAAGAGGCCGCCATGCCGGAACCCCGGCTGCTTCAGGCTCTGCATATTCGGGAAGGCTGGCTGAGCCGCTACCCCACAGAGCTTTCCGGGGGTGAATTGCAGCGCTTTTGCCTGGCCCGGGCGCTGCATCCTGCCACACGGTATCTTCTGTGCGATGAGATCACCGCAATGCTCGATTTGGTCACGCAGGCGCAGATTTGGGAATTCCTTCTTCAGGAGGCCAAGGAGAGGGGGCTGGGGCTGTTGGTGATTTCTCACAGCCAAGACCTGCTGGAGCATGTCTGCACCAAGATTGTCACGCTTCCCGAAAGGGGAGCAAACGAAAAAAAGCAGCCGTAA
>CAUWLU010000111.1:0-3414 GCA_963559705.1 uncultured Acutalibacter sp.
CAGATGGCGTTTCGCTGCCCCGATGCGGAAGTGGTGGATACCGTCCGCTTGGAAGGATACCGCCTTGCCTTTTGCATGAACGGCGGCGGGAATGGCGTCGCCACCATTCTGCCGGAAGAAGGAAGCTGTGTGGATGGCGTCCTGTGGCGGATCTCCGAACAGGATGAACAGCATCTGGACCATTACGAGGGATTCCCCTATCTATATGGGAAGGAACCTGTCACCGTGACGGATCGGAATGGCCGGCAGAGGGAAATCATGGCCTACACCATGAACAGCCCTTACAAGGATGTCCCTGCCATGCCCTCCAAAGCCTATCTGGAAGGAATCCTAAACGGCTGCCGACAGAATGGGATCGAAATAGCCCCTGTTTTGGAAGCAGTCTGGCTTACCCAAAGGGAATTGCCGAAGAAAGCAGTTCCGCAGAAAAAACACCATCGCCGGAAAAGCGGCGAAGAACGATAGTCTGAACACTGGCCCCCGTGGACTGAGAGCTTTCTCCCAGCCTGCGGGGGCCTTTTTTTATTTTGTCTAAAAGGAGAATCGTATGAAAAAACATCTAAAACGGCTGCTGTCCATGATGATGGCGGTACTGCTCTGTTTTGGGATTTTCCCAAGCAGCGCTTTTGCCAAAGAATATGAGTATGACGGGTACATCTCCATGATCGACCACAAGAGCAGAGGATATTCCCTCAGTTCCAATCTTCCGGCCCCGTTCGGCGGGTACAGCTCCGATAAGTTCACCGAACTGCGGATCAACGACCTGAAAGCCTTCCGCACCGCCTACTGCATCCAGTTCAGTGTAGGCGTACACACAGGGATCGGTTATGACCAGTCGGACGATTATGCAGCCTTTACCACCGAGCAGAAATCCATGATTAACACCGCCCTGACCTTGGGGTACAATGTGGAAACCGGCACCAAGTATGGCGGCAGCGCCATTGACGAATACATCGCCACCCAAATCCTCATCTGGCTTATTGCCCATGGGCAGTTGGGGACCGGGTACGAAACGCAGATCGTCAATGAGTTTACCGCAAACAGCCCCGCCGCGAAGCCCATCTTCTACCAGCTTCGGGAGAACGTCGTGAATTACCACACCATCCCGTCCTTTGCCACCGATGATCCCAGCGCGGTTGGGGCATATACCCACGACCTCAAATATAACGAGAGCAATGGAAAAAACGAAACCACGCTGGTGGATGAGAACAATGTGCTGGGAAATTTCGCGGTCAGCTATCCGGGTGTGGATTTTTCCGTCAGCGGAAATGAACTGCACGTTTCCACCTCCGAAACCGAATTCGGAACCATTACCGCCGAAAAGCGGCTGCCCTCTTCTGTTCCCGGCGTCGTAACGGGCGGTACCAAATACTGGCTGCGGGACGAGTACCAGAACGTGGTCACCTTCGATGTAGAAGGTTCCGCAGAACCGGTGAAATGCTACTTCTCCCTTGAAATCAAGGCGGGTACCCTGCAGCTTGTGAAAACCTCCGAAGATGGGGAGGTCTCCGGCATTCCTTTCCACATCTCCGGCAACGGTGTTGAAAAGGATGTGGTGACAGGGCCGGAGGGGATCATTCGCGTGGATAACCTCCAAGCCGGAAATTACACCGTAACCGAAAAGGCCCCGGACAAATACGTCCAGCCCGAATCCCAGCAGGTGACCATCTACCCCGGACAGACCTCCAGCGTGAACTTTTCCAATATCCTGAAGAAATTTACCGTGGACATGGAAAAGGTGGACTCTGCCACCGGAGAAGCACAGGGGGATTCCACCTTGGACGGCGCTGTGTACGGACTGTTCAAAGGCGAAACCCTGCTGGATACCTATACCACAGCGAACGGGGGCAAATTCACCACCAAGGAATACCCCTGCGGCCCGGATTACAGCATCCGTGAAATCTCCCCCAGCGAGGGGTACCTGCTGGACGAAACTGTCTATCCGGTAGGCGCAGAACCTGGCAATTTCACCTTGGAAAACAACAGCATTCCCATGACCGCCACAGAGGACGTCATTCTCGGCAGCATCGCCATCACCAAGCATACCGACCAGCCCGCCATCCCGGATCTGAAAGAACCCGCTCCACAGTCGGATGCGCCTGCTGAGGAAAGCAATCCCCCAGAGAGCGTCCCTGCTGAAGATGTCCCGGTGGAAGAACCGGCAGAAAGTAATTCTGTCGAGGAAGCGCCCGCCTCCAGTTCTTCGGAAACCCCGGAATCCACCCCTGTGCCGGAAGAGGAAGCTGCTTCCTCCAGCCAGCCGCAGCCTGCCCCAAGCGTATCATCTGTGCCGGAAATCATTCCTGCAGCTGCCAGCCTTGCCTCCAATGCATCAATTCTTCCTCTGTCCACCACGTCCTCCAACGACGAAGTGCAGATTGAGCAGCCGGAGGAAGGGGCCGAGTTTCAAGTTTACCTTGCCAGCGCTGGAAGCTATGAGAACGCCAAGGAATCGGAACGGGATCTCCTGATTACCGATTCCCATGGTTTCGCCAAGTCGAAATCCATGCCTTACGGCCTGTATGTGGTGCATCAAACCAAGGGGGCCGAGGGGCAGAAATTTGTCCCTGACTTCTCCGTGTTCATTTCCGAACATGGCAAGACCTATTATTTCATCCTCAATAACCCCACCCTTACTTCCCTCATCCGCTTCGAAAAGAAAGACGCCGAATCCGGCAAAATCATTCCTCTGGCCGGAACAGCCGTCAAAATCCGCAACGCCGATACCGGCGAGTGGGTGGTACAGCATTTAAACTATCCCAGCCCCATTGACATCGACACCTTCGTGACGGATTCCACAGGCACCCTCATGCTGCCGCAGCCGCTTCCCTTTGGAAATTACGAACTTTTTGAACAGCAGAGTCCATGGGGATATGTGTTTGATGGCGAACCGGTACCCTTTGTGGTGGATGGAACGCAGGACGTCGTCACTGTTGAAAAATACAATGTCCCGCAGAAAGGCACTATCACCGTTTCCAAAGAGGGCGAAGTGTTTAAGTCTGTTGTAGAATCCGGCGGGATGTATCAGCCTCAATATGAGGTGCAGGGCCAGCCGGGCGCTGTTTACGATATCACCGCGCTGGAAGATATCGTCACCCCGGATGGCACCGTTCATCTGAAAGCCGGTGAACTGGCGGCCACCCTCACCACAGGGAGCGATGGGACCGCTACCTCGGAGCCGTTGTATCTGGGCCGCTATCAGATTTTGGAGCGCACCGCGCCGGATGGCATGGTAATCGACCCGGAACCCAAGGAAGTCACCTTGTCCTACGCCGGGCAGGAAGTGGAAATTACCTCCGCCAGCGTTGGTTTTGTCAATGAGCGCCAGAAGGTAGAAATTTCTCTCCAGAAGCTGTTAGAGCAGGATGAAACCTTCTCCATCGGCATGAATGAGGAATGGAAAAACATTACCTT
>CAUWLU010000112.1:0-3388 GCA_963559705.1 uncultured Acutalibacter sp.
GCCCGGCGCTTTTTCGCCGTCTCGCTCTGATCTGCCGGGCGCTCAAATTGCAGCAGGACTGCATCTGATGCCTGCCGGACGCTTCCCGCCGTTTTCAGCATGGTCAGAACAGCTTTGTAACCCTCACGCAGCTCTTTCATCAGGAAATCAAGCTGCATCTCCAGGTCTCCGATGCTCCGGCCCGCCGCCTTGGCAAAATTGAAAAGTCCCTGTTTCCGGCTCCAGTAAGTCCACTGTGCCAGCCCATAACCGGCGCAGTCCCGCACGAACCCGGTATAGGTTCCTCCGTCAACCGCCGCCGTGTATGAGGCGTCCGTCATACCCAGCTTTTTTTCGTAGGTGTTTTGCAGGTTGTCCGGTCGCAGGCCGCTTTCTGCATACAGGTTTCCCATCAGCCCAGCGGCTCCACAGTCGTTTAACCCTGCGCCTTTCAGGTAGTTCCAGATTTTTTCCTCATTGTTCCTGCCGTTCAGCACGATCTATCCCTCCTTTACGGTTCCTCTGTCTGTTGCATGGCCTGCTCCATCGCCTCCCTTTCCCGTTTCATATCCTCCCGCTGCCACCGTCTGTCCTGCCGTTTATCCTTGTTGGTCTTTATCCAGCCCAGGATACCGCACTCCCCGCCCAGTGTGGCAAACACACAGGTTACAAGGGTATCCGGCACCGAGCCGTAGACCTGGAACAGCCGTATCATGGTAACGGTAAAGATAACCAGACAAATAAAGACGAGCAGCAAGATCAAGTCCATCGTTCCGATGCGCTTCTTCTTGCGTTTCGTCTTTTTGTTCACCCGCCGCCCGGCCATCTCAGCCCTCCGGGATATGCGGGTGGGCGCTTTTGTTCAGGTGCTTGTCCAACCTCGCCAGTGCGTCCTTGCATGGCCCGTTGCACCCCTGCTCCACAAGCCCTTGCAGAGCGCCCCGCAGTCCGTAGCAGATCAAGGTCTGCTCCTCCTGCATGGCGTTGATGAACTCGTTCTGTTTCCTGTTGTTCTCCAGCACCTTGTACACGGCCACGACCGCCGCCACCAATGCCCCCAGTGCGCTCAGCAGGCTTGCTGCCTTGATGATAAAGTCCGCGTCGATGTACATTCCCTCGTCCTCCTGCGTATCAGCCCGGCCAATCGGTTCCGCCGATGGCCTCACGGTATGCCTTATCGGCTTCCGCGATCTCGTCCCGCCCGGTCTCCGTGTCGCCCAGCTCCGCCAGGCGGGTTGCCAGAACACGGATGGCTTTTGCCTGGATTTCTGTCACCGTCTCCAGTTCAGCGATGATCTGCAAATGGCTGCTCATTCTTTCGCCTCCGACCATCCGCTGACGCCGGGTTCCCACACATTCGCATCCACATCACTGACCCAGTGCTTCCCGTTGTGCGACACCTTTGCCCCCTTGGCGTAGGCGTCATGCGCTCCAAGCGGCTGGCTCCATTCCGGCCACTCCTCCGCAGGGTCAGCGGCCACAGACCACAGGCTTGCCGCCTTGTCCGGCTCCCATCCCGCCTGCGAGGTGTGCTGCTGTACGCACCGGTACAGCTTCTCTCCATAGCGCCGGTACTGGCCCACTTTGTAAGAGACCCCCGCCTGCCATTCCTCAAACAGATTTTTGTGTTCCCCGGCAGTCGTCCCGTCGATGCCGCCGGTCTCGGCCAGGGCGACAAAGGCGATCTCCGTCGCCGCCTTGGTTTCATCCAGCATCTTGGTACGGTCGATGTAGCGGTAATGCTCGCTGATGGCATAGAAGTCGTACTTCGTCCCGTCCTCGTCCTCCGCCGTCAGATAGTGCCGGTCAATGCGGCACCGGTCTGTGATCGTGTTGTCGTCGTACTCCCGAACCGTGGTCAGGTACTCCCCCTCCTCCAGCTTCGGGCCGCCAATGACTTTCAGGTTTTCACGCATCACGCCGTCGATTTCAGCGGTTCCGTACACATATTCCATCTTGCCTGCTCCTTTCTCGTATGCTCTCTTACCACGAGCTTCAATTTTCGTTGCAGCCCTGTTTCCACATACTTCTCAAAGAAATGTACATGGTTGCAGTGCTTCATTTGGCCCAGCCGTGACAATAGGCCCTGTGCCAGTTTCGGCCTGATCTTCTGGTGTTTCCGCATGGCCCGGTAACATTCTGATAGTGACTTTTTCAGCCGCACCATGTTTCGCTTTCGCAGCAGGGAAAACTTATGGCCGAACCGGTATCCCAGCGCCGCCACCGTCCGCTTTGCCGTCGGATAGAGCTGCCACTTGTTGTTTAGCTTCAACCGGCGGCCTGCAAGCCAGTCCTCAATCATGCCCCGCAGCTTCCGCAGTTTCCTTTTGTTGCGCCCGAACAGTGTCAGGTTGTCCATGTACCGCATATAGTGGTCACACAGCCCGCTGTTCCGTATCATCTGGTCAAGCGGTTGCAGTACCGTGTTGGCAAACCACTGTGAGAAAAACGCGCCAATCAGGACGCCATACTTCATCAGTCGCTCACACACATCCAGCATCCTTCGGTCTTTGACCAGCCTCCGCAGGCGGGCCATCACCGTTTCAATGGTCAGGCTGTCGTAAAAATGGTGGATGTCCAGCTCCTCTGCATACTTCGTCCCTTTCGGGTCTGTCCGCATCCATTTCTTGATTGCCTTAACGCCGTAATGGATGCCCCGGCCCTTGATGCTTCCGCAGCAGAACTTGTCCATTCCCCGCATCAGCACCGGTTCCAGAACTTGAATGACCGCATGGTGAACATACTGGTCAGGCCACAATCTCGGCTCTGATATGTCCCTCCATTTTCCGGCGCTCTTGTCCCAGCGCCGGGCTATTCTCGGTGGGGCCGCATCATATCCGTTGACGATGATCTCTCGCAGCTTCTCCACATATCCGCCGATGTCCGCCTCCACCCGCAGCACCGTTTTATTGGGCCTGTGGTGTGGGTGCCATTTATGCGTGGCATTCACCGTGAGGATTGCCAGCCTGAGATTTTCGTCTGAAATCAGTTTTTGGTATAGGTCTTTTGCTCGTTTCATACAGGATGTTTGCTCCTCCTTTTAGCCTCACGATCTTTCCACCGCTCCCGCCGGTTGCGGGAGTGTACTAAACCGTGTCCTGTTGGCTAATCTGCACCAAGGGGTGCCGAGGAAGATCACGCCCAGGCCCTCTGTTGGTGGGCCTGGAATGGAGGTGGGTAGCCAGTCCTAAAAGGACGCGGC
Organism: uncultured Acutalibacter sp.; assembly: GCA_963559705.1. GTDB lineage: Bacteria > Bacillota > Clostridia > Oscillospirales > Acutalibacteraceae > Acutalibacter. Next base: position 3,182 of record CAUWLU010000112.1, read on the forward strand.
AGCCGATGTTCGCGTTGGCGTTCGACGCGGAATTGTAGTTCACATAGAACAACCCGTGGTTCCCGTTCTGGTTATAGTTACCGCCGAAGTGCAGACACGGGTTGGACGCGTTGAAGTTCCAGTTATCCGACGAGCCAAAAACCAAGGCACCGACTGCGTGCGCGATCTCCCCCTGTATTTTCACGCCGCGTTTGCGGCGGAAAACCC
>CAUWLU010000113.1:0-3282 GCA_963559705.1 uncultured Acutalibacter sp.
TAGTGTGCCTGAATTTCTCTTCCCTCCCAAGGCGGGTGTTGGTTTTACGGTTACGGCTTGGCCCCCAACAGCGAAACTGCCCAGGTGATGAGTAAATCCCTGGGCAGCCGGACGGTGCAGAGTGGATCGGTGAACAAGGGCAAGGACAGCGGTTCCCAATCCTTGCAGATGATGGAACGGCCCCTCATGACCCCGGACGAGCTGAAGTCCATGCCCAAGGGCCAGTTCATCGTGATGAAAACCGGGGCCTACCCCATGAAGGTGAAACTAAAACTCTTTTTCAAGTGGGGGATCTCCTTCGGGGAGCCGTACACGGTTCCGGACAAAGGCAACCGGCCTGTGGCCTATGCCGGGAAGAAAACTCTGGTGAAAGCCATCCGGGAGAAGTTCCCGCCGCTCCAGCAGGAGCAGCCTGCTGTGGGAGATATCCCGGTGGAGGTGCGGGAGGTACAGTCAAAGACAGTGCCGTTGCCCCAGCTTGAGCAGCTCAAACAGCTAAACACCAAAGTCCACGCCAATGCGCCTGCCAGGAGGAAAACGGCACCAGGAAAGGAGAAGGAAGATGACAGACCTTAAGAAACTGTACCAGAGCGAGTTGCCCAACCGAGCTATTGCCGTCTATCTGTATCTACGGGGCAGGGCGAATAAGGAAGGTGTGTGCTGGCCGGCAATTCCAACTATGGCAAGAGAGCTGAAGATGTCGGAGAGCACCATAAGAAGAGCCCTCCGGGATTTAGTCCGGGAGGGTTTTCTTGTGATCGAAGAACGGCACAGGGAGAGTGGGGGGGATTCGTCCAACAAGTATATCTTAGCACAGCCTCTAAATCCCGCAGCGCCTCCCAAGCCGGGAACCAGTAGCGTGGAGGTCCGGCAAATATTCAAAGGTTCATAAGTGCTGAAATGCAACCTTAGCGAAATTCCCTTAGGTAAACTACAGTTTAACTCTGCCCCACGTTATAAAAATTTTTGTATCTCCGATACCGCTTCTTTCGGATTTCCCGCAAAACACAAATTCCCATCTTTCAAAATCAGCACTTCATCATACATTGAGAGATGCTCTGTGGACAGGTCGTGGGTGATAACCAGGAGCGTTTTGTTGGGTAAACTCAGCAGTTTTTGTTGCAACAAATCTCGGTTGGCCTTGTCCATAGCAGAGAAGGGTTCATCCAATAGCATAATCGGACAATCAGACAAAAGTAAGCGGACAAGGTGTACATACTGCTGCTGACCGCCACTGAGCGTTGTACAGTCGGAGGAGCTTTGCACAGTACGTATCATATCACTTTGCAAAGTTCTTTCAATTTCCGGCAACCTATCTCTGGAATAGGTGCCAAATAGAGAAACGTTTTTGCCAAATGAAGCTGCAAACATGTGTTCATCCTGACAAACGTCTATCATTTCTTCCGAAGTATCATACTCTCGAACATTCTGTGTGCCTAGTTCTATTTTTCCATTGGAAAGCGTTACATATTTCATAATTGCACGGAACAATGTAGATTTCCCTGAACCGTTATGGCCGATTACAGCATACTTTTTCCCAGGTTGGAAGGTGTTAAGAAAAATCGTGCAGTGCAAACTCATCGTATTGGACGCTTACTTTATCTAATGTCAGGCACATCTCTTCCGCCGGCAATTCTTTTATGTTGGGAGAGGGGAAGTCAGTATAACTTAGAACTTTCTCTGCCACTCCCCTAATGGAAACCATGCTATTAATACTTTCCACAATGTACTGGATGGGAATGATAAAGCTTTCTATATAGCCCAATGTTGCCACACCAGTGCCAACTGTAATTTTGCCTTGGAAAAGCAAGATAGCCACCGCCGCAAAAGCGGAGAGATTAATGATATTTAAAACAAAGCCGTTGATGTTCAACGTAAAGGCATAAAATGTCCCCCGATGATAGCGGCAGTTTTCCACTCTTTTCAAATAGTCCTCATGTTCTTTGGCCATTGGTTCAAAGGATCGCCGGTTGATAAATTTGAAGCCTTCTAATAGATCTTTCACTTTGGAGGTATAGGACTCCATCTCCTCCAATTCATGTTTACGACGGGAAGATAGTTCCTTCGCCGCAATTTTTGGTAAGAAAGCGGCCAATAAAGAAGCAAGCAGGATAACGGTTGCAATGCGAAAATCCACAAATGCAAACATGAAAATCGCATAAACTACCAAAGTGATAGAAAAATTAACAATATCTAAAATAGGGTCAATCCAATCCGACAACAAAGCACTTACATCATTTGTCAGAATAGAAATGTAATCTCCAATGGATTTCCTCTGAAATTCCGGTACAGAACGGCGAAAAATCCCTCTTATTAAGTCCGATTTTAGCTGAATATGGAACTTTTTGACGAGTTTCCACCGAAACAGCTGGGAGAGATACTGGGCACCTGCGCTTACAGCAATTGATACTAGATAGGATAGAATCAGCCATAGGATCGTTTGAATATTCCCAGAAAAGCCGTAATCAAACAAAATTTTACTCAAATACGGTATTACCGCTTGAGCAACCGTAAAAACTAAGGAAAAGAAGGTTCCTAATAAAATCAAACCTTTCATTTTTGAGAGGTATCTCAACATTTTCAACCCTCCTTATTTCTGTGAAATTCTATAGAAAAGATTCACTAGTTCATAAACATGTATTTTCCAATCCATTTCCACATTAGGATTCCCCCATATCAAAAACTCATTAGAGTTTTATGATGTGGGGGAAGCACCTTCCAAATGGTTACTTACCGCAGTAAGTAGTTAGCTTGCCTTAGTCTCAGAATAGAATTCATCAGAATTCACGATTGGAACTTCACTTGCCTCGAACATAACTCTGGTTTGACCATTACAGGAACCTTGTTTACATGCAAAAATGTAGATAGCATCTGAAGCTTCCAGTTCAGGCTTATGATACTCCATGAATTTCACCTCCTTCTTCGTAATAGTATTCCTTTCTACAGAATATAGAATTCTATGGAAAGACTTATGTTCCCGCATCTTGTAAAAAGTTGCGATAACAAACCATAATAATTCAAAAGGATAATTTTACAAATTTTATTTTACCCTTCCCTTTTAATTGGTATATAGCCTTTCATACAAAGCTTTTCGTGCTATAGCCTCTTCTTTTGCCGCAGATGAACATCCCAAGATATTACCATCTTCTAATAACGCCAAACCCGGGCATCTTGAACAGAACTTCTGCAAATTACATTGATAGCAAATATCCAAGGCAGAGTTTTTCAAACGTAACCGTCAACAGGAGGAACGGGTAGACGGGAAAGGGAAAAAATGAGAGA
>CAUWLU010000114.1:0-2898 GCA_963559705.1 uncultured Acutalibacter sp.
GGTGGTGGCCCTCCGGGCCGTAGCCCATGGACACCACCAGCAGGTAGCTGTTTCCTCGTTTGCGGATGCTTGCCATCGTGAAGCACCTCTTTCCTGTTGTGATTTGCCCTGTTGAGGCAACCACGCACTACTCCACGTGAGCTGGAAAGTCCAGCGCCTTTTTCACTTTCTACACTTTGGACAAGAGGGGAGAGCAAGGATTCCCGCAAGCCCCAGCGATGTACCTGAATTACGGGCTGTGGAGGAGCAGCTGCTCCATCTTTTCTGCCGCCTGCTCCTTTAAGGCCATCTGGGGATGACAGTACGTCCTCTCCAGGAAAGAGGTGTCCCCATGGCCTGCCAGATCGGCAACTGTCTGCTTGTCCACCCCTTCATGGAGCATGGTGGAGACGAAATAGTGACGAAGAGTGTGGAGATGGAAGGTGTCCGGGAAGTCGTTTTCTGCGAAGATTTGGCGCAGGTGCTTTGTGAAAGTGTCCGGATGGATGAGGTTTCCCTTTTCGTTGACGAACAGGTAAGGACTCAGTTCCCGGCCCTGCCGCTCCGCAATCTCCCGCTGGTAGCAGAAGAACCCCTGCACCAGGGAGGTGATGTCCTCGGACAGGGCAATGGAGCGGGAGCGGCCATTCTTGGTGGTGCCTTCCACCATACCCTGCCCAGCCACCACGGTCCGCGAACGGGAAACGGTGAGCACGGAGCGATACTTCTCCACCAGCACAAAGTCCTTCCACCGCAAGGCGTACAGCTCCCCGCGGCGGCAACCGGTGTACATGGCCAGCACATAGAAGAGCTTGTAGTGGTAGGGTTCGTCCAGCAGGGCCAAAATCAGCTCCTGGGCCTGCTCATCTGTGGGGATGAACTGCTGCCGATGTTCCGTATCCGGCAGGTCGATCATCCGGGCGGGGTTGCGCTGGATGATCTCATTCCTCTTGGCATCGCTAAGGACGGCGGACACCACGGTCAGGTATTTTTGCACGGTGGCCTCCTGGATCGGCTTTCCGTGGCTGGTTCTCTTTCGCAGCTCTATCAGCATGTTTTCCAAGGTCATGGGCCGCAGCGCCCCCAGCTTGATGGCGCCGATGTAAGGGTACACCCGCTCCAGCATTCGCCGGTAGCCGTTGCTGATGGTGATCTTGAATTTGCGGTCTGATAGTTTTTTGATGCTTGCCAAATATTTTTCTCCTTTCTTCAATCTTTAGCGCAATGTTTTGCGGTTTTCAAACCGCCAAGCAAAACTCGGGGAGATGGCGTTAGCCATCTCTCTTCCATCTTAAGGCCTCTTCAAAAGAAATCATTCCGTTGGTCTTGCGGATCTGCTGAATGCATTGGTTGCGCAAGCGTTCCAGTTTCTGTTGGTCTACCTCGCAGACAGCGGCGAGAATGTTGGACGTCACAGCCTGTTCCACCGCCATCTTGAACAGCAGCCGCCCCATGCGGTTGGAGCTTTCGTCCACGATCCCCTTTACCGTGGAGGGGATAACCTGGGCCAGGTAGTCCTGGTTTTCCTGGCTGGAAAGGTATCCCATGTAGAACCTCAGGACCTTTTCCATAAACTCGCTGCGGCTGGCGCAGTTGTCCTTTTGGTACAGGGAATCCACCTCCTCCAGAAGAGAGGGACGAATCCACAGGGCAAATTTCCGTTTCAAATCTGTTTCTGCCATATTTTGCTTCATCCTTTCGTTGACCCCGGCGGTGACACCCGAAAAAATGGCTTGCCGCCGGGAAATTTCGTGTTTCTGACCCCGTCTGTGACCCCAAGGCCGCCAAACCGACCCCGGAAAATCGGAAGATTGACGCCTCGAAAAAAGCCCGAAGCGACCGGATCTGCCGGGCGCTGTGAGCTGGGTGTGGGGCGGTTCACCGACCCACACCCTTTCACCTGCTCTTTTTTCATACCCCCAAATCCTTCCCCAACGGGTGGGGGGAGGGGCGCTTTCTTTTCTTTCTGCCAAACTCGGCCCTGTGTGGCCCAAATTGGTCTGGAACGGGCGAGGACGGCGTTCTCCCACCTGAAGCCCAAACCGGCCACACAGGGCGGCTTTCGAGCTGGTGTGGCCTTCCCTGGCTTCCCAGGGTGGAGAGGTTGTTGCGCGTCCTTCTGACCCTTCCCAAAGAGTGCAAGAAGGCAAAAAACCATGGGACACCCTTGGAAAATCACACAAGATGTAGATAATTTCAAGCCTGCGAACAGAAGATAAGCAAGTGTCCTCTGCCACGATTTGCCCCCTTGCACTCTTACTGTTTCCTCTGCCAGTTCCACTCGTTGGCCTGCTGGACAGACTCCACATAGTCGGTCAGATTGCGCTTGGCCTCCTTGAGCGTCCGGGGAGAGATGTTGGCCTGTTCTGCCAAGCGGTACATCTCCTTAGCGGAAATAATAGAACGCCTGTCCAGGGTGTCCAGGATCAGCTCCTCTGCCAAGGTGAGTTTGGAGTCCTGGCTTCTTCCGCTGAGCAGTTGGTCTGCTGTGAGGTTTTCATACCCCTCCTGCCAGCGGAGCGTGCCGTTCTCCAGAGAGAAGGCTCGGGAGGGCCCTTCCTTCGCTAGGGAGGATTTGTCGTGGACCATCACCCGGATGTCCTGGTCATTTTTGAGCCTGCCCACCAGCAGAACGCTCCGAGCCGCCGCCCGAAAGTCCATGGAACCTAGGCCCCGCTGGGCACTGTTGGTGGTCTGGGATTTGTTCAAGTGCCCCACCAGAACGATGGCACAGCCGGTTTGATTTGCCACTTTGGTCAGTCCCTTCATTACAGTTCGCACTTCGTTGGCCCGGTTCATGTCCACTTTTTCACCCAGGTACGCCTGTATGGGGTCCAGGATTATCAGCTGGGCATGGGTGTCTTGGATGGCCTCCCCAATGCGGTGGTCCAGCATGGAGAGGGGAAAATCCGTTTCATC
>CAUWLU010000115.1:0-2864 GCA_963559705.1 uncultured Acutalibacter sp.
AACGGACTTTGACTCCGTCATCCCGTGGGTTCGAATCCCGCCAGCCCAGCCAGGTTTACTTGCCAAAAATGATGCAGGTGCGAAAAAACCCCGGAATTCCGGGGTTTTTCGCGTCTTGAGGGCCCAAAAAGGCCCGTCACGGCGTGACGTTTTTGAATGATGTGGAAAGCATCTGGAGGGACTCGAACCCTCGTAAACACATCACATAACCGAATAAGTACCAGGCAGAAGCCGGAATCGAAAGGAAATTTCGACTCCGGCCTTTTTCTTTTCCCCACAATAAAATTTTTTCATAGGGCGATCTGAAAAAAATCAGGTCGCCCTTTTTTATTCCCCAGAAAGGAGTTGTTTCCCATGCCCCTCTTCACCACCAAACCCACAGACCAGTTCTTCGAGCGCTTCATGAAGCACCAGCCAAATTTCAAGCCGGACGCTCCAGAGGCCGACCGCATTCAGGCCGAACTGGACGCAGAAAAAGAAAGGAAGGAAGCACGCCCCATGATTTACCGAGATGACCGTCACCAGCACATCTTTGAGAAAGAGGCTGTCATGCGGCCCGAAAGCGTCAGCCGGGCACTGCTGGCTGCCCTGTACCTCCTCACAGCGGACAGGAATCTGTGGAACCAGGTGCGGGACCACATCAGCCTGCGCCGGATGTATGTGGAGGATATGCGGCCCAAGAATCTCACGGGGACCAGCTACGTCTTTTTCGCCGCCGCTAAGGACATTCTGAGCGGCTCCCGGAATATCCAGCTCATGGAGATCGCGGACCCGGCGCTGCTTTCCATGAAGTCATATATGATCCTCTGCATCGCTCTAGCCATCCGGGCTTATGGTTTAGAACGGGCGAGACGGATTCACCTTACTTCGAAATGGGGATAATTTTTGAGATGTATCGCAGAGGTTATGTAAACAGAATTCGAGAGCAATATCCCCCCGGCACCCGGGTGGAGGTAGTTTCCCTGTGCAACGAGGAAGAACACTTGAAGCCCGGCATGAAGGGCACGGTAGTGGGAGTGGATGACCAGCCCGCCCTGTTGGTCAATTGGGACAACGGCGGCAGCCTGTCCCTTCTCATCGGACAAGACCACTTCCGGGTGATTCAGCAGGAGGAATCCCCCGGCATGGCCATGCAGTAAACTATCCGACAGACGAAAGAAGGTGGTGACTTATCCAATCGATCATCCCATGGATCGGCGGGAAACAAGCCCTGTTTCCCGCAATTATCAAGCGGTTCCCGACCGGCTACCAGAACATGATGTATGTGGAAGTGTTCGGGGGCGGGGGCTCCATTCTGCTCAACAAGGAGCGCTCCGCGAGGGAGATCCTCAACGACGCCAACGGCAACCTGATTAACCTCTATCGCGTTGTCCGGGAGCACCCGGAGGAACTGAAAGACCGGCTCCTGTACGTCCTCCACAGCCGGGAGGATTTCAAAATTGCCCAGCGGCGGCTGGCCCAGTTCCCCTACAAAGATGACATTCTTCGGGCAGCGGATTTCTACCAAGTCATCCGCCAGAGCTACGCGGGAAACGGCAAGCAGTTCTGCACGGTGGCCCGGAGTATGTGGGCAGGATTCCCCGCCATTGACCGGGTTGCCGGCAGGTTACAAGGGGTCACCTTGGAAAACGAGGACTTCAAAGCCATCCTCGCCAGGTATGATTCTTCCACCACTTTTTTCTACCTTGACCCGCCCTACTTTGACACCGAGGACTACTACCCCGGCAACATTTTCCAGCGGAAAGATCACGCCCGGCTGGCGGCCATTCTGCTGGGCGCCCAGGGCCTGTGGCTGCTGTCCTACAATCTTTGCCCGGAAGTGCTGGAGTTGTACAAGCAGCCCGGCATCCTCATCGAGCAGGTGGACCGCGTCAACAACATGGCCCAGCGGTATGAAAGCGGGGCAGTGTACCGGGAAGTGCTTATCTCCAACTACGACACCAGAAAATCCGCCCAGACACAACTGCATCTCTTTGAACCTGCGGCGGAGGAAAGGAAAATTCTATGGAACGGTCTGTATTGAGAGTTTTGGGAAAGAAAGGCCGCACTACCATCCCCTGGCCCATCCGGGCGAAACTGGAATGGGCACCGGGGGACGTATTGTTGTTCGAGCCTGACCCGCCTGACCGGGTGGTCATCACCAGGATGGAAGTATACGAACCGGAGGAAGTGGAGGAACCCGACCTCACCGGCGACATCTTCACCGAAGCGTTCCACCGCCTGCCTCTGAACCAGCAGTACCGGATTTTGACAGCACTGCTGTCCGATTTTTACACCACTTACGGTTGAAAGGAGCAGTTATGGCAACCAGAAAAGACGATCTCGACAGGGAATATGAAACCTTCTCAGAAGGGAACAACGCGCAGCAAAATTCCATGGAGGTACCGCCCTTTACGGTGCGGATCTACCCCTTGAGCAATCCGAAAACGAAGCTGCTGGCAACGGCAAGCATCAACATCGCGCAGAGCTTTGCGGTAAAGGGCTTCCGGATCTATGACTCGAAAAACGGCCTGTTCGTCAAGGAACCCCAGCGCAGCTACGTCAAAAACGGCACGGAATTAACGGACTCGGTGTTCTTCCCCATCACCAAGGAGGCCAGGGATATCCTTCACAGCCAAATCCTCAGCTCCTACGACCTGGTTATGGAGCAGCAGGAGCGGCAGCACCCCACCCAGAAGGACGAGCTGGAGGAGCTGCTGGAGGATGACCTCCCTTTTGAAGCGCCGTACCAGGAGGCTCCCCTCCCCACGGACGAGGATGCGCCCATCATGACCATGTGATCCAAAATTTCGACCCAACCAGCCAAATTCAAAAGTCCAATGGTATTAAGTCAAGAGGGTGATACAAGAAAATTTTAAGTAGAA
>CAUWLU010000116.1:0-2823 GCA_963559705.1 uncultured Acutalibacter sp.
CAACATCCTTGTTCAGTACTTTATTGATGCTATTAATTAGGCTACGACGATATTCATCATCAATCTCCCGGAAACAGTAGGGACATACAGTAGTAGCTCCGTCACTAAAATCATTTTTTGCTGCCTCAACAATAGATTGCCGTCCACTCTGAATCATTGAAAGAATCATCGATTCTCGCTCAGTCAACACGGGCTTTTCGACGAGCTCTGCTAATAGATCACAAATTACTCTCTCAAAGCCGTCCGTGAACTCAATTCCACCGATGGGCACCGGATAGCTTGTTGTGACATCGGCCACCTTATCTAGTAGCGCCTTGGTTTCATCAAACTTTTGTTGTAATTGTTCTTTAGTCTCAGAAACAGAAAGGCCTCCTATGTCTCTGACAACCTCTTCTGTTACCTTCGAGTTAATTTTGTTTCCCTTGATTGCAGCATCTGTAGTTGCCCAATCGCCCTGTAATACTTTTTTGATACGAGTAAAATGGTAATCAGGGCTAAGCGGGTTATTCTTATTTCCAAATGATTGCAATGCTGTTTGAGCTACATCATGTTCTTCTTGAGCTGCCGCCAACAACGCCGTATAGCGATCTATATCTGCCTGTAAATCAACTTGGCCTCCTAAAAGGATAATAGTCCCCAACCCATCTGCATCGATCTTTACATTTTCGTCAATATATTTTTCATTGAATACAAATATTTTGCTTTCAGGTACCAAATCAATCTCGTTATCAGCTCGATCAATCAGTGAAGCAGATAATTCTTCTGTATCCTCACCGGAAGCAATTTGAGAAAAGCCATCTGAAATTGTACTTTTACCGCTGCCATTTTTACCGTAAACAATAGCAATACGGTCGTTATCATTAGGGAAAAAAGTCAAATTTGTTTTCTTTGAAAAGCAACGACCACAGATTGAAAGACCTTTTACTTTTTCAATCATAGTTTCATCACCTCATTGTTTTCTCTTCATTCCTTTTGGCCTCTTAGCCTCTCATACAGCACCGTGCCCACGGTTTCCATGACCTGCCGCATCATGTCAGGATCAGAGAACATCTTCACAAAGAAGCCCTCATTCTGCTCATACCGGGCGGCAGCCATGTTGGGAAAGTCCTTCTCGAACAGTAGCATGAAGGTCTTGCGGTCATTGTTCTGGGCGTAGCTGTGCCATTTGTCCTGAGCGGCATAGTCGTTCTCCATCTGAAGCAGGACCTTATCCATCTCGGTGAAGTTGGTGCCGTACTTCTCATTGATTTTGTCAATGATAACCGTCAGCGGATCACGCTTCTTCTCTTTGCGTCCAGCCTCGCCGGTAATTGGGCGGAAACCCTCCGGGGCGCTCTCCAGTTGGATTCCGCCCTCGAAGTCCTTTTCCAAACGGTAATACTCCAGCAACACCTTGTCATCCACATAGACCTTATCCCGCCCGCCTTTGGGTAGCATGGTATAGAGGAATTTTGCATATACACTGAACTTGTGGATATCTTTATCAAACAAGCGGCAGACCTGCGTGACGAAGGCATAGATGCGGTTGAATCGGGCTAGAGTGGACTTGAACAGCTCCTGCTTTTCTTCCTCCAGTGCCTCGAAACGATCCAGCGCCGGGCGAATGGTGCCCTGGAGTTTGCCCAAATCGCCGCCGGACTGCTCCTTGGAGGAATAGAAAATCTCCGCAAATCGGTCAATCTCCATCTGCTGATATACCCGGTACTCGTCCAAGGTGTTCTTCAGGTCATACACCACATTGGGGTCGGTCTCCTCTTCCAGAACCGTCTCCTCGTAGTACGGCTCAAAGGCTTTTCTGATGTCCTCGGCAGAGTTCACGAAATCCAGGACAAAGGTATCCTTCTTGCCCCGCATGGTGCGATTTAGCCGGGAGAGGGTTTGAACTGCCTTCACGCCGGACAGCTTCTTGTCCACAAACATGGTGTGCAGTAGCGGCTCGTCAAAGCCAGTCTGATACTTTTCTGCAACAATCAGCATCCCATATTCGTCCGTATGGAATGCCTCAGGCAGAGCCTTCTCTTTGATGGTCTCACCGGATTTTGTTTTGTTCAGCTTCTCCTCGGTATAGGTCTCCCCGTTGTCCTCTACCTCTCCGGAGAAGGCCACCAGCACATCCAGGTCGGTGTATCCCTTCTCTTTGATCTGCCGCTTGAACTCCAGTAGATAAAATGGGGTACCTTTTGGGATAATGGGGTGGCAAAACACCACCTCATCCGAGATGCTTTTTAGCTGAATTTCTTTGCCCAAACTGCCGTCAGCCATTCCTTTTGCCAGAAAAAAACAGGAGCGTGCCACGCTCCTGTCCTTACAAATATAGAGAAAACTTTTGTGCTAATCTCATCGGTGAAATTAGTCTAAACGGAAGCTTATCTTACCATCGAAAATCCGGGAACACTTCACGCTTATCCAGGTATGCCTGCCGGGCCTGCTCCCGTTCTTCTGCGGTGGGCGCAGTCTTATATTTTGCATACAGTTCATGCCGCGCCATCGCATCTAACTTTTGCTTTAACCCCTGATGAATTTCCTCGGCATAATCATCGTCATAGGCCAGATGATACTCCACCAAAGCTACAAAAAGGTCATAGGAAATTTGTACACTTTTCATATTCATTTCCTTTCCGCGACGGTTGCGACGATAGCGACGGTGTTTTTGACGGTATCATTTTCACCGTCGCGACCGTCGCTATCGTCGCGCCCCTTATTCTTCGGTTACTTCACAGGCGGTTGATTCTACCAGCATATAGGTCAATTTCACTTGCCGACCGGAATGTTTGGCCTTATTTTCATAGCCAACATGGTATTCCTCCAGCAGCCTGCCTGCCT
>CAUWLU010000117.1:0-2645 GCA_963559705.1 uncultured Acutalibacter sp.
TCTACTACCTGCAGAGCCGCTACTATGACCCTGTGGTTTCCCGGTTTATCAATGCAGATACCTATGCGTCTACGGGTGATGGTCTGCTTTCCTACAATATGTTTGCCTACTGTGGGAATAACCCGGTCTGTTACAGTGACCCTTCTGGGAATGTCATGGTCGTAGATGATATCGCCGTTGCTCTCGGCGCTATAGCAGGTATTATCATTACAACAATAGTTACCGCTGTGGTTGCTCCTGTAATCCAGGAAGGATGGAATAATGCCGTCGAGTCGTTTCCTACTAAACCTAGAACGGATTATCAGGAAAAAGCCAAAGAACAGGTTATCCCTAAACAAAAGGATCAGACGGTCTACATCTATAGGTATGGTGGGAAAAATCCCGGAAATTTGACACCTAAGCAGAAAGATGAATCGACAGGACTTTCCTTCTCTACAATTCCCAAACCAGGTGCGGCAAGGACAACAATTGAAGAGCTAAACGCTACGGGCCTGGTTTATGCAGTTCAAGACAAGCCTAATCATGTGGGTGTGTGGCCGGTTGGTGGAACGATGCAGGATTGGATTGATGCAGGTCCAAACTCGAAATGGACACAAGCTGTGAAATCTGTTGTTATCACATGGAAGGGATGATGAAAAATGGTAGATATTGATTATATTATGGATCTGTTGGACTGGAATAGGACCGAGGAAGAACAGGCAGAGGGATTGCGGCTTGCTCAGCAGGTCAAAGCCTTCAATGTGTTTCTGCAGCCGTGTGATAAAAAGAACAGTAAAAATGTGTGGGATAATTGCGCTCTTATTCTATCTGAAAAGGAGGACTCAGACTTACTTGTTTATTTGCCGAATCTATTCATGTGGATACAGGACTTGAACTGGCCAGGGGCACTTTGTGTTGTAGACCGCCTTCAGAATTTTGGTAAGATGATTTCATATGATCGGCAATGGCAGGAGGCGTATACCTGCGCTAAAGCGTTGGAAGATGAAGTGTGGATGGAAAATCTGAAGATGGTGCAGCAGCTTTGATTGGTTCTGCTTGCCATCCAAGCGGGAGTTTTCTACCTTCTCGCATCTTCCCGGCAGCGGCTCCAACGTGACCGGCTACTACATGACCAATGACCACTCAGCAGGGCGACATCACCCGCATCGAGGACGTCAACGGCAATGTGCTGGCCACCTATGAGTACGACGCCTGGGGCAAGCTCATTTCCTCCAGCGGTAGTCTGGCGGACATCAATCCTCTGCGGTACCGTGGATACTATTTCGATACCGAAACCGAGCTCTATTACCTGTCCAACCGCTATTACGACCCCAAGGTAAGCCGGTTCATCAACGCAGATAGTACGGATGCAGTATTGTCCGCAAATGGGCTTTATGACCAAAATCTCTTTGCGTATTGCGATAACAACCCTGTGATGCGTGCCGATAATGAAGGCGGTTTTTGGCATATTTTGGTGGGGGCTGCTGTTGGTGGACTTATTTCGGGCGCTGTCCAGGTGGCTACAAATCTAGCTACTGGGAATAAATGGAGCGATGGACTTCTCAGCTCAGTAGCTACGGGAGCGATCGGAGGAGCAGTCTCATCATCTAGTCTTTGTCGCGCAGCTGTATTTGGTATCAACGCATTGGCTTCCGCAACCAGTGAGGGAATTGATCAAGTCGCTTCTGGGCAAAAAATTAATATTGGAGCGGTATTATCAGAAGGTGTTATTGGTGGAGTTTTTGGAGCTATCGGCGGTAAAGGTAATGGCACAAAAAGCCTATTTAACCTTGGGGTGTCCACGGTTAAGAGAACGACAAATGCTACTGTTCACAAAGGGATAAAGTCCGGAGTCAAAGAAGCAACTAAGGCCTTTGCGTATTATGCTAAAAGTACAAAAAGCTACTATCGTAACACATATAGCATTGGCTCTTTGTTAAGGGACTCTGTTACAGAGGTTTCATCAAATGTGACATCGAATATTGTGAGTTCCTGGATTTCACCAAATCGTTCTAAAAGAGGAACAGGTTCTGGTGGAGGACGTTTTAGGGGGAGTGTGAGTCTGTTATGAATCTACAAAGTCAAACTGCTCTAATTTTAATATGCTGGGTTGTATCATTTTTCTATATTCGCTGGTTACTTTCAGGCATTATTTGCTATCAACTCAATAATAGCGCCTACAGAAAACGTAAAATGGGAATGCGATTTAAAGAATGGTTCCTCTATTCCAGATACCGAGAAGAAATCCCGAAAATACTTATCCTCCTTTATTTCGTGATTGTTTTCGGACATCCGTTGATGCTTCTTGTCTGTCTGTTTCTGTATCTTGTAGGACCATATCCGAAAATTGGACGCATTCTTGCCATAGGGGTAGCGATTTTTGACTTTGGTTGGCAAGTGATATACGTACTAGCATTTTGGACCCGTGATTCCAAGCCAGATTATTCCCGCTGGATCAAGAAGAAACGCGGCATGCCGCCAAAGAAGGGAAAGTAAATTACACTGAGAACGACGAGAGCCCCCTGGTAGATGGAACGGTCCTATCTTGTTCGGAAAACACAAAGGTTTCCCCGATAGGCAATGTTGAATTTTAAAAGGAAAGGCGCCGTTAGAACGTAAGCGTCAACCCCAGCCCCGCAGTAGACAAAGGAACCAGCCATCCTAGC
>CAUWLU010000118.1:0-2620 GCA_963559705.1 uncultured Acutalibacter sp.
CCCTGCGCATAATCTTCCTGCAGCTTCTTCATTCGTCTTTTTAACCGGGTTTTACTCTGGGGTTTTAACTTCCGGACGACTTTTCCTGTATCTGTCAGAAAAAACCTCCAACCTAAAAACTCTATGCCATGGTGCAGGGGGTAGATTTGCGTTTTTCGGTTCAGCTGCAGATGTAGCTCATTTTCGACAAAAGATTTTATCTGTACAAGGCATCCCTGCAAAAACGCCTTGTCGTGGTGAAGAAGTAAAAAATCATCCATATAACGGATATAATACTTTACCCGCATTTTTTCTTTGATCAGCCGATCCAGCGGGTCAAGGTAATAGATGGCAAACCATTGGCTGCTTTGATTCCCCAGCGGCAAACCGCAACCCGTCTTTCCCGCGGTACTATAGCTATCAATATATTGAAACACCAAATCCCGCACATCCGGGTCTTTGATGACCTTTTTCAACTTACTCTTTAATACCTGATGGTCGATATTAGCAAAGTACTGAGAAATGTCGCATTTTAGCACATAGCCCTCTTTCCCATGTGCTTTATAGTGCTCACGTAAAAAGCAGGAAAATCTGTCCAGCGCAAAGTGCGTTCCTTTGCCCTTTTGGCAGGCGGCATTATCATAGATTAACCGTGAAGCCAATAATGGTCCCAGCACCTCATCACAGACACAATGCAGTAAGACACGATCCGAATAATACGCAGCAAAGACCATTCGCTTTTTAGGTTCATAGATGGTGAAGTGATAATACCCTTTGGGGCGGTACTCGTGATTTCGGAGAGCTATGCTTATATTAGTCAAATTCTCTGCCAGGTTCATTTCAAATCGGATGACCTCTGGCTTTTTTCGCTTGCCCTTGCGGGCCTGGAGATGCGCTTTATATAAGTTTTGGAAATCACATATCTTTTCGTAATCCGTCGGTTCCTTTGTCTGATGGAACATACATTTCCTTCCATGACTGCAATAATCTCCAAGCTGCTATTGGCGCCATTGTCTCCAAATCCAATGACGCGAGCTGATCCAACAAACTTGATTCTACCTTGCGGTGCTTTTTGGGCCTTTGCGGCGGCTGTATGCTATCGAGCGGATGGTTTTCCAAATACACATCCCATGCGGCCGAGAGGTCAACAGGCTCTTTGTCCGGCTCAACTACCTTTGCAACAGTCCTTTGGGCCATGCCATTCTCGTCTTTTTCTTCGGATTGGTTGCAAAAGACCACACGATACCCTTTTTGCACAAGCCTCTCTGCGTATTTTTCCCCACCCGCCTTGGGAAACCCACACATAGGGGCATACATCCCTCCGCCTACAGCCCGACTGACCATGGTCATGCCCAGTTCCTGTTTTGCCAGTTCCGCATCATGGTAATAGAGCTGATAAAAGCCGCCCACTTGAAACATCAAGACCGCATCTTTATATTGTTCTTTAATGGGCAAATATTGTGCCATCAGCCCCATTCTTGCTGCCATGGGCCTCATCATTCCTTCTCTATCTATTTTGATCCGCTTAATTGCAAACTCGATTGACAGAGGGCTGCTTATTGGGGGCAGCCCCACAGCAGAAAAAATGAAAGCCGCCTGTTTTTGGGGGGCGTTCACGTCTTCTGCACTGCCAATCTGATGTTTTCCACAGACGAAAAAAGATATTTTCATCTGCGTGAAGGAAACAGGTTCCTTTACCCCGCGCACTGACCGCCCGAACGCACGGAAACGGTTTCTCACTTACCCCCTTACATGACAACGCAGGGGCCGGGGTAAATCGGGGCGGACACCGCCATTCGTGTTGTTGTAATTGTTGTTATTGAGATTGCCATTGTTGTTGACGTTGGCCACGTTATTCGCATTGTTGCGCGGCGAACGGAGCTGCCGCTGGAGAACCACACACTACAATTTGCAACCTGTTCCCTGAACGACACCATGTTGGGATGCCGTCTGCCATATATTCTTACACTCAAAATCTGCGCCGGTCGCTATTGATCCAGCCGCCCAAAAGATTCAGCACTTCGGTAGACTGCATGGCGATTTGCTCATATTGTTTTGGCAGAATCGCTTTTTGCTCTAATGCGAGTTGCGCAATATATGCCAGCAACCGCACTTTTGTCATTGCATTGTGCTGCAAATCCAGGCGCTTTTCCGCTTTGGCTTCAGCGTTTTTTCCACCCACAAAGGTATCGTTGGCCAAATAGATATCCTCAATAATATCCATAGTCAGGTTTTGCAGGCGGGTGGTAAAGGTAAAGCGGTATTGCTTTGGTGTCTTTTGGGTAATGGTCATAACATAGCGGCATAGATCTTTCGCTTTCATCACAACTAGAAGCTCATTTTTCGGATATGCCACTTTGCTTGTCCCACCTTTATAAGAATATATGGCAGGCGGCAGCCTGATTGAGGCTGTCGCTGCGGGGGACCTGCCGGCCTTGCTTAAAATGAACCGGCGGGTCTCCCTTTTCTGTGCGAGGTATCCATTTTAAAAAATACCCATTTTAAAAAATTGAATCACCAGGGGCTTCGCCCCTGGACCCCTATGAGAGTTTCATCAACCTTTCCTCTCATTTTTTGCCTACTGCGAGATGAAAGATTTGAAGATTTTAGATTAAAGATTTATCCACAAAACGGGGCGGAC
>CAUWLU010000119.1:0-2608 GCA_963559705.1 uncultured Acutalibacter sp.
TAAGTAATACGAAAAATATCCACGCACCCCCTTGACAAAAGCTTTCAGAGGACACCCTTCTGTCGGCCATGGAGAATGCGGGCAAGGAAGATATGCCGGACGAGGCAGAGCGCAAGGGCCTGGGCACCCCGGCGACCAGGGCGGCCATCATTGAAAAGCTGGTGTCCGGCGGATTTGTAGAGCGCAAGGGCAAGAACCTGATCCCCACAAAGGCGGGTATCAACCTGGTCACGGTGCTGCCGGAGTTGCTGACCTCTCCCAAGCTCACAGCGGATTGGGAGCAGCGGTTGAACGAGGTGGCAAAGGGCCAGGTGTCGCCGGAGGACTTCATGGACGGGATCAAGGCGATGGCGGCGGAGCTGGTGCAGAAATACTCCCACATTTCCGAGGATGGGCAAAAGCTGTTCCAGCCGGAGAAGGAAACGGTGGGCCTTTGTCCCCGCTGCGGCAAGCCGGTTTATGAGGGCAAGAAGAACTTCGCCTGTTCGGACCGTGCCTGTCAGTTTGTCATGTGGAAGAATGACCGTTTCTTCGAGCAGCGCGGGAAGGTCTTTACCGCCAAAATCGCAGCCGCTTTGCTCAAAGACGGAAAGGCAAAGGTCAAGGGGCTGCGCTCCCTGCGTACCGGGAAAACCTATGACGGGACAATCGTTCTGGCCGACACCGGCGGGAAGTATGTGAATTACCGCATCGAGAAACAGGGATGACAACATCTGTTGGTCATCTTCATCCTTGGATTCGACAAGTTTACAATTTATCTGTTTCAAAAGCCGCAACCTGCAAGTATAATAAAACTGAATATTTGCAAGGGGTGGTCATAGTTGGATCAGTATATTGAACGGTTGGAAAAAGAGCTCTCGCAAGTATCCAATGGCTTCAAAAATGAAGAACAGCAAGCCAAGACCGATTTTGATACCAATGACAGGTCCTATATAAAAGAACTGGCTTACGCAGCTTATCGGTCTGAGGTCTATCAGGTCAGAATGTATGGCGTCTTTCTTCTTGGACATTTATCAGAGGATGTAGAAATCCTGAATTTTATGCGGGAGAGTGTATCCAAAGACGAAAATTGGAGGGTTCAAGAGGTTTTAGCAAAGGCCTTTGATGAATTCTGCAAAAGGACCGGATTTGAAAAGTCCCTTCCAGTGATTGACTCATGGCTGCAAGACAAAAATCCCAATACCAGAAGGGCAGTTACAGAAGGCTTGAGAATATGGACCTCAAGACCATATTTCAAGGAAAATCCCAAAGAAGCAATTCGAAGATTAGCTGATCTGAAAAATGACCCCAGTGAGTATGTCAGAAAATCAGTTGGTAATGCCTTGCGGGATATAAGCAAAAAACATAGTGCGTTGGTTGCAGCGGAATTAAGCGCATGGGACTTGTCATCAAAAGAGATTCACCAAGTTTATAAGCTGGCAAGCAAATTTATCGAGAAATAAACCTTCCGACCAATTACTTTTCTATCAGCGATTCAAAGTATCAACCACTTTCCAGCAGCATCGAGCAGGAAACCTTTCCGGGTTTCCTGCTTTTCTTTTGCCCATTTTTAGAAAGGATGATGTTTTTGAGTAAAACCGAACCCAATTTCATGGAGCATTTGAAACCGCTGCTCCCCGCAGGGGGTGACGCAAGCGAACTGGAGGCAGCAGCCCAGGCGCTTGCCGGACTTTCCCCGGAGGACCGTGACCTCCTGACCGCTGTCCAGGAGTCGCCCTATCGTCTGACCACGCTGGAACAGTTCCGGGAGTTTCCCGCCAACACCGAGTATTTTGTCCTGGAGCCCAACATCAGCAAGGTGGAGGATGTGGGCTGGCGCTATCTGGCGCAGCATTTGGACATCCTTCTGCCCCCGGAGCTGCTGGACGCCATTGATCCTGTTCCCTTCGGCAATCATGCCATGCGGGAGGAACAGGGGTGCTTCACCAGTAAGGGGTATCTCACTCTCTCCGGCGACGAGTGGGAGCACGAGCGCCCCAGGGAGAAGCAGACGGAGAAAAAGCCCTCCATCAAGGAGCGGCTGGAGCAGAGCCGGAAGGAATGTGCCAATCAGAGCAAGGCGCAGCCCCATCGGGAAAAGCCTGCGCCGGAGCGATAAGGAGGTGTCGCTATGCCCCATTATGACTACGACAAAGATTATCCCTTTGCCGCCTTCATCACCAATCTGGGCAAGTACAACGAAGGCGCCCTTGTAGGTGAATGGGTGAAGTTCCCCACCACGGCGGAGGAACTGAAACAGGTCTTTGAGCGCATCGGGATCGGCGCAAAGGACGACTTCGGGCAGACCTATGAGGAATGGTTTATCACGGACTACGACTGCTATGTGGACGGCCTCTATGACCTGCTGGGCGAGTACGCCAATCTGGACGAACTGAACTACCTGGCCTCCAAGCTGGACGATATGAGCCAGGATGAATATGAGCGGTTCCAGGCGGCTATGGAGATCGGCGATCACACGGGCAGCATCCAGGAGCTCATCAACCTGACGGAAAACCTGGACTGTTACGATGTTTACCCCGACATCCACGACCACGATGATCTGGGCCGGTATTATATCGAGGAACTGGACGCCATGCAGGTGCCGGAGCATCTGCGCAACTACATCGAC
>CAUWLU010000120.1:0-2581 GCA_963559705.1 uncultured Acutalibacter sp.
CGCTTGGGGTCTGCAAGGTATAGGGAATTGCCATGAAAATTCACCACGGCAAATGGAGACCCCTTTGGGCCGCCCTCTGGAAAAAGCGGTTTTCCAGCCCCTTGACGTAAAGTTCATACCGCAGGTCGCTTTCGGTGGTGATCAGTACCGCATTATGGTCCTGCAAAAACTCTAATATTTGAATCAGGATGGCGGGATCGTGGCTCAGACGGGTTAAATCCCGCACAAGCACAGCGCGGACGAAGCCGCCCTGCACTGCCTGCATCATCTGTTTCAAGCCCATGCGGGCTGTGCTCCTGCCGGTCCCCATATCCTGCGAGGTACCAACGACAGTGTATCCCCGATGATTGGCTTCCTCTAAAAGATTCCGCATCTGCTGAATCAGGACAAACATCCTTTTATCGCTGCTGCGGCTGTATAACCACATGGGGCGGTCTGCGTAGGGAAATCCCGCCGTTTCTGTTTTTCTGTTCATCTATGGCAATCTCCTTTATGACATAAAATAATCCGGGCTTTTCTTTGCCCGGATGAAATCCTCTACATCTTCGATTTTTCTGGTGAGTCGAAGGTTCGGCAGGGTTTCCAGCACAGCTTGGTGATACCGCTGACCGGGGGCTGCCCGGTGATCCAGAATGCTCACCACACAGGTGTCGGTTTCGGTGCGAATGGCCCGTCCAAATCCCTGCCTGAGTTTCACCTGCATATCCGGGATAATGACAGCCCGGATATAATCCTGCAGGGTGGGATATTGTTCCCGTTCCGCTTCGCTCAGTGGATCGGGAACAGGGAACGGCAGCCGCACAATGATGAGCGACGACACCATATCGCCGGGAAAGTCCACACCTTCCCAACAGGAACCCGCTGCGAACAGCACGGCATTCTGCGCCTGCTTGAACTGATGGATCACGTCCTGCGAGTGCCGCCATACTTCCATTAAGGGAAAAGACAGCCGATCCTTTACCTGATTGTAAACAGCGCCCATGAGGGAATAGGAAGTAAAGAGCACCAGAGTGTGGCCATGAGTGGCTTCCACCAACCGGCAGATCTGCTCTGCCAAACACTTAGCTTCCTTTTCGCTGCCCATCTGCACTCTCGGCAGGTTGTCGGGGATGTAAAGAAGGCAGTTTTCTTCATAGTTAAAGGGCGAAACCGCAATAAAATCCTCCAATCGGTTGTTCTCGGACAGCCCCATGAGCTGCCGGGTTCTGTCAAAGCTGCCACCAGCCATGAGGGTGCCGGAGGTCAGGATGGCGGGGATGTCCTTCAGCCACAGCGCCCGGCGCAGCTGCTCCGGCATCTCCCGGCTGGCGGCGCAGAGGCTGGGACTTCCGTCCCTGTCGTATTGAATGTAGAGGATGTATTTGCGATCCCCGGTAAAAAAGAGGCCCAGTGCCTGCTCTGTTGTTCCCAGCCGGTGAAGAAGCCACCGTGGGAGGTGCGGAGCAAGCTGTTTTTGAAGCTGCCGAAGAAGGGAAAGGCAATCCCGAAGGGCCGCTTCCCGATCCGGCGTTAAAATAAAGGCGGTGCGCTGGGCTTCTTCCAACAATTCGCCCCGGCACATAGCACCCAATAGGGTAGCAAACTTTTCTTTCAGCCGCTGGGCCGCGAGGATATATTTTTCTTTTGCCAGCAGGTCGCAGAGCTCTCGGAAATCCTCCGCTGACAAACTCTGCCCATACATCTGGCGGGCTGAGTCCGGCAGCTTATGAGCTTCGTCAATCACCAAGGCACGGTAATCATTGAGAAGAGGCCGCAGTTCCTGTAAACGATGGGCTGCATCTGCCAACAAGTAATTGTGGTTACAGATTTGGACGAAAATCTCCGCACTTCTGGCTTCCTTCAGGTATTGATGGTACCGGCAGGCATTCCGCAAAGGACAGTTTTTCTCGCAAACCTTGGGGACGCACACCTGCCGCCGGTCAAATCCACTGAGACCGGTTACCGAGTCCAAATCATAATAGGTGCGAAGAGAGAGCAGGGCTTTCATCTGCTGGGCATTCTTTTTCTTATCTTTCACCGCTTCCAAACGCTGGGAAAGGCGAACGTCACAGACAAAGCGTTCCTTGCCCTTTCGCACCATCGCCCGGATGGGCTTTTGAATGATGCGGTTCTCCAGAAAAATCCGGGACAAAAATGGAATGTATTCCCCGATGATAGCGTCCTGCAGGGCAACGCTGGAGGTGGAAACCACCACCGGTTGGGAACCGGCAGGTCCATGGGGCGCAAACTTTTTCAGTAAAATGCAGGCGGTCAGGTAGGCATAAGTTTTTCCAATCCCAACGCCCGCGTCGCATAAAGCGATATTGTTTTGGAGCAGGGTGTCCAGCATGGCGTGGCAGAGGGTAATCTGTTCTTCCCGCACTGCCAGCCCGTTTTGAGGCAGGAGGATTCGGAAAATCCGTTCAATCTCCCCATGTGCCTGCTCCTTTAAAGTAGGCTTGTTCATTTCGGCACATTCTCCTTAGAGCAATTTGCTCTTGGCCTGTTGGCGGCAAACTGATGCGGCGCAGAAAACCTGCGCCGCACGGATTCGCCGTCAACGGCAATCTGAATAAAATAAAAAGGTTGATTTTGATGTGCC
>CAUWLU010000121.1:0-2546 GCA_963559705.1 uncultured Acutalibacter sp.
TACAGTAGGGTAAGCGCCCAGCGCCTTGCCGCATTGCTGCGGTAGGTTTCCAAACACTCCCCTCCAAACCGGACGTACACCTCTCGATGTATCCGGCTTTCTAGATGTCAGTCTAACTTTCCATTGTGCAGCTTTACATGGCAGGGGTGGCATAGCGCCATTGTCTTGCGTTTGCGCGCAATCATATGGCGTTCCCATTCCGCCTTACCACTTAAATCTTTCAGTTTTCGGACATGATGGATTTCAATATCCTCTGTTTCGGCTCCGCAGAACTCGCATACATGGCCTTCCAGTCGGTCTGTCAGACTTGTATAGCGGCGGTTCTCATTTGCTCTGCCAATGATGTCCGGGTTTTCCGTCACAGCAACTCTGCCGTTGCGCCGCATACCCTGATTGTAGAACACCACGGACTTTGTCCTGCCTTTCGTTGGATAGGATACGGTGAAGTCCCCGTTGTGGCAGTATTTGCGAATGATTTTTCGCATGCTCGTCCGATACTTTCCAGCGAAGGTCTTGTACATGCTGAACTTCATCACATAGAGGAAGGAATTCAGTACAGTTGCATTGTTTGCCAGCCGATAATAGTTGTACATGCCCCGCACTTCTGCATTGTACTGGTTCAGAATCTCAATATCATCCAGGCGTATCAGGCCCGGACGACGTACCGGCTCCCATACCTCTTTATTCCCATGGGCTTTGTCGTAGCTGATTTTCAGGGTGCCATAGGAAATCAAGCGGTTCAGCCATTTTTCCTTGGGTATATAGAGTTTAACCTTGCCAGAATAAATGCGCTGGACAGCGCCCTTTGAGGTGCGGATGCAGTTTCGGTCCTGACTAATTGTAATCAGATATCCGAGAAAACGGGCTAAATCATTGCCGTGGGTGATGAGCGTTTTTTCCGGTGACATCTCCAGATGAAGGCGCTCCCTGATGAACGCTCCCACATCGGATTTGACCTGCTTTGCATCCTCTTTGCTTCCAATCACGCCAATCAGGAAGTCATCGGCATAGCGGACGTAAACAACCCGCTTGTATTCCGTATCCATGGGGTCGCTGTAAGGGATAGAGCGCAGTTGGATATTGAGTTCCTGTATCTGTGCCATGACCTCCCGACGTTCTTCCTCACTGATTTTTGCTCCATTGCGTTTTAGCCATGCCTGTTTTCCGCGCCGGACATCTAACGGCTTTTTGTATGCCGGGTTGATTTTCCGCTTTGTACCACGGTTAAAGGTCTTGGCATATTCCGCCATGAACACGTCCAATTCATTGAGATAGATATTCGCCAGAATTGGGCTAATCAGCGACCCTTGCGGGGTGCCGGAGTAGGTGTTGTAGTACACCCAATTTTCCATATACCCCGCTTTCAGGAATTTCCAAATCAGGCCGATGAAATGCTCATCCGCAATGCGTCTGCGCAGTATCTGCACCAGCACATGATGGTCAACATGGTCAAAGCACCCTTTGATGTCGCCCTCCACAAACCATTTGACCCCCGTGTAATTCCGCTTGATATGTTGCAGGGCTGTATGACAGCTCCGCTTTGGGCGGAATCCATGGGAAGTAGCACAGAAGGTAGGTTCGTAGATACTTTCCAGTATCATGCGCACCACCTCTTGCACCAGCTTGTCGTCAAAGGATGGAATACCAAGAGGGCGCGTTTTACCATTTGCTTTCGGGATATACGTTCTTCTGGCAGGTTTCGGCTGATAACTGAAATCCTTCAGTTTTTGGATGAGGGCTTCAATTCGCTTCATACTCATGCCGTCGATTGTTTTCCCATCGCTTCCGGCTGTCATGTTGCCTGGCTTTGCTTGGATACGCTCATATGCCAGCAGAAAAAATGCAGGATTGTACAGGTTTCGATAGAGCCTTTGATAGTGGTAATCTTTGTTTGCTGCTTTTGATGTCAGACTTTCCAAAACGTTCTTTGGACTTCTCATAGTGCCTCACGCACCTTTCCATTGATAGTTTGGTTGATATCCTGCCGCCCTTCGCCATGTGCAAGGCTTTCCCTTGCTCGGACTACTATGGCGGCTCCGTTGCCATACCGGATTTTCAGGCTCTGAAAGCCATAGCCTATGAGGGCATTCCGGGTTAGGCAATCCCCGGTTAGGCAGTTTGGGACAGCGTGTTGCGATGTCGGAATGGGTTTTCGTCCGTTATCCGCTTACTGCGGTTGGCTGCCGTGGGTATTTCGCAATAAGTGTATATATGTCACCAATTGCCACGGCATGCGGCGAATACAACTATCCTGCGCCGCCGGCTCAAGTATACCGCCTTGGACTGCCCTTCAAGCAATCCAGCTTTATTCCTCATTCACAACGTTTCACCTTGCCGTTCAGTAGTGGTTAGATAGTTTCCCAACTTACGGCGTTGCCGATATGCTACACTCCCCATTGGGTTTCCCCGCCGGATAAATCGGCTGGTGATAGGGCAATTTTTACCTCCCTTCGGAATACCTTTTCCTACTGCCGCGCTACTGGCAGAATCCCAAATTGCCCGCGAGCTGCTTTGGCTTACGCCGCAGCCCTTCCGGGCGCACTATA
>CAUWLU010000122.1:0-2490 GCA_963559705.1 uncultured Acutalibacter sp.
CTCTTGACGACTTGCTTATAATACCACAGTCAAAAGAAAAAAGCAAGCCCTTTTTCAAGTTTTTTTCAAATTTTTTTTAAGAGAGTATGGAAGCAAACAAAAAACAGCCGCCCTATTGGACGACTGCTTTGAGTGTTGGCGAAAACCTATTTTTCCGGGCCGTTTCCAGCCAAGTATCTTCGGCGCCGGCGAGCTTAACTTCCGTGTTCGGGATGGGAACGGGTGGACCCTCGCGGCAATCAACACCAACTATTTGTTTTTGCCGTCTCTCTCAACGGCTTGATTATGATACCACACCTTTTTGGAAATTGCAACCCCTTTTTTGAAAAAAATCCATTTTTTTCAAAATTTCTTCCGGAAACGGGAAAAACCGCAAAGCGCGCCCTGGTTTGCTCACCAGCCGTCCAGTCCTGCCCGCTGCATGGCGCCCAGCACCTTGGTGCGCAGGTGGGGGAATTCCTTCTCCAGCCGCCGGATGAGTTCCGCGGTGTCCTGGCGGGCGGTGACCCCGTCCACCGGGCAGGCGCTTTTCACCACGGGAAGCTCTAAGCGCCGGGCAGCACCGTTGATCTCCCGCTCCTCGCAGAGGATCAATGGCCGGATCACGGTGATCTGCTTTCGGGACAGGTAGGTTTTCGGGGAAAAACATCCCAGCTTCCCCCCGTAAAAGAGGTTCATAAAAAAGGTCTGCACAGCATCGTCAAAGTGATGCCCCAGGGCCAAGGTGGGGATTCCCTCCTCCACGCAGATGTTGTGGAGGATTCCCCGCCGCATTCTGGCGCAGAGGGAAC
This sequence comes from uncultured Acutalibacter sp., assembly GCA_963559705.1. Taxonomy (GTDB): domain Bacteria; phylum Bacillota; class Clostridia; order Oscillospirales; family Acutalibacteraceae; genus Acutalibacter. Next base: position 792 of record CAUWLU010000122.1, read on the forward strand.
AGGGATTTTCCTCCTGCCGCTCCCCAAAGATCAGCGGCCCCAAATCGGTGCGCCGGATGATATAGGGCACGGAGAGCCGGTCGCAGAGGGCCTGCACCTGGGAGTAATCCCCCGGTACGCCCCCAAAGCAGGGGTCCGCTGTGACGGCCACCACGGAAAACTCCTTGGGGTAGTAGTGGGACAGCTCTGCCAGGGCGCAGAGCAAAAATAGGGAATCCTTGCCGCCGGACACCCCCACGGCGATCCGATCCCCCTGTTGGATCATGTCATAATTCTGTACAGCGGCCCGCACGCGGCCAGTGAGCTTGTCCATGGACGGTTTCCTTTCCTTGCTTTCTATCATTATAATAGTATAAGGGAAAGCCCCTTGGCTTGCAACCCCCAAATCCGGGGCGTCTCTGTTTCTATTATATATAGGAAAGGCCTGTACCTGACAGCAAGATGGAAAAAGCGAAAATAGAGTGAGAGAAAACAAGAGATAATCCTATAAAAACAGAAGAAAACAAGAGTATGACAGAAGCCAATTAAGAAAACGGGAAAAACCTGTTGACACCGGGAAAAACCTGTGCTATCATCTATAGGCGGTCCCGAGAGGGGCCGCGTTACGCAGTTAACCAATGTTACAAATATATGATACAAAAGCTTGGAGGTAAAGCAAATGTCAACCACAATGCCGAAAGCCGGTCAGATCGACCGCAAATGGTATGTCATCGACGCCGCTGGCAAGCCCCTGGGCCGTGTGGCTGCCCAGGCAGCCGTGCTGCTGCGCGGCAAGCACAAGGTCACCTTCGCCCCCCATGTGGATTGCGGCGACCATGTCATCATCATCAACTGCAAGGACGCCGTCCTCACCGGCGGCAAGGCGGAGAAGAAGTATTATTACCGCCACACCGGGTACATCGGCCACCTGAAGGCCACCCGGTACGACACCCTGATGAGAACCAAGCCCGAGCTGGCTATGGAGCTTGCCGTGAAGGGCATGATTCCCTCTAACTCCATCGGCCGCACCGCGATGACCCGCCTGCGGGCTTACGCCGGCAGCGAGCACAAGCACACTGCCCAGAAACCCGTCGAGTGGAACCTGTAAGGAGGAGTTAAACGATGTACGAATCTGCACCTTATTTCTACGGCACCGGCCGCCGCAAGAGCAGTGTGGCCCGCGTGCGCCTGTACCAGGGCACCGGCAAGGTCACCATCAACGACCGGGATATTGACGATTACTTTGGTCTGGATACCTTGAAGTATATTGTCCGTCAGCCCCTGACCCTCACCGGCACTGACGAGAAGTTCGACATCGTCTGCCGCGTGTCCGGCGGCGGCGTGACCGGCCAGGCCGGCGCCATCCGTCACGGTGTGGCCCGCGCTCTGCTTCAGTATGATTCCGAGAACCTGCGTTCCATGCTGAAGAAGGCTGGCTTCCTGACCCGCGATCCTCGTATGAAGGAGCGTAAGAAATACGGCCTCAAGGCTGCCCGTCGCGCTCCCCAGTTCAGCAAGCGCTAATCTCACTTACCCAAGAGATAATTTCCACTGCTTCTCAGTACGTCTTTGGACGCTGTTTTGCAGGAAATTGGATGGTTTTGGAGTTGTGAGCGTTCCTCAGAAGTGTTCCGTTTTGCTTCGTAAAGAGCAAGCAAGGAGCATACAAGGAACAAGAATCGCAAGCGAAAACAAAAGCCTTATGAAGCAGGAGATCGTT
>CAUWLU010000123.1:0-2476 GCA_963559705.1 uncultured Acutalibacter sp.
CATTTGAACCAACGGCCTACAAGGGAACAGGTTGAATTCCTGCGGCGGCAGTACCCTGCCGGAACCCGCGTCACCCTGCATTCCATGGACGACCCACAGGCCCCACCGCCCGGTACAAAAGGCACGGTTTCCTATGTGGACGATATGGGGCAGATTGGAGTGAAATGGGATACCGGTTCCAGCCTGTCTCTCATCCCCGGCGAGGATTCCTTCTCTAAGGAACCTGCACTGGAAAAAACAAAGCATAAACGCTCCCGTGATTTGGAGCGATGAAAGGAGAATGCTGACTGAACTACGGAAGCGATCCAGCCGACCAGATTGTCCGATTTACCCTTGAGGGCACGGAAATGGCCCTCAAGCTGTCGGGCATGGCGGCAAAAAACTTTGCGCTGTTTGTCTATGCCGTACTGAAGGATCAGAAGAAAATCCACGGCAAGACAAGGCTTGTGCGGATGCTCAAGGAACAGCGCCCGTTCAAATTCTTTAATGTCCCCACCGAAAACATGAAGGAGTTTGCAAAGGAAGCCAAGGTACACGGCCTTTTGTATGTTCCCATCCGAAACAAGAAAAAGGCTGACCGCATCGAAGTGGTGGTGTTCGCGGACGACGCCTCTAAAATCCAGCGCATTTTCGACAACCTCGGCCTTGACGCGGTCAAAGCGCAGGCAGGCGAAGCCACAATTGAGAAAGTGCAGGAACAGGAAAAGCAAGCTCCCACAGCCCCCGGCAAGACGGAAACCGTCAAAACCGAGCAGGGCGAAGTGGAATTTGAGGTGGGCGGTTTTGAGGACGATTTCAATATCGGCCCCGTCCAGCAGGATGCCGCCGCAAATTTTACTTCTGGCCGGGAGAAGGAAGCCGGGGAACCGGCGGAAAAGAGTCCGTCCGCGCCTTCCTCGCCCAGCAAAAGCTCTTCGCCCGGCTTAACAGGCCATAAAGAGCCGGAACAAAAGCCCTCGGTGAAAAAGCAGCTGCAGGAGATCCGGCAGGAGCAGGCGGAGAAGAAAGCAGAGAAATCCAAGCAGCAGGAGCGCCAGCACCCCACCCCCGGCCATGCCAAACAGAAGAAAAAACAGAAAGGAAGGTAATGCCCTATCGATTTATCCAGTTTGATTGGAAAGAAACAGGAACCGCAGCCCCAGCAGGAACAGCCCCAGCTGTCCAAAGAAGAATACGCCGCCATGAAGCAGGCTGAGCGTGAGGAAGTCTGGTCGAGAGTCAACGCGCAGGCCGATTCCGTGTTCAAGGATGACGAATCCATGAAAGGCTTTCTCAACTTCATGGCGAACTGCACCCCGCAGAGCACCCGGAACCTTCTCATTCTTTACGAACAGAACCCTGAAATTACCCACCCCCGCACCTTTGACAAATGGAAGGAAGCCGGACGCTCCATCCGTTCCGGCGAGAAGGGATACACCTTCTTTGCTGAACAGGAGTATGAAAAAGACGGCGTCAAGGCGAACGGCAATACCATTACCAAAGCCTATGACATCTCCCAAACCAGAGGACCCCAGCCTCTGCCCCCGCAGAAGTATCTGCCGGAGGAAATCATTGCCGCCATGGTGGAGCAAAGCCCGGTACAGCTTGCCATTTCCGACCAGCTTCCCCAAGGGGTGCAGGCGCAGTATGTTCCCAAGCAGCGCACGATTTTTGTCCGCAATGGGATGGATGAAACCGCCACCATCTGCGCCATTGCCAGAGAGCAGGCCCACGCCAGCTTCGATGCGGTGGGCAGCGGCTATTACCGGCAGGCGTATGCGGCCCAAGCCTACTGCGCCGCCTATGTAGCGGCGCAGAAATTCGGGCTGGATGCCTCGGTGTTTCAGTTTGATAAGGTGTGTCACAGCTGCGCCCAGCTGACGCCGGAAGAAAAGCGCGGCTTTATAGGCGATGTCAAACGGGCTGCCTATTCTATTAACCGGGACGTCCAGAGAAGCTTCCGGGATTTAGAGCAGGCCATCCAGCCGGATGAATTCTCCGTCGCAGCGCCCAAGCCCGCCAAGGCTTCCAAAGCCAAGGCGGAGAAAGAGCCGGAGCGATGAGCGCTGAGAGTTTTCCGTTTGTTTTCTTTTGTCCGGTAGCTTTCCGCCATCCGTTGTGGTATGGTGTGAATGATAACAGAGAAAGGATGGGGTCGCCATGACAAAGCAGCGGATGGTGAAGATGACCGGCGGGGACCAAAACATACTGGCCAAGGCGCTTCGCAGCGCACAGGAAGAAGCAGGGCCGGAGCTATCCGGCCAGCTGCAGCCGTTTCTTGATAGAGTCCTCCGTATGCCAAAGCACAAACTGTACCTGAACGATGAAGAATACCAGTATGCCACGCTGTCCCTAAATAGGATGCGAAACGCTTATCTGGAAGAAAACCGCAGCTGCGGCGGGATTGACCGCCTCCTCATCAAACTGATGCAGGCAAAATACAGGTGTGCGCCTGCCCGATAAATATAGCTGATCCCCCGGAACCTGTGGGAATGTT
>CAUWLU010000124.1:0-2427 GCA_963559705.1 uncultured Acutalibacter sp.
GGATGGCCTCCCCAATGCGGTGGTCCAGCATGGAGAGGGGAAAATCCGTTTCATCAATGGTGTAGATGTGGCGCAAGTCTGCCTGGGATTCCAGCAGCCGTGGCTTGATGGTGTCCCCCAAACCGTCCTCGGCTGTCTGATAGAGGACGGTAAGGGGTTCTCCGGTTTCTCCATCGGAGAGGGCTTGGCCCCGGCTGCAGGCTGCCGCGATCCACAGGGCCAGGGTGGTCTTGCCCTCGGCAGGGTCGCCGTGAATGATGGACAGTTTTCCCAAGGGGATGTAGGGATACCAGAGCCAGCGCACCGGCTCCACCACCACATCCTCCAGGGAGATGAGCTTCAGTTCAGGTTGATTTTTCGGCAAAGTTTTTACACTCCTTTCGTGACTCCCGAGTAAAAGGTGGGAGTAGTATTTATATTGCGAAATGACACAGATTGGACGGCTTCAGGCAAAGCTGCCGGGCTGTGGGAGGAAGGGAGGATCAACTGCTTTGTTCTGCCTATAAGCGTAGAGGAGATCGCTTTTTCTCTGTGCCTTTTCGCATTTGCTGGGGATACAAAAACACCCACCTCTTTTTTGAAAAGGTGGGAGCAGTATCCATATAACCAGAACCTGTTATTGAGAAATCATTTCCAACACCTCGCAAGTTTGTCGGGCAGGGAACACATCTCTGCCTCAAATTGTGTTCCTCATTGTAGAGAGAAGTCCAAAAGAAAACAAGGGGGCCCCTGTCACCATGACAGGGGGGTACCCCCATATGTGGGAGTGAAACAGAAATGACTCTTCTGCATTTTGTGGTTTTTGAAGAAAAAATAGGCCCGAAAGCTAAATTCTTGACGCACAAACAGGCTCGCATAACCAAAGCTGCTTTTAGTTATTTTGCCAGCATAGATTGACGCTCAGTAGGAGACAATCCGAACACAGTGAAGAATGAATAAGCTCTGTTCAGGCAGAAAAAAGGAAATCCCCTCTCTGAGTGAGCGGGAAGAATTGAAGGATATAGACGCTGCTTGGCGGCTTCTCTTTTTTCGCTTCGAGGCGGGATGTCATATCTAGCTGCTTTGCCAAGGCGAGACCAAGTGCTTCTTCTTACTTGACAAACGAGGGCAGAGCACATATAATGAACATAGGAGTGGAATACTCTTAACAGGGGTGTATCTCAGCCCAAAGTGAGAAAGAAATTGAGTGAGCTTCTCTTGGCTCCATCACCAAGAAAGTTACAAGTGAGTGTTTCGCTACTCGGAGTGCGATTTTAACAGGAGGGCGGGCTTTGTGTCCGCCCTTTCTGTTTAAGGGAGGGTATATGGAAAATCTAAAAATTTATGAGATCAATGCGGCATATATCAACTACCTTGTTCCGTATGCTCCCCATCTTTTTCACAACCGGCAGCAGGGGCAAGCGAACGAGCGGAAATACATAGGCATAGTTTTACAGGTCAATGGCCTTGACTATTTTGCCCCCCTTTCTTCGTTCAAACCAAAACATAAAAGGATGAAGGAGGGCCTTGATTTCATCAAAATCAAGGATTATGCCGTTATCAATCTAAACGATATGTTTCCCGTTCCTTTATCTGAATGCAGGTATGTGAATTTTGAAACGGTGAGAGATCCAAAATATAAATCACTCTTACTGGCCGAGTACCGGTTTATCAAATCGATTCAAGAGAAGATTCGAAAGAACGCAAATACCTTATACAAGCATAAGCAAGTCAACGGGGATAAAACGCCTTTGGCAAAAAGATGCAATGACTTTGCGTTGTTGGAAACAATGTGCAAGAAATGCCGGCGCAAATAGTGAGAGAGGAAGGCTGTGGCTTTTCCCACAGGGACAAAGCCAAGCGTTTGGGACTCCCGCTCTCCAAAATCCACCCCTCTTTCACCCAGTAACTTTTCTCTTTCTGCCCACCCTCTGATTACTATTTTCTAAAAATAAGAAAACCGTGGGAGCCCAGGCGCACCAAGGGCTTTCGGGGTTTTTGCGAATGGATGCTAATTTTGTGCGATGTACCCGAAACCCGCATGAAACCTGGGTTTCTTTCTTGACGGTCTGATAACGACGACTCTGTAGGGAGTTGGTCTCCGGTGGGGACCGTTTAACTCCGACCGAACCGGCAGGTGAGAACGCTGGTTCGAATCCAGTCGGGCGCACCAAAATTGGGTGACAAAAAAGATGTCACCCAATTTTTTCAGTATTCATGCGGGTTTGTGGGCTTTTGGAAGCGAAATCCGAAAAACAGTTTTACCGTGGATGTCCAAACAGCAAACCGCAGTAAAATCCGTCACGGCGGGGCTTCCACCTGATTATTCAGGCCGGTGGCCCCGCTTTTTTCATTGAGAAATTACCTGACTTATGATATGATTTTATTAAAGAAATAACTTTTTAGAAGGTGTAGATTGCAATGTCCCAGGTAACAAAACGGGCGTTG
>CAUWLU010000125.1:0-2421 GCA_963559705.1 uncultured Acutalibacter sp.
GGAAGCTGCCAAGAATACCATTTCCAAAATACGGACAAAGAATACCGTAGCCAAGGCTGGCAAGGGAAAGCCGCAGAAAGCGGTGAAAACCGTCAGCCGGTCTGTGAAAGGTGTGCAGCAGAGCGCCAAGGGAATCAAAACTGCCCAGCATTCAGCAAAGACGGCGCAGCAGGCGGCCAAAACAGCAGCGAAAGCGGCAGTAACAGGGGCGAAGGCAGCGGTGAAAGCGACCGCCGCCGCCATCAAAGCAGCTGCGGCAGCGATAAAGGGTTTGGTTGCCGCTATTGCAGCTGGGGGCTGGGTGGCTGTGGTCATTATCCTGTTGATTTGTTTAATCGCCCTGGTTGTCGGTTCCTGCTTCGGCCTGTTTTTTGGTTCGGATTCCACCGGAACCGGCACCAGCGTAACACAGGCGGTGTCTACCCTCAATGGGGAATATCTGTCTCACATTCAGGAGATAGAGGACGCCAATCCCCATGACCGGCAGGAGATCACCTCCAACGACGGAGTGCTCTCCATCAACTGGGAAGATGTTCTTGCTGTATTTTCCGCAAAGGTTACCGGCGCGAAGGATGGGGCGCAGGTGGCCTCGCTGGATGACGCCCAAGTTCAGCAGCTGCGGGATATCATGTGGGAGATGAATGCGGTGTCTTCCAGCACCCGCACTGAGAGCCATGAAGTCGAGGTAATCATCACCGACGAAGATGGCAACGAAACCACCCGCACCGAAACGGTGACGGAAACCATTCTGGAGATTACCATCACCCACAAAACCCCGGAGGAAATGGCCCGACAGTACAGTTTTAACCCAAGGCAGAACGAATATCTCGCCTTAATGTCGGAGCCGGAGAACCAGAGTCTGTGGGCGGAGCTGCTGGGCGGTTACACAAGCGGCGGAGGACAGATTGTAAATCCCAATACCGATTGGGTGGGTATTAGCATCTTCCAATGGCCGCTGCCGCAAAGTTACACGATAACGTCGTGGTTCGGTTACCGGGAGGACCCTTTCACCGGGGAGATTGCCTATCACAGCGGAACCGACATCGCCGCGCCGGGCGGAACCCCCATCCTGGCCGCGGCGGACGGGGCCGTCACCATTGCCAACGCCATCGACTCCTGGGGCGGCGGATATGGGTACCACATCAAGGTAAAGCACAACGATACCTACGAAACGCTGTATGCCCACTGTTCCTCCATCTGCGTGACCGCTGGTCAGGAAGTAAAACAGGGCGAAGTGATTGGCTATGTCGGCACCACCGGAAACTCTACCGGCAACCATCTGCACTTCGAGGTCTGGCAGAATGGGGAGCGCACCGACGCCTTGGGATTTTTCAAGGCGGAATGAATCGCTTCTCCTCCTTCGGTACAATAGAAAATGGAATATTTGTACCGGAGGGGACCAAAATGAAACAACAAAAGCTAAATGAGAATATGATACCGCCCTACAAGGTAGCGCTTGTGGAAGCGGAGAAAAGTGTGGCCACCGTGGAAAAATACCTGTACCATGTCCGGCAGTTTGTGGCCGCTTACACAGGACGGGGTGTTGACAAAACGCTGGTGCTGGAATACAAGGCAAGACTGGGAGAGAACTGCGCCCCGTCCAGCGCCAACGCGGCTCTGGCGGCGGTCAACGGATTTCTCCGCTTTTGGGGCTTTGACAGTTGCTGCGTCAAGCCATTCAAAATACAAAAAAAGATTTACTGCCCGGAAGAAAAGGAGTTGACCCGCGAGGAATACGTCCGCTTAGTAAAAGCGGCGAAAGAAAAAAGCAGCGAGCGTCTGGCACTGCTGCTGGAAAGTATCTGCGCCACCGGAATCCGGGTGAGCGAGCTGCCCTTCATTACGGTGGAAGCTGTGGAGCAGGGCGAAGCCACCGTCAAATGCAAAGGGAAAACAAGGACAATCTTTCTCCCCGCCGTCCTGTGCAAGAAGCTGCGGCGGTACACTCAAAGGAAGGGCATTCAAACCGGCCCGGTGTTCGTCACCCGGACAGGTAAAGCCCTAAACCGGAGCAACGTCTGGCGGGAAATGAAAGCCCTGTGCGCAAGAGCAAATGTCTCTCCGTCGAAGGTGTTTCCGCATTCCTTACGCCACCTGTTCGCCCGATGCTTTTACGCTATCGACCATGACGTGGCAAAGCTGGCGGATATTTTGGGACACTCAAACATCAACACGACAAGAATCTATATCCTCACCACCGGGGCGGAGCACCGGCGGAAAATGGAAACCCTGCGGTTGGTGCTCTAAAAAGGGCAAAAAAAATACCAGCGCCAGGCAGCACCGGATCACGTCCTGCAACAGAAGAATCCTTCTGTTGTAACAAAAAATGATTAGATACAGCTATACATATATAATGTAGCAGAAATCCGTAAAAAAGTCAATATGACGACACTTTAGGGCGCGGCAAATAAACCTTTTCAG
>CAUWLU010000126.1:0-2351 GCA_963559705.1 uncultured Acutalibacter sp.
CACAAAAAAATAGCACCGATGCCCCCCGGATTGAGGACATCGGTGCTATTTTTTTGCAGGCAACCTATTTTTTCAATGGCAGGTTTGCGTCCTGCTCATATCCACCTACAAACCGTATTCTGATTTGGGTAGCGGATAAAACAGTCACCTGTTCAATAATTCTTCGGATGAAGTCATCGTTAAATTCAGTAAGGTTCAGGTTTTCCTCGTTATTGATATAAAGTAGGGCCTGTTGGTACTGGTATTCCTGTGCCTGATCCGCCATCTTCTTTTTCTGGATTTCCTGCAGCTGGTTGGTAAGAGCCATTTTTTGTTCGGAAAGCTGCCGCAGCTTGGCGGCATAGAAATCGCCGTCTCCGCCTTGAGCAATGATTTTGACTAAAGCCGACATTTCCTGCTGCAGCTTGTCTATTTGCTTTTCCAGTGATTGCGGTGTGATTTGATTCCCGGAAAACAGGGTAATATTTCTGATAACATCACGCAGGTTTTCCAAAATATCTTCTTTGTTCTCGACCACTTTTTGAACACATTGGAGGATTGCCTGATGCAATGCTTCTTCCGATACGGTTGGCGAATGCTGGCAGTACTTTGTTCCGAATTCCAATCGGCTGATACAGCGCCAGACTACTTTTTTCTTACCTTTTTTGGCCCAGGTAGTCCGGCGGTACATGGAACCGCACTCTCCGCAAACCAGCCTTTCAGAGAGTGCATACTTGCTGCAGTATTTGCCCAGTGCGCTCTTGGTTTTCTTTTGGGAAACCTTCTTTTTGCTGTTCCTTCTGGTCAGTTCAAGCTGGACATTTAGGAAATCCTCACGAGGGATAATGGCTGGGTGGTTGTCAGTAATATAGTATTGGGTAAGTTCCCCGTTGTTTTTCTTCTTTTTCTTCGTCAGGAAGTCTACAGTATAACTCTTTTGCAGCAATACATCTCCCATGTATTTTTCATTTTTCAAAATGCTTTCAATCGTGCTTAGTGACCATTCTGTTTTTCCTTTGGGCGTCAGAATGTTCCTTCGCTCCAGCATTTCCTTGATCTGGCGTAGGCTGCGGCCCAGTAGGAACAAGTTGAAAATCATTTTGATATATTCCGCTTCTTCCGGCACGATCTCCGGTTCACCATCCTCGCCTTTCTTGTATCCCAGCATACTCGAATATGGAAAGGCAAACCTTCCTTGGCTGTACCCTTTCCGCTTGCCCCATTTGACGTTGTTGCTCAGAGATTCGCTTTCTCCCTGGGCAAAGGCGCTGGTCCATGTGAAAAATATTTCGCTGGTTACACGGGAGGTGTCCAGCCCTTCTTTTTCAAACCGGATGATAATGCCCCGATCCTTGAGCATTCGTATGTATGAAATGCACTGCAGGGTGTTTCGGGAAAATCTGGATAGCGACTTTGCCAGTATCATATCGATTTTCCCTTTTTTGCACTGCTTTATCATTTCCATAAAACCGGGGCGGTTCTCGTCTCTGGTTCCGCTGATGCCATCGTCCGAAAAAACGCCAGCGTATTCCCATTCGGGATTCGAGCGAATCAAATCATCGTAATAGGTGATTTGGTTTTCGATACTGGTCTGCTGTTCTTCCTGCTCTGTACTGACTCGGCAGTAAGCTGCTACCCTTAGCCTGTGATTGCGGGTTCGGGCCTGCAGCACTGGGGAGGGTTTAATCTCCCGGATGATCTTTTGCCTTGTAGGTGCTTGGGATTGCATTTGAACTCCTTCCTGTGCATTAAACAACTTTTTGATTGATCAGTTGTAAAGTAACTGTTGTATCTGAAGCCACAAAAACTTTGCTAACAATTTCTTGGAAAAGCCGGATATCCAACGATTTTAAGGGGTCACGATTGTCCAAGGCTTTTTTCAGCAGTTCATTTTTCCAGCCCACAGGTTGGTTTTGCAAAGCGTTGTATTTCTCTTGGGCGCATCTCTTAATAAGTTCCATCAAATGATCCGCAGAAATATGCGGATCGCTCATTTTACGGTTAATTTCGTTTGTTAGGCGCATAGATTCCAGAGAAAGGCATGGAGTTACATTGGTAGATTGTGTTACCTGAACAGGGTGAGTAATTACAAAATTCAAAACGCCAATAATCCGTTCCAGCAACTCGTCATCTGAGATATTTCCTGTTTCGATTCCGCAGCTTGGGCAAATCCAGACCATGTTCTGTCTGTTGTGATGGGGGCTTCGGGATAATCTTTGTCCACATTTTATACAGCATATTTTCTCTCTTACCGCTTTAATCGTAGGATTCAATCTTCCGATTTGTATGATTGAGCGCCGAGAGTAAACCTGCCCAAAAAGGCTTTCCTCTATAATTTGAGGGTATTCATTATTTCCAAGGTATGTGGCGTT
>CAUWLU010000127.1:0-2311 GCA_963559705.1 uncultured Acutalibacter sp.
CGCGCGCTATTTGGGGCTGATTTTTGACGACGCCGATGAGCAGGGCGTGTACAGTCTGTAAGACAGGGAAGGGAGAGAGTTGTATGAGAGAAATTGCGCCAAGAGCCTTGGAACGGGAAGCGTTCCGGGAGTATGGAGATTTTATGGATCTGCTCCATGTCAAGCAGATTGAGGAACGAGCCGGAGCGGACAACATCTTTGCCCCCGATCTGCTGAGGCTTCATCTGGATGGCCGGATGCCTGCCTCAGTGTGCGTGGCCAAGGTTTCAGAGTGTGAGCGGGTGGTCACCATGCTGGAATATCACCAGTTCACCTGTGAGGGAATCCTGCCGCTGGACGGGGATATTGATATCTTTGTGGGGCCCTCCAGCTTCCGTGTGGACCCTGAGACAGTAGAGGCCTTCCGGGTGCCGAAGGGCACCTTCGTCCGGCTGAACCCCGGTGTGCTCCACGGCCGCCAATTTGTGGTGGATACGCCTTCCGTCAATGTGATGATCCTGCTGCCCCAGCGCACGTTTGGAAACGACTGTGTGTTCACCCGGCTGGAGGAGGCGGAGCAGATCCGCATTTCCTTGTGAAAAGGGGGGAGCGCCGTGAATCTGCAAGCGATTTGCCATCTTCCTGAAAGCAGCTATGCCTTCCCGCGTTCCTCCGGGGAGTTTAAGGTCCGGCTTCGGGCGGCAAAGGGGGATTTGGAGCGCGTCACCCTGGTGATCGGGAACAAATACCTCTGGGCCTCCCGGAAGGAATACGCCATGGAATTGGAGGGCTCGGACCAGCTGTTTGACTATTTCATGTATGTGTATCAGGTGGAGGACCCGCGGCTTGCTTACTATTTCGTCCTGGAAAAAGGGGATGAGGTGTGGCTCTACGGGGACAACGGCCTGGTTCGGCCGGAGGACGCCAGGGTGGAGGAGGATGAAGGGGCCGGGTTCGTGAATTTCCAGTTCCCCTTTATCAATCCGATTGACATCCATCAGAAGCCGTCCTGGGTCAACAGCGCGGTATTTTATCAGATTTTTCCAGAGCGCTTCTGCAATGGGGACCCCGCCCTTTCACCGGAGGAGGCCGTCCCTTGGGGCACGCCCCCGGACAGGACCGGGTTCATGGGAGGGGATCTGCCCGGTATCATTCAAAAGCTCCCCTATTTGGAGGAGCTGGGGGTCAACGCCCTGTATTTGACGCCCATTTTCGAAGCTCTGTCCAACCACAAGTACGACACAGTGGACTATACCCGCATTGACCCCCATTTCGGGGATGAGACTGATTTGGTGGAGCTGATTCAGCAGGCCCATAAGCGGGGCATCCGCGTGATTCTGGATGGGGTGTTCAATCACTGCGGCGGCGGCTTCCGTCAGTTCCAGGACGTGGTGGAGCATGGGGAACAGTCCCCTTTTAAGGATTGGTTCCACATCCGGGAGTTCCCCGTCTGTTTTGACCCGATGAATTTTGACTCCTTTGGCGCCACCCCCTATGTGCCCAGTTCGTGGATTACCCAGGATATCCCCTTGGAAAAACGGCGGCAGATGTGTATGCCCAAGCTGAACACGGAAAATCCCCAGGTGAAGGAATACCTTTTGGGAGCAGTGGCCAAGTGGACCCGCATGGGCATTGACGGCTGGAGGCTGGATGTGGCCACGGAGGTGGATTCCCACTTCTGGAGAGAGTTCCGGCAGACCGTGCGGGCCATCAATCCCGAGGCGGTCATACTTGGCGAGTATTGGCGCGATTCCCGGGCCTGGCTCCAGGGGGACCAGTATGACGGCGTCATGAACTATGGGGTACAGCGCGCATCCGTGCTGTACTTTGCCAAAAGCGCTGTGGGGCCCCAGCGGTTCCAGGAGATCCTCACGGAGAACATGATGCGTTACAGCGATGCTGCCAATGATTCCATGCTCAACCTGCTGGACAGCCACGATACCGCCAGGTTTGTGACGGTGTGCGGCGGGGACACAGCCCGGTTGAAGAATGCAGCGGCGTTCCTGTTTACCTTTGTGGGGATGCCCTGCACCTATTACGGCACGGAGACCGGGATGACCGGTGAAAACGACCCGGACTGCCGCAAGGCTTTTGACTGGGATCCCGCCCATTGGGATGTGGAGCTGCGGGACTACTATAAAAAGCTGATGTTCTTGCGAAAGACCCGCAAGGCTTTGCAGGAGGGCTCGGTGAAGCTTTGCTCTCAGGGAGAGGTATTTGTCATGGAACGCCGCTGGGAAGAGGAGCGGCTGATTACAGTAATCAACAATACCGGCTTGCCCCAGAGCTGTGTGCTGGAGGGCGCCTCTGCAAGGGATTTGCTGGGTGGTGC
>CAUWLU010000128.1:0-2303 GCA_963559705.1 uncultured Acutalibacter sp.
CCTCTCTAGGATGGCTGGTTCCTTTGTCTACTGCGGGGCTGGGGTTGACGGTTACATTGAGTTTTTCTTTGCGCTCGCCATTCAAGGATTCAACCAATAAACTATTATTTTAATGGCTGTAATAGACGTAGTCCGTCAAATGGTAAAGGAATTCCTGAAACGGGAATCCTTGTAGATTGGTTCCAGCTGCAAATTCCCCCGCAAATTATTTAGTCGCTTTTCACAGCGCCTGATGTAATCTTCATCTTTTGCATAAAGCTCAAATTCGCTTACATCGTATACGAGGATAACTGCCTGACAAGAACCTGAAAAAAATTCCTCGAATGTTTCTAATGGGTCCTGTGCATTGCAATCAGGGTAGCAAAAGAATCTTCCGCAAGTTAAAAGAGAACGGCTATCTGCTAGAAGGCTGGACAATTCCCGGGAAGATAAGGGAGCCTCCAGTTTTACTTCCTGATCGTTGACAATGTATTCACAATTAGAAGGAACCCACATAACCTCTGAAGCCATTTCTTCAAACAGAATTCCCAATCCATCGTACAGGCTTTCCGGTTCCTCTAAACATTCGGAAAAGTTTCCATATAGTCCTAGCATTGTCCTTTTCTCCTTTCCTGAATCAGTCATTACAACCTTAATTACATCACGGTACCAGTGCCGCTCCGCCTAGGCTTGTTCCTCCGGTTACCGGTGCAGCACAAATAGCAATACTCCACTTTACTACTTCATAAAGGACGATGACAGCTACACCAAAGGTGGCTGCATCTGTAACGTTGGAACCAAAATCCTCCGGAATAAAAGATTCAATGGGAGAAAGTGGCCCGTCCGGCGATGGATATCCCTCATCAGGTTTCCATTTTCCGTCTGGAAAAGTTTTCCAATCGTGGTCATGTGGTACATATGGATGTTTTTTGGGGTTTCCATGATCTGTATAATGGCGATCCCTACTTGGTCGTCCATCAGGCCCATATACACGCTCTTTTGTTCCATCTGGGCTTACTACCCTAGAACCTGGTTCTCCATAAAACGGTACATCATTATCTCCACGATGTGCTCGATTTACAGCATCTACTCCGGCCTTGATTCCAGAGAGTGCCCCTCCGACCAGGACAGATCTGCTACAACCATCATTGATAAGCATAGATCGGCTATTCACAGCCTCACCGGAGGGATCGCTGTAGTTCACGGGGTTGTTCTGGCAGTAAGCGAACATATTGTAGGAAAGCAGTCCCCTACCTGTGGAAGCGTACCTGTCCGCATTGATGAACCTGGAAACCACAGGGTCATAGTACCGGCTCTGCAGGTAGTAGAAACCTGTTTCGGTATCGAAATAGTATCCACGGTACCGCAGAGGATTGATGTCCGCCAGACTACCGCTGGAGGAAATGAGCTTGCCCCAGGCGTCGTACTCATAGGTGGCCAGCACATTGCCGTTGACGTCCTCGATGCGGGTGATGTCGCCCTGCTGAGTGGTCATGTAGTAGCCGGTCACGTTGGAGCCGCTGGCCGGATGGTACCAGAAGCCCACGGGCGCATTGGTTTCGTCATAGAAAAAGAACAGTTCATTGCCGTCCCACTCCTGCCAAACCAGCTTGTCACCGACATAGGCGTAATGGTATGTGGTCCCGTCCACTGTTTTTGTGGCCCGCAAGCCAGCACGGTCATAGGTATAGGAAACAACTGTATCGTTGCTGCTGGCCTCAGCCAACTGGCTGCCATTGGTCCATTCCATGTCCCAGCGGTTGCCATTGTAATAGCTGACCGGGTTTCCGCTGACTACGGTGCCGGAAACTGTGTTGCCAGAAGCATTGTATGTCTGGCCCTCATAGGCGATCTTCTGCCCATCGTAAGCAGTAAGCAAGTCATTCCAACTAGGATTATCGTAGGAATACTCAACAGTTTCCCCGCCCAATGTGCGGCTGCGGATATTGCCCGCCGTATCATAGGTGAAGGTTTCGGTCCCACGGCTGTCAGTGGCCTTGGTTAGTTGGCCGAGTTTATCGTACTCATAACTGCTCAAAAAGTCAAGCGTTCCCGAGCCCAACTGCCGGTATACTTCGTTGATATTTCCCGCTGCATCATAATCGTAGCGGTAGGTCATCTTACTACACCGAGAAGATCAACAGCAAAACCGAGTGGAAATTCGCCGGTATCTATGCTGACGAGGGCATTAGCGGCACGTCCATGAAACACCGGGAAGATTTCAAGCGGATGCTTCGGGCCTGTCGGGAGGGACGCATCGACCTGATATTATGTAAATCCGTCTCCCGGTTTGGAAGAAACTCGGTGGACGTGCTTCGCACCAT
>CAUWLU010000129.1:0-2224 GCA_963559705.1 uncultured Acutalibacter sp.
CCATTATAGCTGGAACGGGTCTTGATAGTTGTGCTCACCGCGTACTGTTGCAAGGTGGGCTTGCTGCTGAGCCATGTGCCGTTGAGGTAGGTACGCATATCGCTGTTCTGCCATCTTGGGGAGTCTGCATCGAATGCTTTTTCTTCCTGAATATCCTTGGTCATCAGCATAGCGCGCCCGTTTTCTTTCGCCAGCACATAGAACTCTGTACCGTCAATATTCACTGTTGTGGTGCTGCCGGGGGTGATCCCTTCGATTTGCCCTGCCAATGCGGTGCTCACCTTTACACTGGCACTACCCTGAATCTGGCCGCTGACTGCATCGGTGTGGGTGGCCGTCACAGTGAGGCTAGCAGCGCTTTCATCCGCGCCTACGGTCAACAGGCCGGTTTCACTGATTTGGGTGCTTTGAGAGTTACTGCCCGAAACTGCCCAAGTGACAACCTGGCTTTCAGCGGGCTGGCCCGCCAATTTCACACTGGCGTTAAACTGCAAGGTCTGACCTTTCACAACAGTCGTTGCATCGCCTGCAGTGGTTACCTCAACGCTATCCGCTTTGGGGGCATATTTCACGCCGATCTTTGCCAGCAGTTTTTCGGCATTCTTCGAGGGTGCGCTACCTGCCTGGGTGTCATAGAAGCCGGTCGCATCTTTTTGCCCAACATCGTCGGCAGTCACAAACTGGCCCACCACGTTGATGCCATAGTACCAACTATCGCTGAGGGTGGATTTCAACTCAATACCATCCAGCAGAAGGCCGGTGGCCTCGCCCGGCTGGATCGGTTGTGCCCAATATGCCCAGCCATCCTCATCCCAGACCCAGTAAGCGCCAGGATTGGAGCCTGCAGCGATCCACTCCTGCATGGTCATCACCGTTGCAGTGCCGGTTGCCTTCGCGGTGTGGCTTTCGTTTTTCTTGGTGATGTTAGTGTTTTCAATCGCGCCGTCGCCTTCGTCGGTATCGTTGGTATCGGCGTCATAGATGGCATCGGCGGTTTTCTGCTCGCCAAGCTGCCATGCTTTGTAATCGTCATAGTGGGTATCGTCGCTTGGGGTGGTCCCCTCGTATGTACCGTTGATATCTGCGGCAAGGGAGTCCTTATTCTTATTGAAAGTGGGCATAAAGGTGGTGGAGCCACCGGTCGTCCAGTTCCAATAAGTTGCAAACTGACTGTCTACTGCATTGGGAATATGGGTTTTCCATGTGCTCACATCGTCGATTTTGGCGCTGACTTCCAGAGATTGGGCTTTCTTCTCTGCAAACCCATTGTCCCCGGTTTTCAGGCCAGCACCCGCACCGATCTCCATATACTCATCCAAGCGCACACGAGCAAAGATGGGGGTACCCTCCCCAGGGGCGGTAAAGTTTTCGACGTACACATCTTTGTTTCTGCCATCGAAGTCATCGTGCAGACGGCCACCGGGGTTTACCGAGGCCATCGCTTCGTTCTTTGCCTGCTGGCTGATGCTCTGCCAGGCAAAGGTGCCCGTCAGCGCAATTGCCGCAGCCATAACAACTGCGGTCCCGGCTGCCAGAGCTTTCTTTGATTTTGATTTTGTCATAGTTCTCTTCCTTCCCTAAATTTATATATCGCCATTTTTATACTGAACACCATTCAGGTGTTTTCAGAACTTTTTCGCAGAATCCTCTGCGTAATCTTGACAAAAGCAGCTAGTAAAAGAATCAGGAATAACAGAAGTGGCCAATTCTTGCTGATAAAGTTTGCAATCCCGCCCAAGACAGGGCTGTGAAATACTACTTTGCCGACGATATTAGCGGCGGGAACCGGCAGTTTGTCCGGCTCGTCGTTCATAACCCCCTGCGTTTGGAAGGCACGCTGGCCGGTATTTTCATACTGTTCTGTGATTCCTACAATGCGGTGAGTAACAGTAGTGGTCTGATTGGCCATATAGGTGATATCGTCCCCAATTTGTAAAGAGGCCGGATCTACTCGCTTTGAAATCACCAGTGACCCTTTGGGGATAACCTCCTCCATGGAGCCTGTCAAAACAATCTGCGCCGTGTACCCAGCAAAAGATACTGGGGAACCACTGCCATTGATCTTGATGACCGCCACGCTCAGAACCAAAAGAACTAAAACAACATAGAATAGCACCTCTCCAATCCAACCGTTTCCCTTTGGCTCGTTTGACTCCTCACTAACAGATTTTTTTCGCTTCTGCTGTAGTTCTGTTTTTGGTGGTGAATGAGACACAACCTGTGT
>CAUWLU010000130.1:0-2192 GCA_963559705.1 uncultured Acutalibacter sp.
CTGGCAGACCTGTCGGAGTTTCAGGCGCTATGCACCGAGCAGTTTTACCGCGAGCGGGCGCGGGGCGAGTTTGCGGCCCAGGAGACCGAGGAGCCGGACGCGGAGCAGATCGGGATGGAGGATGCACCGGAAAATGAAAACTGAAACCGTGGAAGCTCGGGCAGTAAAGATTGCCGCGAAAATTATGCAGGCAGATGGACTTTGCCGTTACGATGATGTGGACAAGTGCCGCAGGGTATATGCGACTAAGGAAACCTGCGAGCGGTGCATCCATTCGTGGCTGCTGACCAAGGCGAAAGTGGAGCTAATCAGAGAGGGGAAAATGAAGCATGAATGTTGAAAGAGCGCGGGAAATTCTCGACCCGGAACATCGGGAGAACTACGACGGTATGGAGGCTGTAAATGAGGCTTGCCGGATGGGGCGGGATGCGCTGGGGAAACTGGTGCCGCTGCGCCCCTATCCTGACGGCGATAAAAGTATCATGGCCTGTCCCCGCTGCGGGAGCGGCGAATACCTGCACAATGAGGACGGGAATGAGCAGAACTTCTGCGGGCAGTGTGGGCAGGCTAATGTGGATATGGCGATTTTGGGCAAGGAGGCCAAGAAGAAATTCTTTGCCGATGCCAATGTCCAGAAGATGATGGACAACCGCCGCATGAACATGGGAGAGATCAACCCCCGTGACCTGCCCAACGGCGTGAAGTACCTGGGGCACCTGACTGACCCCAGTCTCGACCTGTACGCCTACGGCGAAGTGTACTACGACGACTGGACAAACCCGGAGGAGCCCGCCACCAAGCCGCTCATTCCCGACAATGCGGTTATCCTGATTAGTTCCCACCCGAACTATATGATGGCCTATGGTGCCTGCACCTACATTGAGCAGGCGAGCGGCCTGTGGGTGACCTCTCAGACCAGCCGCCTGCTGCGCAGCTATGTGGAGCATCACCCTGACCGCCGCATGGTAGAATTGCAGGCCCACCCCCTGCCCATCCCCGACAAGGTGGACAGCTGGCTGGTAGCTACTGTGTGCTGACAATTCAATCCCCTGCCTGCTGTGTGCAGGCGGGGGAGTTTTTCTGCGGAGGTGCAGCATGGCACTTTTTGAACTGGAACAGGATTTTGGAAGCGACCCGGAAACGGAGTGGAAAGCGCCGACTTTCAAAGACTGTGCAGCGGCAGACATCGACCTGACTTTCTTTGAGCAGGACGAACACGCAGACCTGCACACGGTTGACGGGAAAGAGGCGCTGGTCATTGTGGATGACCAACGGCTGAAAGAACACAACTCGCACTGGGAAGCCGGAGCGAAACAGAACTTTGATACGGGCCTATACACCGCATCCACCGTGCTGTACATCCGGGTAAAGGACTACGGGCCGAAGCCGAAGATCGGGAAGCATCTGGTCATGGATAAGGGCACCTCGCAGCAGCGGACTTACAGTATCCTGAACTGCGAGGAAGAAGCGGGTATTTACCGCATCACCATGGAGAGGACGAGACAATGAGCAGGGTGACTTACGACGCAGGAACCATGACCATCACAGTGGACGGGCTGGAGGATGTGGAGCGAGCGCTGGGGGACTTGAAGAAAAAGACCCCGGCGGCGGCCAAGGTAGCGATCAACGCCACAGCACGACAGGCAAGAAAGCTGATGGTGGCGCAGGCAAAGGCCAGGTATGCCGTGAACGCCGCTGGGCGGCGGCACCTGAAAGACCTGGTACAGCGGAAAAAGGCCACGAACACAAGTCTGAGCGCAGAGCTTCACATCGAGAAGATGCGGAACGACCTGGGCTATTTCCAGCACAGGCCGACAGAGAGCTTCAAGGGGCGGGATGTCCTGCGCAGAGCGCCTGCCCATGTAAAGGCGCGAGTTCTGAAATCCTCTGCCATGGCCGCTTTGACCGGCGACGGAGCCAATCTGAGCAAGGGCTTTTTGGTGGAGTTCAAGAGCGGCCATGTGGGCATGGTTCAGCGGCGCATCGGCTCCAGCTCCAGCCATACGGTTACAGAGCGGGGGCGTCCGCGGTGGCGGAACAAGGACGGGAAAGTGGAAAAGCTGGTGACGATGGGAAGTCCGTCGGCAACTGCGATGCACAGCACCGTTTGGCCCTATGTGGAACCGGAGGTAACGGAATTGTTAAAGCATTGGACGCGCTGGAGCGGAAAATCGGAGCAGTGAATTTCAGGA
>CAUWLU010000131.1:0-2161 GCA_963559705.1 uncultured Acutalibacter sp.
GAACAGAACTGATGGTATAAGAGATTTTGTGTCTACTAACTATTGACTACTTCACCCAGTACACTCCTGGCTTTTCTGCCGCCTCCACTAAATGTTCAGACGCCCTGGACGCATTGGCCTTTACATGGGTGGAATCTGTAGCCACCAGCCTTCCGCTGGCCAGTCCTTTTTGGATACATTGCTCCACCACTTTTTCAAACAACCGCCGAAAGACTTTCCGAAAAGACGGTTTCCTTCTGCGCAGCTGGGAGATTGTGCTGTGATCCGGAACCCGGTCAAACAAATCCAGACCCAGGTACCATCGTAAAGCAACGTCTGTTTGTATACGCTGCTCAATCTGCCGCTCCGAAGGGATCCCGTACAGATACCCCACCAGCAGATATTTCACCATGACCACCGGATCGTAGGGCGGCCTGCCATACCGGTGGCTGTACAGCTTCGCTGTTTCCTCATACACAAAAGACAGATCCAACGCGTTTTCCAGCTTTCGGAGAAAATGTCCCTCCGGCACCAAGTCTTCTATCGTCACCATGTGCAGCTTCAGTTGCATTTTTCTCACCCGCTTTTATGATACCATTTTTTCCCTTTGCTTGGAATTTGTCAACAGGGCGAAAATTTGCGGGACAGTAAACAAAGAATAGGAATTTACAAAAACAGTTTTGAGGAGAGCTTGCAAGAGTATATCTGTGAACAAGCTGCAAAATCTGATTTTTCTATGGGCCAAGGTGTAAAATCTTGAAAATCACAGGGAAGGTAACGCCACGGAAATCGGAAACACTTACACGAAACGTAGTCCATTGGGACATTATTTTCTTCTGCCCAATGAGATTTTTACCTTGGGATTAAATCCTGGCGAGCTGTCTGTCTACGCCTACCTGATTTTCTGCGAGGACAGGGAAACGCATCAATGCTGGCCCAGTATCGGGAGGATCTGCCAGTGTACCGGCATGAGCGCCAACACAGTAGCCAAGTACATTCGGCAGCTGGAAGAGAAACGACTGATCGACACGGAACCCACGAAGGTAAAGACCAAGGCGGGCTTGGTGCGCAATGGGAATCTTCTTTACACAATCCGCCCCATCCAAGAGGCG
Source organism: uncultured Acutalibacter sp. (assembly GCA_963559705.1). Classification (GTDB taxonomy): domain Bacteria; phylum Bacillota; class Clostridia; order Oscillospirales; family Acutalibacteraceae; genus Acutalibacter. The sequence goes on from CAUWLU010000131.1 coordinate 1,092, forward strand.
GTGAATTACAAGCTGGAGCGAGATTTGGCAGCCTTGCCGGAGCAGAAACGCACCAAGAAAAAACGGTAAACCCAAACTCAGCCCCGTGTGGCCCTGTGTGCGATTTTTGGGGACGAGGTGGGGAACGGACACCAGTGAAACCCCAGGCAGGCCCTGTTGAAGCCGTGTGGGGCAGCTGTGGACGAGCAGGGCAAACCCAACAAACCCAAGAAAAGCGATACCCCGCCCCTCCCCCTTTAGGGGGAGGGGTAAGCTCGTTCTGCAGAGAAAAACCAAACTCGCCCCTGTGTGGCCCTGTGTGCGGCTTTGGGGGCCGGGTAGGGGAACGACGCCAGCGAAGCAGCAAACCCGCCCTGTTGGGGGCGTGTGGGCCAGTTGTGGACGAATCCGGGGCACCAGCGAACCGGGATGGGAGAAAACCAGCCCCTCCACGCAGGGAGGGAGAACGAACGGGCAAAAGAAAGGCAGAAAAGAAAAAGCAGGCCTAGGCGGACCTGCAAAGGCAGCACATGGAAGTGCGGGATGGCCTCGATGAAAAACGAAATTATCCTCCACTCCGAGGGTGGGTTTGGAGAGGGCCAAGGGCAGTCCGCATTGCCGAAACATTAAGCAGTGAAGATAGGGTGTGAAAAAAGAGCAGGTGAAAGGTTGTGGGTCGATAAACCGTCCCACACCCGGCTCACAGCGCCCGGCAGAGCCGGTCGCTCCGGGCTTTTTGCGAGGGGTCAAAATTGCAAAAAATAGGGCTCAGATTTCGGACCTTGGGGTCAAGCTGTGGGTCGTGGATGACGTTTTTCCCCAGTGTAGAGCCATTCTCTACGGTGTCACGATAGGGGTTATGACGATTTCCGGGCGATTTTTCACAAGTCGGGTGAGCGGGCAGTTTTGCAGCCCTAATAGCGGTGGATGAGAGCGAAAATTATCCATTTTTTCTCTGCACATAAGTAGCCAGGGCCACCTCAAAATTTACAGGGCAGTAAACAAAGAATAGGCCCGTAAAAATTTCCCTACCCAGCGGTGGAGGTAAAACCACCAAAAGGCGGGAAAATTTTTCTCCGCCCGGTTCGCAA
>CAUWLU010000132.1:0-2140 GCA_963559705.1 uncultured Acutalibacter sp.
AGCGCTTGAATGGCATTCAAGAGGTCAGCGGTTCGATCCCGCTTATCTCCACCATCACTAGAGAGTGAAGCAAGAAACTCGTTTCTGAAAAGAAACGGGTTTTTTGTTTCGTGCGGCGATTTCTACAATATCCAGTCCCAGGCTGAACTGCGTAAAATCAATGTGAAGCTTATAGTCTCGATAGACCTCCACCCGGCGGATCAGGCAGTTGACGATCATCTTCTTTGCCTCCAGGCTGGCGGTGTCGTACATATCTGCCCAAGAAATGATGTCGTCATATTGAGCGTTCAGCGAAGCAAGTACCGTTTTCCCTTCGTCATAGGCCGCCTGTGCCGTTTCCATGTTCTCTTGAAGCTCCTGGCATTTGACCTCGGCCTTGGCAATCAGAGAGCTTAACAGCTCCTTGGAAAAGGTGCTTTCCCCACGGATAGTCTTGATAACCTCGCCTTTCAGCGTTTCAAGGTCAGCAGCGGCCTTGGAGTATTCCGCCCGGACGCTATGGAGTAGGCTTTTCCTTTTCTCCATCTTTTCCCGGTAGCGGATATTGACTATATCGCTTTTGGGGATCGCTTTCATGCGCTCAAAGATCTGGCGTACCAGCTTATCAATGATCCCGTCAAGGATATGGGCCGTATAGCCTGTTTGTCCGTCACAGTCCGTCTGCTTGCGGGTTTTCCCGTAGCAGACATACCGCACACGCTTTACCACCCGATTGGGATCTTCCTTGCAGGAATAAGCCTTGCCGTTGGTGGTGAGGGACAGCCTTGCTCCACAATGACCGCAGTGCACATTCCCGACCAAAAGCGAGTTGCCACGGGTATTTAGCGGGATATGGCGTTCCTGCTCGGCGCTGTTGGCCCGCGAAGTGTGGATGTGTTGGGCGGCTTCAAACAGCTCCGGCGAAATAATTTGCAGATGGGGCAGCTCTTGGGAGCGGCTTTCCCCGCACCGTAGAATACCCGTATAGGTGAGATTACAGACAATGCCACGGATGCTGGCGTGGTGCCACATCTTACCCGTTCTTGCCCGGTAGCCCTGTTTGTTCAAGTAGGTGGCAATCCGTTGAGCGCCGAAGCCCTCATGCACATACTTGTCAAAAATGATCCGCACCACGGCGGCCTCGGCTTCGTTGACTACCAGATCGTAGAGCTCATGCTTGCGCTTGTTCACCCGTCCGCTTTTCACAAGGTCATAGCCATAAGGGGCGACGCCGCCCTTGAAGCCTCCATCCTCCACGAGCTGCCCCAGGGCGGTCTTGGTGCGGATGGAGGTTTTTTCACTTTCGCCGTCCGCTTGCCAGAACCGAATGTAGTTGGTGAGCTTGTCGGTGTGGTTGTCAAACCGCTGCTCGCCCTCTTGGGTGCTCCAGACCCGGACACCGTTTTTGACGAACCACTCTACTACAAAGGGGGTTTCGTCTGCGATCCGTCCGATACGGTCAAACATGAACACCAACAGAATATCAAACTTACCCTGCTTGGCTCGTTTCTTGATGATTTGCAGCTTGTCCCGGTTTTCAGCTCTTACCTTGTGGCCGGATACGCCGTCCTCCTGTTCTTCGTGAACGATTGTCCAGCCCATTTTCTCGCAAAAGGCGTGGCAGGCTTTCCTCTGCATGGGAATGTCGGCTTGGTTTTTATCGCTGTGGTCCACCTGCTTGTCGGTAGAAACACGGTATAATGTACAAATTCGATTTTTCATAGTTGACCCGTCCTTTCATATTGTCAAAAGGGCAACATGAAGATGCGGATCAATACGCAATCTATGAAGTTTTCAAGGTACATGGTGTCTATCACCATCTTTATTATACCGCTGTACAGGAGGGGTAGCAAGGATGCCTCCGGTTTGGGGGTTATGTCCTCCAGCGATATAAGAGGATAGCAGGATTTGTTTCAGATGGCCGGAAATGGCCGTGTTTCTGGTTTCGGCAAAGGTGGCGGAAATCTCATACCCGTCCACCTTGAGCGTGGTGGCATTTTGTGGCATAGCGTTACCTCCTCGACGGAACGAAAAACAGTAAACTCTCATTTCCCTCTTGTCCCGTGGGGAAATGTCAAAAGACGGCACCCAGCAGGTGCCGCCCTGTGAGCTTTCTCCACTTCGGGTCAATGTGGCCCGAGGTCAGTAAGGACTGGAAAGG
>CAUWLU010000133.1:0-2115 GCA_963559705.1 uncultured Acutalibacter sp.
TGGCGATCTGATTGATGTTCCGGCCAATGGCGGACAGGAGCTTGTTCATCTCCTTAATGTCCCTGGTGTCCACCTGGATGATATATCCGTCAATCGCCATCTTCCGCAGGTAGGCGCCCATCCTCTTTGTCTGGAGCTGAGCCATCTTCTGTTCCATCAGTTCCTTTTCCTCGGCGGTCACATAGAACTTCACCTGGATATTTCGTTTTCGGTTTGCCATCGTGGTATCTCGCCTCTTTTCGTATCAGGGTTTGGGATGTTCCCAACAAGCATTTTTCGGGTTTAGGGAGAGGGTTCCCTAAAGCCAAAAATCGCAAGCGGGTACTCGCTTGCTGTGCTTGCTATCGTTTCTCTCTCTGTACCTAAGTAATCCGAAACACCTGCCTTTGGCAACCATGAAAGCAAAGAAAAACGCTACAAACGGTATCCGTTCATAGCGTTTCCTAATCATTATTCAGTTGCATCAACCACATCATTTTTCTTCCTCCGCTCTGGCATCCAAGATAGCCTGTGCGGTGGCAATGACGATTTTCAGTTCAGCTTCGGTCATTCCATCGAGCAAGGGATCAAGCTGTCTGCGTGCTGTGGACTTACTCTCTGTCGCGTCCCCAAAGAGAAGCTGATCTACGGAGATATGATAACGGGTCACCAGTTCAAAGAAAATCTGGAGACTCGGATGCTGCCCTTTATTTTCGATGTTGGCAAGATAGCGGGGAGACAGATACATTTCATTCCCGACTTTGTTGCGGGACTCCTTCTGCTCGTTTCTTGCCGATTTGATTGCCTTTCCAAAAGGCGTAAAATCATATTTTTGTACTGGTCTTTTTGCCATATTGATTCACCCTATTACATTCTACTGTTCACCTTTCTTTCTGAATATGTCTATACAGTTCCCATAGTTGGCCTATATAATTCCTTATTTGTCTACAATAGGTGCCTTGAAGTATTCGCTTGACCGTATATAATTGAAGCAAAAGCTATAAAAGCGGGAGGATTGAACCGTATGGAATATATCTCTTGCCCCGAAGCCGCAAAGAAATGGGGTATTTCTGAAAGACGGGTACAAAAGTTTTGCGAAGATGGACGCATCCCTGGTGTTATAAAGTTCGGCCGTATGTGGATGATTCCTAAAAATGCAGAAAAGCCATCCGATCCTCGCCGGAAAAAATGAAGGTCATTATACTTAGGACATTTCTGCAACATTTCAGCTTTAATGTCCGATGTAACACTTTGTGATTTCGATAGTTAATAAGATGAAAGGGGGTGGCGGGCATGGACTTTGAGCAAATATATCAGTTATATTTTCGAGATGTTTATTTATACTTGCGAAGTTTATCTGCAAGTGAAAATGTTGCTGAGGAAATCACACAAGAAACATTTGTAAAAGCACTAAAAGCAATAAAAAGTTTCGACGGTTCAAAAGATATTCGGGCCTGGCTTTTTACTATTGCTAAAAATACATACTATACTTTCTGCAAACGAGAAAAAATTTATGTAGATGATGTGCTCAATGATAATACTATCGACCCGAAACCGACTTTTGAAGAACGTTTTACTGATGAAGAAAGTGCGTTTGTCATTCACCAATTTCTTCACCAGATGAATGAGCCATATAAAGAGGTATTTTCGTTACGGGTGTTTGGTGAACTACCTTTTGATAAAATCGGTGCGCTATTTGGAAAAAGTGCGGGTTGGGCAAGAGTAACATTTTATCGAGCAAAAAAACAGATATTAGAATATATGGAGGCGATGGAGCATGAAAAAAATTAGTTGCAATATTGTGCGAGATGTTCTTCCGCTTTATTTAGACGATGTTGTAAGCGATGAAACGAAAGAGATGGTAGAAGAACATTTGAAAAGCTGTGAAGCCTGCAAAAAAGAGGCTGCTATTATGAAGCAAGATGTAATTTTGCCTGTTAACAAAAATACGCAACTGGCTGAAGCGAAAGTCTTAAAAACTTTAAAAGCAAAAATCCGCCACAGAAAAATTGGGGTTGGAATTATATCGGCTATTTTAGCTGTTGCAGTAGTAGTTTCACTCCTGCTTTTTCTGACATTTTCCAAATCGTATATTCCGTATGATGATACCCAATTTGAAATTGCTGAGCTAAATGG
>CAUWLU010000134.1:0-1988 GCA_963559705.1 uncultured Acutalibacter sp.
TTGGGTTTCTTGCTGTCAGGTTTTTGCTTGATTTCTTTCAATGGCATACCTCCTTCGAATAAATGAAAATCATACCCCAATCCGGAATTTGTGCAGGCAGTTCTTGCACAACCCCTACAAGCAGTAAAGAGGTATATAATGGGAAGAAACATTGATTTTCCAACGCAAATATGTCATATTGAACTTGCAAGTCATCCGCGTAGCTAAATGCTACACAGCCTTTTGAGGTTGATCGCATGGTTTATGAAGTAGAAGTAAAAAAGGGGACGCACAAAGAAAAAAAGACACCCAACCCTCTTGCAAAATGGGAAGCGACCGTAAACTCCCCCTACAGATCTCTGCCTGTCCCACAGAGATATTTGCTGCAGCATCATTTGAGCACCGCCTATGGGAGAGGTTTGGCGAAAACCATCATGCAGTATGTGTATGACTATCTTCGGCAGGGCTGCGATGTCTATGCTTGGTGGGAAAGGGGCAAAAAAACGGCAATCTTCTGCCAAAATCAGGAGCGCTTTTTTCAGCTGTTCATCCAGCCTAAAAAACAAGAATATGTGAAGAGAGGACCGGAGGCGGCCCCCTGATGCAATATAGTTTCATGTATGGTTACACCCCTCTCAGGGCCTCGTCCGGTTTGGTGGTCATGAGCTGATACAGACGGGTGCTTCGAGGGAAGCTGTTTTCAAAGGGCACAATATTCCCGGCGCAGCGGATAAGGCCGCAGCCAGCCGCCACATTGGTGATGTACGAGAGCTGGTTCTCGGAGATGTGCAGAAGCCCCGCCAGTTCATCCCGGTCGGTGGCGGATTGGTTCAGAAGGATTAAAAACTCGCTGTTTGCCAGCATGAGGCGGGCGGTGTCGGAACGCAGGAGCTCCTCGACGTTCTGCGTTAACCCTGTCACCAGCCCGTTGTACTTGCGGATGCGCTTCCAGAGCTTGTAGAAGAAATCGGCGCTGTACTCATAGCGGAACAGCAGGTAAAACTCGTCCGCAAATACCCAGGTAGTCTTGCCTTTCTTCCAGTTTTGAATGACGCGGTTGAAGATGGCGTCCAAGGTCACCAGCATACCAATGGGCATCAACTGCTCGCCCAACTCCCGGATGTCATAGGCGATGATTCTTGCCTTGGTGTCCACGTTGGTGGGCTGGGCAAAGGTGTTGAGGCTGCCGGTGATGAAGAGTTCAGAGGAAAGCGCCAGCCCTCTGGCTTCCGGCTCCGGCTGTTTTAAGAGGGAGTGGTACAGATCCTTCAGGGTAGGCGCTTCTCCCTCGTAGTTATTGGCGACATATTCCCGGTACACATCATAGGTGCAGCGGTCGAGGATGGATTTCTCCTTGGCGCTCACATTGCCCGCGCCTACCAGCTGCTCGAACAGGGAGAGGATGAATTCGGATTTCTCAATCAGCGGGTTGCGCTCATCCCCATAGGCTTTATCCATGTCCATGGCGTTTAAATGGGTATCCGAGGAAGCGGATACCCGGATGACCTCGCCGCCAAGGGCTTCCACCAAAAAGCCGAATTCGGATTCCGGGTCCAGAATGAGAATATCGTCATTGGTGGAAAGTGCAATGCTGACGATTTCTTCCTTGGCAGAGAAGGATTTACCGGAACCGGAAACACCCAAGCGAAAGCTGTTGCCATTGAGCAGCTTGCGGCGGTCTGCCACAATCATGTTCTTGGAAACAGCGTTCTGCCCATAGTAGATGCCGCCGTTCTGGAGGATTTCCTGCGCCCGGAAAGGAATCAGCACAGCGGTGGATTCGGTGGTGAGGGTGCGCAGTGCCTGAATTTTTCGCAGGCCGTAAGGGAGAACGGTGTCCAGCCCATCCTTCTGTTGCCAGCGCAGGACGCTCATCTGGCACAGGTGTTTTCTCGCCGTAGTGAGCAGGGTTTCGGTGTCGCTGTCCAGCTGCTCCTTGGTGTCGGCTAAATGCACCAAGGTCACAAGGCCGAACATCATCCTCTGGTCCCGGCTGGTGAGATCCTCCA
>CAUWLU010000135.1:0-1970 GCA_963559705.1 uncultured Acutalibacter sp.
GGATGGCCTCCCCAATGCGGTGGTCCAGCATGGAGAGGGGAAAATCCGTTTCATCGATAGTGTAAATCTTTTTCAAGTCCGCCTGAGATTTCAGCAGCCGTAGCTTGATGGTGTCCCCCAAACCATCCTCAGCAGTCTGATACAGGACGGTAAAGGGTTTCCCAGATTCCCCGCCGGGGAGGGCCTGTCCCCGGCTGCAGGCTGCCGCGATCCACAGAGCCAGGGTGGTCTTGCCCTCGGCTGGGTCGCCGTGGATGATGGACAGTTTTCCCAGGGGAATGTAGGGGTACCAGAGCCATCGCACCGGCTCCACCGCCACATCTTCCAGGGAGATGAGCTTCAGTTCGGGTTGATTCTTTGGCAAATAGCTTCGCACTCCTTTCGATGCTCCCAGGGGAAAGGTGGGAGCAGTATCTTAATCTCGAAAAGACAGGGAGCCGGTTGTCTGCAATGGCCGGGGAAAACTGACGGCCAGTTGGCTATGCCGAGTTGATTTTTCCCTTCTGTAAAGGAAAAAGGTAGCTTCTTTCTCCGTGCCTTTTCGTGTCTGCGAGGGATACAAAAACTCCCACCTCTTTTGCAAAAGGTGGGAGTCGTATCCTAATAGCATAAGAATGTTATAGAGAAATCATTTCCGACACCTCGCAAGTTTACTGAGCAGGAATCCATATTCCTGCCTCAAAATGTGTCCCTTATTGTAGAGAAAATCCCAAAATAAAACAAGGGGGGCCCTGGCACCATGACAGGGGGGGACCCCTATATGTGGGAGTGGAACGAAAATGCTTCTTCTGCATTTTGTGGTTTTTGAAGAAAAAATAGGCCCAAAAGTTAAATTTTCGATGTACAAACAGATTTGGGGGTTTTAGCCTGTTTTTAGTAATTTTGCTGGTATGGATTGGTGTGGGTAGGAGGCAATCCGGGTACAATGGAGAATGGAAGAGCCCTGTTTAAGAAGAAAAAAGAAAATTACCATTTTGTAGTAAGCAAGCAGGGGATGACGAAGAGAAAGGAAAGAAGGGAGTGCTTTCCTCTTTTTCCATGCTGCTCAGCAGCGGGAAATAAGTTGTAAAAAGCCTTGATCCGTGCTATAATACAAACGAGGTGAGGGCTGTGCAATTTACTCCCTTTGTACGGGATCAATTAGGCAACCATGTTCCAGTATCAATCAAGCCGATGACAAAACAAGATGCTGTTCAGACCAATTTTCTTCCGAAGTGGCAGACTTCTTGGACATCCGATTTCCTGCAAGAGGATAAGTTTGATTGCTATTCCGCAAAAGTCAGTGATGAATTGATCGCTCTTGCCGCATACGAAATACTTGCAGACTCCCTTGTTGTCCATATTGTGTACATGGAGGCCCATCCTGAAAGCAATCCAACTATGGATGGAGGAAACCCCAAATATACAGGAATAGGGCAGATGCTGATTGCGTTTGGCGTTAAACTGTCCATAGACAATGGGCTCACTGGGGATGTGGTATTAGAGGCTAAAACCTCCGCTTTAGCAGCCCATTATGAACGAGATTTTGGCGCCGTTGCCCTACCGAGTTTTACTTCTTCCGCTCCCAGATTTCTGATTGCTGATGAAGCCGCAAAGCGTATTTTCTGTAACTATCTTACTTAAGAGAAACGAGGTGGATATCATGGGTGAGACAACTAACCGCAATGTTCCTTCCGACGCTGCCAGGTACTGCCGCCATGACCCGGAGGAAGAACGATTCTACGAAATTTTCTTCAAGCTCTGCAAGAAGTACAATGTCCGCTGGGCCAGTGCAGACGAAAAAGAAAAGCAGTTCCTTTCGGAGGTCGCACGGGTGACCTATGAAAGGGATAAAGCCAAGCGTCAGGGCCTCCCGCTCTCCGAGATCCGCCCCTCTTTCACCCAGTAACTTTTCTCTTTCTGCCCACCCTCTGACTACTATTTTCTAAAAATAAGAAAACCGTGGGAGCCCAGGCGCACCAAGGGCTTTC
>CAUWLU010000136.1:0-1782 GCA_963559705.1 uncultured Acutalibacter sp.
AGCTGACACCAAGGAGCAGCTGGACAGCGACACGGAAACCCTGCTCACCACAGCGCGGAAGCATCTCTGTCAGATGAGCATCCTGCGCTGGCAGCAGAAGGATGGGCTGGACACCGTTCTCCCTTACGGCCTGCGAAAAATTCAGGCGTTGAGAACCCTCACCACCGAATCTACCGCTGTGCTGATTCCCTTCCGGGCACAGGAAATCCTCCAGAACGGCGGCATCTACTATGGGCAGAACGCTGTTTCCAAAAACATGATTGTGGCAGACCGCCGCAAGCTGCTCAATGGCAACAGCTTCCGCCTCGGCGTTTCCGGTTCCGGTAAATCCTTTAGCGCTAAAGAAGAAATCGTCAGCATTGCGCTTTCCACCAATGACGATATCCTCATTCTGGACCCGGAATCCGAATTCGGCTTTTTGGTGGAAGCCCTTGGCGGCGAGGTCATCCGGGTATCCGCTTCCTCGGATACCCATTTAAACGCCATGGACATGGATAAAGCCTATGGGGATGAGCGCAACCCGCTGATTGAGAAATCCGAATTCATCCTCTCCCTGTTCGAGCAGCTGGTAGGCGCGGGCAATGTGAGCGCCAAGGAGAAATCCATCCTCGACCGCTGCACCTATGATGTGTACCGGGAATATGTCGCCAATAACTACGAGGGAGAAGCGCCTACCCTGAAGGATCTGTACCACTCCCTCTTAAAACAGCCGGAGCCGGAAGCCAGAGGGCTGGCGCTTTCCTCTGAACTCTTCATCACCGGCAGCCTCAACACCTTTGCCCAGCCCACCAACGTGGACACCAAGGCAAGAATCATCGCCTATGACATCCGGGAGTTGGGCGAGCAGTTGATGCCCATTGGTATGCTGGTGACCTTGGACGCCATCTTCAACCGCGTCATTCAAAACTGGAAGAAAGGCAAGACTACCTGGGTATTTGCGGACGAGTTTTACCTGCTGTTCCGCTATGAGTACAGCGCCGATTTCTTCTACAAGCTCTGGAAGCGCATCCGCAAGTACAACGGGCTGGTGACAGGGTTAACGCAGAACGTCGAGGAGCTCCTGCGTTCCGACACCGCCCGCCTCATGCTGGCAAACAGCGAGTTTTTAATCCTTCTGAACCAATCCGCCACCGACCGGGATGAACTGGCGGGGCTTCTGCACATCTCCGAGAACCAGCTCTCGTACATCACCAATGTGGCGGCTGGCTGCGGCCTCATCCGCTGCGCCGGAAACATTGTCCCATTCGAAAACAGCTTCCCTCGAAACACCCGTCTGTATCAGCTGATGACCACCAAACCGGACGAGGCCCTGAGAGGGGGGTAACCATAGATGAAACGCTATTGCATCAGGGGGCCGTCTCCGGCCCCCTCTTCAAATATTCTTATTTTTTAGGCTGGATGAACAGCTGAAAAAAGCGCTCCTGATTTTGGCAGAAGATTGCCGTTTTTTTGCCCCTTTCCCACCAAGCATAGACATCGCAGCCCTGCCGAAGATAGTCATACACATACTGCATGATGGTTTTCGCCAAACCTCTCCCATAGGCGGTGCTCAAATGATGCTGCAGCAAATATCGCTGTGGGACAGGCAGGGATCTGTAGGGGGAGTTTATGGTCGCTTCCCATTTTGCAAGAGGGTCGGGTGTCTTTTTTTCTTTGTGCGTCCCCTTTTTTATTTCTACTTCATAAACCATGCGATTAACCCCAAAAGGCTGTGTAGCATTTAGCTACGCGGATAACTTGCAAGTTCAATATGCCATATTTGAGTTGGAAAATCAATGTTTC
>CAUWLU010000137.1:0-1758 GCA_963559705.1 uncultured Acutalibacter sp.
TTGGCGCAGAGTTGCGAGATAAAAGTTTTTTACTATTCAAAACACCTGACTCTACCCCATCATTCCACCTGTCGGAATATCAGTTCTATGAAACTGATTTATTCTCGAAACTCCTTTCAATTTTCATATATTTTTCTCAGCTTCACGCCTAACCTTTTCAGTTAGGAACGTGTCGCACTATTGGCGAACTCGTCCAGGAGGCACCGCACATGGACGGGCAGCCTGCCGCCGTACACGTCGTCCGCCTTGTCGCAAAGGAGATTGAATAACTGGCTTTGCAGCATGGCGATAACGAAGTTGAAGGTGGTGTCCGTGTCGCTCATAATGAGGAACAGCGCCGTTTTCCGGTCGCCCAGGGTGTCCAGCTCCAGTTCGTCGTCCGACATGATCTCCCGCAGCTCCGCAATATCGAAGGGGGCAAGGCGGGCGCCGCAGCTAATCAGGATAGATTTCAGAGTTTTGCCGGCGGCTAATTTGAATTTGCGGTACTGCTTCACGGCGAAGTGGTCCGGATGCTCCTTTTCCAGCTTGGAGAACAGAATATCCACGGGCGACTGAAATTCCTCGTCGTCCTCTCTGGCCTCCGATGTGTTGATGAGCTCCAGCAGCGTGAGGAAGTTCTTTTCCTCCGGCTCCGCCTCGTACCAGATGTACCCGATCAGAGCGCAGTACAAAAGCCGCTCGGCCTTAACCCAAAAATCTTCCGAGGATTTTTCTCCGTCGCCTTTGGTGTTGGCAATGATGACATTGACCAGTTTGAGGATGTCTTTCTCCGACCGGATATAGGCGAAGGGGTTGTATTTCATGCTTTTTTTGAAGTTGATGGTGTTGAGGACCTTGATGCGGTACGGCTCATAGATGACCTTCCCGCGAGCATCCCGCATGGGCTTTCCGTTCTCGTCCAGCTTGGGGGCGCCCCGGCGCAGCATGGTCCCCACCTCGGACAAAAGCTGTCCTTTGGGATCGGTGACCACATAGCTGCTGTGCATCTGCATCAGAGAGGGTTTGACAAAGAACCGGGTCTTGCCGCTGCCGCTGCCGCCGATGACCAGGATATTTTTGTTCCGGGCGTACTTGGGATTTTTCGGTCGGCTGGACATGGTGAGCTTTTCCGTCTGGGTCAGAGGGATGTTCCAGTCGGGGACCGGATCGACATAGGGGGCAATATCTGCCGCTGTGCCCCATCGGGCGCTGCCGTACTCAATACCCTTGCGGTATTTGCGGGCGTTTTTTCCTTTGGCGTACACCACCAGCCGGATGATGACCGCCCCAGCGATGCCCACCAGCAGGTCCAGCGGATGCAGGCTGGGCAGTCTAGAAGAAAACGCCTCCGTAAAGCCCTGGCTCAAATGCAGGAACTTTTCAGAGGCGTCAAGGCCGGGCGCGAGGCGCACCGCCTGGCAGAGCTTATCAAAGAGATATACGAACAGCAGATACGGGAGGTTGAGGATGAGAACCTTTTTCCAGGTGTTGGTCATAATTCCACACCCCGGTCTTTGGTCTTGACTTTCTCCCGCTGGCGGTGCTGGGCTTTGGACTGCTGTTTTGCCTGCTCCAGCTCCTTACGGATGGAGGGCTTTTTCTCTTTCTCCAGGTTCTTTGCGGAAAACTCCCGAAAAGCCGCCGTGATGACGTCGGCATCCCGGCCCTTGAAGAACACCAGGTAGCGGGGTATCTCGCCGCTGGTGTCCTTTTTCAGCGCGAAGTCAATGCCGTACTTCTTGGCGGTGGCGGAAAAGGCCCGGATGTTCTGGTCGG
>CAUWLU010000138.1:0-1703 GCA_963559705.1 uncultured Acutalibacter sp.
ACCTCGGTGGTGTTTTTCTGCATACCGTCCATGACAAACCGGATATGCTCGCTATCCAGCTTCAAAAATCGGGAGCGCACGACTTCATGGGGAAAGTCGCTGCCAGCGATCCGAGTGGTCTTACGCTTGGCACAAACGGTCTCCACAATCAGCTCCACAATCTCGTCCAGGTCCTCACGGTAGGTCGAAAACTCTCTGCACAGATAGTCATACTCGATGTTCTCCAGAATCAATTCCCGATAATTTTCTATCTCTGAGACAGACATCGCATCCCTTCCTTTCCGTTCCGGCAGCTGTGCTGCCGCTGTTTCCCGGAAGGGAATGGAATCGGTACTTGATCCATGAGTATTTTGTTTTTGGGTATTTGGTTTCTCTATATTTAATTCTGCGGGCTTTTCCGTATCCGGTTTATCCAGATACGGGTTTTCCGTATCTGGTGAAGCCGTATCTGGTACAGCCGTATCCGGCCCAGGCGTTTCTGGCTGCCGGGGCTGGGGTTGCTCATAAATCACATACTCGGTGTCGCTGATCCGGCCTTGTTGGTCCCGCAGCTGGTTCCGCACGATGTAACCGGCGGTTTCCAACTCCCGCAGCGCATTACCGATGGCGTCAACGCCCTCCTTGCAGATTTTGGCAAGTCCACGGGTAGTATAGTTCCAGTCATCCGGCAGGGATAGCATCATGGAAAGCAGTCCCTTAGCCTTGAGGGACAGTTCATGGTTTCGCAGGTGATGATTGCTCATCACAGTATAATCTCTGGTCCGTTCAATGCGAAAAACGGCCATTGACTTCACTCCTTTCTAATTTCAGGGCATGAAAAAAGCCACAATCTTTCGTGAAAAAGACTGTGGCTTTCAGCTGTTTTTGTTGTTCTGCCAGGGCCGGTAGGGACGCTTGTGCTTCAGCGGATGACTGAACATCGGTTCATGCTCCGAAAACGGGAGGGTCTGCAAAACCCGGTCAATGTCGGTGGATTCCATATCATACTGGGACTGACAACTTTCCCGGATGGCATCTTTGATGCTCTGGACAGTACACATATTCATTCCTTTCCTTTCGTAGTGATGATGAGTTTACGGGTGGCGGCGGCGCTTGTCCGGTTTGAAGTCGAGAACATGGCCCTCAATGACACGGGCATACCGCTTGATTTTGATTTCCCGACGCTTCTGGCTGTGAAGGGCGGCCTGATACCCGTCCTCCGTGAGAAACAGTCGCATTTCATCGCCGGGACTGCCGTAGGAACAGGGACGCTGAACAGAAAACTCGATCATCCAGCGGGTGTTATCTTGAAAACGCTCTACGGCCAAAATATTGTGTCCTTTCAGCTCACGGGCTGAAATATCCCTCATAGGCGGCTCCTTTCATCGTTCCTGGTCTCTCTGGCGCTTCTTCTGCCATGCCTCCAGCAGTTTGATAATGGTTTCCTGCATCCGCTGAGGCGTGTAGCTCTTCGGAAAATACTTCCGAAGGGTGTCGGAAGTGAAAGTTACCCGGTCCAGATCGCTTTTCTTTTCCTCGCCCATGATGACGCGCATCATATCGAGGGTCAGATGTCCCTCCTGGCTGTATTTCTTGAGTCGCTGAGCCTGGGAGAGAGAGGGGGTAGCCTGTTCGCTGTCCATCGCGTCCAGCAAATCCCGCTGTTCTTCTTTTTTGAGAAAGGACAGCTCATAAGCCGGGTTGAGGGCGATTTTCTTTTCATC
>CAUWLU010000139.1:0-1688 GCA_963559705.1 uncultured Acutalibacter sp.
TTTGATAGCCCACGCCTTGCTCTTTTGCCAGCTCCCGCAGGCTTACTTCCTCGCCCCTCGCTTTTCGGGCGATGTATTCAGCCTTGGCGGTGTCGCGCTTTTCGCTCCGCTTCGGCATTTCACACCTCCAAATGATCGTGCGCCCCGGCGCAGCCTACAAAAATACCCCGCGTAGGTACGCAGGGCTTCGGCTTGCGCAGGGCGCATCCAACAGCAAAGCCCGCAGCGTTTCCGCCACGGGCTTTATTGCACACTATGATATTAACACAGAAAACCTGCGAAAGTTGCTAACTCCCAAAAAAATTTTTAAGAGACGCAGTTATATGACACCATCCCAAGGAGAACTGTCAGCAAAGTGTTTTCATGGTTCTGGTCATTCAATACCTCTATTTGTGCCATGTAATCGCCATAGCCGCTAATATTCAGTAGCTCTTGCAGGCTGTTGGACGCTTCCGCCGTTGTGTCCACGATCTCCTCCCACTGTTCTACCGCAGTCGGCACCCCTTGCTCCGCCAGCATCGCACAAGCTGCCAAGCCGTCCTGCCACACGCTCACAGTGTACACATACCCCTCTAAGTCAATCTCATAGTCGTTTCCAAATCCAGATAGCGCCTGTGCAAAGCGCTCCCGCAGTTCATCTTCACTGATTTTTTCTGGCTCTGTATAGTTCGAGATGTAGTCATCCTCCAGGAACAAGTATTGACCCACATCCTTTTCGTCTATTTGTACCAGCGGCCCTGTCATGGCTTCTCCGTTTTTCCCAATTTCATATTGCACACTTGCGTTCTGATCTTCCGGCTTCATGACCACAGACAGCGTGTATTCCCCAAGCAGGTAATTCCCATTATCCCAAAACATATCGCTAACAGCCTGCCCGTCCTTAACCTTTACCGTTTGCTTCTCAGAATAACTCTCCTCGTTGCTCAGTGTCAATTCCAGTTTTGTCCCGTTCGGCAGGTTCGTGTTCACCGCAAACACCGGCAGCCCTGCATCTCCCGACACTTCGATTTCCATTTCTGCCTCGTACTGTTTCAACGAATAATATGTGATCTCCACCGCATCGGTTCCCTCGTGCCGGTCTCCTTTGCGGAACAGGTTTTCACCGTTCACAGTTATCTTTGTGATTTTTCCCGCATCATCAGCAGAACTCGTTTCCTTTATGTTCTCCTGAATATTGGTAAATCCGGCTGCGGACAGAGCTTCTATGGCCTCTCCCGCCGTTTGTGTCTGCCACCCGTCACTTCCAAATGGAAGGTCGGCTGGATTTTCATATTTTGCTCCGCACCCAGACATAAGCAAAAGGAGCGTTCCCATAAATAGTAGAAGTACAATTCCTCTTTTTGTTTTCACTGCGTCGCAACCCCCTTTGTATAAAATAAAAAGTGCGGCTACCGAAGCAGCCGCACAAAAACACAAACTCCGATAGTCGCCAAACCAATCTGCGCAAACGGGTCTCCCCATACGAACAGAAACGAAATTTGCATTTTATCAAATTCACTCTGTTCGCATAGGCGAATACCCAAAAGGGTATAGTAACCCCTTTGGATTTTGTTTGCGCAATTATTCAGATTGGTTTGGCCTTTGTATTATATCGCATTTTGTCGCAAAATAAAAGTGCTTTTCAAAATAATTCCTTATTCATTTCCCTCTTGTGCTATCCATTGCATAGCCCATGGGGGATTTTTTAT
>CAUWLU010000140.1:0-1582 GCA_963559705.1 uncultured Acutalibacter sp.
CCGGTTTCCCGGTTCCGTTCCGCTTGTCTTGTTTTGTCGCATTTTACACCCTTATGATACCCAATATTTCCCCGCTCCGCAATAGTTATTTTCACTGTTGCGTGTATAATGAAAAATCCCCCGGCTACCGCACCTGTAAGTGTGATAGCCGGGGGACATCTTTACTCTGTTTTTCTCTTTTCCCAGTTAATAATCTGCTCCAGCGCCTCTCGCAGTTTGTCATATCCAAACATAGCGGCGTAGGCGACGAACAAGCCCAGGGCTACTGCTCCGGCCACCATGTACCAGGTGACGGCCCACGCCATGATCTGACAGGCTGCGAAGAACGCCAGAAGGGTCACGGCCATCGCCACAAGAAAGGCCAGAATGTTGGTGGGTATCTTTTCCCAGGTGAGCTTTTTGAGAACCTGGGTGATGATGTTGGTGACCACCGTCAGGATAAGAGCCGCCAGCAGAACAGCGGATACCGCCAGGGGAATGTACTGCATAATGTTATCCATGTGTATACCCTCCTATTACACTTTCGTCAAATGCTTCTTGTCAACCGCGCCGGTGATAGCCCCGCTTTTCAGCGTGGATACCACCACGCGGTTCCCGTCAATGCCGCGCACATACAGCTTTGCGGCATATACCCATGCAGCAAACTTGCGCATGGTGCCGTAGATCGTTGCCGACTTGTCCATCTTCACCCGGTCGCCCACAGCAAGGGCTGCGTCAGCAGATGCCGTGGCCGCGATGTCGTCCTCGTCTACCCATCCATACACAGAAGTGCCCACCACATGATAGGGGTGCTTGCTTCCCGGATTGATGGCCGTCACCTTTGCCTCGCACGGCTTGCAGTTCTTTCCCGTCGCCGCATTGGAGCTGGTGTAGTGCTTCTTCGCCAGAGATTGCACCATCTGGCCCACCTTGTATTTCAGCGCTTCGGTTGCGCCTCCGGTTGTCGGCGGGTTCGGTGCCGGGGTTGTCGTGGTGCTTCCGCTCACAGCCGGGTTATAGATAAAGCCCAGGAAAGTGTACCCGCTCCCGGCTCCCCAGTTCCCTGCACCTTTCTTCCGGCGCTTTGTCCAGAACGGGGTTTTGCTTCCGTATCCGCTTTCGCTGGTCACGATCTCAGTTGCACTGATGATCTGCTCCACGATTGCCACATGACCCGCTCCATCCGATCCGTTCAGCGTCGCTCCCTTGCGCCACACCATGCAGGCCCCCAGCTTCGGCTCCTGACCTACGGCCAGGCCCCCGGCAAACTGGATAAAGTTTTCGGCGTTCACGGGCCGCAGATATTTGCAGCACCCGTAACCGCCGATCTCATTAAATCGCCCATAGGCATAGCCCACGCAGTTGGAAAGGGTGTTGCACAGCGCGTCCACCGGCTTTCCCTTGATGGCGTCCGACCATCCTCCGCTCGCCTTGGTGATGTAATATTTGTTGCCCGCCTCCGGTCGGGTCAGTCTCGGCTTGAATGTTCCCACAGCTTGTCCCTCCTTGGGTTTTGCGTACCTGTCATAATACTTCTGCCCGAACGAGGCCCGGCGCTTTTTCGCCGTCTCGCTCTGATCTGCCGGGCGCTCAAATTGCAGCA
>CAUWLU010000141.1:0-1571 GCA_963559705.1 uncultured Acutalibacter sp.
CGTGGAGCCGCAAGCGCAGGACTGGTTTCATCAGCAGACAGGGCGTATATGAAAACTCTCGTTTCTTGTCCAACGCCAGACTTCGGGACAGAGTGTCCCGAACTTGTGGACACACTCACAAAAAAGCAGACGGATTTCTCTATCGAAATCGAAATGGGCGGGGAAGCCACAAAATGGCTTCCCCGCCTTGATTACCCTTTAGTAAAGACAGGGAGACTGTCAACAGCGGCGCATGAAAATGTGCCGTTCATCTTGACCGTTGACTGGCTCGGCTGTCTTTGCTTTAAGTCAGGTCATGTTGAGCTGCGACTGCAAGTCATCTATAAAACGACAGACATGAAATCCGTCACATATCGCATGGTGTACTTGAACAGCTAACGGAAGATAAACACGCCCGTCTTTCTCAAAATATTTCCCTATGGTGAAAATAGGAATCAAGTATTTGAAATTGGATACATTGATATTAAATCCGTCAAATGTTGTCCAAGGTATCATTGAAACAGTAAAGTTGTTTTCCGGAACATCTGGCTTTGCCATGAACTGTTCAATTTTTCCATAAAGCATAATATCTTCTTCGTAGCGGCGGCAGAATGTTTCATAGTCAGCCGAATAGCTTGTCCAGATATTAGAAAATGTTTCTGTGTCCTTGTGAAATACTGTATAGCATGGTTCCATTTTGGTATAAAGGATGAGTTCATCGCGGTCATTCAGTGCCATTCGAAATTGTTGATGTCGGTTGACTACTGTTGTTAAGCAGTACAACATCGTCGGATATAATTTTAGCCCCTTTTCTCGAATGTTAGAAATATCGAGCTTTGTTGTCATACTATATGTACAGGGGACGGCCGAAAGGTAATGCTCGAAATATTCTCTTCGTTCCCATGTATCTCGATTGATAATTGTGTAATCCATAACTATTCCACTCCTGAAGTTTTTGCTTTGTTTCTATCTTCTCACCCGCTGTTGCTTCGGATTTTTCAGCAAGTCCGACTTCTCCGCAATCCTTTTCAGCCACTTCCTTTCTTCATCGGACAACTTTTTGTAATTCAGTTTGAGCCGTTTACAGATAAACGCCAAAGTCGCTTGTTCTGGGTCGCTGTCTGGGTTGGCGGCTTCGTCAACAGTCTGTAAGAAATCTTCCAGCGGGTTGTCCTCCGGGACGCTGAAAAAATCGTCCTTATGGGCTTCTCGCAGGTCAAGAGCTATCTTGTTTATGTCTTGCTGTATCACATAGCGGCAAAAGCTGTCATCATCAATATGGACGGTGACAAGCTGTCTTAACTGCGGGTCGGACAAGCCGGGATTGTGCTGCTTCATAATGGTTGCGCTCACAGCGTCTACAATGGCGTTTGCACTCTGCACCTGTTTGCCAGCGATACCGTTTACATAGATTTCGAGGTCAGCCATCAGCCGGGGGAAATCCGGGTGTACCGCCAGTTCACACAAGAGGGAATTATCCACCAGCCGCTTTTCAATAGTTCAATCATATCATCAGTCAAACGCAGGTCTGTAAGATCGTGAAATGACCCCAAAAAGTTAGACAATATTTTGCAGTAGAAAAAGTTCAAGCA
>CAUWLU010000142.1:0-1555 GCA_963559705.1 uncultured Acutalibacter sp.
GGTACTGCCGCCGCAGGAATTCAACCTGTTCCCTTGTAGGCCGTTGGTTCAAATGCTCATCTCCTTTTTTGGTTATCCCGATTTCGGGCTTCCTTTTGCTGTTCTTCTTTTTCTCGTTGTTCCCGCCGCCGTTGTTCTTCCTGCTGTGCTGCCTGCAGGCACTGTTCCATCTCAATGGAGTGGGTTTCAATATTCCGGCACAGCTTGGCGGTATGGCGCAGCTTTTTGAGCTGCTCTGTGAGGAGGCCGATCTGCTGGGAACCGGGTTCGTAGCGGTAGAGCTTCTGGCGCTGCTTTATCAGCACAGCGATTTCATCTTCTGTTTTCTGCCGAAGGGTGGTAAGCTGGCCCCGGTCCTCGATTTTGTTCTGGAAGATGAATTCCGCCTGCTCGATCCGCTGATCCAGCCTGCGGATATCCTCCCGCACAGCATAGCTTGGGTACCGGGGCTTCTTGGGCAGCGCCCCCATCTTATATAGGTAGGAAAAATAGAGTGCCCGCAGGCCGGAAAGCCTGCGGGGCTGTGTTTCCCCAAGAAGGAGAAGGAAGCGGTTGGCCGGGGGCTGTTCTTTCCCAGCCCGGTGAGGAGGCTTGGGATAAAGGATGCGGCGCTGGATGGCCTCCGGGGTGTACTGTTTCCCCAAGGTTTTAAACCGGACGGTGCGCCCACTGCCCGGCAGAATCAGCGTGGGGTATTTGCGGTCAAACCGAAAGGCATAGCCCTTCTGCTCCAAAGCGCGCAGGAACTGCTTCCATGTGAGAGAAGCGGAAACCGCCGCATTGAGATCCTGCTGGATGGGCGTTTTCCATGTGGGCGCTCCGTTCTGCTCGGCCAGCCACTGGGCGTAGGGGCGGGCAACCCGTTCCGATTTCTCTGTACGGATGACGGAAAGATGGTGCTTTACACACAGTTCGTCGGAAATCCGTCGCACCTGTGTGACATAGCTTTTCTCATTCTAACGGGAACAGGCCGCCCTCTGGCGGGCGGCCTGCTTCTCGTATCGTTCTTTTGTCAGGTCGGCGTAATCGCGGCCCTCTTTTTCCGGCAGGTTCTTCACCATGCGGTACTTGCCCTGATAGGTTTTTCCCAAGTGTTCAGCCGCCCATCGCCCGGCGAAGTCGTTATTTGTGCAGATTTCGATTTCCTCAATTTCAGGGTGCCTCTTGAGGAAAGATTCCAACGCAAGCGGCTTTTTGAAGGAAAAGGAGCGTGCCGGTTCTCCTTCTTTCGGGGCGCTGATCCCGCCAAGGGACAGCCGCCATTTATCCGCAGTCCCTTCCAACGTCAGATGGGCGAGGGTTTCGATGGCTGCTTCATACACAGCCAGCCGGTTGGTTGTTCCCTTCGGCGGAAGGCAGAAGCAGTATTGTTTTTCGCTGCCGGATACCTCCGCCTTGAAAGGCTTTCCTTTGGTGTAGGTGCCACGCAGGAAGGCGTACCGGGCGGTGCCGGTTTCATCCTTTCCAACGAACACAGCGTTGTGGTAGTCGGCGCTCTCATAGAGAATCCCCGCCCGGACGCAGGCTTCGATGACCTTGCGGCTGATCCCGCGCT
>CAUWLU010000143.1:0-1531 GCA_963559705.1 uncultured Acutalibacter sp.
GGCTGAGAGGCCGGACGGCACTCCGAAAGTATTCCTAGGAAGCGAAGAATGGGGCAATGCAAAGCCCCTGCGACCTTAAAAACCGGCGTAGCCGAAAAAGGAAAGTAGCGTCTGCGCCCGCACGGCGCAAAGCGCATAGGGCGAAGACGCGGCCTGTATGCACCGCACCGGCCTTGGAAGGTTAAGTGAAAGCTGTCTGGACCTTTTGAAGCTAGGCTCCCAAGAATGGGACATCCGCTTCCTGGGAGGGCTTTCTGGAAGCCGTCCGGCGATGCCTCCTATCTGCCTTCGGCAGCGTGCGGAGGCATCGCCTGCTTTTTCTTCCGGCTGCGCCGGTTAAGGTCGCGAGACGCCGTCTCGCACTCTGCAAGCTTTTGAAAAAGCTTGACCAAAACTTTTTCGTTTTTCTCGCCTTGCAATCCCTTCCCGCCCATGCTACAATATCTCTTTAGTATGACTTAATCAGAAAGGCGGTCCCTTCTTATGAAAGCTACCGATAAAACCATGGAGACTATCGTAAACCTCTGCAAAGCTCGGGGCTTTATCTTCCCCGGCAGCGAGATTTACGGCGGTCTTTCCAACTCCTGGGATTACGGTCCCTTGGGTGTGGAGTTTAAAAACAACGTCAAAAAGGCTTGGTGGAAAAAGTTCGTCCAGGAATCCCCTTACAATGTGGGTGTGGACGCCGCCATCCTGATGAATCCCCAGGTGTGGGTGGCCACCGGCCATGTGGGCGGTTTCTCCGATCCCCTCATGGACTGCAAGGACTGCAAAACTCGCCACAGGGCCGACAAGCTTATTGAGGATTTTACCGGCGAATCCGCCGACGGCTGGTCCAATGAGAAAATGATGGACTTTATCAAGGAAAACCACATCAAGTGCCCCAACTGCGGCAGCGAGAACTTTACGGATATCCGCCAGTTTAACTTGATGTTCAAGACCTTCCAGGGCGTCACAGAGGATCAGAAAAACGAGATCTACCTCCGCCCCGAGACCGCTCAGGGTATTTTTGTCAACTTCCCCAGTGTGCAGCGCACCACCCGGAAGAAGCTGCCCTTCGGCATCGCTCAGGTGGGCAAGAGCTTCCGCAATGAGATCACCCCCGGCAACTTCACCTTCCGCACCCGGGAATTTGAGCAGATGGAGCTGGAATTCTTCTGCAAGCCCGACACGGACCTGGAGTGGTTCGCCTACTGGAAGGACTTCTGCAAGCAGTGGCTGTTCAGCCTGGGCATGACGGAGGAAAACCTCCGGTTCCGGGATCACCGCCCCGAGGAGCTGTCCTTCTACTCCAAGGCGACCACCGATGTGGAGTACCTGTTCCCCTTCGGCTGGGGCGAGCTGTGGGGCATTGCCGACCGCACCGACTACGACCTGAAGCGCCATCAGGAGCATTCGGGCAAGGACCTGACCTATTTCGACCAGGAGGAGAACACCCGCTACATCCCCTATGTGGTGGAGCCCTCCCTGGGCGCGGACCGCATGGCCCTGGCCTTCCTGTGCGACGCCTACGACGAGGAAGTGGTGGGCC
>CAUWLU010000144.1:0-2126 GCA_963559705.1 uncultured Acutalibacter sp.
AGAATATACTACAAATACACAATATAAATCACAAAAAAAGTCCTGCATGCGGTCACTTTGCAGAGTGACCACCACACCTAGTAATCCAATCGGCCCTGGACTGCTAGGTGTTTGCAGGACATTATCATCGTAGCATAGAAATAGGGCCAGCGCAATGCGAAGCGGCCCTATTTTTTAGCAAAATGAAAATTGAAAGGCAATGGGTGGCAATATTGCCACCCTGTGATTTAACCAAGATGCCCCGGAGAGTCGACCAATTTTTGGCCGGTTGTCCAGAGCAGCTTGACTGCTCTGTGATCCCGATAGCTTAGAGCCCTATCGGTCACAGGGGTGCTCGAGGCCCAGAACACCTCTTGCATTCCGGAGAGCCGATCGGACAAGACAATTGGACGGTCGGTTTTCCGGAGTGTAAGCTCCACCGGGAGATAAGATTCCAGTTACATTTTAGCACAGGTATGTAAAGTGTGGCCTAGACTGGATTGAAACCCGGCACTTTGGGATAGGGACCAGCTTTCGAACTGGTCCCTATCCCAAGGTGAATGATTGGCTATTATGAAAAAAGAAGAGTAGGGTGGCAATATTGCCACCCCCTGAAAAGGGGATGATGAATTGCTGAATGAAGCGCATTTAATGGGGCGAGTTACGCAAGACCCGGAACTGCGGTATACCAGTACAGGGGACGCTTATTTGTTGACGGCTATTGCGGTTGATCGTGATTACTACACAGGAGATGGTCAGAACCGAAAGCGACCGGTAGACTTTATATCTATCAAGGCATGGAGAAAAAGAGCCGAATTTTTTGCAAAGTATATCCGTAAGGGCGACTTGATTGTAGTGAACGGAAGAATAGAGCAAGTCAAGTATTTGGATAAGAATACCAACACTGTAAAGTCCATGCTTCAAGTATTACTCAAAGAGGTGTACTTTGCTTCTCGTAAGCCTTTAGAGGCACAACAAGAAGCGGAGAAGAAGCAATCGTTACCAGAGATGGGCTTTGATTTTCAAAAGCAGATGTTGGATGAGGTGCCGTTTCCAACAGATGCCCCACCAGAAAAGATTGATTTTGTTGATAGGCAAGAGCCCCCATTAGGAGAAAGGGTGATTGACCCACACACGATTTGATAATCTCCATAATAGTTTTAGTCCGTGTAGTTGTTCTGGCGCATGGGCTGGGAAAAGCAATCGGGGGGTAACCCCATAGAAAGATAGGGCTCAAAGTCCGCAAGAAGTGCGGGCGTATACAAGCAGGAGGGATTTCGAATGAAGAAGTTAGTAGCAGTAGTGACCGCATTGTGTCTGATGGCTACTGCCCTGGTGGGCTGTGGCTCCCCAAAAGCAGAGCCAGTAGAGATACAAGCCGATGTCGCTCGGCTGGCTGTCAAGGTAGGGGAGACCCGCACACTCGATGTGGCAGTGTCCAATGCGCCGGAAGGGGCAGAGGTAAACTGGGATATCGGGGATGAGGGGATTGCAACAGTGGATGCTGGCAAGGGCACTGTTACCGGTATGGCCGCTGGCGAAACTGACCTGACGATCCAGGTGGATGATGCGGACGGTAAGCTGCTGACTAAGGACTCGATCAAGGTGGTCGTGTCTGAAGAAGATCAAAAAGAAGAGGAGGGAACAAATCAGGCAGAGAGCACTGATAGTCAGGACGGAAACGATCTGGGTGGACCCACCTCTTCAACCGAGGGGCAGCAGAGCAGCGGCGGCTCTGGTGGAGGGGGCGGGACCGGAAGTTCCACTGGCAACACCAACCAAAGCAGTAATAGCACTTCAAGTCAGTCCCATACCCCAGCTCCGGCGCCTCAACCCCAGCCAGAGCCAGAACCTGAACCGGAGCCTCAGCCACCGGCGGAGCGGTTTACTCAAGCAGAGATCAACAGCATTGTGGCGAGCGCCATCGCTTATGGGAAAAGTTTAGGTATGACTCATGACCCGGAGCTAACAATCGATAACGGCAGTTGGCATCAGCCACTGATGTTTGATCGGTATGATTCTAGCCGGGGCCTTGAATATTTCAGGGAACGGGCAAAAGAGTTGGTAAAAATGGAGCATGATTTAGGCTTCGAATTTTTTACTGTTGTTGCGGGGCATGACTACTCCGTATCGGATGACTGGATTAT
>CAUWLU010000145.1:0-1710 GCA_963559705.1 uncultured Acutalibacter sp.
ACCGCAGGGTTGAAAGAGAGAAAACAGCTTGAATGCCACCTCTAAGGGGCTGCCAAACGCCCAAAAGCCAACAATTCATGGTCTTCTCTACAAAAAAATTCGCAGAGGGTCGCGAAACAGTTGACTCCTATTTTTGCGTGGCCCCCACTCAAACGCTTTATTGCCGGTCTCAAGGGCGACACAAGTTGGCCCAGCCTAATACACCGGTCTATTGTCGACTGGACGCCAACCGCAGGAACAGGCTTTGGTGGCTTCATACCGTGTCACACTGGTTTTGACGGTCTGATAGCTGTCATGCTCTTCTCTTGGCGCCCCATTGCTCGTATAGATTTCCACATGGGTATTCCATGATTCCAGCGCAGTATAATCTTTGCCAGCGCTGAAGGACATCCCGCATTCGCACACCACTTTTTCAAAGTAAACTTCTTTTGCGATTGTGCCAAAGTCATGAACATGTCCTGTGACCACTTCTTCTCCACACCCCGAGCAATACCGATATGCCAAGCCTTTAAAGCCAGTCCCCCAACTGGAGGTGCACCCATCCGCCGCATGGTGGAGAAACAGGTCATTTTGGGAACGAAAGAACATTGGCTCTTCCCCATTGTATCCATGCATGCGGCACTCCGCTCCATACTCCATGTGCCAACTGTTCTCAGGGCTTACATACACCCATGTATGGACATGCGGTGCTGCCCCATTTCCCGTTTGGCTCGACGGGCCCTGTGAACCATTGCCAGTTTCAGGTGTCCCTTGGCCAATATTCCCGCCATTCCCGGCAGCTTCTGAACTTGTTGTGGAATTTTGACTCGAACCAGGAGTTGGTGCATGCCCCGACGTAGTGGTTTCATCATTGGGGATTGCTCCTGCGGCTTCCGTACCGCGGTAAACAGCGGTGCCAGCATCTTCCAAACTCTGGGCAGTAGACGGATCTACCACTATAATCTTTTTGGAAGCAACGATCACACTTTCTGCCATACCGTTTTCCGGAAACTCTCTCCCAAGAAGTGCACACAGTGCTTTTGCGTTTACAGTAAAGGTATACTTTGCCTCCAAATTGGCAGCGACAGATAAGTCCAGTTCATCAGCAGTTGCCTTTATCACAATAGCGTCATCATAAGACAGAAGGGATAGTAGATCCAATGTGCTTCCGGCCAATACATATGTCTCTTCCTCTAGTCCCGTGACAATGCCGGCTAAATCCTCAACAGAAAAATCAATTTCCACCTGGCCCTTTTCAGGTCCACGCACTCCATCCCTGCCGCCGAGCATGAAAGCCACAGCAATTCCCACACAGAGAATAACCGCCAAAATAACCCCGCTGGTTATGACTTGTTTTTTGCGCTTGTGAAGCCAATTTTTCAGTCCATTCATTCCTATTTTCCATATCCTTTCTTCATTTTTTGCCGGTAGATGCAAAAAGGCGACCCGCCCTATAACGAATCGGACAAATCCACCTTGATCCCTGTATAAACACGCAAAAATGCGACCGACAATAAAATCGGTCACGTTTTTTGGAAGGGGCGAACGGGTTAGATGCCCCTTCCAGTCAATTGATTTGACACTCCCTTCGAGCCCATTTTTTCAAATCGTTTAAATGCTTTATCTGCAATCTCCAGCTTATGATATTTATCGGTATCTAACCCATCAATAATATGGATAAGCTCGCGACTATTAAGTGTTATAGCCATAATTATCTGGCTTTGGGGACTA